>CAMBDA010000004.1 GCA_945865175.1 uncultured Prevotellaceae bacterium | reverse complement strand
GGTGAGTCCTGTGTTCACCTTCCATCTCTTCGGCCGTCGCACGTAGGTATAATCAATCAAACCCTAATCATAACTATTTTCCAACTTTTAATTATCAAAAACATGACACACAAAAAGACATTCCTCCTGGCCCTCTGTGCCAGTCTGGCATGGCCCGTGAGCGGACATGCACAACAGGTGTGGCGGGCCGACAACGGCGATGGCACCTTCACCAATCCTCTCCTGTGGGGCGACTGGCCCGACCCCGATGTAATCCGCGTGGGCGACACCTTCTACATGGTGTCCACCAGTATGCACTATGTGCCCGGTTGCCCTGTCATCAAGAGCAAGGATCTGGTGAACTGGGAGATGGCCAGCTATGCCGTGGACCGCTACGACGAGGACCCGCGCTACGACATGCAGGGGGGCACCCTCTATCTCAACGGCTCCTGGGCGGCCAGTATCCGCCACCACAACGGCCGCTTCTATGTGGCCTTCTGCACGCCCTACGGATGGGGCACGGAGAAGGGCAACTTCTGTGTGTGCGAGGCCGAGAAGGCCGAAGGCCCCTGGACACGCACCGTCTTCCCCGATTATCTCTATGACCCCGGCCTGTTCTTCGACGATGACGGACGCGTATATGTGGCGCATGGCCAGGGCACCATTTATCTGACGGAGCTGAATGCCGATGCACGTTCTGTCAAGTCGAAGGCTGTGGAGATATGGCGCGGCGGTTTCAAGGACAGCCATACGCTGGGCGGAGGCTTCGGTATGGAGGGTTCCCACATGTATAAAATCAATGGCATGTACTACATCACCTGTCCGGCAGGTGGTACGGGCGGCTGGCAGATATGCCTTCGCTCCAAGAACATCTATGGCCCCTATGAGCATCATCTCATCATGGACGATGACAAGTCGTACCCCGGCAACGGACTCCATCAGGGCGGCATGGTGCAGCTCAAGAACGGCGACTGGTGGTTCATCATCATGCAGGACCGTGGCGCCATTGGCCGTGTGCCCTGTCTGGTGCCTGTGAAGTGGGTGGACGGATGGCCCATGCTGGGAGCCGATGGCAAGGATGCCATTGTGTACGACAAGCCTGCTACGGGCAAGAAGGTGAAACCCCACACCGTGGCCACCACCGACGAGTTCAATACCGCCCGTCTGGGCCTGCAATGGCAGTGGAACCACAACCCCGACCCCTCCCGCTGGTCGCTTGCTGCACGCAAAGGCTATATGCGCCTTACTGCTTCGAAGGCCGACGACATCAAGAACGCCCGCAATACGCTCACACAGCGTGTGCAAGGACCGCTGTCCACCGCCACCACCGAGATGGACCTCGCAGGCCTGCGCGACGGCAACGTGGCCGGCATGGGCATCTTTGAGTTCCCCTATGCCTATATTGCTGTGGAGCAGCGGGATGGAGCGCGCAGGCTGGTGATGTGCAACGACGGCAAGGAGATAGATGCCTTCCCGCTTCCTGCAGGGCAGCAGACGGTATGGATTCGTGTGTTTGCCACCGACCGCGATTTCAAGGCCAATTTCTTCTACAGCCTCGACGGCAGCACTTTCCACCCCTTTGGCAATGTGCTGCAGATGGGGCTTGGCCTGCCCTGGACGGCCAATCGTTTTGCCCTCTTCAATTTCTCCACTACGGAGCAGGGTGTAGGCGGATGGGCCGACTTCAACTGGTTCCGTATGGCTGGCAGCCGATAGGCTAGTTCCTTCCTGCCCTGCCGCCCCCGCGCTTTCGCCTGAAGAACGACTGCATGAGGGCGGCACATTCGTTCTCCAGCAAGCCCTTCTCCACCAGGGTCTTGGGGTGAAGGGCCTGCGGGGCGAATGTCGAGAACCCGCGCTTGGGGTCGGCGGCCCCATACACCACCCGTCCCATCTGTGCCCACCCGATGGCACCGGCGCACATGATGCAGGGCTCCACGCTCACGTAGAGCGTGCACTCGTTGAGATACTTGCCGCCCAGTGCCTCCTGTGCGGCGGTAATGGCCTGCATCTCGGCATGTGCGGTCACGTCGGTGAGTCTTTCGGTCAGGTTGTGGGCCCGTGCAATCACCCGTCCTCTGCACACCACCACTGCCCCCACGGGCACCTCATCTTCTTCGAAGGCCATCCGCGCCTCCTCCAGCGCCTTTCGCATGTACAGGATATCCTCGTTTGTCATGAGTCTTCTTTTCTTGTGAATGGGGGGAGGGGGATTACAGCCTTGTGCGTATTGCCTTGCCGGTGTAGGTGACGGTCTTGCTGGTGCCGTCGGGCAGTTGCAGAACGAAGGTGCGGGTGGTCACCATGCCGGGATAGGCACCGCGGCGGTCGGCGATGGTGAGGGTGCGTGTCCTGTTGTTCCATGTGATGGGCGTTTCGGCGAATGCCCCCTTCAGGTAGTTCATGTTGTCGCCCTCGTCCTCATAGAGGGTGAAACTGGCGTTGTCGCCTGGGTAGATGAGCAGGGTGAGGGTGTCCCATGGCTTTTGGCTGCTGTACTGCATCTCGGGTCCCATGGGGATGATGCTGCCCTGGCGCACGTAGAGGGGCGAATGGCCAAGGGGCGCGTCGGCCTCCACTGTGGTGCCGCCGCTGTAGAGCCGCCCTGTCCAGAAGTCGTACCATTGGCCCTTCTTTCCTCCGGCGGTGTAGGCGGGCAGATACACGGCATAGGTTTTTTCTGCATCCCATTTCACGGCAGGCCATCCGTCCTCCCTTCCGCCTGCCTTCTGTGCGTTCCATCCTGTCGACTCGTCGGTCTTCACAATCTTCTCTTCGGTGAAGAGCGGGTCCAGCACGGGGCATACGAGCAGGCTGTGGCCGAACATATACTGGCGTCCGTTGTCCCACACGTTCTTGTCGTCCTTGAAGTCCATCATCAGCGCGCGCATGAAGGAACCGTCCTCTGTGCTCACGCGTCGGCTGAGGCTGTAGATGTAGGGCAGCAGACGGTAGCGCATCTTCACGGCCGAGAGCAGGGCATCGTAGACCGGTTCTCCGGGCTTACCGTAGTAGTAGAGTTCACGATACACATCGGTGCCGTGGCTGCGCATCATCGGGCAGAACAGACCGAACTGCATCCAGCGCACATAGAGCTCCTGGTATTGCGGATTGCCGACGGCCGAGTTGTCGCCCCAGCTGCGGTTGTAGGCGCCGGCAAAGAATCCGCCGATGTCGGTGTTCACATTAGGATTGGCACAGAGTGTGTGGTGGAGGCATAGGGGCACCTGGGCGCGCAGGCTCTCCCACGAACTGTTCACGTCGCCGCTCCAGGTGCAGGCTCCATAGCGTTGCTGTCCGGCAAAGAAGGAACGGGTGAGGATGAACGGGCGCTTTACCGAGTCGCATGCCCGCTGGTGGCTGTCCACCCCGCCCACTGTCATCAGCGGGAAGACATTGCGCACCGAACGCCAGCTGCCCATAGCACACGGCTCGTCCAGGTCCGATTCCTTGTAGTCGTGATGGTCGGGGTCGGTGGAGTCCATCCACCAGCCGTCCACGCCCATCCGATGGAGCTGCGAGAGGTGTTTCCAGTAGATGTCGCGTGCCTCTTCCGAGTAGCAGTCATACACACGCACACCCGAGGGATAGTCGGTCCGCGGCGGCCACTGTGGCAGGCCCGACTGCGGCCATGTGTTGAAATGGAACAGCAGCTTCTTGTCGGCAAGTTCCTTGTAGGGCTTGGTGTGGGGGCCAAAGGAGGCCCAGATGCTCAGTTCCAGGTGGGCTCCCTGGCGGTGCACCTCGTCAATCATGCCCTGGGCGTTACCGAAGTCGGGGTTGATGAACTCCATGGCATTCCAGTTGTAGTTGCTGCCCCAGTATTGCCAGTCCTGGATGATGCCGTCGAGGGGCACACCCGTTTGCCGGTAGGTGCGGAGCACTTGCAGCAGTTCGTCCTGCGACTTGTAGCGTTCGCGGCTTTGGTGGAAGCCGTAGGTCCACAGCGGCAGCATGGGCACCTGGCCCGACAGGTGGCGCATCTGGCTGATGACACCATCTGCATTGCCGCCATACATGAAATAGTAGTCCACGCATTGTCCCACCTGGCTTTCCAGCGCAAACACCTTGTCGTCGCTGACCATGGTGGGGGAGTAGTTGTCCCAGTACACACCGTAGCCCTTGATGCTCTGGAAGAAATGGGCATAGTCCTCCAGATTGGACTGCTGCATCTTGCGGTGCTCGCCGCGCAGGTTCATCTTTCCGTGCTGCATCATGCCCAGGCCGTAGATGGGTTCGTCGGTGTCCAGCACAAAGGTCTGGCCCACCTGATAGTGCCCCTTGTCTATGCCTTCCGTGATGGGCCTAAGGCTGTGGCTGCCTTCGGCCAGCAGCGTGGTGCCGTCGGGTGTAAGGAAGGAGACCTTTTGCAGCTGGCGGTCTACGACAACGGTCAGTTGTTTGGACTTGTAGGTACGCACGTGGCCTTTGTCGGTGACGGAAACGGCCACCTTGCCGGGCTTGGCCGTTACCACCAGACTCTGTCTGTCGGGCACTGTGCCGTCCGGCGTTTTCACTACGTGCACGATGGCGGGCGTGAAGAACTCGATTTCCTGGGCAGAGGCGGACATTGCGAGGAATGCGGCCATGGATAGCAGATGATGTTTCATAAAACAATACGGGCTTCGGTTGTTGATTCGGCCACAAAGATAGGTGTTTTATCTCACTCTGCCAACAGATTGTGTGTTTTTTGCAGAAATATTTGTATGCTTGTTCTGATATGAAACATTCATTGGCAAGGTAGGTGTATTCAGGTTTCATACGAAAATGTTTCGCCTTTTCCCGGGCCTGTGGGGTCAGATTGAATATCATATCCGAGGGAATTTTCATAAAATAAGGTACAATATTAGGTAGTTTGCTCGCTTTTTTATAATTTTGCACATCAAAAAACTGCAACAAAGCGTAATTTAAGAATATGAGCAATAGATTTGCATCACGCAACCAACTCAACCTCTCGGAGGTGAATAAGGAAGTGCTGAAACAGTGGGACCAGGAAGATGTGTTCCACAGAAGTATTACAGAACGTGAAGGATGCCCTTCGTTTATCTTCTTCGAAGGTCCTCCATCGGCTAACGGCCATCCTGGCATTCACCACGTACTGGCCCGCAGTATCAAGGACACCTTCTGCCGCTTCAAGACCATGAAGGGCTACCAGGTGTTGCGCAAGGCCGGATGGGACACCCACGGACTGCCCGTGGAACTGGGCGTGGAGAAGGAACTGGGCATCACCAAGGAAGACATCGGCAAGACCATCAGTATCGAGGAATACAACCAGCGCTGCCGCCAGAACGTGATGATGTACACCAGCGAATGGACCGACCTGAGCCACAAGATGGGCTACTGGGTGGACATGGAACATCCCTATATCACCTATGACAACAAATACATCGAGACCCTGTGGTGGCTGCTGAAGCAACTCTATCAGAAGGACCTCCTCTACAAGGGCTACACCATCCAGCCCTACAGCCCTGCCGCAGGTACGGGCCTGAGCAGCCACGAACTGAACCAGCCCGGCTGCTACCGCGATGTGAAGGACACCACCGTGACGGCACAGTTCAGCCTGACGGATGCCCTGGCCGGACTGGATGCCCAGGGCCTGCCCGTGTACGTGCTGGCCTGGACCACCACCCCCTGGACCCTTCCCAGCAACACCGCCCTCTGTGTGGGCCCCGGCATAGACTATGTGGCCGTCGTGGCCGAAAACAAATACAGCGGCGAAAAGGCCGTCTACATCATGGCCGAGGCCGCTGTGGCCGGCTATCTGAAACCCACCGAGGAACAGCCCGCCCAGATTCTGTGGCGCGGAAAGGGCAGCGACCTGGTGGGCCTGCATTACCGTCAGCTGATGCCCTGGGTGAAACCCTGTGAGCTGGTGGACGGCGAGGTGGTGGTGCGCGAGGCCGAAGCCTTCCGCATCATTCCCGGCGACTATGTGACCACCGACGACGGTACGGGTATCGTACACATCGCCCCCACCTTTGGTGCCGACGACGCCCGTGTGGCCAAGGCCGCAGGCATTCCCAGCCTCTTTGTGGTGGACAAGGCCGGCGACACACGCCCGATGGTCGACTTCACCGGCAAGTATTTCGTGCGCGAGGACATGGACCCCACCTTTGTGGAGCGTTGCGTGGACGAAAGCTACTGGCACCATGCCGGCGACTATGTGAAGAACGCCTATGACCCCAAGTACAACCCCGACGGCAAGTATGACGAAAAGGCAGCCGCCAAGGACGAGGACCTGAACATCGTGCTCTGCATGGAGATGAAGCGCGAGGGCACGGCCTTCCGCATCGAGAAGCACGTGCACAACTATCCCCATTGCTGGCGCACCGACAAGCCCGTGCTCTACTATCCGCTCGACAGCTGGTTTATCCGCAGCACAGCCGTGAAGGACCGCATGATCACGCTCAACCGCACCATCAACTGGAAACCCGAAAGCACAGGAACCGGACGCTTCGGCAAATGGCTGGAGAATCTCAACGACTGGAACCTCAGCCGCAGCCGCTACTGGGGCACACCGCTTCCCATCTGGCGCAACCGAGACACCCGGGAGGAAGTGTGCATAGGCAGTGTGGAAGAGCTCTACAACGAGATAGAGAAAGCCGTGGCAGCGGGTGTGATGCCGGCAAACCCCCTGAAGGAGAAGGGCTTCGTGCCCGGCGACATGAGCCAGGAGAACTATGACCGCATCGACCTGCACCGCCCCTATGTGGACGACATCAGGCTGGTGGGCCCGCAGGGTTCGGTGCTCACCCGCGAACTGGACCTGATTGACGTATGGTTTGACAGCGGTGCCATGCCCTATGCCCAGATACACTACCCGTTCGAGAACAAGGCCCTGCTGGACAACGGCGTGTGCTACCCCGCCGACTTCATCGCAGAGGGCGTGGACCAGACACGCGGATGGTTCTTCACCCTGCATGCCATTGCCACCATGGTGTTCGACTCGGTGGCCTACAAGGCCGTCATCTCCAACGGACTGGTGCTCGACAAGAACGGACAGAAGATGTCCAAGCGCCTGGGCAATGCCGTGGACCCCTTTGGGGCCATTGAGGAATTTGGCTCGGATGCCGTACGCTGGTACATGATTACCAACAGCGCCCCCTGGGACAACCTCAAGTTCGACACCGAGGGCGTGAAGGAGGTGACCCGCAGCTTCTTCGGCAAGCTGTTCCAGACCTATTCCTTCCTGTCGATGTATGCCAACGTGGACGGATGGCACTACGAGGAGCCCGATGTGGAAGCCGCCGACCGTCCCGAGATGGACCGCTGGATGCTGAGCAGCCTCAACAGCCTGGTGCGTGAGGTGGAGGCCTGCTATGAGGACTACGAGCCCACGCGTGCGGGCCGCCTGATACAGAACTTTGTAGTGGACAACGTGAGCAACTGGTTCGTGCGCCTGAGCCGCAAGCGTTTCTGGGGTTCGGCCATGAGCACCGACAAACTGAGTGCCTACCAGACGCTGTACACCTGTCTGGAGACAGTGGCCAAGCTGATGGCCCCCATCGCCCCCTACTATGCCGACCGCCTCTACCGCGACCTGCAGGAGGGCATCGGCCGTGCGTCGCAGAGCGTGCATCTGAGCACCTTCCCCACCGCCGACGCGTCGCTCATCGACCGTGAACAGGAATTGCGCATGCAGCTGGCACAGCAGCTCACCAGCATGGTGCTGAGCCTGCGCAAGAAGGAGCACATCATCGTGCGCCAGCCCCTGCAAAAGATAGCCATTCCGGCCATCGACGCCGCCCAGCGCGGACGCATCGAAGCCATGCAGCAGCTCATCCTGGACGAGGTGAACGTGAAGGAACTGGAGTTTGTGGATGCCGGCGGTGTGCTGGTGAAGAAGGTGAAGTGCAACTTCCGTGTCATGGGCAAGAAGTTTGGCAAGCTCATGAAGAGCGTGGCCGATGCGGTGGCAGCCCTGTCGCAGGACGACATCACACGCCTGGAACAGGGCAGTGTGGACGTGACCCTGGCCGACGGCACAGTGGCCACCATCGAGAATGCCGACGTGGAAATCTTCAGCGAGGACATCCCGGGCTGGACCGTGGCCAACGAGGGCAGCCTCACCGTGGCCCTGGACATCCAGATTACCGACCAGCTGCGCAACGAAGGCGTAGCCCGCGAGATAGTGAAGCGCATCCAGACACTGCGCAAGGAAAGCGGACTGGAAATCACCGACCGCATCCGTGTGAGCCTGCTGCACCATCCTGCCACCGACGAGGCCCTGCAGGGCTTCCGCGACTATGTGGCCGCCCAGGTGCTGGCCGATGAGGTGCTGGCCGTGGACACACTGCCCGAGGGTGGCTACGAAGGCAAGGTGGAGCTGGAGACCGCCGAGGTGCCGTTCTGCATCGAGAAGAAGTGACCATACAATACATATAATATATAATGTATAGAGAAGAGAATCCATTTTTCACATAAACCCTTACAACAATGGAAGAACCCAAAGTACGCTATTCCGATGAGGAACTGGAAGAGTTCCGCAAGATTGTGCTGGCGCGCCTGGAGGTGGCCCAGCATGACTACGATTCGCTCATGGAGCAGCTCAATGCACATGACGAGAGCGAGACCGACGAAACACTGCCCACCTATCACACCCTGGAAGAAGGCAGCAGTCTGCAGAGCAAGGAAACCCTCATGAATATGGTGCTCCGGGCTCAGAAGTTTGTGCAGGGGCTGAAGGCTGCCCTCGTGAGAATCGACAACAAGACCTACGGCATCTGCCGGGAGACGGGCAAGCTCATCCCTAAGGAACGCCTGCGTGCTGTGCCCCATGCCACCCTGAGCATCGAGGCCAAGCAGCAGCGCGACCGACGCAGATGAGCACGTGAGGCCCCCCCTATACATTAATTAATAAACAGGTAATGCAGACAAAAAAAGCGCAAGCGCTCACCACAGTGTGGATGACCCTGCTGATTCTGGCGGTGGACCAATGGATAAAGATAGCCGTGAAGACGGGTATGTATCTCCACCAGAGCATCAGGGTCACCGACTGGTTTTATATCCTCTTTACCGAAAACCGCGGCATGGCTTTCGGTATGGAGATTATGGACAAGTATCTCCTCACCTCGTTCCGCATCGTGGCCGTGGTGTTCCTGGCCTGGTATGTGGGCCGCCAGATAAGGAAGGGTATGCCCTGGGGCTACCTCATCTGCCTGGTGCTGGTGATGGCCGGTGCCGCCGGCAACATCATCGACTGCCTCTTCTACGGCATGGTGTTCAATAATCCGCCCGCACCGCTCCGTGCCGAGTTCGTGCCCTGGGGCGAGGGCTATGAGACCCTCATGCAAGGCCGCGTGGTGGACATGTTCTACTTCCCGCTGGTGGAATGGGACTGGCCCTCATGGCTTCCCCTGCTGGGCGGCAACCATTTCATCTTCTTCAGCCCCATCTTCAACTTTGCGGATGCCTGCATCTCGTGCGGCATAGTGGCGCTGGTATTGTTTTACCATAAACGCATATCCGGATGAAACGAAGTGTGCATGTCCTGTGGTGGCTTTGTCCCCTTCTGCTGACACTCTCCTGCAAGCCGTCCAAGCCCAAGGGAGTGCTCTCCGAGGGCCGTATGGCCGCTGTGCTGGTCGACTTCCATCTGGCACAGGGCATGGCCGAGGGGCAGGAATCCACCGAGGAACTGCGCTACGCCTACACACAGGCCGTCTTCCGCAAGCACCGCATCACAGAGGCCGAGTTCGACTCGTCGATGATCTACTACTGCGAACATGCCGAGGACCTCAACCGCATCTATGACGTGGTGATGCGACGCATCGAGGCCAATGCCGTGGTGATGGGTGTGGAGGCACCCACGGAAACCAAGTACCACGAGCTCTCGGCCGACGGCGATACGGCCAATATATGGTCGGGGCGCAAGGCTGTGGTGCTCCGCCCCACTACCCTGGACAACCTCTTCACCTTCTCGCTCCAGGTGGACACCACCTTCCACGTGGGCGACAGCTTCATGTGGAGCATGGAGCCCCTCTATGTCACCCAGGGCAGCCGCACGGATGCCTTTGTGCAGCTGCTGGTGCGCTATGCCGACGGTAGCTGTGCCTGTCAGGACCAGATGGTCTATGGCGGCGGCAACAAGGTGGAGGTGCGTGTGGCTCCGCGCGATGCCCAGGACACGCTCGACATCCGTTCTGTCTCCGGCTTCGTGTACCTGCCCATCAAGAGCGTGGGCGAAAGCCAGTACCGGATGCTCCTGCTGCGCAATATCGCCCTCGTGCGTTTCCACCGCCAGCATGCCCGGCAAGTGGCCGTCGTGGAGGCCGACACCCTGCAGGCCGACACCCTGCAGGACGACACCCTCACCGACATGCAGCCTGTGCGCCACCGCCTGTCACCGGCAGAGATGCGCGACGCCCAGCCGCGCGACAAGCGCATAAGGGTAATCAAGGAGAAGCCCCTCAACCCCAACCTGCGCCCCGCGCGCCGTCTGAACACGCCCGTGCGCCGCAAGTGATTCCCATTGCCCCCCCCCTAACAAAACAGATACAAACATGAAGCGTAAAGCCTATAACAGAATGATACTGGACGACGGCCAGATAGTGGAAGGCCCCGTAGTAGTGGTGATGGACGATGAAGAGCGCCCCCTGGAATGGCACCTGCTGCTCCAGGAAGAGCCCGCCACCGAATGGATAGGAGGCACCTATGCGCACCCCTAGTGTACCCACACTCACATACAGAGCAAAACAATGAACAACATATATAATTATTCACATCCCAACTAACACGAACACACATGGAAAAGACTATTATTTCAGTTGTGGGCAAGGACACCACAGGTATCATCGCCCGTGTATGCACTTATCTGGCAGACAACAAAATCAACATCCTGGACATTTCCCAGACCATCGTGCAGGGCTACTTCACGATGATGATGATAGTGGACACCACCAACCTGGCAAAGCCCTTTGCCGAGATGGCCAGCGACCTGGAGTCCGAGGGCGATGCCCTGGGCGTGCAGATAAAGTGCCAGAGAGAGGAAATCTTTGAGAAGATGCACCGTATTTAAACTCCCGTAACCCCCACCTACGATTATGATTAACATGAACGAAGTCCTCGAAACCAACAGAATGGTGGAAGAGGAGACCCTGGACGTGCGCACCATCACCATGGGCATCAACCTGCTGGAATGTGCCGACCGCGACCTGGACGTATGCTGCAAGAAGATATATGACAAGATTACCTCGCTGGCCCGCGACCTGGTGGCTGTGGGCGAGGACATCAGCCGCGAGATAGGCATTCCCATCGTGAACAAGCGCGTGAGCATCACACCCATCAGCCTGGTGGGCGGTGCATGCTGCCACACACCTGCCGACTTCGTGCGCATCGCCCAGACACTGGACGCTGCCGCCAAGGAGGTGGGCATCAACTTCCTGGGCGGCTACAGCGCCGTGGTGAGCAAGGGCATGACACGTGCCGACGAACTGCTCATCCGCAGCATCCCCGAGGCCATGCGCGTGACCGAGCGCATCTGCTCCAGTGTGAACGTGGGCAGCACCAAGACGGGCATCAACATGGATGCCGTGCGCCTGATGGGCGAAACCATCAAGGCGACCGCCGAGGCCACCCGCGACAACGACTCGCTGGGCTGCGGCAAGCTGGTGGTGCTGTGCAATGCCCCCGACGACAACCCCTTCATGGCCGGTGCCTTCCACGGTGTGAGCGAGGCCGATGCCATCATCAATGTGGGCGTGAGCGGCCCCGGTGTGGTGCACCATGTGCTCAAGAGCATCCACGGCGAAAGCTTTGAGGTGCTGTGCGAGACCATCAAGAAGACCGCCTTCAAGATTACCCGTGTGGGCCAGTACGTGGCACAGGAGGCCAGCCGCCGTCTGGGCATCCCCTTCGGCATCATCGACCTCAGCCTGGCCCCCACGCCTGCCGTGGGCGACTCTGTGGCCGACATTCTCTGCGAGATAGGACTGGAGCGTGCAGGCGCACCCGGCACCACGGCCGCACTGGCCCTGCTCAACGACCAGGTGAAGAAGGGCGGCGTGATGGCCAGCAGCTATGTGGGCGGCCTCAGCGGTGCCTTCATCCCCGTCAGCGAAGACCAGGGCATGATTGACGCCGTGGAGTGCGGTGCCCTCACACTGGAGAAGCTCGAGGCCATGACCTGTGTGTGCTCCGTGGGCCTGGACATGATTGCCATCCCCGGCGACACGCCTGCCACCACCATCAGCGGCATCATTGCCGACGAGGCCGCCATCGGCATGGTCAACCAGAAGACCACCGCCGTGCGCATCATCCCCGTCATCGGCAAGACCGTGGGCGACACTGTAGAGTTCGGCGGCCTGCTGGGCTATGCCCCCGTGATGCCCGTCAACCCCTACAGCTGCGAAGCATTCATTAACCGCAAGGGACGCATTCCCGCGCCCATCCATAGTTTCAAGAACTGATGAACAAACGTATAACCTGTTGTATGCTTGGCCTGGCTGCCCTCCTCTGCATGGGTGGCCAGGCGCAGGCCAAGAAGAAGAAAGAGAGCGGGAACCCCATCTTCCCGGGGTGGTATGCCGACCCCGAAGGCACGGTGATGGACGGACGCTACTGGGTGTTCCCCACCTACAGCGCGCCCTTCAAGGACCAGCTGTTCTTCGATGCCTTTTCCAGCCGCGACCTGGTGACATGGACCAAGCACGAGCGTGTGCTGGAGCAGAAGAACATCCCCTGGCTGCGCCAGGCCCTGTGGGCACCCGCCATTCTGGAGAAGGACGGCCGCTACTATCTGTTCTTCGGTGCCAATGACGTGCACGAAGGCGAGATAGGCGGCATAGGTGTGGCCGTGAGCGACAAGCCCGAAGGCCCCTACAAGGACGCACTGGGCCGTCCGCTCATCGGAGAGATAGTGAACGGAGCCCAGCCCATCGACCAGTTCGTGTTCCGCGACGACGACGGGCAGTACTACATGTACTACGGCGGCTGGCGCCACTGCAACATGTGCAAGCTGAGCGACGACCTCCTGAGCATCGTGCCCTGGGAGGACGGGCAGAAGTTCCACGAAGTGACGCCCAGCGAGAGCTATGTGGAAGGCCCGTTCATGATGAAGCGCGGCGGCAAGTACTATTTCATGTGGAGCGAGGGTGGATGGACAGGCCCCGACTATTGCGTGGCCTATGCCATAGCCGACAGCCCCAAGGGCCCCTTCCGCCGCATCGGCAAGATACTGCAGCAGGACCCCGAGGTGGCCACCGGTGCCGGACACCACTCCGTCATCCAGGTGCCCGGCAAGGACGAGTACTACATCATCTACCACCGTCGCCCGCTGAGCGAGACCGACGGCAACAGCCGTGTCACCTGCATCGACCGCCTCCATTTCAATGCCGACGGCACCATCCGCCCCGTGAAGATGACCTTCACCGGCGTGAAGGCCAGAAAGCTGCGCAAGTGAAAGAAGAAAAGAGTTGTCCGGCCGTCTGCCGCCGATGAAGCCTCCAGGCGTGGGGGAAGAGGCGAGCAGGGGCCCCGGGCAGCATTACTTATTGACATATAGCAACATCAGACTATCATTGTGGTGTTCCTGAATAAGCGTCGGAAACTTAACTCATGGATAAATGACCACATCAATGATGGTTGGCTTCGCCTTCGTTTTCTCGCCATGGCAAAGGGCAAGTAAACTTGCTTTGCCCATTTGGCTTAACGAAAACGTTGGCTTAGGCGTATATACATGCGTCAGGATTAAAAGGCCGGTCCAAGAATGAAGATAGAAGATGTTTGCACCCAGCAATGGGTGTAGGCATAATTCTTATTCTTGGATGGGGTCCATAAGAATCCGACGCTTAGCCCCGGAACACCGTAAGAAGGCGCTTGCACCCTCTTTTTGTGCCTGTCTGTGTGTGCCAGGGGCGGATGTCATATACCGACCCGATATGCCAGATGATAGTAGGATGGTTTTTGCTTACTATCATTTGGCATACGTTTTTTATGATTACACCTAAGGCAAAACAAGTAAAATCGCGGGAACGGGTGCAGCAGCATGGCGAAGTGTTCACCAACGAAAGAGAGGTGAATGCCATGCTCGACCTCGTTAGGCACGAGACGGAGCGCATCGACAGCCGTTTCCTGGAACCGGCATGTGGCGACGGCAATTTCCTTGCGGAGATTCTCCGCAGGAAGCTGCGTGTGTGCCGCAGCCTCGTGGAGCAGGGCAAGAACACTCAACTGGAATACGAAAAGAATGCGGTGCTTGCCGTCAGCAGCATCTATGGCATCGAGCTGTTGCCCGACAATGCCACCACCTGTCGTGAGCGGCTTTTCAAGATTTTCCATGACGAGTATCATGCGCTCTATGTCGACAATGTGAAGCAGGAATGTATGGACAGCATCCGTTACCTCCTTGGCAAGAACGTCATCATAGGCAATGCGCTCACATACCATCGTGTGGACAATCCCAAGGAGTGGATAATCATCTCGGAATGGAGTCTGCTTGGAGGCGGAATGATGAACCGCAGAGACTATGAGTTCAGCTATCTGGTGGCTGGCAATAGGGGAGGAGACTTTTTCTCCGACATGCCCTGCCAGACGTTTCCGCCCGTCCATTTCCTGAAACTCAATCCTCAGTCCTATGGTGAATAAGGCATACAATCCCGATGTGCTCAACTGCATCGCCAATCTGAGCAACGATGAGGTGTTCACCCCGCCCGTGCTGGCCAACCAGATGCTGGACATGCTTCCCCAGGAACTATTTGGCAACCCTTCGGCCACCTTTCTCGACCCTTTCTGCAAGTCGGGCGTGTTTCTGCGTGAGATAGTGAAGCGGCTCGACCGCGGCCTGGCCCGTCAGATACCCAATCGTCAGAAGCGTATCGACCATATCATGCACCATCAGGTGTATGGCATCGCCCTGACAGAACTGACATCGTTGCTGAGCCGCCGCACGCTCTATTGCAGCAGGAGTGCCAGCAGCCAGCATAGCGTCAGCTATTTCGACGATGAGCAAGGGCATGTCTTCTACAAGGCCCTCCGTCACACATGGGTCAATGGCAAGTGTAAATACTGTGGTGCCAGCAAGGAAGTCTACGACCGAGGCTATGAGTCAGAACAGTATGCCTATCAGTTTATTCACACAGATAATCCTGAAACATTATTCCCGAAAAATATGAAATTTGATGTTATTATAGGTAATCCGCCGTATCAGATGAGTGATGGAGGGAACAAAAACAGCGCTACTCCAATATATCATCTTTTTGCTTTACAGGCGCAAAAATTAAATCCGAATTACTTACTAATGATTATCCCATCTCGTTGGTATTGTGGTGGAAGATACTTAAAAGAATTTCGAGATATAATGCTTGGCGACGGACATGTAAGCTTTATATATGATTATAAACGAGGTGCTGATTGTTTTCCAGGAATAAGAGCTGGTGGAGGAGTATGTTATTTCAAATGGGAAAAGTATTATTCATCAAATGAGATACTCTATACTTCACATGAAGAAGAACCAATAACAAGGAAAAAGTTAGAGTTTGGATTGGATTTCTTCATTCGAGACAACATCGCACGTAATGTTGTTGAAAAAGTTTTGCGTGTGAATAATATAATGTTATCTTCAAAAGTTTGGTCGCAAAAACCATTTGGATTTAGAACGAACTTTATGGATTTTGAACAGAATGGCGAAATAAAGTTATATACAAAAAAAGATAAAAGAGGATTTGCCTATGTAAGACGGAATCAAATAATAAAGAATGTTGAATATCTGAATTATTGGAAAGTTGTAACTTCGCGCTCAACATCCGTCCCAGAAGAAGATAATGGCCAAGTATTAAGAATGTCACAAACATTCGTAGCAGAACCAAATTCTGTCGTTACAGAGTCTTATGTTGTTATTGATGCATTTGTAGACGAAGAAGAAGCAAACAACTGTATGAGTTATATCAAAACAAAATTCGTGCGATTTCTTTGTCAACCAACAATAGTCTCACCAGATGTATCGAATAGGACTTTTGATCTCGTCCCCCTCCAAGACTTCTCCCACCCCTGGACCGACGAAATGCTCTACGCGAAATACGGCCTGGACGAGAAGGAGATTGCATTTATTGAATCTATGATTCGTCCAATGGAATAATACGATTATGGCAACAACAAACTTGCTCCAAAAACAGGTGGAGGAAAGGCCTATCATCTATGCCTATTCCGACACGCGATTCCCCGGAATGCTGAAGGTGGGCTTCACTGCCCGAAGTGTCGAAGTGCGAATGAAAGAACATTACCCTACGCTTGTTCCGGGACAGTCGTGGAAGGTGGAACTCATCCGTCCAGCCATGCGCCAGGACGGTTCGGTGTTCAGCGACAAGGCTGTGCACAGGGTGCTTCGAGGTGCAAATATTCAAAATCCCGAAGGCGAGTGGTTCACATGTGGCACACGAGAGGTGGAAAGGGCTATCGAGGCGGTGAGAAACAACGAGACAACTATGCTTCAGCGCACGGAGGACTTCAAGATGCGGCCCGAGCAGGATGAGGCCGTCAGCAGGACTGCGGCATATTTCGAGTCATTTGCGGCCGACAAAGCCAACGAAGGCCTTACCGCCCACTTCCTCTGGAATGCCAAGATGCGCTTTGGCAAGACCTTCACGGCCTATCAGCTGGCCCTGCGCATGAAATGGAAGCATGTGCTTGTGTTAACTTTTAAGCCTGCTGTGAAGACTGCATGGAAGGAAGACCTGTTCACGCACAAAGACTTCGAAGGCTGGACGTTTGTTGAGAAGCAGGAGAACAGGGAGTTTAACAGTGTTGACATGTCAGAGAGATTTGTTTGCTTCGCATCGTTTCAGGACGTGCTGGGCACCAACAGCGCAGGCGGCATCAAAGCCACCAACGAATGGGTACAGCAGGTGCAATGGGACTGCATCATCCTGGACGAATACCACTTCGGGGCATGGGGGAAAAATGCAAAGGACTACTACAACAAGCAAGACATTGCCACAAGCATAGCCGAGGAGACACGGAATATCTATGCAGAGGATGCCGCATCAAAGAAGGAAATGGAAGCAAGGGAGGCTTTCGACGAGGGATTGATGCCTCTCAAAACAAGGCATTATCTCTATCTCTCAGGCACTCCTTTCCGTGCCATCGCCAGCGGGGAGTTTATCGAGGAACAGATTTACAACTGGACCTATTCCGACGAGCAGTGTGCCAAGTACGGATGGGACAACAGCAAGGGCAGGAATCCCTATCTTTCGTTGCCGAAGATGGTGATGCTCACCTATCAACTGCCCGACAAGATTCGGGAGATTGCCGAACAAGGAGAATTCTGCGAGTTTGACCTTAACAGCTTTTTCAGTGCCGAAGACGACACGTTTGTCCATGAGGAATATGTGCAGAAGTGGGTTGACATCATTCATGGCGCATACATTGAGAATGTAGTGAGCGACCTGAAGCTAGCGGGTGAGAAGCCGCCGATGCCGTTCTCCGATGCCCGCCTGCTCGACTATCTGCGCCACACCTACTGGTTCCTCCCAAGCGTGGCAGCATGCAAGGCAATGAAGAGACTGCTGGAGAAACCAGTCAACCGTAGGTTCTTCGGCAGATACAAGATAATCGTGGCAGCAGGCAATGAGGCCGGCATGGGAGCCGACGCCGTCAATCCCGTTTATGCCGGTATGTGCAACCCTCAGGAAGACTGCACCATCACGCTCTCGTGTGGCAAGCTGTCCACTGGCGTTACGGTGAAGCCATGGACAGGCATCTTCATGCTCCGCAACTCAGCCTCTCCCGAAACCTATTTCCAGGCGGCATTCCGTGTGCAGTCACCATGGACCATGCGCGACGAATGGGGAGAGGAGGTGGTGCTCAAACCGCTTTGCTACGTGTTTGACTTCGCCCCCAACCGGGCCTTGCGACAAGTGGCGGAATACAGCTGCCGGCTGAGCGTTGACAATCATAACCCCGAGCAGAAGGTGAACGACTTCATCAAATACCTGCCTATCCTTGCCTACGACGGGTCAAGCATGAAGCAGATAGATGCGGCCGGCATCCTGGACATGGCCATGTCGGGCACCACGGCCACGCTGCTCGCACGCAGGTGGGAGAGTGCCTTGCTCGTGAATGTGGATAATGGTACGCTCAGCCGGCTGCTGACAAGTCCCGAGGCCATGAAGGCCTTGATGAACATCGAGGGATTCCGCGCGCTCAACAAGGACATAGAGACCATCATCAACAAGTCGGAGGCGGTGAAGAAGGCAAAAAAAGAGAAAGGCGACAACATGACGGCTAAGGAGAAGAGGGAACTTACTGCCGAGGAGAAGGAATACAAGTCGAAGCGCAAGGAGATACAGCAGAAGCTCATCAAGTTTGCTACGCGCATACCGGTTTTCATGTATCTCACCGACTATCGCGAATACACCCTCTACGATGTCATCCACCAGCTCGAGCCTGAACTGTTCCGCAAGGTCACGGGGCTCTCGCTGTCCGATTTTGACCTGCTCGTCTCGCTCGGGGTGTTCAACCGCGAACTGATGAACGATGCCGTGTACAAATTCAAGCGCTATGAGGACGCCTCGCTCCGGTACACTGGCATCAACACCCATGAGGGCGAGAATGTGGGAGGCTTTGACACGGTCGTTTCCGAGCACACATACAAAAGCCAAATGCCACAGGCCGACATCCCCTGAACACGAGAGTCACCACAGACAACTCCCCATACGGCAGGGGGATATGAAAATGTTTCGCCCTGTATCCTTATGGTGGAGACCTCTGGAAAGTGGTGCTGATCGAAGAAGAATTCACAAAACGTATGTTTGAAACGGAATAAATTCTGATTTTCCTTTGAGTTATTGTTTTTTTTCGTATTTTTGCAGCGGATATATAACTTCTTTGCATGATGACAACAAATATGATTAAAACCACAGTGGCAGACTACTTCAAGACGCAACCAGTCCTGAAGGCATGGCTGTTCGGGTCTTTTTCCCGTAATGAGCAGACGCCAGACAGCGATGTAGACATCATCGTGCTTCTGGACAAAAGTCGTCCCATAGGGCTGAAATTCTTTGGAATGTGGAACGACCTGGAAGAACTTTTAGGACGCAAGGTGGACCTGGTGTCGGAAGGAACACTGCTTCCATTTGCTCAAGAATCATCTGAAAAGGACAAGATACTAATTTATGAGAGAAGCGAGTAAAGACATAATCAGGCTGGAGCATATCGTTCAAGCAATTGAAAGAATCAAACGTTATACTCTAGGAAAACGCTTTGATGATTTAGTGAAAGACGACATGATGTACTATGCCGTGGTAAAGAACATTGAGATTATTGGAGAGGCAGCTAATCTTCTGACAAATGAATTCAAAAGTGAGCATCCAGATACACAATGGAAACTGATAACTGGCATGAGAAACTATATTGTTCACGAATATTTTCAAGTTGACAATACGGTGATTTGGGACGTGATACAAAATGATCTTCCTCAATTAGAAAATCAAGTTACAAACTATCTGAAAGAGTTCTGATAGAATCAAATCATCATGGCAAAGAAGAAAACAAAGCAGCCGGCGAAACTGCAAGAAGCAGCGTGTGTCGTTCGTCGACCCCAAAGGGCTGAGGAACATCCGGGGATTTGAGGACCCCAAGATACAATTATACAAGCTGCTGAAAAGCGAGATTGAACCCAGGCTCAACGACCCGGACATCGTCCTGGACAGTTTCATCGTATCCAATTCTCCATACGAAGAAGTCAGGTTCTGGAATCGTTGTGAAACGGACAAACAAACCCCGCACGAGGGTCCTTTTGCGGAAACACCTGTGCGGGGAATGAAGGAGAGGGTGTGTGGCGCGCGCGGGGCGGTTAGGTGAATGAAGGACCATCGCCGGAACCACCGTCACCGCCGTCGGAACCACCGTCACTGCCGCCGCCTGCGTTGTCACTGCCGCTGTCGGAGGGCTCCTGCGTGTCGGAGGGCTGCTGCGTGTCGGAGGGGTCCTCGGCCACGACGGAGCCCGAGCGGATGGCGCGGATGAGAGCCGCCTGCTGGGCGCGCGTGGGCACCAGCTGGAACTCGGCCTCGGCCATCAGGTTGCGGAACTGCGGCCCGCAGTCCCACTGCACGTTGAGGCCCGTGATGTACTGGGTGGTGAACAGGGCAGTGGAGTCGGCACCGCGGCTGGTGATGTTCACGCTGAAGTCGCCCAGGTCGCCCAGCCGGATTTTCTTGCCGTCGAGCAGCTGCTCGCGCATGCAGTCCACGGCCATGTAGAGGATGGCCGAGATGTCGGCGCGGCTGTACACACAGCCGTGGTCGGCGATGTGGCGGGCAAACTTCTCGATGGTCATCACCTCGGCAAACTGTGCCTGTGCGAAGGCCTTCTGCACCTCGGTGGCCACAAGGGCGATGTCCTCGGCCTGGGGTTCCTCACCTGCTGCCTTGGCAGCGTTGATGCGCGACTTGGCGCGGTTGATTTCGATCAGATTGGCGTTGACCGGACGCATTGTCAAAGAATAGTTAATCATAACCAATACATAGTTAAAGTTTAGTTCTTAATTCATTGCAAAGGTACAACATTTTTTCGGGAAATGCAAATTTATGGCCACTTTTTTTTGTCTCTCCAGAAAATCTCCACAGGGCTGCAGAGGGGGGCGTTTCTGGGGACTAGGACCCCTCGGGTCTGAGGTCCCAGACCCCCCGGCACCAAGGTCTGCAGACCGTGGCGAAGAAGGTCTGTAGCGCATGGACCCATGAGGGAATAGGTTAAAAGTTAAGTTTAACTTTAGTATTAGTACCAATGCAACATTCATGTTCCCTCAAAGGAAAATTTATCCCTAGAGGGAAGAGGATTTCATCCTCTCATGGATATGGATAGATGTATGTTGAAAAATTTGTACGCGCGCGCGTGCGCGAATATATAATTATACAGGTATAATTATATATATATTAATACATACATATTACGCACACACGCGTATGTACGCGCGCGTGAGGGCACACACACTGTCTCTCTTTCCCTCAAAGGCCTTCAATCCGCAGGTGATATACCCAAAA
Organism: uncultured Prevotellaceae bacterium; assembly: GCA_945865175.1. Classification (GTDB taxonomy): domain Bacteria; phylum Bacteroidota; class Bacteroidia; order Bacteroidales; family Bacteroidaceae; genus Physcousia. The sequence goes on along the minus strand of CAMBDA010000004.1, from coordinate 95,412 downwards.
AGTTAAATTTAACTTTTAACCTTTCTTATAACTATTATTATCACCAGTAGACATCTGTTTCCCTCTTTGGATACCCCTTCACGCCATGACAGCGAGCGATGCGGAAGTGGCTTGTCTGTTCCCGCCCCTACGTGGACACCCGGCGGCCGGACTACCGTTCCGAAAGGATATTTAACCGTGAGGTAAAATCACGACAAAAGAGGAAATGAGCAGAAAAACATTTTTCTTTCAAAAAAATTTGGTGATGATAGAAATTCTACTTAACTTTGCGCTGTCGATTAAGTTTTCAGCGCTTTTCGATGTGCGGAAAAATATTTTTTCTTCACGACCTAAAATGTATTCAAATGAATTATCAATCAAACGAGCCCAAAGGGCCAAGTCTGCTACCTTTCAAGCCCACGGATTTTCCTGCTATTTTCAGGTACGTGCTGAGCATCGTAGATGGAGATGTGTGGAAGCAGCGATATCTGCTTGCGACCCTTCCATGCGTGTCGGCATACGCGGACAGACTGAGGTCAAAGTATTTTATTGGTGAGGAGGTGCACGCACCTCTGTTCCAGGTCATGGTCGTGGGCGCTCAGGCCTCTGGAAAAAGCTACATACGGCGCGTTAAGGAAACTATCATGAAAAAGCTGGAAGATTCAGATGATGCGGAGCGCATAAAGTGCCAGCGTTATAAGGAACTCTCAAGCAAAGAGAGGGAGAAGATGGCCGCACCCAGCTCTGTTTTTCGTATGTTAACAGCTAGCGTAAGCCAAGCCTCGATTCAGAAGGGTGCTGGAAATATGAAGCTGCGATATGACGACTATCTATCCTTCTTTTATTTTTCTGAGGAGGGAACGCTCCTCGCCACCAGCAACCGAAGTTCTTGGAGCAATATGCAGGAGGTATTCCGCTGTGGTTTCGATTATGGGGCCAAGTTCGGCAACGATCGAGCGCACGCGGATTCGTCCAGCATGAGAGTCGAGGTCCGCCTTAATCTATTGCTCAGTACAACCCCTTCTGGCATCGCAGAGCTCATCGACCGGCGACAGGTAGAGCAAGGCACACCCAGCCGCATTATCCCGGTCTTCATCGACGAGCCAATCGGTGCCAAACCGCCAAGAATTCAACCTGTTACCGCCGAAGGAATGCAGCAGGTCGATGCCGTGCTGGATGCCCTTTGGGAAGAGACCTTCAAATCGGAAAACGAATTGCGCCCCGAGCATTGGGAGGATATGCGCTGGCTCTTTCCTACCATTGAAAGCTGGTGCGAGAGCCAGCGAAAAAATGCCATTGAGTATCAGACGCGGTCATATGATTCGCTGTACCGGCGCGCCTCGGTGATAGGGTTCCGCGGTGCTATGTTGTTTTCTTACCTGTACCACGTGGACAACCGGCTTTTCGCAAAAAAAACTCGCTCGGACCGCTGGATTCGCAGCAGAGTGAGGGAGCTCTATACCTGGCTGGCCGACTATGTGCTGAGGACATCCTATGCCTACTGGGGGGAGCAGATGGAAGCGGCCATGAAGACGGGCGATTTCAGCGGCAAGAAGAGCAAGGACCTTTTTAGTATGCTACCCGAAGAATTCAGTACCGAAAGCCTTAAATATGCGATGCAAAAAATGGGCATGAAGACGGAGCCCAAGGTGCGATTGTCGCAGTGGCGGTCCAGCCACATGATTCTTTCAGAAGGTAACGTTCACAGAAAAATTTCGTAGCCATGAACCACATGGAAATCAAGAAAATCAAGGAGCGCCACAACCTGCGCGACACCGCAGAACGACTTGGGCTTCAGGTAATTAAGAATAATGTGTGCTGCCCGTTCCACCAAGAACGGACAGCCTCGTGCCACCTCTATCATGATCATTTCCACTGCTTTGGCTGCGGTACCCGCGGCGATGTGATAGACCTGGTGAAGCAGGTGCTGGGGAAGAATTTTCAGGAGGCGTGCGAGTGGTTGGAGGGTGGGGGCTTCATGCCCCTCACCCGCACCGCCCCTGCGCGCAAGGAGAGGCATTACCCGTTGGACGTAGCCCATCTAGAAGGCCTGCTGGCGCGGAAAACGCTCACCCCTGTGGTAGAGGCCTTTTTGGAGGATCGCTGCATCAACATGGATGCACTCACGGGCATGCAGGACATCGGCTGCCTGGCACAGGGTGCCGCCTTCTTTCAGAGAGGAAATAGCTTTTTTCTGGGTGACAGCCTGCTCTTTGCCTTGCGCGATGCGCGCGGTTGCCTGATAAACGTGCAGGCGCGCGCTTGCGTGAAGAATATCAGTAAGCGCAACAAGTATATTGTGGCGCCCGACCAGCCGCTGGGGCTGCTGGGGCTGTTCACGCTGCAGGACTATGACGGCAGCCAGCCCATCGTCGTCTGCGAGGGGCCTACCGACTGGATGGCACTGCGCACATGTGGATTTCGCCACGTGGTGGCTTTCATTGGCGCGGACAGCGTGAAGAAGGAGGGGCTGCTTCGGCAAATTTGCGAGGCGGCTGGCGGCCAGGTGGTGCCCCGCCTGCATGTCTTCCCCGACAGGGACGATGCCGGGCAGAAGTTCCTTGTGAACCTGCGGCTCCAGGGACAGGGAATGGGCATACACGTGGAGGAGCACAGTGCCTATGCCCGGCTGGAGGGCTACGGTTGGTTCAAAGACTTTGGCGACCTGTGGGCCCTGGCTGGAAAATCGGGGCGCACAGCCCAGCTGAAAGCTGAGATAGAAGAGATTATGGGGCATGGACCGGCCAGCTGACCGGCAGGGGAAACAAACGAAAACACAGGGCGTGAGCCCTGTGTTTTGCTATGTCAGCCTTCCGGGGCTTCCCGTCCGGGCCAGGCCCCGAGGGGACGGCAAAAACCCGGCACAGAAGCCCACGCCCTGTCGTCATCGGGCCTCACGGGAGACGGAGAAGAGGCGGATGAACAACCGGCTACACGGGACGGCTGGTGGGCAGCTGGAAGACCTCCTGGATTTCCTTCATGTCGGCCTCGGTCATGCCATCAGGCTCGGAGCCGAAGTTGCGGGCACACATGTAGATGTTGGCGGCCTTGCAGAGCACGTCCGTCTGGTCGAAGGCATCCATGATGTCGGTGCCCACAGCCACGGTGCCGTGCTTTTCCCAGAGCACCACGTCGTGGGTCTTGATTTGCTCGAGCGTGTCCTGGGCCAACTTGACGGAAGAAGGCAAGGCATAGGGCACGATGCCGATGCCCAGGGGCGCAAAGGCCAGGGTCTCGGGTATCATGCTCCACAGCACACGGGTCATCTCGCCGGGGCGCAGGAAACGCTGGATGTGCGACATGGCCACCAGTTCGATGGGATGGGTGTGGAGGGTGGCCTTGTACACACTGCCGGTCTCCAGCAGATGGTTCTGCAGGGCCAGATGGGTGGGCAGCTCGCTGGTGGGGGCCACGGGCTGGTCGGCAATGATTTCGTAGCTGGCACAGTCGTCACAGATGCGCACGATGGAGCCGTTGGCCATAGGGTCGCGCGCGAGGTCACGCATGCGCTTGCCCGTGCCCTTGCAATAGAAATACTTTCCGCGGAGCATGGGCAGCACCATGCCTATCTGCCTGGCGGGGGCAATGGCCGGCATGGCCTGGCACTCCCCGTCCATAAACTCGGTGACATTGACGGTGATGTTGCCACCGTTGCGTTCGGCCCATCCCTTCTGCCACAGGTAGCCGGTGACCTCGGCCACCTGGTCGATGACTGCTGCCAGTCCGGGACGTCCTTCAAGAATACTTTTCATGTTTTTTTCTGACTGATATATATATATATGTATGTGTCATGCAATAATCTGCGGCAGGAAACTGCTGACGATGAGAATCACCAGGCCCGTCACCAGCACGGCAATGGTGCGGGGCGAGCATCCCTTCCACTCCTTGAGCAGGATGCCCCACACATTGGAGAAGGTGACATTGAGCGCCATGAGGATGCAGAAGGAGAAGGTGATGAGGTCGGGCGAGGAGGCGAGGAAGCCCTGGCCCAGCGAGAGGCCGAAGAACTGGCTGTACCACAACGCGCCTGCCAGGAGGCAGAAGAAGAGGTTGTTGGCCCACACCCCGGTGTCGGCATAATCGCTCCAGGTGTGGTTCCTGCTGTTCTGGTAGAAGCAGTAGAGGGCGTTGGTGAAGAAGCCGCCCAGCGTGACCAGGAAGGTGGCGGGAAGGCCGCGGAACATGGGCTCCGTTTCGGGGAAAGCCAGTGTCTGGCCGAATGCCAGGCCCACATTGAAGCATCCGCTCATGAAACCGGCCAGCAGGGCAATGGCCAGGCCCTTGGGGAAGTTGAAGTCCTTGACGGCGGCCTTCTTCTCCTCTTCCGACAGGGAGGCGCTCTTCATGGAGCCGGCCACGCCGATGACTGCAATGCCCACCAGCGTCACCACCACGCCGATGATGACGGCCATGGTGAGCTTGGACAGCGGGTCCTGCTCGGGGAAGAAGACATTGAGGAACACGGGGCCCAGAATGGTGCCCAGACCCGCACAGGTGCCCAGGGCGATGCTCTGGCCCAGGGCCACGCCCAGGTAGCGCATGGAGAGGCCGAAGGTGAGTCCGCCCACGCCCCACAGCACCCCGAAGAGGACGGTCATGGCCACGTTGAAACTGTTCTCCGGAGAGAACAGTTCACACAGGCAGTGGCCCTGCGGCACGGCCAGGAGTGCGCCCAGGAAGGGCAGGACGAGCCAGGCGAACACGCCCTGCACTATCCAGTAGGACTCCCACGACCATCCGCGAATCTTGTTGATGGGCACATAGCTGCTCGACTGGCAGAAGGCGCCCACTGCTATGATGAGCAGTCCGATGATGATTTCCATAGGGGCAGGGGGGTTAACGTTTGCTGGTCACCTCGGCCACATAGCGGTCGATGTCGGCAATGAAATCGGCCCCCACGGGCACACCGTTGCGCACGCAGAACTCGTCGTAGACGGCCTGCCAGGGCATGGCCTTCTGCTCCTCGATGAGCGCCAGCACCTTGTAGCCCTCGCCCTCCAGTTCCAGCCGGCTGATGGTCTGCACGGGCTCCAGCAGGGCGCGGAGCATGCACTTCTGGGCACTGCGCGACCCGATGACATAGGCACCGATGCGGTTGATGCTGCCGTCGAAGAAGTCGAGACCATAATGTACGCGGTCGAGCGCGCCCGCACGCACGATTTCGAAGAAGAGTTCCTGGGTGGGGTCGTCCATGATGGTGACATGGTCGGAGTCCCAGCGGATGGGGCGGCTCACGTGGAGCATCAGTTCCTTCACGAAGGGGAGCAGGGCGCTCACCTTGTCGGCGGGCGATTCGGTGGGGTGATAGTGGCCGGTGTCGATGGTGACGATCTTGTCGTTCTGTGCGGCATAGGCCGTGTAGAAGTCGTGCGAGCCCACAGTGAAGCTCTCCAGGCCGATACCGAACACCTTGCCTTCGATGCAGTCCTTCATCATGGGCTGGGGCTTGGCAAAGATTTCGTCGAGCGAGGCCTTGAGGGTGTTGCGGTAGAGGGCATGGTTGACCGACACGTCCTTGCATCCGTCGTGAACCCACAGGTTCATGATACAGGGGTCGTCCTGTGCCTTGCCCATCTCGTTGGCAATGTCGCGGCAGCGCTTGGTGTGCTCTATCCAGAAGTCGCGGATGCCCTTGTCGGGGTTGGCCAGCGTCAGGGAGCCGCTCTTGGGATGGGAGAAGCTGCTGGAGTTGAAGTCGAGCTTGGTGTTGTTGTCCTTGGCCCAGTCAATCCAGCTCTGGAAATATTCGACGGTCACCTCGTCGCGGTCCACCACCTTTCCCTTGAAGTCGCCGTAAATCTCATGGAGATTGAGACGGTGGTTGCCGGGAATGAGGCTCTTGGCCTTGAGGATGTCGCTGCGCAGCTCGTCGATGTTGCGTGCGGCACCGGGGAAGTCGCCGGTGCTCTGGATGCCGCCGCTCATGGAGCCGGCCTGCACCTCGAATCCGTGCACGTCGTCTGCCTGCCAGCAATGGAGGGAGAGATGGAAGTCCTGCAACTGTTTCAATACCTGCTCGGTGTCCACACCGATTTCTGCATAACGCTGTCTGGCCACTTCATAGGCCTGTTTTACCAATGATTCTTTCATTTTCGTTGTGAGTGTTGTTTTAGGGTTCTTATTGTTTGGTTCTTTGATGCCTTGTACCGGGGAGGCCTAGAGCGGGGAAATGGTGAGGAAACGCTCGTAGGCCCGGTCCCATGCCTCCTTGTCGGCGGGCATGTAGGTGTTCATCTCGATGCTGTCGGCGATGATGCGGCGCATTTCGTACATGTCGCCCACCAGACCGGCGGCCTTGGCCTGCATCATGATGTTGCCGATGGCCGTGCCCTCCACGGGGCCCGTAATCACCGGTATGCCGATGCTGTCGGCCGCCATCTGCATGAGGTGGCGGTTGTAGGTGCCGCCGCCGATGACATGGAGGCGACGGATGGGGAACGGGGCAAAGCCGCGCAGGCATTCCACCACCTGACGGTAGCGCAGTGCCAGGCTCTCGAAGATGCAACGGGCCGTTTCCTGATAGGTGGCGGGCACGGGCTGCCCCGTGCGGCGGCAGAAGTCACGGATGGCCTCCACCATGCTCTCGGGATTGGCAAAGGAGGGGTCGTCGGGGTTGATGAAGGAACGGAAGGCCGGGGCGGTCATGGCCTGGGCATTGACCTCGTTGACATTGGCCGGTGCGTCGGTCCATTCCTTGCGGCAGCGCTCGAGCAGCCACATGCCGCAGATGTTCTTGAGGAAGCGGGTGGTGCCCTCGATGCCGCCCTCATTGGTGAAGTTGTAGCGGAAGCTGTCCTCGTTGATGATGGCATCGCGCGTTTCTATGCCCAGCAGGCTCCATGTGCCGCAGCTGAGATAGGCGTAGTCGGGGTCCTGGGCAGGCACGGCGGCCACGGCCGACCCTGTGTCGTGGCCGGCAACAGCCACCACGGGCACGGCACCCAGTCCGGTCATCTTCTGCACCTCGGGGCTGAGCGTGCCCACCACCTCGCCGGGGTTGACATAGCGTCCGAAACGGTCCTCGGTGAGCCCCACGGCTGCAATCAGCTCCTTGTCGATGCGCCCCGTGCGGGGGTCCAGCATCTGGCTGGTGGAGAGGATGGTGTATTCACACACGGCCTCGCCCGTGAGCATGTACATGAGGGCATCGGGCACGAAGAGTATCTTGTCGGCTGCCTGGAGCGCACTGTCACCGGCCTGCTGCATGGCAGAAAGCTGGAAGAGCGAGTTGAAGTTCATGAACTGTATGCCCGTCTTCTCGTAGACCTTCTCCTTGGGGATGCGCTGGAAATAGGCCTCCATGGCGCCCTCGGTGTGGGGGTCGCGGTAGGAATAGGGATTGCGCAGCAGATGGCCGTCCTTGCCCACGCACACGAAGTCCACCCCCCACGTGTCGATGCCCACGCTGGTGAGCTCCACGCGGCGGTCGGCAGCCGTCTTGAGGCCACGGACAATTTCGTTGTAGAGGGCATAGATGTCCCAATAGAAATGACGGCCCAGCTGGATGATGGGATTGGCGAAACGGGTGAGTTCCTCCTGTTCCAGCTTGCCATTCTGCAGAGAGCCCAGGATGGTGCGCCCGCTGGTGGCGCCCAGGTCCACGGCCATAAAATATTTCACCTGAGTCATGGTACAAATGGAATTTTTTAATGTTGTTTTTTCTATTTTTTCGTAAAAATCTCCGTAAAGATAAGTTTTTTTTTTGTTATTTTGCGCAATGTTTGGCAATTTTGCACTTAAAACAACGATTTTTTAAACCAAAGGCACCCATTTCGGTCAATAAACGATATGAAAACAATAAAAAACCTGATATACATGGCCACATGCTGGCTGCTCCTGCTGACCGCCGTGCCGGCCATGGCCCAGAAGCAGCAGGAGAAGGCCGCGGCCAGGGAAACGAAGAAACACACGGCATCCACCGTGAATGTGCGCGGAAGCGTGATGGAAAGCGAGCGGTTTGAGCCGCTGGCAGGGGCTTCGGTGAGGCTCTTCAGTGCCGACAGCGTGATGGTGTGCGGCAACAGCACAGGGGCCGACGGGCAGTTCCTGCTGCCGGGAGTGCCTCAGGGGCGGTATGTGATGAAGGTGACATTCGTGGGCTTCAGGCCGCAACAGTTCAGCCTGGACCTGACGAAGAAGAAGGGCAACCACAAGACCCCCGACATCCTGCTGCGCGAAAACGCCACGGTGATGGCCGAGGCGGTGGTGGAGGGGCAGATGCCCGAGATGGTGGTGGTGGAGGACACGGTGGCCTACAACGCGGACGCCTTCAAGCTGCCCGAGGGGGCCATGGTGGAGGAACTGCTGAAGAAACTGCCGGGCGTGGAGGTGGACGAGAACGGCAGGATGACATGGAACGGAAAGTCGATAAGCCGCATCCTGGTGGACGGCAAACGGTTCTTCGCCGGCAACCAGGACATGCTGCTCAAGAACATCCCCGCCGACATGATAGAGAAAATCAAGGCCTACGACAAGCAGAGCGACCTGGAACGGTTTACCGGCATCGACGACGGAGAGGAGCAAATCGTGTTTGACCTCACCGTAAAGAAGGAGAAGAAACGGGGCAACTTCGGGCAGGCCGAGGCGGGATACGGCACCAGGGACCGCTACCAGGGCAGGCTGAACGCGAACCGCTTCATGGACGAACAGAAGTTTACGGTCGTAGCCGACGCGGGCAACACACGGGGCGACGGCATGAGCGACCACCAGGAAGGGGCGGCCACGATGAACTGGGAGAACGAGAAACTGGAGCTCAACGGCAGCATGCACGGCAAATTCTCGCAGGGCGAGAGCCAGCGCGCCACCAGCACCCAGTCGTTTGTGCGCAAGTCGTACGGCAACAGCCTGTCCACCAGTGAGACAAGGGGGCAGGACATCGGCCTGGACTACAAGGTGGAATGGCAGCCCGACACACTGACCGAGCTGGAGCTGAAGCCCACCTTCACCTATACCCGCAACCGCGGGGAGAACCAGGGGAGGAACGCCACCTTCAACGACGACCCCTATCTGACGGAAGGCATCACCGACCCCCTGAACCAGCTGGACCTGCTGAGCTCCACCATCGGCGTGAACAGCCGGCTCAATGCCGGACGCAACCGGGCAGACAACCTCAGCGGGGGGGCTTCGCTGAGCCTGCGGCGCAAGCTGGGCAAACAGGGACGTACGGTCTCGGTGGGCATGGGCGGAAACCTGACGGACGGCACAGGCAACAGCAGCAGCTACAACCAGGTTGACTATTACAGGATTCTGGCCGTCACGGGCGAGGACAGCATCTACCACAAGGCCCAGTACAATGCCTCCGACAACAGGCAGCAGCAGTGGAACGCACGCGCCTCCTATACAGAACCCGTGGGCAGACAGATGTACCTGCAGGCCAGCTACAGCTTCTCGCACCGCCTGACACGCCACACACGCGACGTGCGCTCCATCACCGACCCGCTGTGCGGCCAGCTGGGCGTGGGCATGGACAACTATGCCGACATGGCCCACCTGTCATCGCCCGACATCGACCAGTGCAACGCCACGGAAAACACCTATGCCAACCATAACATCGACCTGCAGTGGCGCATCGTGCGCACACGCTATCGCATCACGGCGGGTGTGAGCGCCAAGCCGCAGTACAATGCGGTGGACTATGCCAAAGGGGCCAAGGACTACCACGTGAGCCGCCATGTGGTGAACGCCTCGCCCACCCTCAACTTCCGCTACCGGTTCTCCAAGCAGGAGCAGCTGCGCCTGCAATACGGCGGAAACACCGGACAACCCAACATCACCGACCTCATCCCCGACACGCTCAGCAATGCCAATCCGCTGAACATACGCCTGGGAAACCCGGACCTGAAGCCCTCGTTCACCCAGCAGATGAAGGCCGACTATAACAAGAGCATCCCTTCGCTGCAGCGGTCGTTCACGGCCTCGGCACAGTTCCGCACCACACAGAACAGCACCACCAGCCGCACGGAATATGACGAGGAGACGGGCGGAAGGGTGACCAAGCCCGAAAACGTGAACGGCAACTGGAACGGCAGAATGGACGTGAACTTCAACACGGCCCTGAAGGGAGACACCCGCTTCCGCATCAACACCAACACGCAGGCCAGCCTCACCAATGCCATCGGATATGCCTATGACAGCCAGGAGAAGACAAGCATGCGCCGGCGCACCAGGGGCATGAACCTGAGGGAACATCTGAGACTCACCTTCCACACCGACTGGCTGGAGGTGAACGCCCACGGGGCCATCCGCTACAACCACAGCCGCAGCAACAGCAGCGACGCCAGCAACCTGGACACCTATACCTTCAACTACGGCATGAGCACCGTGATGAACCTGCCCTGGGGAATGACCTTCGGCACCGATGTGGGGGCCTACAGCCGGCGGGGCTACTCGGATGCCAGCATGAACACCAACCAGGTGCTGTGGAGCCTATCGGTGAGCCAGCGCTTCCTGCGGAAGAACAACCTCATCCTGAGCCTCCGTGCCACCGACATCCTGAACCAGCGCGACAACATCAACCGCTCCGTCACGGAAACGGGCCGCACCGACTCGAGGAGCGAACTGGTACACAGCTATGTCCTGTGCTCCCTGACCTACAAGTTCGGCAAGTTTGGCGGCAAGCAGAAAAAAGGAAAGGAATCCGGCCGCCCCGCTCACCATTCCTTCAGTGAAGAGGATTTTTGACCCATCCTAGTCTGGGAGAATCGTATTGTATGGCCTGAATCTGCAGCCAGACAATCATGATACGATTTTGCGTCTAAATATCCTTTCTGCCATATTATTTAATTTTATTCGGTGCAAAGGTAGCTATAAAATCCTAATTACCAAAGGAAAAGAAATAAAAATGCCGAAATTCTCAAAAGCTTGTTGTTGAAATACGCCGAAATTCTCAAAGAACTAAATCCTGTATATGCCGAAAATCTCAATATATACCAATCAAACAATCCATTAGTCAGGTTTACTACACCCGCTTTTCTCCATCAAAGACAGACAATGTAACACAGTCATAAAAACATTCTTGAAAATGTTACCACTTTGTTACTTATATTCATATAAAAACATTATAATATATTGTATTTCTGTTATATATAAATATATGATAGGATAAAAGCCTACTGTCTCCCCAGAAAATCATATACGATAGGCATCACCACATCGTCGTAGTCCTTCATTCCCATCATGTTGCCCATACTGCCATAGTTGGCGGCATTGAAACCATGGTTGGCCCCCTGGATGCGATGGAGTTCGGCGTGGGGATAGCAGGCCCCGGCCTTCTCGGAATAGCTTATGTCCACGATGATGTCGGCGGTGCCATGCACGATACACACAGGGTGCGGGAAGGTGCCCACATGCTTCCACACGTCAAAGCCTTTCAATGCGTCTACGTATTTCTGGCTGAGCCCGAAAGAATCGCCCCATTGGCCCATGCCGGCAAACTGCGAAACGAGGTCGGGAATGTTGAAAGCCGGATAGAACAGCACCATGCCGGCAAAGGCATCGGGCTCCTCGTCGGCAAGCAGGGCCGACACAAGTCCGCCCTGACTGCTGCCCATCAGATAGACACGTTGCCGGTCCACGAAACCCAGCTTCTTCACAGCGTTCACCACGGCCCTCAGGTCCTCTACCTCGGTGAACAACGTCATGTCATCGGTGTCGCCGTCGCTCTTGCTGTCCGTACTGCCGCCACAGAAATCGAAACAATAGGCCACATAACCCCGGCGGGCAAGCATCAGCGCATATCCCGCCATGGCCTCGTGGGTGAGCGAACTGCTGTGCGACAAAATCACCGCAGGCCGTATGTTGCTGGCCAAAGGATTCTGATACAACATCCCATAGATGCGGTTGCTGTCCCTCATGCAGCAATACTCCATGCTGTCCACCCATTCCACCGGCGGGGTGACGGCCACAGAGTCGGTGGTCGTGCCAGTAGAATCGGCCGGCGTATCGTCGGGCTGTTCTGTATGGTCGGGAGTCTTTAATTCATCGTCATCACCCTCACATGCCGTCAACGGCCATGCCATGCACAGTGCCATCAGCACCCAATATCCAAATCCTTTCATGTCCGGTTTTCTTTAAATTCCAACGCAAATTTATAGCAAATTGGCGACACAGACAAGTGTTCGGGCCGTTTTTATTCCAGGATATACTTGATTTCTTCGTCTTCCTGCCAATCCGCAACATCCCTGTTTCAGCAGAAGCCCACTCCTTTTTCAGGGAGGATATGCCTACTCGGGTTTTGCAAGTCCGGTCAGGGAACCAGCAAAAACCGTATAGGAGAAGGAGTCAACGCCTTTTCCCCATTTCGTGGGTGGCCCCGGCAGGATGTGGACATGGAACTGTGTCGCCCTGCCAGGGCCTTAGGGGAGGGCGGCTTCCTTTCCTAGAACTGGAGGTCAGCCCAGTGGGGATTGTGGTCCGAGATGATGTAGTTGCCGTCGTTGGCAGGAATGCCCGTGCGGATGACCTCTATCTGCGGAGTGACGAAGATGAAGTCAATCTTGGCGCACTGCGAGGCGGGTGTCCGGGAGAAGTTCTGGAATGTGTAGTCCACACCCCCGTGGGACGGGCTCACCTTGAAGGCATCGCGCAGCACGAACTTGTTGGTGGTGATGGTGGTGTAGGCCTCGTTCTTGTCATCGATATTGAAGTCGCCGGTGACCACGGCAGGACGATTGCCCACAATGTCGCGTATCTTCTGGATGATAAGCAGGGCACTCTGCTTGCGTGCCTCCACGCCCACATGGTCGAAATGGGTGTTTACCGCCATGAAAATCTTACCCGTCTTCTTGTCGCGAAACTTGCCCCAGGTGGCGATGCGCTCCAGCGCAGCGTCCCAGCCCTTGCTGCCCACTGAGTCGGGGGTCTCGCTCAGCCAGAAGTTGCCGCTGTCGAGCACCTCGAACTTGCTGGTCTTGTACCAGATGCAGGAATATTCGCCCTGGGTCTTGCCGTCGTGGCGTCCCACACCGATGTAGTTGTATCCGGGCAGGTTCTGCTGCAGATAGGTGAGCTGCGGATAGGTGACCTCCTGCATGCCCACAACGTCCATGTCGTTGTCCGTCACATAATGGGCCACACGGGAGCGACGCACCTCCCATCCCCATCCGGCCTTGTTGTCCTCGTCGTTGATGAGTCGGATGTTGAAGGTACACCATCTCACGTTGGCCGTTTTGGCCATGCCTGCCAGAGGCATCAGCATCAGCAGGCAGAAAAACAGTTTTCTAATCATTTCTTCTAATAGGTTATATTTTACAATCATTCCAAATGTTGTCGGCCTCTTTCATGTCGCTCCCCCCCAGACAGGGAGTCCGGGGGGAAGAGGGGATGTCATTTTGCCACGGTATAGCTGTATTTGCCAGCCGGCACCAGCAGGGGCACGCGGCCCGGTCGCTGAAGCGAGGCAGCCGACACACGACGGTCCATGGGGAGGTTGCCCTTGACGCGGAGGAGGTCCCTTACGGGCAGGTACACCAGCGCCTCGGTGCCTTCGGGAACCGTCAGGCGGTAACGCACGGCATCCGTTTCCTGCTTAAAGGAGAAGTGCACCTTTCCGCTCACGGTGGGCACATCCAGGGATGCCTGGCCAAAGCGTACGAGGGTGGGGTCCACGGCAAACCGTTTCCAGCCTGCCACCACGGGTGTTACGCCCATGACATACTCGCACAGCGTCACCAGCGGACCGCCGCTCCAGGCATGGTTGTTGGTGCCGCCGCCAAAGCCGTCCTTTCCCACACCCCATCCTTCGAAGAGGGTGGTGTAGAGGGGACTGTTCACCATCTGGCCGTAGCGTTCCTCGCAGCGGTCCAGTCCGAAGGCGGGCTCTCCCATGATGAAGCAGGCATCCGTGACATATTTCTCCATATAGGGGCTTGCCCACTTTTCCTGTTCAAAGACGCGCTTGATGGCTGCATACTTGGACGCATCGGCCAGTCCGGCCACCACCGCCAGGGCCTGCACACGGTCGTCCGTGGCTCCCTGATAGGAAGGATGGCGATAGGCCTGGCCGTTCCAGCAGGCATTGAAGCCCACCTTCAGGCGCTCCATCTGCTGGCGGAAATCCCGGGCCTCGGCGCCATGCTGCAGCAGGTCGGCCATGCGGGCGGCACCGTCCAGGGCAATATAGTGCCAGGCTGCATAGATGAGGCGGATGTCGCGGTTGTCGCCCCAGTCGCCCCAGTCCCAGGCTCCGTGACGCTCGGCCGTGAGGCCGCCCGGTTCCAGTTTCCAGATGGACAGATAGCGGCACACATGGGGATAAACCCTCTCGATGAGGTCCTTGTCGCCCGTATTCATGTAATATCTCCACATGCCCTTCAGGCCGATGGTGGCCAGCATCTGGCCGGGCAGTTCGGCTTCATAGATGCCGGGGATGGGGCTGTGGATGGTGTGGTCGGCCTTCTGGTGGCTGCACAGCTCCAGCAGGCCCTTGCGCATGATGCCATGCGAACGGGTGTCGAGCGAATAGAAGCTCTCGGCCATGAGCAGGGTGCCGTCGCCCCACCACTGGGCACGCTCGCGCTCGGGACAGTCGAAATAGGTGTCGCGCATGTTCACATACAGGGTGCGCATGCCCTTCTCCCAATAGCGGTTGAAGAAGGGGTCGTCGCAATGGAAACCGCCCACCACCTCGGTGTCGTAGCCCGTCTGGCGGTAGGCCACACGGCTCACCGTCACGCCATGGGGCACGGTCACATAGAGCCAGTCGCCGTTCATCCAGCCCAGGCTCTCATAGGTCTGCTTTCCAGGACGGGTGATGTATTCGGCACGTACGCTCCATTCTCCGTCGGTGCTCACGCGGATATGGTCGGTGTGGATGCCAATGGTGTGGCCGCCCTCGGGGTCGTTCACCGTGATGACAGGCGTGAGCTGGATGTTATAGGGGAGATGCACCACCAGTGTGTCGGCTCCGTCACCGGGATGGCACTCGGTCTTGGCACTGACCACGCCAAAGTCCTTCCACAGTGGGATGGGCCGCTCCACCAGTTTGTTCCAGGGAGCATCACCGGCCTTTCCGCGCTCCCGCGAGGGAGCAAAGCCCTGTTGCACCTCTCCCGTCTGCCACGTACCCAGGTCGAGCCGTCCGTCATAGCGCAGGCTCGACTCGCTGAGCCGGTAGTTGGGCTGCGGGTCGCCACAGGTGCCATAGGCGGGATGGATGCGGCTCATCCAGGAGGCATCCGACACCAGGCCCACCTGCGGGGCGGAGAAGAGCAGACCGCTCTGCTCGCTGCTCTTGTGGGAGAAGCCGCTCTTGCCGAAGTACCACAGCAGCAGGGCCACCTCGTTGCGCCCCTTGCGGAGATAGGGACGCAGGTCCACACGGTCGAAATAGGTGTCCTCGGGCGAAGGGCCGCGCTTGAGCTGCCCCTCAAACACCACCTGACGGCCGTTTATCCAGAGCCAGTACTTGGAGTCGGCCGATATGCTGGCCACCACCTCCTCGGGCACACGGTCGATGGTCACGTCCTTGCGGAAGGCTATCCACGTATTGGGCGCATCGACATCCCCCTGTGAAGCGGTAATCCAGCGGGCAGAGGGCGAAAAGTCGGCAGCCGCCACCAGGCAGCTGCTGATCAAGGTAAGTAGGATTGCAAAGATTCTCATTTATCCAGGGAATGACAAAGTTTCTGATTGATTTCACGCACACGCTTCTCGTCCATCTTGATGACCTTGCGGTCGTAGGTCATGATGCCGTTCACCTCTATCTCCACGTCCGTGGTCTGGGTGTACACGCCGGCACTGAAGCCCCTGGGCACCATGTCCAGCAGGACATTGGCGGCCTTCACATAGGCATCGGTCACCTCCGTGCTGTTCTTGTATTCGCGGTAGCCCCAGTTGCGGTCGGGTGTCCACAGGTGGTCCTGTACCACCAGTCCCAGACCGCCGAATTCGCCCAATACCGTCACACGCTGTGCATCATAGAGATACATCTCAGGCTCAGGATAGCGGTGCAGGTCCAGGATGTCGCCACAGGTGTAGTGGTTGCCGCCGCTGGCAGGGTTGACCAGGCGGGTGGGGTCGTACTGCTTGGTCCATGCTGCAATCTCCGGGGTCTTGAACTGTCCCCAGGCCTCGTTGAAGGGCACCCACACACCGATGCAGGGATAGCTGTAGAGGCAGTCCATAATCTCCTTCCATTCCTTGCGGTAGCAGGCCTCGCTCTCAGCCGAACGGTTGCGCTCCGTGCCCGTAAAGTACTGGGTCATCTGCCACTGGGGGTTGCCGTCGCCGCTGGGCATGTCCTGCCACAGGATGATGCCCAGCTGGTCGCAATAGGTGTACCAGCGGGCGGGCTCCACCTTGATGTGCTTGCGTATCATGTTGAAGCCCCAGTCCTTGGTCTTGATAAGGTCATATTTCAGGGCTTCGTCGCAGGGAGCCGTATAGAGGCCGTCGGGCCACCACCCCTGGTCCAGCGGGCCATACATGAAGATGTCCTTGTTGTTGAGCTGCATGCGCATGATGCCGTTCTTGTCGCGACGGCTGGAATACTTGCGCATGGCAGCATAGGAGCTCACCTTGTCCACTTCCTTTCCGGCAGCCAGCGCACGCACCTGCAGGGTGTAGAGGTGGGGTGTGTCGGGGGTCCACAGCTTCATGTCGGCAGGCATCTGCAGTTCCACGGGCAGTCCGTTCACGGCTGCGCCCCTGGCCACCTCGGTGGTGCCATCGAGCACTGTCACCTCCACGCGCACGCCCCGGCTGCACGACAGCTCGGCCTGCACTGTGAGGCGGCGATGGTCGATGTCGGGTGTGATGCGCAGGTTGTTGATGTGCTGCTCCTGCACGGGTTCCAGCCATACAGTCTGCCAGATGCCCGTGACGGGCGTGTACCAGATGCCTTCCGGTTTCACCTTCTGCTTGCCCGTGGGGATGTAGCTTTCGTCGGTGGGGTCCCACACACGCACGGTCAGCTGGTTCTCGCCCTTCTGCAGGGCATCGGTGATGTCCAGCCCGAATGCGGTGTAGCCGCCCGTGTGGCCGCCCACATTGGCACCGTTCACCCACACGTCGCACTTCCAGTCCACGGCTCCGAACTGGAGCAGCACCCTGCGTCCGCTCCATTTGCCGGGTACGGTGAAGGTGCGCTCATACCACAGTTCCTTGTCCTTGCCCACGGTCTTGCCCACGCCCGAGAGCGACGATTCGGCACAGAAGGGCACCAGTATCTGTCCGTCGAAGGCAGCCGGCTTGGCTGCATTGCGGTCCACGATGGCATACTGCCACAGGCCGTTCAGGTTTTGCCACTCGCCGCGTTCCATAATGGGACGGGGATATTCGGGCCACACATTGTTCACGTCGATTTTCTCTGCCCATTCCGTGCGGATGCGGTCACCGGCAGGGCTCCATTGCTGGGCATGTGCGCCCATGAGGCTGCACCATAGCACGGCAGCCGCCATCAATGTTTTTTTCATTCTTTTTTTTGGGTTTATTGCTGGTTAGTAGTTGTTGCTTCTTTTCGTGCAGGCCGCCTCATTCCTGGCGGAACACGGGAGCGGGCACAGGCTCTTCCGAGGGGAATCCGTCGTTCACCACAGGCCATCCAGCCTCGTCCCACGTCACCTTGTCGAGCATCAGCAGCCGGCCATGGAAGTTGTTCTTTGCATCATAGCAGTGATACATTATCCAGTCGTCGCCGTTGTCATCGGTGATGATTTCGCTGTTGTGGCCCGGTCCGGCCCACCGGCTGTTACCCTTGATGACCGTGGTGTAGTGGTTGTCCAGCATTCGGCCGCCCCGGCGGTCGGTATAGGGTCCTGCCAGTTGGCGGCTGCGGCCCACCACGGTGCGATAGGTGGACTTGCCGCCCTCGCAACAGGTGCCCACGCTGGCAAACAGATAGTAATAGTCGCCGCGCTTGTGCACCATGCTTCCTTCAAAGGCGTTGCCTGCAATCCGGGTCTTGCGCGAGTAGTCCTTCACGGCCATGCCGTCCTTCGTCAGCTCGGCCAGGTAGATGCCATGGAAACTGCCCCACACCAGATACTTCTTCTCTCCTTCCTCCACATAGCAGGCATCGATGCTGTTGGTCACGCCTATCTCCTTGCTGCGGAACATGCGCCCCACGTCCGTAAACTTGTCGGGCGTGTCGCCCACAGCCACGCCGATGCCCGTCTCCGTGAGGTTGTCCCACTGGGCCAGGGCATAGTACATCACATAGCGTCCGTCGATATAGTTCACATCTGCAGCCCACACATTGAACCCGTTGCCGTTCCATGTGGGGGTGGTGAACACGTCCTTCACGTCGGTCCAGTGGACAAGGTCCTTCGACACACGCGTCTGGCAGTTGGTGGCATAGCACCAGAAGTTGCCTTCCCGGTCGCGCTGGACGGTGGGGTCGGGCGAATCATAGCCAAACACGGGATTGGTGTAGGTTGCCGTCTGGGCATCCGCCGCACTCCATGCCCACAATCCTGCGAGCATCAAACTCATACATTTTTTCTTGCCAATCATATCAATAATAAGGAAATTTTCGTCAAATTTACCAAATTATTCTCACCCTCACAATTTTTCGGCCTAATTTTTCCTTTCAATCCGTAAAATCACAGCCAACAGCCCCTTTTTGCTACCCAACTGGAGAAAATTTGTTACCCAACTGGGCCGCAAAATTTCCCTAACTGGGCAGCAAAACCCCGCCAAGTGGCAGAATGAAGCGAAATCCCCTCTTCCCCCTGCCCAGGGGGAAGAAGAGCGAGAAAAAAGCCCTGGAAAAAAAATTACATCCCTCAGTCCACCTCAGCGCCCGGAATGTTCGGAGAATCCGAGAGAGCCTACCCCCTCACCACATCCACCACATGGCTGCCCGCCCCTATGAGGTCGGGCCGTTCGGAAACACATTGCTGGTAGGCAATGAAGTGGGCAAAGGTTTCCTCGCTCATGCGGTTGAGCCTTGTGCGCATATAGTCCGCCGCCCCGTCGGGCGAAAAGATGGTGACACGCTGCAGTCCGGCCTCCCTGTTGAGGCGGTCGATGTCTTCCAGCCGTACGTAGTCATAGAGCTCCCCTTCCTGTGTGCGTATGTGGAAATTGCCGTCCACCACACCTCTCCTCAGGAAGTCGCCTATGCGCTCCTCATCAAAACAATAGGAAAGGATGCTGTATTCATTCATCAGATAGGCCACGAAGATGAGGCCCCCGGGCTTTGTCACGCGCCGTGCCTCGCGGAGGGCCTTCAGTTTCTCACTGTCACTGATGAGGTGATAGAGCGGTCCGAGCAGGAGCGTGACGTCGGCCAGCCCGTCAGGCAGGAAAGCCATGTCCCTGGCATCACCCTGCACCACATCGGCCGTGGGCTCGCGTTGCAGGAACACCTCGATGTTGCGCCGCACCAGTTCTACGGCCTTCACCCTGTAGCCCTCTGCCATCAGCGCGGAAGTGTAGCGTCCCGTTCCGGCCCCGATGTCGAGTACCATGTGCCCGGGCTTGAGAAAGCGACGCAGATGGTACAGGGTGGTCTCGAACTCCACACGTCCATGCCTGCGCAGCAGTCGCAGGTCCTCGGGATGCTTGTTATAGTGCTTCTCTATATTTGACAATGCCATACCCCCTAACTTCCTATCTGCACATGCGTCTCACCCGTGACCGTTCCCTGCTGCCCGCCGCCAAACACATTGCCCTTGATGGTGACGGGGGTGCGCAGCACGCTGCCGTCCGCCTTCTTCATCTGCAAGGGCAGGCATTGCCATGCATGCCTGTCTGCCGAGGCTGATTCAAAATTAAATGTCGTCTTGCCGGCATTCAACTCCAGCAGGCCATCGGCGGTCAGGCGGTCATCGAGCACATACACATAGGTGTCCTTGGTCTGGCCCTTGGCCTGGCCCGTTTCTCCCAGTCCGCCGCCATACACACTGCCGTTCACCGTGCCGCCCAGCACCAGCACCTGTGTGCTGCCCTCGGTGATGTTGGCCTGGTTGCCGCCGCCATACACATTGCCGGCCACCGTGCCGCCTGCCAATACCACACGCGTCATGCCTTTCACATCCCCGCTGGTGTTGCAGCCGCCAAAGATATGGCCCGTGACAGTGGGCAGGACGATATCACCCTTCACCTGGGTCGTGCTGTATTTCACAAAGGGAGCCATCACCACATAGGTCATGCCATCGGGCAGGTCGGGGTTCAGCGTGTTGGACTGTTTCTCCGGTGTCACGTCTGCCTGGTTGCAACCGCCATAAACCGTGCCCACCTGGGCCTCGCCCGTCACATATACCTTGCTGCTGTTGATGGGAGCGGAGTTGCCGCCGCCATATACGTTGGTCACCTTGCCGCGGATGTCCAGCAGACTGCTCTGCACATGCGGAGGCTCAACGTTCTTGTAACCGCCCTTTCCGCCGCCAAACAGGCTTCCCACCGTGCAATTGGGCTCCATGCGCACATACACCACGGCATTGTCCTTGAGCGTCACGCCTGCGTATGAGGTGGTGGGGTCCTGCATGTCCTTTCCGTGAAGGCCCGTCTCGGCCTCTCTGGTTCCGCTTATCGAGCCCGACACATCGTTGCCGGCATACACGGAATCTATCTCCACTCCTTCCTTCAGCAGCACGGAGATGGTGCCAATCACGTCTGCATTGCGGCAGCCGCCAAACACTTCTCCCTCCACCTCCAGATGGCCCGCGCCATAGCCTGCGCCGCCCAGATACAGAACGCTCATGCCGTTCACTTCCTCAGTGCCCACCTTGGCGCGGTTGCCGCCGCCATACACATTGCGCGCCACCGTGCCACCCAAGACGCGCAACGAGGTGGCCCTGTTCCAAGGAGCTTCATAGGATGTCGGGAGCGTAGCCACCAGATTGCCGGATTCGTCCGTCACCTTCACCGCCCCGTTCTCCGTCGTATAGGTATAGTCACCATTGCCGCCGCCATACACATTGCCGCTGATAGTGGAGCCCGTGATAATCACATACGAACTGGGGTTGCACATCTCCATTCCGTTGAGCGACTGTTCGGTACGTGCCGAGTACAGATTATACTTCTTCGTAGCCTCATCGTAGTCAATCTCATAGAATGTCACATAGTCCTCTGCGATGGTATCCGGTTTGGCCCCCACCGAGCCTGCGATGTCGCAGCCGCCATACACGTCACCGATATAGTCGGCCTTGGAGATGCGCACATAGCTCGAGTTGTCCACATTGGCGGCACGGCAGCCAGCAAACACCGTGCCCACACGGAGCCCGGCCTTGTCGGAGTCGATTACCAGATTGGTACCCTTGAAGTGGGGCACATGCTTCACGTCGAAAGAATAGATGTTCTCATCCCCCTTGTCGAGATACTTGAACGTTTTTCCTGCCAGCGGTTCCAGACGATGCGCCTTGGGATTGAGATAGCCCTCGGCATTCATGATAAACGGACGTGCGCCCTTCATGTCTCCCTCATTGCCGCCGCCATACACCGTGCCGATGTTGCCGCACAGCAGGTTCACCTTGGGGACAATATCCATCTTGGCAATGTTGTTTCCACCAAAGAGAGTGCCCACATGCTGCTTCTCATCCACACCCGCATTTGCATCATTGCAGTCCACATACACCGTGGCCGACTCCGTCACCGTTGCCGCATTGCCGCCGCCAAAAGCAGTTCCCACCCGGGCATCGGCTGTGATATAGGTGGTGGCCCTGTCCACAGTAGCCAGATTGCCACCGCCATAGCTGGTGGTCACCGTTCCCTTGATGTCCAGCCAGGAGTCGGCCATGGTGGGGTAATTGGCTGTGGAATCTGGATAGGTGCCCACCTGTTCACCCGTTTCCTTGCTGGATATTTTCACGACTCCGTTGTCTTGTGTATAGGTATAATCCCCATTTCCGCCGCCATACAGCGTACCAATCTTGGCACCGGGCAGCACACGCACGTAAGAAGCCACTGCATTGGGGGCATCCACCGCATCAGCCAGAGGAGTGCCGTTGAAGGTCGTCTCCGTCGCAGGGCACCTGCCCAGCGCCTTTGCGCTTTTCTCCACGCCCATCGCCTCTTCAACAGCAGGGTCGGTCAGTCGCGTAATGAAACGGCCGTTGGCCACAATGCGGCCCGAGATGTCGTTGCCTGCATATACGGCAGCCACTTCCACACCTTCTCTCACCAGCAGGTCCGTGCTGCCATACACCGATGCCATACGGCCTCCGGCATACACTGCACCAGTAATCTTTGTAAATGTAGTGTTCGCCGTAAAACTGCCAATGGGATTCACGCCATCCGGCACGCCCACTTGTCCGTTGTCCAGCCCCACAAAGGTCAGGCAGTTTACCAGTTTGTCATTCTCCGTCTTATTATAGCCTACCGTAGCCAGGTTGCCGCCGCCATACAGGTTGCCGCTGAACGTGCCGCCTCGCACAATCAGGCCCGTACCCGTCATGTAGGGGGCAGGCAGATTGTCTTTATGTGTCAAATCATAATAGCCGCTGCCGTCCGAGCCTGCAAACACATTGCCCAGGACAGTGCCGCCGCACACCTCCACATAGCTTCCGGCATAGTACACCCGGTTGTACAGCGCATCCACGCCCGTCAGATTGTCTGCCACCAGTGTGCCTTTATTGTCAAACAAATTGGGATATGCAGCCTTCAAGTCCGTCAGCGTGCCCCCATAGGGTTCACCGGCCTGATACTCCACGCCTCCGATAGTGGCCGGCTGTGCCATGCGCAGGTAGTATTTCACCTGCAGCTCCTTGTCCATCTGCTTGGGGTATTTGGCACCCACGATGCCCGCCACGTTGCAGCCGCCATACACATTGCCCAGCGCACCGCACTCCACTACCTTCACATAGCTGGAATAGTCCACGTCCGACTGCCGGCAGCCGCCGAACACATTGTCCACAAAGAGCCGAGGGCTTTCGATGGTGAGCATGGAACTGGGGGCAATATACATGTGGGCACGGTCGCCACGGTTGGGATTGAAGATACGCCCCATATTCAGGTACACATCATCCGCGTGTCCCGTCATCCGTCCCTGGTTGCCGCCCCCGTAGAGCTCGTTAATGTATATATTGTTCGTTTCAGAGAAAGTAAACTCCGGAAAGTTTCCCATGTCTGCCTGGTTGTTGCCGCCAAACAATTGTCCGATATATCCGCCATTCACTGTGATTGTGGCCTGGTTCACGCCCACGGCATTACCGCCGCCATAGGCTGTGCCCACGCCGAAGGCTGTACCCACATCTGTCCAGTTCACGCCCGTAGCCAGGCTTTTAGCAAATGTATTCCCCGTGTACGCACGCGTATTATTAATAGTAAGGGAAGCCTCTGCCACACCGCCGCCCACATTGTTGCCGGCATACGCCTCTTTCACCGTACCGCTGTTGATGGTCAGGGATGTGGTTCCCGTCACAAACGCATTCTTGGCGCCGCCAAACACTTGCCCCAGATAGATACCGTTCTTGGCATCCGAGGTTTCTCCCACCACCACGCTGGTGTTCGCCAGTGTGGGGAAGAGCACATCGCCGGCCTTCAGGGTCAGCGTAGCCAATGGCGTTGTGCGTTGCTCATCGCCCCAGGCATACACATTGATTACCTCTCCGTTCGCTGTGGCAATATATCCGGGTTTCACCTCCTCCGGATTACCTTCTGCAACCAGTTTCCAATAGGTGTAGTAGCCATTTCCACCGCCATACACCTCTCCCACATCCATGCGCGTGTCACACTTGTCATGGATAGTAATCTTGGCGCTGGCATTTGTCCCCTGTTTCACCATGCCCTTGATGTCATTGCCGCCAAACACGCCTCCCTTTATCGTGGAGGCATAGATGTCGATGGTGGCCGTCACAGGAGCCGACGCATTCTTCACGTCTGCCATACGTCCGCCGCCAAACACATTCCCCTTCACCGTGGGTGTAGTCTTCTGGGCAGTCCCCGCCTCCTGGGCATATACTGTCATAGCGCAGAGCACACACAGGGCACACAGCCCTATCTTACCCTTTCTGTTCAATCTGTCCTTCATCATCTCTCTTACTCTCCTCCGTTTTCACTGTTCGTTGATGTTGTCACACATTCCTCTCCTATCTGAACCGTAGTGGTTCCTCCCACTTCCGCTTCATTTCCTCCGCCATACACATTCTGCTCCACAGTGGTAGAGCCAAGGATGCGGACGGTGGTGTTGCCCGTAACGCCACTGGCATTGCCACCACCAAACACACTGCCATGCACAAGGCTGGTTCCGTCAAGCTGGATGGAAACATTTCCCGTCACTTTGCCAAGGGCCGTCAAATCCTTGTTTGTATGAATCAGCTTGTTACTCTCATTCGTCTCATCTGATGACCATTTCAAAAAGGAGCTCTTGGTTCTGTCAATAACGCCATCGGTATAGAGTCCCGTAAACTTGTTGTATACTGGCATCTTCGGAGCTTCAGAAGTAAACACTTCGCAATAGGGAATCTCAGCAGAGAAGCCTCCGGCATAAGCATTGCCTCCCACGGTACAGTCGGTCAGCGTCGTTACAATATTGCCTTTCACAGTACCCAAATTCCCACCGCCATAAAGGTCATTGGTAATCGTACAGTTTGTAAGGGTAGAAGTGACATCATTCGTTTGGGCAGCAGACAAAGAAGCATAGTATTGATAAAACCTTCTCAGACCACCATTACCTCCAGCCCAGGCTTTGAACTCCATGGCATACTGAGCCAGTATTCCCTGAGTAGCGTTTTGAAGACGACTGTTGCTAAAATATGACGTGAACCAGTTATCACTGTATTCAAAGATTCCAGATCCTTGGTCATCAGCCGACTTATTCATTGCAAGACTAGTTCCTCCATACCCAGCTCCAAAATAGCGGTTAAAAACAGATTCGTTGCTAATAGTCGTCACTTTCATTCCCGTTGTCATATCGCCAAACTTAGGTCCACCGCAATATAGCCCCTTCACCCAGCAATTATCCATCTTTACATTGATGTTCCCTTTGACAGGCTGGTTTGCATTCATGCCTCCTCCATAACATTCTCCGAAAAGAGAATGGCAGAAGTTCATATTTACATCACCCTCGATACTTTCCATATAAGCACTGGCCAATGAACGGAAATACCCACCACAGGTATACAGGTTCACGGATTTTCCATCATCTGCCGCATAGCCTTGTTGTTCCCTCTTAGCTGTAAGATAAAACTCGTTAAACTCTCCTCCCAATACAGATATAGGGAAGTGTTTAGTCGTATAGGTTCTTCCCGTATGGGTTCCACAAGTAAACTGAACAAAACAGCAGTGGCCCCCAATAATCATATAAGTAGTTCTATTTGACAAACCTGCAGCATCAATACCCGACACCAATTCATCATAAATACCGTTATTCAAGATTATTGGCGATTGCGTACGGTCTTTATAATCAAACTCAAACTCTGTATAGCGGGCCACACAAGTTTCTGTAATTTCAAACCATCCGTATGGCTTGAAGATACCCTGGTTGTACATATAAGGAACCGACTCCTTTGTTGGCTTAAATGCCATGCCCTTGCCTGGATGCCAAAGGAAATCGAATCGGACTGGGTTAACCTCCTCTCTGTCTCGATGGTAATGGAACAAGCAATAATCAGGCTCATTGTCCCTGTCTTCGTCTATAGACATTACGGTAAAGGGGGTTTTACTTGACGTTGCCCAGCTCTCTCTGTTAGAAACATTAGAAACATAATTGCCCACCAGCACAATAGCGTTGTCATATACTGTTCCCGTACTAGGCAAAGCATTGATAGCACTTTGCAAATCATTATAGACAGTGCGAGTGCCAGTAGGCGTAGCGCCTGGAGTTGTAAAGTCCGAATCTCCATAATTAGCCCTGTCCAGATATTTTCCGCTCAGATAGGCCACATTCGCTGCCCAATACGGTGTCAGCTTGACGGCTGTAACGCCATTCGGAACAATGTAATATCCTCCTTGAGCAAAAATGCGGTCCTTGTCTTTGTCTATGCAGTCCTTGTCCGCATAGTTGTAATTACTGAAAGAATTATATGTTCCTGTAGAAGATGTTACCTCCACCTTCCAGCCTGTCACCACACCCTTGCTTCCATAATTGTCATCGAAATAATCATTGTAGTAAGGCAACTGTATCTTACCATACGTAAAATCATAATGCAATGTATCCATGTCTGTTATGGGAAGACTCACAGTCTTGTCTTCAATCGTCACGCTCAAATCACCCAGTTTGCGCCCTTCGTATGGATTGTCCGTCTCAGATGCATGGGCATAATCCGGATTTATGGGAGAAGGATAATACTTCCACTCCTTTTTGAGAACAGGATAGCGGTAATTTTCATCCAGCACCCATTTATACATTTCACTTGTATGCTCAAGGTCACCAAACACATAATACGAGAACAAACGCTTGTTCGAGTTCAATATGCCCCGATAGAACTCAAAACGTTTCAAAAAGCGTTCCTCAGCTGGCAGTGCACCGTTATACTTGTTATTCGTAGGTACAATGCCAGAAGCAACAGGATAGTAGTTATAATTATTCAATCCATTCGATGCTGCATTGTTGATGTCAAGTCCTCCATAAACAGGAGAGATGGTAGTTCCTGTAATGCTTCCATAGTACATGCAGTTCATCACCATCGTCCGCAAATCATTCGCTGTGCTGGCATAGTTGTTATAGCCCACGATTCCACCCACATCTGTTCCACCCGTCACATTGGCATAGCTGAAGCAGTTGATGACACGACTGCTACCATCCAACAGGCCTACCAAAGAACCGACCTTATCCGTCCCTCTCACGCTACCAGAAAGCACGCCACAGTTATAGATTCTGCTTGCCCCCATTGCCTCTGCAGCAATTGCGCCGGCATTGCCTGTTACAGAGATATTGCATCTTTCTATATTGAGATTGCAGATAACTGCGCCATTAACCTTGGCAAACAAAGGAGCATTCAATCCCGAAACAGAATGGCCATCACCGTCCAGCTTACCCTTAAATTCAGCCAAAACAGTCCCAGAAGCCTCAACATCTGCTGTAAGTTTATAATTGCCGATAATGTCATTGATTTCACTTAAAGAGGATATGGATGTCGGTGTTGAAGCAATATCGGGGGCTTTTGATATATAAGTTAGAGTAGAATAAACCCATATGCTACCAATCCGCTTTCCTACAACAGCATAAATCTCATAACCTTGTGCAGGATTCACTGTGAACGATTGATTGTATTCGGTAGATGAAGAAGTAGGGACACTTCCATCTGTTGTATAAAATATCGTTCCATTACTACAACTCATCGTTACCGTTCCACTAGCGTCAACGCTGACAAGAGGACGCTCTATGTAGAAATACCAGTCACTTTGCGTATTGAGGCCACTCTCCCCTGCGTTCATCACAGCGTACGGAGGAGTTTGATACTCACTCCCTCCACAATATTCCTTCAAGGCACGTGCATGGACATATCCACTACTATAAGTTAGATGACAATGGCCAATATTAGAACCTATTTGGGTAATGCCAATAGATGCAGCACTAGACGAAGACATAGTAAAATTATTTGAAGGAGCAGCCACCCAGTTTAATGTTGCAAGGTTCTGCAAAGAGAATGTCCCATCATCATTGGATTTTACATAAAAAGCATTATTTAAATTGGGGCTACTAGTCACGGTCCATTTAAGTTCTGATGCATCGTTCCCTACCATATAAACAGATTGTCCGCTAGGAATCCGAGAATAATTATTCCCGATATAATACACATCTTCGATACAATAGAAACTAAATTGATTTCCGGCGTCACTATCTTGCCATTTACTCGATTCGAGTTGATTAGCTCCATTAATATTCAGATAGCTACCATCAGCATATAAACGGTCAAAAGGATACTGGCCAGTTGAATTAGACGACCTGAGGGACCACCATGTTTCAGTGGAACTAACGGACAAATCCGATTGAACATATCCCTGTCCTCCCACACTGTATATAGAATATTTATTATTCTTCTTAGAAAGCTTAAACAGATGATTTTTGTTTGTAAAATCCACATTGCTTGATTCTGCAATCTCATTGGTTGCTTCATTATACACAATGTTACTACGGGCATTCAACCAAACATACCCTTTTGTCCCATCAAAATCATCTAACGGAAAAGCCTGCTGGCCATAGGCCATTGTTCCTATGCTGATATAGAAGAGGACAAATGCCCATCTAAGTATTGTCCTACACATTCTATCACTTATCTTTCCAATCATATCTTCCAACATTTATTATCTATTATCCATAATATTCAAAATCCGAGGGACAAAGGGAACGCCCTGAAGGGGCAGTAAGCCACCAGCCCAGGGTAGAGCGAAGCGGCACCCTGGGGAAACCGTCCACCACCAATTCGTCGCCCTGTAGGGGCAAAAGACTTCTCTATCATTATTGTCATCTTCTCTCGTTATATTTGCTTTTGCCCCTGTAGGGCGTTCTTTTTTTATCTCTCGCGATACCCAGGGTGCCATTCCGCTACGCTCCATTCTGCCCTGGGCTGATGGCTCATTGCCCTTTCAGGGCGGAATCTCATCCCCCTAAACAGGGGGACTGAGGGGGTCTGCCCCCTACTTCACCACAATCTTCTGATGGTTGATGATGTAGATGCCGCTGAGGGGAACCTTCACGGTCTGTCGGCTCTGGGCGGGGACGGGGATGGTCTTGATGGCCTGGCCGGCGACATTGTGGAGGTGGAGGGTGACGGGGTAATCCAGGCCACTCTCTATGACGAGGGTCCGCTGACCTTCGGTGTAGATATGCAGACGACCCATCCAGTCGTTTATCTCCTGCTGTTCGCCCTCGCTGCCTATGAGCAGACGCGTGATGGCCGGGGCATTGCTGCTTGTGCCCGTGAAGTGGGCACGGAAGGGGATGGTGCCCGAAGCTTTCCTCTGGAAGTAACTGCCGCCGGACTGCATCTCATAGCCATTGCCGAGCTCCTGCGCGAGGTAGGTGCCGCGGAAGGTGTAACCGCCCACCGGTGTGCCTGCGCTCAGTTCATCATCCGAAACCTTAATCTCTTCACCCGGAGCAGACACGAACGAAAGGGTCTGCTTGTCCAGCTTGGCTGGAGCGGGCGAAGCCGTATTCTGGGGCTCGAAGTTGCCCGAGAGGTCGAACTCATAGAACGAGGCATCGGGATAGGCAATGATGTAGGGCGTGCCGTTGGCCAGACGTGGATAGTCGGCGTAGTTGCGCGATGCGCTGTAGTAGGTCTGATAGTCGTCGGCATTTGCATCATCACGGCCGTTCTGGCTATAGTAATAGTCATAGAGGAAGGTGTTGTCCACCGTCTTCGCCTGCGTGCCCTGGGCAGGAGCTGCGAAGGGGATGGTCACCTGATTGGTGCCCGATATTGAGGATGAGCCCGAAGGCTGGCGCAGCCAATACTCATGGCCAATCTTGCTGTCCGTGTAGAAATGGGTGATTTCGCCCTTCTGATGGGTGGTCACCACATCGGCCGTGAAGGGCAGACACACCGTTTCCCAGCCCGCAACACCGTTGCCATAGCGTTCGGGGTCACGCTGGTGCCACATGCGCTTGTCGGTTCCCATCGTGTATGCCACAGGACAGTTGAAGTTCTGGCGGTCGATGAGCAGATGGTGGCGGTCGGTCACATAATTGCCTGCCTCCTTGGCCACCAGATGGCCCTTCACCTTGCTTCCGTCGGCACGTGCCACCTTGTTGTATGTGCCAAAGGCGAAGTCGGGCTCCGGCAGGGCATTGCTGAGCAGCGCATAGGAGGCCGCATCGTTCACCTTGTCGGCATACACGAGGAGGTTCTGCGTCAGGCCGTCGGTCTGGTAGCTGTCGAGTCCCTCGTAGTCGAGCACAGGCTGGCCGCTGTTTTCTGTGTCCGTCACGTCATTGAAGGCAAAGCCAATGGCCGTGAGGCGGCTGTAGGGCAATGTGGTGCCGTCATAGCTGCCCACGAACACGGCATGCTTGTTGAAATAGGCCTCGTCCTGTGCCTTGCTCATGTAATAGCCAGGAGCGCGGTACACGCGGTTGCTGTTCACAATACCGTTGCCTGCCCAGAGCAGGTTGTAGTTGTCGGCATCGCGCAGTATGGCCGTTGGGTGGGCATCCTGCTTGTGGTTCTGTATCTTGTCGTAGGACAGCGTCTGTCCGAAGAAGATATAGTCATCGGGGTAGACGGGCTTGTAGCCACCATCCGGCTGCAAACGAATGTCGGCCTGCATGGGGATGGTTCCTCCGGCATAGATGAAGTCACCGTTCTTAAAGTACGTCTCCACATAGCCGCCTTCCGTATAGCGGTTGGCTTCTGCCTTTCCGCGGGCATTCAGATAGAAGCTGTTCAGCCTGTAGGCCACCTCGCCATCCAGGAACTGGGCCTTGGTCTTGGGCATGGCGCTGTTGGCGGCAGCTGTGGTGGCCGTTTCGCTCTGGTAGTAGCAGTTGGTGAGTGCGCCCGAGCCCATCAACGGCGTAGTAGTATTGCCCTCATTGATTTCCCAGCAATTGGTGGCCGTGCCGTCGCCACTGGTTGCCAACAGCGGTCCACTGTAGGTTCCCGATACACCCAGATTGTATACATCGCCACACAGGCTGCCAAAGAGCGGAGCCGTGAGCCCCGTCACGGCATTGCCGTTGCCATGCACATTGCCCTGGAAGCATGGGCCAGTGCTGGCAATGGATGCCCAACTGCCGGCCTTGCTCTCCAAATCGCTCTGCAGGATAAAGTCAATCTTCCGGCATGCCTTGGCGTTCTCCAGTTGGAGCGAAGCCGTATAGAAATCCGCCAGATAGTCCAGTTCACTCTTGCCTGCGTCCTTGCAGGCATGGTTGTCCAGATAAACCTTGGGCTGCTTGCCTATCTTGATGGCCTCATCCAGATACATATAATGGTTGGTCTGGTCGTCGTCCACCGTGCTGGTCATCACGTCTTCCATGCGGTGGTAGTTGGCCACGGTGATGGGCACAGGGTTGGAGAAGGTCTTGCCCAGGTAGCTCTTGGCGTAGTAGGCCACATAGTACTGGTCCTGATAGAGGTACATCGGTGTGTTGTTGTTGATGTAGGGCAAGCCGTTCTTGTGGGTGGAGGCATCGTTCTGGTTTTCATAGATTTCCCATCCGCCACCCAGGATTTCGTAGGCTCCCTTGGTGACAAGCGGCTGGTTGAGGCCCACACGGGCACCGGGCAACACAGCCGAAGGCTCCAGCAGCTGACCGATGGAGGGCACACCACTCTCAAAGTGTATGTGGATGTTGATGACGTGGCGCTCGCGTATCTCATCGTAGCTGGCACCCGACTCGTCGGACTCGATGTAGGAGTAAACATACTCAGCCGTAATCACCTTGTCCTGCTGCAGGTCGTTGATGTCCACATCGCGTACCACAAAGAAGGTGCTGGTGGCCGTGGGCATCTTGCCTTGGATTTCAAAGTTGGCCTGCTCGTTCGTGAGTGCATTGTAGTCTGTAGCACTGATAATCTCTCCTGCCGTGTGAGTGCCCACATCCTCCTTACAATAATAATATGTAACCGAGGCCTCATTCCCTTCTGAAGGCAGCGAAGCATATTGTTCCAACTCCGACCGCTTTATCACAGCCACATGCTGCTGCTGTTCGGTAGAAAGAGCGTGATACTTCTCCTCCGAAATGATATTACCCGGAGCATAGAGAATGTCACCAATCTGCAGCTGTGTCTTCATCACATAGAACACCTTGTCAGAATTATCATCTTTGGTGGTGACAATGGCGGCAAAATGCTTCTTCTCATTGACCAGGGACTCGAAGACATCGTTTGTGAGGACATCATTCTGGTGGAGCTCATTTGTAGAGAGAGGCTGTCCTCCTCTCGTTACATCAACTGTGTTTGTCAGGGTCACCTTCTGTTCGCCCATATACTTGGCGGTATAGTTGATAGAAGTCCTGTCGGCAAACGTGCCGTAACGTGCATATGCAGCATCACCTTTAGCCTCAGCCTCCGAATTTTCCTGCGGCACAAAATCCTTGTACAGCAAATCCAGCACAGTTTCCGTAAACGTGAACTTACTGCGTTCATCGGCAGACAGGTTGCAGTATTTCAGCGCATCATAATCATTTCCAGCTTCATAATACTCACCGCCCCACTTTCCTGCGGTCTGGCAGATATAGGCTGTGGAGAAATTCGACCGATAAGCCTCATCTATAGCTTTATACTCCGAATCCGTCAGCACATCATTCACCAGATAGACAGCGGACTCGCCTATCTGGAAGGTCTGCGTGCAGACGTAGGCCTGCTCAAAATGCGCCTTGTTCGTGGCATCAAATGAATTATATAAAGACTGGCTGATGCAGGCGCCCTTCACATAGCTATACTCCGTGCCATTGTCCGTGAACTTACAGGTTTCCTTGGCCACGTAGGATTGTTCAAATGTTGCCTGACCTTTCGTAGGAGTATTACCAGCCAGAGCACCCTGCAACTTATATACATCATGGTTCACCACATCGCCCACATTATAGGCCAGCTGTCCATATACGCCCGATGTGTTACACTTGTACTTCGGTGAAGAGCCCTTCCATTTCTCGGGATTGTCCCAAGCCAGCGTCAGGGCAAAGCCGTTGGCCGAAGAAATGGCATTGGTGCGGTTGTAGGTGCGGCCATACAGGTCCTTCTTATCATCCGGTAATTTCTGATAGTTGGCATCCGTAATCAGGGCAGAAGGATCATCCTTCTTCACCCATTCAAGAAGCTCGTTACTTTCATTCGTTGGCAACTGGTTTTGCAGCAGGATGGTGCCCGCCGTAATTGCATTGAAATTATTGGCGCATACAAAGGTCAGGTCCGTGAAGAAGTCCTTCTCAGCCGATGTAGCCAGTCGCTGCCAGTCCCAATAGGTGATGGGGTCATTCTTGTGATAGGTAACGCCATTCACAAGGATGGCCGTGGAGTCGGTCTTGCTCTGATACTCGGCTGGTATCTCGCCCGTCCAGTAGGCATACTTGTTGGGCCATGCGTTCTGCATGTCCAGTTTGCCCTGTGCCTCGGCCGTGATGGTGAGGGGGATGTTCACCTCGCGGGCATAGCTCTGTGCCGAGCCCGTATAGGCCGAAATGTATTGGTCGTATACATAGTATTCACCGCGGATATACCAGTAGTGGGCTTTTTCGTTGACATTGCCGTGGTTGGGATAGCAGTCGTCCACAATGCGCTTGGTGCTGTGGACAAAATTGCCCGAGGTCTCCACCTTGCCCTGATTCGCATCATAGGTATACTGTTTGTTCGACACGGCACCGTTATTGGCTGCCGTCAATGTGGTTTGGGAAACGCCCGAAGCACTTTGTGCCCCATGCTCATTCTTGGCATACACATAGCCACCACCCTCATCGGGCGACACATTGATAAGGTCCAGCTCCACCACGCCCGTGATGTAGCCATAGTCCTTCTCGGCAGACGATGTGGCCGCAGCAGGCTCCTTCACAAGCTCCAGCCACACACCCGAGGCCAGGGCCACCTGGTTGGCGCTGGAACCGTTGTTGCGCTTGCGGTTGCCCATGTTATCGGTTTTCCATTTCAGATAGGTTTCACCTTCCTCTGAAGGCTTATAGGCTCCTTCCAGATTGCCCGTAGTGCGCTTGCTCTGGATGTCCACATCGGAAGTGAGTCCGCCCAGGTAGTTCACCACATTGTAGATGCCGAAATAGTTGCCACGCGCATTATCAGAGGTGTTGTTGCTCTGCACATTGCCGTCCTTGGTGTTCCGGTTGAGCGACACCTCGCCCACTCGGTTGATGGTGTATTTGGTCTGGTCGGCCACATTGGTCACACGGTCCTGTGCGCCCTTCAGCACAACGCGGCTGCCAAAGAGGCCGCAGAAGTCGGCACGCTGGATGGTGTTCATCATGCGGCCTGCATAGAGGGTGCAGAAGCCAAAGAGCTCCCAGTTGGCCTGCTCCCCCGCATCCATCAGGTTATATTCGTCCTGGTTTACCTTGTCCCCTTCGGCGTATGCGGTGGAGCCGGATGTCCAGTGCGTCTTGTCGTCAGCAGAAAGCAGCTCGTAATCCGCCTCGCTTATCTTCTGGTTGTACTTATACGTGACCTCGCCCGAGGTGTAGGGCTGGGTACATCTGTAATAATTATAGGTATGGGCACTCTTGACCAGGTATTGCAGTTCAAAGTAGGCACGCTCGCGGTCGTTGAGCTGCAGATATTCCTCGTGAGTCAGCTGGCTGTTCAGGTTGTAGAAGTCGGTGCCATAGTTGGTGATGTTCAGCTCGCGGTAGCCGTCCACAAAGGTGAGGTTGCCGTCGCCATAGAGTCCGCCTATCTCGTCTTCTCCCAGCGTGATGAAGTCCTTGTCGAAAAGGTCGCTCACAGTGGCCGTGGCATTGCCGAACACCGTCTTGGCATTGGCATACACCTTGTCGGAACCCGACGACACATTACCGCCTGCAAACACGGCATTGCGGATGGTGATGCCCAGATTGTCCAGACTGCCCCACTGGGAATCACTGTTCGCGAGTTGGTTGAGTTTCTCTGCAGGCACATAGTCGCCCTGTTTGTAAGCTGTACTGTTCACCGTCACATCCTCAGTGGCCATGCAATAGGGCGACACCAGCACCTTGCAGTCCTCGGTCAACTTGCTGTCCGCACCATAGTAATACCCGTCTGCATTGCTCTTGCGGCCCGTTCCCGAATACACATAACCGATGTTGCCGCCGCCGAACACATTGCCATGGCCTTCCACCACGCTGGCATCCGTGCCGATGGTGCCGCGGAAGATGTTCACCTCGGTCTGGCCGAAGGTGTAACCGTCGGCATAGCCCACCTCGCCCGACTGGGTGTTGCCATAGGCATCGATGGCATAGCCGCGTCCGCCGCCAAACACATCGTTCTCCACCTTTCCGCCATACATCTGCACCAGCGTATGGCCTGCCTTCTCAATTTTTTCGGGGGTTACATTCTCCACCTTGGTGCTATAATTGTCCTTCAGCCTGCCCACGGCAGCAATCTCGCCGCCTCCATACACGCTGTTGCGCACAATGCCGCCGTAGAGCTTCACCAGGGTGCCGTCCACACTGGCTCCCTCGCCATAGCCGCCGCCATACAGGTTTCCGCTCTCCTTGAGCAGGTTGTGGGTGTTGCCTGGCACATTCATGTTATACTTGAAATCCCCTGTCTTCAGGTCGTAATAGAAACCTATGCGGCCCTCCTGCATGGTCAGATGGGTGGTGCCCCACACTGCACCCCGGTAACCACCGCCATACACACTGCGCAGAATGGCCGGGCGGCCGTCCCAGTAGCCCGTGGCATCCTTGCGCCCCAGCGTGACATGGGTGTCGCCATACACCTTTCCGTTCTTGCCCCCGCCATACACAATGTTGACGGTTTCCGAATACACGCTCACATGGGTGGCAGCCGTGGATGCTGTGGCTGAGCCTTCATCGCCCACATCACCGTTCTCGCCCCCGCCGAACACATCGCCGCCAATGCTTATCTGGGCGTGTGCCTGCAGGGAGCCGGCCAATGCGGCTGTCAGTAGGATGATTATATGTCTGCAATATCGTGTCATAGCTGGGTAGGATTTTCTGTTCTAGTTCAATACGATGTAGGGGTTCTGCATGTCCCCGTCGGAGAGCACATACAGATAGGAGGGCACCACCTTCACGTTCGCCGTATATTCATGTGCCACCTGTGTGGCCTGCGCCACATTGTTCACCTTGTGGAGGGCTATCTTGGCATTGGTGGCCGTCTGGTGCTCGCGCGTCAGGGTGCCGTTCTTGTCATATACATTATAGGTGACGGTCAGGGTCATAAGGTTGCTGCGGTTCACGGCATCGGGCACAAAGTAATAGGTGCCGAACAGCTGTTTGCTGGTCGTGAGGAGCAGGCCGTCGGGATCCTTGTAAGGATAGTTATTGCCCGTAGCGGGCGCGCCCTGCATGGGCGCATAGGTGGTAGTGAGCGCACCTCTGGCATCATACGAGCAGGTGATGTCGTATCGGTTGGCCACGCCCTGCGCGCCG
Organism: uncultured Prevotellaceae bacterium; assembly: GCA_945865175.1. GTDB lineage: Bacteria > Bacteroidota > Bacteroidia > Bacteroidales > Bacteroidaceae > Physcousia. The sequence continues at coordinate 59,567 of CAMBDA010000004.1, read as the reverse complement.
CCCAGTGTCACCTGGGTCACCTTTATCTGTCGTTTGTCGGCATACGGTTCAGGCAGATAGAACCGGAGGTTCAGCTTGGCCAGCAGATGGTTCATGCGGAAATTGATTTTCTCTTCCTGACCCACCCGGTCCACGTCCACAGAGAAAGACCCGTCGGTTACAGAGCTGGCAGTGCTTCTAGCCGACCCCACTGAAGCCAGCACAGGCTTGGTGGCAAAAGTGGGCTGGCCTGTCCACTTCATGGCAAAGGTGGAGGGATTTGCTTCGCTCCCCAAGTCAGGCTTGATGCTGTTGGCCTCTCCGTTGTGGGGCATATAGCCATAAACGTTGTAGGTTTGCTTGGCCAGATAGACATTCGAGGTCCATTTGCCCGCACCGTTGGAATAGGAATAGGTGGCAAATCCCTGGTCATATTTCTGCGTATTTTTCTGCCAGGCAATCACGCCCAGCTGCACGCCGTCATAGTCCGCACCGCCAAACTCCGTGTAGCCATCGGCAGCAGCACGCGTGCCCACCTGCACTTCCGTCTGGCTTTCGCATCCCACATCCACGCGCACCTTTCCATCTGGGCGCACCTCCTGCAGGTTGTCCTCGGCGCAGGCGGCCATCAGCAGGGCCACAGCCATCATGCAATATCCTTTCTTCATCGTCATGCTCATCATTGTCTACCAGTTATATACAGGGTCGTCCACCTCATTCTCTTGCGTCCAGCCTTGAATCTCCAGCACCTCGGCATTCACCAGCGTAGCACCCACCTTCAGGGTGATCACATACTTGTGGTTCCCCTCAAACCCACTGAGCTGCAGCTTGTCGTTGAGGGAGATGGTGCTGGTTTTCGGCTTGCCGTTCTGGGTGTAGGTAACCTGCATCTCCGTGTCCGTGCAGGTGAAGGGCGCAATCAGCCAGGAAGTGATGTCGGTGGGGGTGGAATCGAGTGTTTTCGAGCCGCCCGAGCCGATCGAGAAGAGCTCCTTATCCGCGCCCGCTGTCCCCGCTTCGCACCATGCCATCGCTCCATCTGTCAGCTGCAGGGTGAATGTCCGCTTCGCATCTGTGGTGGGTAAATTTTTCTTCAGGGTGATTCCCGTTATCGCATACTTGTCTGTGTCCGTGGTTCCTCCGCTTGTGCTCACCTTCTGGGCCTTCACTTGCAGATAGGCCAGCTGATGGGTGAAGTTGAAGTGTACCGTTCCGCCACTGAACACACTGAGCGGCTGATTGGAGTATACATTGGACACCAGGAAATCCTGTGCATCATCGTTCACTTCCTGCCATTGGGGGATATTGGACACCGTGATAGTGGAGGCCGACAAGGTGCTCAATTGGCCTGCTGTCACTCCGGCCACAGCCCCAAAGGTATAGGTGACGCCCGACGCGGTGTCCCAATACTTGATGGGGGAATAGGTCCACGCATCACTCCCCTTCGCTACCTGTTGCTTGTTGAACAGCGTGTTGCTGTTCTTGAGCCCATACACATAGAATTCCTTCAGCGCCGTCACATCCGTTACCACGCCACGCGAGGATGCGGCATCGCTTGGGGCAAAACCGATGGCCGTTTGTTGCGGGACAAGGGAAACCTCAGTCTGCCCACAAGAGCAGACCGAAGCCATTAGCAACACGGCAATCACTGCCTCAATTGAAGATGTATCTAAATGTATAAGGAGTATGCGTTTCATTATATTCGCTTGTTTATGTTTCAATTACTGGGCATCTACGACTGCATCGTATGTGCCTTCCCATTCTTCTATCTCGGCCGAGAACTCAATGGCTGTTGATATGGGCAACGGGTTCTCCAGCTGCGTTTCGCAGATGCCGTCGCCGTCCGTGTCAATCAGAATCACATCGCCGCCACCTGGGTTGTTGGCATTGCCGTCTGTCACGCTGCCATAGGCAGGACTGGTGGGGTCGGCATGGTTCACGTTCTCACCGTCCACGTTGTCTATGTGGCCGTCGCCGTCGTGGTCGATGCCGCCTTCGTCCTTGCCGTCGCCGTCAATGTCTTCCCAGGCAAGGGGATAGTCGGCCTGGCCGTCGCCGTCAATGTCTACGCCAATGAAATTGCCGCCTTCGTCCTGCACCAGCGTAGCACCCTCAATGGGTGTGCCGTCACCACCCGTACTACCGTTGTAGTCGATGGTCCAGTTGTCCGTGTTCTGCTTGCTGGGGTCAAAGGCAAAGTAGTAGTTATAGACGTGGTTGGGCTTCCATTTGTCTATCTGCTCCACGCTGCCGGTGGTGGAGTTCTGGAGCACAGCCTTCACCTTGGCCAGATTCACCTTGGCCGAATAGGCGCTCTGCGAACCGTTGTCATAGCTAATCCTGTAGGAAATCTCGGCCCACACGTCGTTCAGCCCCTGCGGCAGCATCAGCAGACCGTCCTCAAGGGTGGACACGTCGGTATGGCTCTGTATGGGAGCCACTGCGGTCACCTCGGGGAAGTCATACAGGCCACTGTTGGCTGCAAGGGTCCATTGGCCTTCGGCAATGCCTGTGGTGGCATTGAAGCCCGTCTGCGCGTAGGAGCCTTCGTTGCGTATGCCCGTCACATCAAAGTGGGTGAGTTCCACCTTCTCCACCTGGTTGAGGGAGAAATTGGACGAGGCCTTGAAATAGAAGTTCACCTGGCTCAGGATGTGGTTGAAGTTGAGGGTCACCAGGTTCAGGGGAAGGGTGTGGTTCTCCTGGGCTATCATGATGTCCTCCTGGCTGTCCTTGCTGTCGGGAACGGTGTAGCTGTCCACTGCATAGGTGCGGTTGCCGGCATCAAAGGTGTGCGCCATGCCATAGGGGTAGAAGGCATAGAACACATACGTGGATTTGATGTCCCAGTAGCGTACGGGGCTGTAGGTCCATGTGCCGGCCGCGCTGTGTTCCACTGCCTGGTCGGTGAAAAGCCGGAACACCTGCTGCTTGTCGTTGGTCTGGAATCCGTCCACAGTAATAACGCTCCCCAAGGGGAATCCTGTGGCCTGGCTCAAGGCCGTGCGGCTGCCATTGTCCGGCAGGGGCAGGCCAAAACTGATGGCTTCACTGTTGCTGCCGGTGCTCCCGCCATTGGGGTCCACCAGCACCTCGTTTTGTTGGCATGCGGCCAGCATGATGGTGGCAGCCATGCCCGAAAGGATTGTCTTTTTCATATTCTTTTACTGCGTTATAACTACCTCCACATCTTTTTCATCCTTCCAATTCTCCACGGTGGCGCTGAATCGGATGACGGTGTCCAGAATGGGGTCAACATCTCCCGTGCCAGGGTCCTTCTCTATCTGCTTGTCGGGTTTGCCGTCGCCCGTGGTGTCGATGAGGATGACATCCTTGCCGTCGGGGTTGCTCGGATTTCCATCGGAAACATCTTGATTGGTTGAACTTGTGGTGTTTTCGTCATCCACATTGTCTATGTGGCCATCGCCGTCACGGTCCACACCCAGCTCCCACTTACCGTCGTTGTCCACGTCTTCCCATGCGGTGGGATAAGTGTCCGTCACATTCCCAGTATCATCGGTAACCACTACCACATAATTGCCATTGGCATCGGGGCCCTCCAACTTACTATTGGGGGTAGGCTCGCAATCGTCGTTCAAGGTACCATCCCAATCAATGGCCACATCGGTGAAGTCGCCGGGCTCGCGACGGGTGGGGTCGAGCGTCATGATGTAGTTATAGATGGTGTTGTATTTCCATTCGTTGAGGGGAGCGCCATTATACAGGATGGACTCCAAGGGAAGGCTCTTGTCGAAGGTGGTGGTGGTGCCGTCGCTGTAAGTGAGGGTATACTTCACCGTCAGCGTTGCACTTAGCTGCTGGGGCAGGAGGAGCATGTCGCGGAGCACATTGCCTTCACTGCCCATTGTACCATTCTTCGTGTAGGTGAATCCCACTGGCGTGGTGGTGTTGGCAGGCGAGGTCCATGTGCCTGTCTGACCGCTCCATGCACCACTGGCCACCTTGCTGCCGGCATCAAACCCACTCTGGGTGAAGGTGCCCTGGTTCTTGATGCCTGTTATCGTGAGGCTGTTGATGGTGGCACCTGTCACCCCGTTGTTCTGCAACGTGGACACTATCTGGGCATAGAAATTTACATTGCAAAGGATGTGGTTGAAGGTCATGGTCACCAGGTTGAACGGCTGGGGCGTGTTCTCCTGTGCAATCATCAGGTCGGTCTGGTCTGCAATGGCATCCGCCACCGTGAAGCCCGGGATGGTGAAGTTCTTGCCCGTCTGGTCAAAGGTGTGCGTCACCGTCTGCGGGTACATGGCATAGAAAGCGTAAGTGGAGCCGGCGTTCCAGTACTTGAGCGGGCTGTAGGTCCATTGGCCGTTGGCTTCGCGCGTCACGGTCTGGTCCTTGAACAGCAGGCCTGTCCCGTCCTGGAAGCCCCACACGGCCATGGCCGTCCCCGTGGGGAAATTGCTGCCCGACAGGCTGTTGCGGGTGGAATGGTCCGTAAGGATATTGTCGAAGGTGATGGCCTGCTGGCCGGCTTGTCCGCCTGCGGGCTCCTGCAATACCGAGTCGCTGCACGAGGCCACCGTCAGGCCCATCGTGAGCATCATTGGAATCAGTTTCTTTTTCATATTCGTTCTTGCATTTTGTTTATTTAATTATCATTATGGTAATGCCACGTTGCCGGTCTCTCCGTCGGCCCACTGGTAGGCACTGGCCTGGAACTGGATGCTGCTCGGGGCGATGGTGAAGGAGAGGGTATAGTTGCACCCGCTCACCAGCGTCTCGAAGTCCGCACTGGCCTCGCGCAGGAGCAGGCTGTAGCGGAAGGTCTCCCCGTGGCCGTCGGCATAGTGGAGCGTATAGGCCATCTGCAATGCGTCGTCCATGTCTACGGCCTGGGGCAGGAGGAGCGACTCCAGCACGTAGCTGTAGCTGGTGGGTATCGTGCAGCTGGTGGTGCGCCCCAGGGTCAGGCCCTGCGCGCCAGGGGCCAGCGTCCATTCCTCCACCGCCCTTTCCGCTGCGGTCACGGGCGTATGGAGCAGCTGCTGTGCAAACGACCCGCTGGCGGCAAAGGTGCCCACGGTGAGCTCGTCCAGCGTGACGGAGGTGGTGGCGTCGGCCATTTCCTGCGAGATGCAGATGCGCACGTTCAGCTTCGACAGCACATGCTGCATGCAGAACTGCACGGTGGCTCCATAGGTGCCCGGCACATCGGTCTGCCCCGCCCTGGCCACCATCCAGTCGGTGTCCTGGCTGAACACCTTCACCTCCTGCGCATGGGGTGTCTCCTGTACGTTCTCCCCGGCCACACTGACGCCCACGATGTGTATCCACTTACCATCCTCGATGGTCACCAGTGAAGGTTCGTAAGGGGCATAAGCATAGAAGTCGTAGGTGCTACGGGTGTTCCAGTATTTCAGCGGCGAATAGAACCATCCCTGTTCCGCCGGGTCGTAGTAGACCCTCTGGTGGCGGAACACCTGTTCCTTTTCTCCGTCCTGCTTGCGCCATCCCCACACACCCATGGTGGTGGCATATTCCTCCAGTCCGTTCCCCACCCTGGACACATTGTCCACCATGCCCCGGGTAAAGCTGATGGGAGCCTCCTGGGGCAAAGCGGGCCGCTTCTCCTCAGTAAGCACCTCCTGCTGGCAAGCCGTCAGGCTGAGCAGAAGCAGCAGGGCGCATGGGATTGAGTGGGGGGTATACATATTAATATATTAATTGCCGTTTGTAGGAGGTATGTTCACGCTCGATTGTGCCGCGAATTGGTTCACCTGACCAGAGAACTCGATGGTCTCGGGGCCAAGGGTGATATGGAGGGTGTTCATCCAGCCTTCGTTGAAGGGGAGTTTATCGTCAGTCGCGTTTTTGCCAAAGGCAGCCGCCAGATTGTAGTAGGAGGTGAAAGTCTCGGTTGTGTTATTGCCGTAATTCATGGTGTATTTAACCATGAGGTATGGCTTTGCGGTAGATGTATTTAATGGACCAGACAAAGGAAGATTCTCGTATGCTACCTCCTGCGGAATGACGAGGGCACGATAGACGAATTTTTCGGTTGTGAAGTCCTGAGTACCACTTTCATAGGAATAACCTACGCCCGAGGTTGAAGGTTCTGGGGTACTGGACCAACGTTTTGTTGTACCATTTTTTAATTCATCATCTGCAAGTCCTGTTGTATTTTCAGTGAAATTGCCCTTCATTTTAAGATTAAAGACCTTTACCTCATTCACCGTAATCGTATGATTTTGATTGGGGGATGTGGCTTTCACACCGATATTAAAGCGAGAAAGGATGTGGTCAAATTCTAGAACCACAGGTGTTCCGTACTGGTCATAGCTCGTTACATCATGAGCAAGCATAAGGTCAATGTCCACGTCTTTAAAAGAAGCACCCGCTCCAACATCATTGGAAGCAGATACAGACAGAGATTTACCTGTTAAAGTGAAATTGGAGAGAGAGAATTTTCCATCTGATGAGATTTGCCACCCTACTTCCGTTTGAGAATCACCATAAGTCGCCGGAGCCACAGCATAAAAGTTATAGCGAGCCGTCTTGTCCCAATAGCGGAGTGGGTCATAAGTCCACTTGGAACCATTATAGCTTACCTCTTGGCCATTAAAAACGTAAGTCGATGTAGAACCCACCTTCTTATTACCCCACACCTTAAAAGTGGTATGGTGAATACTGAGGTCATCCTTCGTATCAGACGAGGAATTCTCCGCCGCCCTAGTCATCGTAGGGGCATAGGTGGCAAAATCGATGGAGGACATCTCCTGCTGGGGAGCCTGTATCTCATCGTTGGTGCTGCAAGCGGCCAATAGTGTCATTGCTGCGGTTGTGGTCAATATTCTCTTTCTCAAATCTTTTATATATTCTTTTGCCCCTGTAGGGCGTTCTTTATTTTCTATTTCATTGATACCCAGGGTGTCATTTCGCTGCGCTCCATTCTGCCCAGGGCTGATGGCTTCTGCCCTTTCAGGGTGTTATTGATCCTCTTGCAATTCTATTGCAATGGGGTCGTCAGTCCAATTGTTGAGGGCTGATGCGTCAAATTTGATGGCCTGTGGTGATATGGTGGCCGTGATGATGTATTGCGTATTCTGCGCGAATGCAATGGAACCGATGGACACGGTCTTGGTGTGGGTGTCCTTGATGCCGTCGGTGTACTGGAGCTGGTATGTCACCGTCATGCTCATGGCGTGGTTCGTGGTGGACACGGGGACCACGATGAATGGGAGTCCCACCTGTACTGCGGTGGAATTCAATGCCTGACTGCCGTTCTGCAGCAAGGTGTAGGATGTGGCACTGGGCTGATAGCCCGCATAGGCCACGGTGCCGGCTGTAGCAGCTGGAGAGGTCTGTTTCCAAGTCCAGTTGGTACAGTCGGGGAAGGTCAGGCTCACGTTGGTGAGAGAGAGCGTGGTGCCGTCTGTTCCATTCGTCACCTCCGTTCTGAACATAAACGTCAGTTTGGAAAGGATGTGGTAGAAGGAGAAGGGGACACGCCCGTCCATGCTCGCCCCATGATAGTCGGCATAGTCCTTGTTCTGATGGCCTTCAGCCACACAGATGTCCTCCGTGCCGCCGTCTGTAATAATGGGATAAAAGATTTGCTGGCCACTGAAGGTGAAACCGGTAGACGCATTGAAACTCACGTCTGTGGTGCGATAGGGGCAATAGGCATAGAAGCTGTAGGCATCCTCTGCGGCCTTGTCCCAATAGCGGACGGTGGTGTGCGTCCAGGTTTTCCCGTCCACATAGTCCACCTTTTCGTTGTTGAAGAGCGCGTAGCCCAGCCCCGTCTTGTAGCCATATACACCAAACTTTCCCTCTCCTGCGGTTGTCATCCAGTCGGTGGTCATCTCCGTCCTCGTGGGGTTTCCCACGTATTCACCCTCGAAACCGACTGGCACAGCCTCGTCTGCCAATGGATGCACGACCTCTTCCTGCCAGCATCCTGTCAGGACTGTCAGCGCCATCGCTATCAGTATGTTATGCCAAGTCGGTTTCATAGAATGAATCATCGTCTTTGGGTTAGAATGTTTATTGGATGAGGGTTAGGGGTTAGTCGGATGGTCAGAGGATGTACCACTTTCGGCATTGAAATCCTTATTTTCTTTATCCATCCATCGGTATACATCCGGATCGAAGGTAATCTGTGTAGCATCAATAGTGATATGGAGTGTATTCTGCCAGCCTTCGTTGAAAGCAATCGTTGTATTATTTGTAGCATCGGCACCAAAAGCAGCAGCCAAATTGAAAAAGGCTTTAAAAGTTTCCTCATAACTATCATTCACAATGGTATAGACAAGTTGTAAATAGGGTTCTGATTCATTATCAGACCCATCACGTTTAACAGATTCATAAGTAACTTCCTGAGGCATAACAAGGCTCTGGAGAACATACTTTTCAGCAGATTCTACGAGATTGGAATTGTCTTGTCCTCCTTGTGCTGCATCATTTTCCTTCACTAAAGGATTTGCCACATAGGAAACATAGCTCGGATTATCATGTGTCCAACGATTATTAGTACCTGAAGCCAAGTTTTCAGAGACAGCAGACTCATTAAATTTACCATTTGCCACAAGCTTATTGACAGTCAATGAATTCAGCTTAACCTTAATACCACTTCCCTGTAAGCCAGTGCCCTTCTTCACCGTAATATTCAAGCGAGAAAGGATGTGATTGAAATGAAGCTGGACAGGATCGCCAAAGTTAGTATTTTCAACCTTACATGCATTGGCAATCATGTAATCGGTATTTGCCTTGGGACCTCCATATGTAATAGAAGTACTAGTAGTCTCGCCACTTTCATTTACGATATTACTTACCTGATAATTTTTCAACGATTGAACATATTCAGTCTTTGAAGATGTGACATTATGTAATGTAACTTCAGACAATGTGAAATAATCATTTGCCTGAGTCGCGGAAATTGTTTCCTGTCTATTCAAAGTAAAAGAGGATGTTGCTGGCGCACAAGCATAAAACTCATAGCTATTGGCATTCTTGTCCCAGAAATGAATGGGGCTATAGTTCCAGCTACCGGTTTGACCTTCTGTATAAGATACTGTAACCCCATTAAACACATAGCTGGGCTGAACATCCTTATAACCCCAAACCTGGAAATTATTATGATGTCCCTCCAAACCATCCGTTTCTGTCTGCCCAGAGTTCTCCGATGGGTCGCCAGCCCCCCTCGTAGCATTACTGCTAAACGTCTCAAAGGCGATGGCCTTGTCCGGAACCTGAGGTTCATTGACCTCGGTGATTACCTCACTGTTGCTGCAGGATGCCAATGCGGCAACGGCAGCCGAAAGAATAAATAACCTTTTCATAATTATCTTCTTGATTAAGTTGTTAATAATTGCTGTTTGTTTGTCTCATATCGTTTTTGTTGTTAATACTCTTGTCTGTGTGGCATAGGCGGGGACTAGATGGTGATGTCGGCATCCATCTCGTTGCCCCAGTCACCCACGCTGGCATCAAAGCCGCCGCCCTTGTCGGGGTCTTTCTGTTCCAGCTCCTCGTCGGAAATCTTCTCGCGGGCATCCATCACCACCGTGATGATGCCTCCCGCGGGATGGCTACGCAGCTGGTCGGTGACGTCGAACACCTCCACGTGGCTATACCCGTTGCGCAGCCAGAAGCGCACGCCCAGCTTGTTGCGGTGGGTGAGTGTGGGCATCCGTGAGGAAGAGGAGCGGCTGTCCACCGAGTCGCGCATCTGCTCCCATTCCCACAGCGGGTCTATGCCGGGCAAGCCCCAGGTGAGGACGCGGGCCGCAAAGATGTCGCCATGGGTGTGCGTGCCGTCGGGCAGGGTGAGGTCGTCTTTGGGTTTCATATAGCGTATGTCGCCCTCGTCCACAGTGATGGAAGCTGCCTCGCTGAAGGTCTGGCGCGTGAAGAGGTCCACGCCCTTTGCCACACCCGTGAGCGTCATGCCCGAAGAGGCACAGCGCACGGTGTCGCCCGGTGCCAGCGCACGCTTCACGGAGATGATGGGACCCACGGAGTCCACGTTGTTCACCACCATCACCTGCAGCATATAGATGAAGGAATAGGGGTTCATCTGTGCATTGATGTTGTATACGTATACGATTTCGCCCGTTTCCTCATCGGTAATCTTGTCGTAGTCGGTAGGGTCCTCCGACACCAGCAGCTGCTCCAGGAAGGTGCCGAAGAGCTCGTCGGGCTGCTTGTAGCTCACGTAGTCGAAAGGCTCCGTGCCCTGGGGCGTGTCGTGCTCGCCGCGGCTAATCACGGGCACATAATCGCTGGTACGGGTGGAGGCATGATAATAGGCATAGTCCGTACTCTGGTCGAAGAGAATGTACTCGGTGCCCGTGTTGTAGAAGAGCATGTCGTACCATGCACCTGCATTGAGCGACACACGACCGCCGGAGGCAGGGAAGTTGCGGGTGTAGCAGTTGGTACGCGAATAGTCGTGCAGGCTGTCCACATCATAGATGCTTGCACGTACGTAGTGGGGCATGGTGTAGCCGATGGGGCCATAGAGCTCCTCGTCCCACTCATACTGCCACTCGGTGTGCCAGCTCATGCCCCACAGCAACTCCAGCCGGATGTCGTAGACGGCAATGTCTATCTGCGTCTGGTCGACACGCAGGTAGAGGTCCTTGCGCTCGCAGGCAACCGTCAGCATCAGGAGTGTCAGTCCCGACAGCAGGGCATGGGCGATATGTGAACGTCTGGTGGTCATATCTTCTTTCTGAACAGGTCATAACTAAGCGTCACACCGGCTCCCGATGGGCCGAAGTAACGGAAACGGTGGTTGCGGCGCAGGAACTTGGAGGGGCTGTCGAACCAACGGTAGTAATAGCGGCCATTGAAGGGATAGCCTGCATCGTAGGGGTCGTAGTGCGACTCGTAGTAGCCCACCTTGACGAGGAACTCCAGCTTCCAGCGGGAGGCATAGCCCCCCAGGGGCAGCACATAGCCATAGCCCAGGCCTATGCCTGCGCCCTCGCCCTGATAGCCGGAGCCGTCCTTCCCCTTGAGGGAGAAGTCGTAGCGGTTGAACATAAGGTAGGCCGAAAGGTAGTGGCCGTTGAACCAATGGTCGTTCTTGAAATAGTAGCGCGGCTCCAGCTGCCAGTTCTGCATCTGGAAGAAGGTCTTCTTCTCCAGATTGCTCCACCAGGGGAACTCGTATTCCGCCAGCAGCGACCATCGGCCTCCGCGCGTATACCATTCCACCTCGAAATTGACTACGGGCTGGAAACCGGTTTTTCCGGTGTAGAAAAGGTCGTAGAGCACGTTGGTCTTGACGGAGAGCAGCGGGTATTTGACCGCCTGGGGCGCGGGAGCCTGCACGCGGGCCAGCGGCAGCGGACGCATGGGCGGCATCGACATGCGGGGCACCATCGGAGCCGGGGCAGGCAGCTGGGGCAAGTCCTGCGCAAAAGGCTTGAATTGAATGGTGAAAACGGAAGGGAGGGTGTCGGAGAGGGTCAGCGACCTGTAGCGTGCCAGCAGGCGCACCGTGGAGCAGCGCATGTCCACAAACTGATGCTCCAGGAAATGCTGCCACAGACGCCCTCCCTCCAGTGTCTTGAGGCTGCGCTTCACGGCTGCGGCTCCCCACACGGGCAGCTGGTCCACTATATATATTATCGTATCGCGCTGGGAGGCGGAGAGGCCTGCATCGGCCATCACCAGCCGGCGGAACGACACCCAGTCTTCTCCGAAATTGTGGATGGTGAGGGCCGAGGCGGGCAGTCCCAGCCGCTGGGCCAGATAGCATGCCACAGCACGACTGCGCGACTCGGAGAGCCGCTGGTTGAGTGCGGTGCCGCCTTCGAGCGATGCAGCAGAGGACACATAGCAGGCATCCAGATTGGCATTCTGCGTGGCCATAAGGGTTTGCATCTGACGCACAAAGCGGTCGAGTTGCTGGCGGTTGTCGAGATAGGTGGTATCGAGTTGGGAAAGACCCACCCTGAACCGGACATGCAGCAAAACAGAGTCTTGCATGTCGGCCTGTAATGCGATCTCCGTCGCAAAAGCTGAAACGCTCATCAGCAGTATCAGGATAAAGGCTTTCACCCTAATCATAATCTCTCTTTTTTTACTCCTTATCTGTTCACGGCGGCCCATCCTTAGGGTCGCATGCAATTAATCAACCACAAATGTACAACTTTTTACTGAAAAACAATGTGTTTAAAAAAAAAAGAAGATTATATTAATCTAATTTGCACTCAAATGGCCTTTTATTTTAAAAGAATTTAAGGTTTTGGGGAGAAAAAGGAGCCGGTATCCAGCGATTAATTCCAGTAAGGGTGACATGACATAATTTCATATCTGCGCCTACGGAGGGTTACCAGGGAAACAGAAGGAGGCCTACTTGAACAGACAATCCTTGAGGACTGTGATTTTCACCGGCCCCATCAGACCGGCAGGCAGGAGCTGGCTGTCCTTGTTCCAATGTTTCCAGGTGGAGGTGGTGGACTTGCGGCCGGTGTGCTCTTCCCCTATCAGATGGTTGGCCCATTGGTTGCATACACGCACTTCCAGCGTATTGGTGCCAGGGCGGAGCAGACTGGTGGCCTCCAGGGCATAGGGTGCACACCATACATTGCCCAGAAGCTGGCCATTGACGTACACCTCGGCAGCCTCGGCCACACTGCCCAGCTGCAACTGGAGATGGAGGCCGCGGGCCAGATAGCGCTTGGGCAGCGTGAACTGCCGGGTGTAGATGGTGGTACCGCTGAAGTGGCGGACAGCCTCGTCGGGATGCTCGGAAAGCGACATCAGCTGGGGGAAAGTAGTGGGGGACGGAGCCTCCAGACCCTCAAAACGGACTTGCCATTCCCCGTCAAGCGCAATCGGCTGGGGCAGACGGCCCGACTTGGCCCTGAGCGTCTTGCCCATGGCTGTGGTGATGCTGGTGCTGCCTTCCGTGCCTGTGGTCCAGCGGAAACCCTCTGTGCCGTAGGAGACAACGGGCAGCGGGCGGTGGCGGGAAAGGTCGATAGAACTGCCGTTGCAGGCCTCCACTACGTGGGTTGTTCCCTCCGACTTGTAGGTGATACGCAAAACGGGCGGAAGGCTGAACGTGCGTCCTTGGGCATAGCTTTCATCCACGGGAATCTGATAGGTGCCTGCATCCACCAGCTGGCGCACCCTTTCCGTGGCATCCACCGGCTGATGCGGACGCTCCTCGTCGAGGCGACGGCTGATGTTGCCATAGAAAGCCTTCTCAATGGCCAGGGTGCCCGTTTCGGAAGGAGCGGGCAAGGTGAGCACACGGCCCTCGGGCACAAGCACCGTGTGCCGTTCGCCATTGAGGCGATAAGTCACCTGAAGGTGTTTCACTGTGCCGAAGCAGGGGTCACCCCATATGCCGTTGCCCGCCGTCACTTCCAGCCGGTTTCCGCGCACCATTTGCTGCACGCGTTCGGTGACATCAATGATGCCAATGGGCAGGAAATGATTGTATTCGGCCTTCACAATCTCCAATCCGGGCAGAGGCTCCGGCTGCAGAGGGCGGGCGAAGGCGGTCTGCTGGCCTACTACCTGCATTACAGGCGAAGCGGGCTGGCGGAACACCACAAACAGCGACTGCCCGGGCTGGAAAGAGAGCTGCAACGAGGTGCATTCATCCACGGCATGGAAGGCGGGGACAGAAAGGGTCTGGCCCGTCATGGGGTCCCAGATTTCGGGCATCCGGCCCATCACACGGAAGGTGCAACGTACATTGCGCAGTATCTGCTGCTGGTTGCTCACGAAATATACTTCCCCGTCGGGGGTGGAGCGATGGATGAAGCAGAAACCGTCTGCCGGGGAATCGGTCCGGAAGTCGGGCTCTATATCCAGTTCCTCCAAGGCCTGGAGGACAGGGATGTCGCGTATGCGGCCACTGTCCCACAGTTCGGCGGCCAGCTGTTCCACCTTGCTGTCGCAGGCAGGGAAACCCTGGAGCGAAGGAGAGATGCGCGGGCGGGTGCCCACCACCACGGCCCCGGCATTCACCAGCCTTTTCACATCCGCCAGCATCTCGGGTGTCATCTGGTCGCTCTCGGGCAGCAGGAGCACCCTGTAAGTGGCACCAGCGGGTGTGTGGATACGTCCGTTCTTCACCGTGAGGCGGTACATCATCTCGGTCCACACCTCGTCGTAGTCAAAGCCCGCCTGCTTTATCTCCCTGCAGAAGGTGCCGTTGTTCGGGGTGGCCTCGCCGGTGAACACCAGCACGTCGCCCACAAAGTGCCCCTGCTGGAGCAGGTACTGGCTGCGATTGACATAGTCCATATAATAATGGTGCTGTGGCCACACGGTGTTGAGCCGATTGAAATGAGAGCCAAATTGTCCCAGTGTGTAGCCGGGAGCAGCATCGGTGGGCTGGTGGACGTAGGTGTGGAAGATGTAGCGGTTGATGCCCTCACACCAGTAGCGGTCGCCAAGGGTCTTCATGTCGGCATGGGTGCTGTTCCAGCGTGCATAGCGTTCGTCGGCGGTGAAAGCCTCCGCTCCCACCAGCGTACGGCCACAGATGTGGGCGATGGAGGCTGCCAGCTTGGAGGAGGTGCTCATGCCGGTGTCGCCCATCCAGAACTCGCCCATGACGATGTCGCTGGGCTCACCCACGCGCAGGCCGTTGAAAGGACCCGTATAGGGCTCGGTGGAGAACAGGATGCCACGCTGGTGGCAGAGGTCGCGGAAATGGTCGTAATAGTTTTCGGCCATGAGGTCGGAGCACACCTTGCGGATGTCCCACAGGAAACGTTCGCTTTGGCCTCCGCTTTCCACACAGTAGCCGGCCATGGCAGGATAGTAGGAGAAGCAGTCGTAGCCCAGGCGTGCCTGGAACTGCTGGTCGAAGTGCTCGGTCCAGTTGGCGCTTCCGGTTTCATAACTGTCAATGAGCAGGTTGTTGAGCACCGTGCCCGCCAGCGGACCCAGATGGTCGAGAATAGGCTGTATGCCGTCGCGCCAGAAGTCGTCCATGGCCTTGGCACTGAGCTTGTCAATCTCCAGACCGCCTCCTGTCACCGCATTCACGGGATGGGAGGTCTTCCCTGTGGAGGTATGTCCGAAGCGCAGGATGGTCCAGCGTCCCTGCGGCACTTCCCATGTGAGGCTGCCCTGTGTGTCCATCTTGCCGGACAGTCTCACGATGTCGGCCTTGCGCACGATGGCCTCGGGCGGGAATACGTCTTCCCCGGCAGGCTGTTTGTCGGGGTTCTGGAAGGCACCCAGGCTCTTGAGCTGGAAATCCTTGATGCGGAGGTCGCTCGATGGGGTGGGGAAGGCCAGCACGATGATGTCCTCGTAATAGTCGCAGTTGGCCTTGGGGCGGGCCAGCGTCACCGTCTGCTTCGTGCCGTTGCCCACCAGCGTGGTGTCGGTCCACACGACTGTCTGCATGCTTTGTGCAGGCGTGACCCAGCTACCGCCGCTCGACGACCAGCCGGGCCCGTTGTGCATACACAAGGTCATGCCCAACCGTTTGGCCTCAGTGGCGGCCCACTTGACCAGGTCGAGCCATTCGGGAGAGAGGTACTTGGCAGTGCCTGCCGGATAGCCATACCCCACATTGAAAATCTGCGCCTCGCGAATGCCTGCCTGGTACATGGCCTCCAGGTCGGCCGTAATGCCATGGCGCGACACATTGCCGTCGAGCCAGTGCCACCATGTGCTGGGGTGACCTATCACATTCTCACTGTTCCAGCGGTCCAGGCCGTCGGCCATAGCTGACATCATGGGCATTGCCATGAAAAGAAGCGTACACAGGATTTTCTTCATCGTATTTTCTTTTTTTGGGGTCCGTTTGATCATGAATACTGCTGCAAAGTTACAAAAAAGAATCGGTTTGCCGACCCTCCATCCAGGAAAATCGACAAACCGACACACGATTTATCAAAAGTAGAAGATATACTTCATTGGCAAAGTAAGTATATCTCCTCTGCGCAAGTAAGTAAATCTTCTCCGAAAAAGGAGTGTATATGCTATGCCTTCAGTTCCTCGGGAATGGCGGGCATGGCACCGTTCTGGGTACACACATAGGCACTCACGTTCACACCGATGCGATGGGCCTCCGGAATGGTCTTGCCCGAGAGGATAGAGGCCACGAATGCGCCCGTGAACGAGTCGCCTGCGCCCACCGTGTCGGCCACTTCCACCTTGGGAGTCTCCAGGAAGGACATGGCACCCTTGGAGAATACATAGCTGCCGTTGACACCACAAGTGAGCACCAGCATGTCCAGGTTGTACTTGCCCAGAATGAGCCAGCACTTGTTCTCGATGTCGAGTCCGGGATAGCCGAACATACGGCCTATGATGACCAGTTCCTCATCATTGATCTTCATTACATTGCACCGCCGGAGCGATTCCTGGATGACCTCCTTGCTGTAGAAGTTCTGGCGCAGGTTGATGTCGAAGATGCGCATGCAGCCCTTGGGGGTGGCATTGAGGAAACGATAGATGGCATTGCGCGACACCTCGTTGCGCTGGGCCAGCGAACCGAAGCATACGGCACGGCAACGGCCTGCCAACTGCTCCATCTCGGGCGTGAAGGGGATGTTGTCCCATGCCGAGCCCTCCTTGATGTCGTAAGAGGCCACGCCGTCCTCGTCGAGCGAAACCAGCACCTGTCCCGTGGGGAAGTCCACCCGTGGCATGCACAACTTGAGCCCATTGGCCTTGAGTGCCTCGATGGTTTCATCGCCGAGGGCATCGTTGCCCACCGCACTCACGGCATGTGCTTCATATCCGAACTGGGAAGCATGGTAAGCGAAGTTGGCGGGTGCACCACCAATCTTTCTGCCTTCGGGGAGGCAGTCCCACAAAGCCTCACCGAGGCCTACAATAATTCTATTTTCCATCATACTAATTAGATTTCTTAATGCTAGATATATAAGTAAACAGATAAATCACACCCATCGCCATTACAGCCACTGCACCGGCCTGCCCCATGGCATCGCTGGCAAATCCCATCAGCAGTGGGAACACCGTGCCGCCGAAAAGGCCCATGATCATGAGGCCGCTGATTTCGTTCTGGCGCGTCTTGTCGGAAAGCAAGGCCTGGGCAAAGACCAGCGGGAAGATGTTGGAGTTGCCGTAGCCCACCAGCGCAATGGAAGCGTAGAGCATCATCCGGGACGTGCCCACTCCGAGGCCCAGCATGGCCAGTGCCATCATCACCACACTGAGGGTGAAGAATGCGCGGTTGCTCACCACACGCAGGAAGAAGGAGCCCGTGAAGCAACCGATGGTGCGGAAGATGAAATAGAGCGAGGTGGCGAAGGCTGCCTCGTTGAGCGTCATGCCGAGCCGTTCCATCAATATCTTGGGGGCGGTGGTGTTGGTGCCCACATCAATGCCCACATGGCACATGATGCCCACAAACGACAGCAATACCAGAGGGCGGGACAGCAACTTCACACAGCCGGCTACCGAGGAAGCCTTTTCCGTGGGCTCCTCCTCAATGGGGGTGGAGAAAAGAAGAAGGCTTGCCACAATGCCAATCACCATATACACGGGGAAGAGCACACGCCACCCCAGGCCGAAGGCGGGCATCGAACCCATGGCACCCCACATGGCGATATAAGGGGCGAGGAACGAAGCGATGGCCTTGACAAACTGTCCGAAGGTGAGCGTGGAAGCCAGGTGGCCGCCGCGGATGACCGAGGAGACTAGCGGATTGAGCGACGTCTGCATCAGCGCGTTGCCAATGCCAAGGAGCGAGAAGGACACCAGCATGAGCGGGAAGTTCTCTCCGAAGAGCGGAAGCAGCAGTGATGCCACCGTCACCAGCAGCGAGAGGAGTACCGTGTTCTTGCGGCCTATCCTGTTCATCAGCATGCCCGTGGGCACCGAGAAGATAAGGAACCAGAAGAATACCAGGGAAGGCAGCATGTTGGCGACCGAATCGGTCAGTTGAAGGTCTTCCTTTACATAATTGGACGCAATGCCCACGAGGTCCACAAAACCCATGGCGAAAAAGCAGAGCATCACAGGCACGATGGCCATTTTGTTTGACTTGTTCATAGATTTCAGATATTAAGATTATACACTGTTGTCTTTGCCTTTCCCTTCACCGCAATCTTGTTGTAAGCTTCGGAAGGGAACACGAGGTTGGTCAATGAGAACTTGCCGTCACCGTCGAATATTTCGATGCTGCAGCGGTCGATGAAGATGCGGAGAGTCTTCACCTCACCATAGGTGGGCGAGGAAACAGAGCAGGGGAAGGCATCGCTGAAGGACACATCGCCACTGCGGCGACGGTCGAAGTCGATGGTCTGTTCTGCTTCGTCATAGGTGATTACCACCTTCTCGTCCTTGCTGTTGCGAAGGGTCAACTGTGCGTCACCCTTGAGCGAGACCACAATCTCGCAGGTTTCGGTGGGATGGCTTATACGCTGGCCACGGATGGAATCCATTTCTCTGGCCGGGGTTACGCTGCAATAGGTTTCACCATTGTATTCAAAGAGCCCCAAATCGCGTACGATGGAGTTGGCCGAACGGAACTGCATGGTGGGCACCTGATTGGCATACTGCCAGTTGCTCATCCATGCGATGGCGCAGCGGCGGCCTTCGGGTGCGTTGTCGAAGGTGACGGTGGCATAGTGGTCCTTGCCATAGTCCATCCACTTGGTCTCTGAGGGTTCGTCCTCACAGGTGAACTTATGACCGTCGAACTGTCCGATGAAATACTGGGTAGCAGAACCGCCAAAAGGTCCGCCGGGGTTGATGTTGCAGATGAGCATCCATTTTTCCTGGTCTGTCCCCCTGACCTTCATCTTCATCAGGTCGGGACATTCCCACACACCACCATGATTGCCGTATTCATGTCCGAAGGAACTCTCCAGTTTCCAGTCCTTCAGATTGGAGGAGGAAAAGATCTGCATTTCCTGGCCAGCGGCAAGAATCATGTTCCAGAATCCTGCCTCCTCGTTCCAAAAGACGTGAGGGTCGCGGAAATCTTTCTTTTCATCGGTTATGACCGGATTGCCGACATACTTTGTGAAAGTCTTGCCTCCGTCATTGGAATAGGCAATACACTGAGCCTGGACATCGCCTCCAAAAGGAGTGGGACGGCTTGACGTGTACATGGATATAATGGCATCCTTGCCGAAACCGGCAGTATTATTGTGGTCAACGACACACGAGCCGCTGAACATCGTCCCCCATGCGTCGGGAGCAAGTGCGACAGGCTGTTGCTGCCAATGCACCAAATCCGTTGATGTACTGTGTGCCCAATGCATATTGCCCCACATGGAGCCATACGGATTATATTGATAATACAGATGCCATACTCCATCCTTAAAGAACAGTCCGTTGGGGTCGTTCATCCATCCACGCTCGGGAGCGTGGTGGTATGAGGGCCTGTATTTCTCAGGGATGAGCATATACTGCTTGTCGTTGTTCTGCTTTATCTTACTGAAGCATACAGAACCCTTTGGCACATTCTGGATGACAACCGACAAGCCATTAGCACCAAGCCACGGTTGCATGTCGAGTGCCACATAGTAATCGACTTTCTCGCGGGCAAAGCGTACGTTTTGCTCCATTTGTGCCACATTAGACACGATGACCTGAAGCTTGCCTTCCGGGGCAGACTCCTGTATAGGCAACCATAAATATCTCCCCTCTTGTGCTGGAGTGACAATGGTTTGCTCCAATGCTTGCGCAGTGAACGTCTGGGCTTCGAGCGTGACACTACCAAAGAGCAAGAAAGCCCAAAACATCATTGCGGTTATACGGGTGCTTTTGTTCATAATATTCTTCGTTTTAATTAATAACTGCTTACCTTAACATCACTGATAGTGACATTGCCTCCGTAGCCGTTCACAGACCAGCAGTTTTTCTGCAAGCCATAGATGCGCTGCGTAGTGCCGTATTCACCATTGATATACATCACCACGACAGAGTTGTCGGTGTAGATGTCAACCTTGTATGTATTGTCGACAGGACGTGGGAAGATGTATCCGTCGGCTCCTACGATGAATCCCTTGCCTTCAGCACCTTCCTGCTCGAAGTTTACTTTGCGTCGGCCGTTTTCCCATTCTGGATTGACCACGAGAGAATAGTATTTCGTAGCGTCGGTGCCACGCACAAACGAAACGCCCCATTTGTCAGCCTCTCCTGCCGTCACCACAAAGGAGATGTGATTATGATAGCCAAGGCGACTGTAAAGTACATATCCGTTGCCGTTGATAGTGCCAGAAGAATAGTTCTCCGATGCCATTACCTTCGCTTCGGTCTGAACGCCATATTTGTCAGCCATTGCCGGCACTTCACCGACAGAGAGAGTACCATCGGCATGTTGTATGAGTTTGTGACACACTAGTGCGCCCGACCAGTTGGGTTCACTTTCAGCCCCCACTGCCACATTCTTGTCGTGTATGGTTGTACCGGTGCGATAAGGAGTCCATCCCCATATAAAGCGGTCGGTGCCATTAGAGGCAGTCTTTCCGGCATAGAAGGCGCGAGTGTCGAGCACTCCCTCCTTGTCGTCGGCAGGCCATTTCGGCCCTTCGTTGAAGCACTTCTTCAGTTCGTCCAACGAGCGCGCCATCATGTATTTCACCTTGCGGCTCCAGTCACTGCGGAATGCCTCGCTATATACCATATACCACCAGTCGCCCATCTTGAAGATGTCGGGGCACTCAAGCATACGGTCCCAGATCATACACGAGAACTGTCCGTCGTATTTCCAGTCGCGCAGGTTCTCCGATGTATATTCGGCGAACTTCAGATTGCTTGCAATGATCATGTGCCACAGTCCGTTGTCATCCTGGAACACCTGCGGGTCGCGGAAGTCAACGTCGGAATAACCGTTGTCAGAACCGCGCAACATCCACTCCCTATCCTTGGTCCATGTCTTGAAGTCGGGCGACGTGGCACGCATCACCACCTCACTTGTGGTGTGGCCTGTATAATAGATGTAGTATAGTCCGTCACTTTCGTTATACACGGCGCATCCAGTTCCCAAGGCAGCATCCAGTTCGTCTTTCGACTTTCCTGTAGGGAGAACCTCCCCTAAGCCTTGATAGTTGGCGCCGTCGGTTGTCGATACGCCATAGATGGGATGATAGCACCAGGCGTCGTTGTTGTCAAACTCCTGCAGATAGAGCACCTTGAAGTCGCCCGCCTTCTTGTCGTAGAAAGGCATAGGGTCGCCCACCCTGCCAATGGCAGGCTTCCAGTATGTGTTGTAGCCGCTTTCCTCTGTTGGAGTGAAGCATTCGGTTGTCGCCGACCAGTCCTTTGCAGGGTCGCCAGCAAAACTGTCATCGCTGCAAGCTGTCAATGTAAGTGCAGCAATCATTATTGTTGAAATTATCATTGGTTTCATATATATTCATCGTTTAAGATATTACTTTGTAAGATAGTTGAAAGCGTTCTGGGTGATGATAGAGACATTCTTATGGAATTTCTCAGTATAGCCAGCCTCGAATGTATAGGAATACCAGTCGTAGCATCCTGAACCGATGCAGACGATACCGCCCTTTCCGTCGTGTGCAGGATATTCCCATGCCACAACAGAACCGTCGCCACCTACACCGAGAATCTTGCCGCCTGTGCGTGCCTCCCATGCTGCATGGTTGTCATATCCTCCCCAGTCGGTGCCGATATGATACTGTGCCGTGGAGTTGGTTATATGGTAGCCTGCATCGGTGGTATATACGGCGTTAGGGTCATCACCAGCCACAAGTCCTTGCCATAGAGGATGCCCTGTCTGTCCGTTGTACATCTTAAAGTCCCAAGGTCCTCCGCAAAGTTCTGCGTCAGCCTCGTTCTGTCCCCAACAGTTGTTAGGAGTAGTCCATTCGTCGTCGCCTGTGACACCGATGAACGACGGGAGATTGGTGGCATAACGTGTAAGGAAGAAAGCACCTCCGTTTTCATAATACGTGCGCAACTGGTTCTTGGCGTCGATGGCGTACGGGGCCTTAGTCACAAACTGGTCATGTCCGTCAACACCACCATCGTAGTGGAAGTGCCACCATATCACCTTACACTCAGAGAGATCCACTGTCTCCATCTGTATGTCGGCGAATGAAGCGTATAAAGACTTCTCTACGTTTGCCAACATCCATGAGCAGGCCTCCTTGGCTTCGGGGTCGAGTTCATTCATTGTCGGCACATTGCCTACAAACACAGCTCTTGGCTTGTCGATGGCAAATACATTTACCGTATATTGTGCCTGGGCTGTTCCGTTGGTAACGGTATAGACAACAGGATTTGTGAAATCCTGGGCCACACCGCTTAGCGGCTGGCACACGGCTCCTTCACTGAACTCGATGGAAGGAACGAGAGCTGTTATATCTACACCTCCGGGAACATAAACGGTGATGGTCTTGGCACTCTGGTCGATGATGCCGTTATACACCTCATTTACAATGAACGAATAGATTTTGGCCTCATCGCGCTTTGCCACCAGTTTCCAGTCGAGAAACAAGTCGCCGTTGGTCACGTGTATGTTCTGTGCGCCTTCCATGTTCACGGTCTGACCCTTCTGGACATTAGCGCTTGCGCCCTCTGAAAGGCGAAGTTCGGTCACAATCATTGCCCTTGTGTCGTAAGTTTCAGGCAGGTTCACGGTTACGGTACGTGAGTTAAAATCCACCTTGCCCTCATAGTCATCGAGAGTCAAAGCCTCAATCGTGCAGTCGCCCGAAAGTTGGAGCCCGCTGACATTGTCATCTGTACAGGCAACCATGCACATCATCATCAGGAAGATGAATGATGCAGATATGATATTGTTTATTCTTGTCTTCATAATAATCTTGTTCTTTTTTACCAGTTACCAATGTTCTGAGTGTAATATCCGTTAGAGGCAGCCACCTGTGCAAATGGTATAGGCAGGTATTCGCCCTTGTCGGCGGTGAACTCAGCCTCGCCATAGACGGTGCATTTAGTCTTCTCTGCCGCATAGTAGCTATTGAGGGTCTGTGCAGCGTCGCCCCATCTCACGAGGTCGAAGAAACGCTCCGATTCCATTGCGAGTTCCAACCGGCGCTCCATCTTGACAATATTTATTGCCTGTTCCTTGTCGTAGGAGCCGGTGTAGTTCTTGCAATAGAACTTCACGCCATACTTTGACGGATAGTTGCCTATCATCTGTGTACTGCTTGCTGCACGGGAGCGTATCTGGTTAACAAGAGCTATTGCTTCCGTTGTCTTTCCAAGCTGTGCGAAAGCCTCGGCGCGCTCAAGCAGCACATCGGCATATCGGAACACGATGCGGTTCATGCTGGTTGCCCAGAAGGAGCCTTTGATGAGATACTGGCCGATGAGAGCCGGATCGACATTCTGCTTCAGTGTGACATAGTATCCATACAGTCCACCCGAACGGCTCCAGTTGGAAGTGCGGTTCATGATGTAGTCCTGGTTGAACATATATGGCAGGCCTGGCATTCCCACTGTGAGGAAAAGGCGCGGGTCGGCATTGTCGGCAGTCATGTCGTAGTCCTTCTGGTTGAAGTTGTCGATAAGAGGCAGACCGCTGTTATCGGTACGGAAAGCATTGACAAGGTTCTGCGATGGCTTATAGAAGTCGCATCCTCCGTCAGTCACGTCTGCTATATTGGGGCAAATCAGGCCGTTCGACCAGTTGAGATTGCCGTATGTCGAACCGTCGTTGCGTGAGTATTGTATTGCCCATATCGACTCGCATCCGTTCTCGTACTGCTCCTCGGGGCGGAAGTTATTGTGTATGTCGGCCTCAAGGGCATATCCTCCGGCAGCGTATATTGCAGGGTCGGTGTATTTGATGACTTTGTCAAGGTCATCGGTATTTATGCTTGTCACCTTATGGCTCATTGCATCGTCCTGGCGATAAGCCTTGTAGAGATATACCTTAGCCAGGAATGCCGCACAGGCAGCCTTTGTGGGGCGACCCTTCTCAGTCTGCTTCACCGGCAATACCTCATAAGCCTCCTCCAGTTCCTTGGCAATAATGCCCCAAGCCTCATCGTTGGTGTATTCGGTGTTGGAGAGGGTGTTGTATTCCTCGTATTGGAGGTTTGCGTTCATAATAAACGGAATGTTCTTGAAGAGGCGCTTTAGGAGGAAGTGGCTGTAGGCGCGCAGGAACTTCATCTCGGCCATACGCTGGTCCTTGAGGGCATAGCTGTCGTCACACTTCTCAAGCACGCTGATGGCAGAATTGACGCGCGATATGGTTATGTACAGACGGTTCCACATGTCGCTGATATTCCAGTTGGTTGTCAGCACGCCCTTCTGCACCTCAAGCTGGTGGAAGACGTCACCGTCGTTCACAGAACTACCACCCTTATAGGCATCGTCAGAGCGCACGTCGTAGTTCCACATTGAGAACGAGCCGTTAATGTCCTCACCCTGAGTGAATCCGGCGTATGCCGATATTATGGTACTCTCAACGAGCGAAGGGTCCTTCACCTGGTTCTCGTCAAGTGTGCCCTGTGGCACCTGCTCGTCGAGGAAGTCGGAGCAGCTTGCTGCCATCAATCCAAAAGAGGCAGCCAATATGTAGTTGAAAATCTTTTTCATATCTCAATTAAAATGTTACGTTTAGACCAAATGTCATATTCACTGGTATTGGATAGCCAAAATTTGCGTTCTCAGGATCTACTCCTGTGAAGCTGCTGCTCTTGATGGTCAGCAGATTCTGTGCAGAGAGATAGAAGCGCAGGCGTTCCATATAGAGTTTGTTGGCAATAGCCTTGGGCACATTGTAGCCAATCTGTATGTTGCGCATCTTGAGGAACGAGCCATTCTCAACATAATAACTTGACACGCGGGTCTCGTTGTTGTTGTTGTAGGTTGAAAGCGCGGGGATATTCGAGTCGGGATTTGTAGGCGACCATGCGTCGAGCAGACGCTGTCCCTTGTTGAGGTTTGCCACATTGACACCTGCCCACAAGTCGGTTTCCTTTTTCAGGTCGGAGATGACATCAACTCCCTGCACTCCCTGCCAGAACATTGTCAAGTCCCAGTTCTTATATTGAAGATAGATGTTGAAACCATAACTGAAGTCTGGCACTGGAGAGTAAATCCAATCCTGGTCGGCCTCTGTTATCATTCCGTCGCCGTTGAGGTCCTTAAAGCGCATTCTGCCCACTCCGGCACCAGGTTGAGTGGCATGGTTATCCACCTCTTCTTGACTCTTGAAGATACCATCGAATACATATCCCACCTGTGCTCCCATCGGGTGTCCTATGACACTCTTCACACCATTACCTCCGAAATCGCCGTTGGCAGCCACTGTCTCGGGCAGTTTGGTTATCTCATTGCGGTAGGTTCCGAGGTTGGCTGTTATGTCGTAGCTAAAATCACCTATGCTGTTACGGTAGCCGAGGTTTAGCTCCACTCCGTTGTTCTTCATCTCACCTGCATTAATCCACATTGAACTACCCTCGCCCATAGCAGCTATTCCTGCCATATAAAGAAGTATGTCCTTAGTGTTCTTGTGATAGCAGTCGAAGCTACCGTAAAGAGTATTGTTGAAGAACGAGAAATCTACACCAATGTTGGTCTGTGTTGTCGTTTCCCACTTAATGTCGTCGTTGCCAATCTGTACTCGCTTGAAGCCCGACTGCAGAATTTGTCCTCCATTGGTGCCTGCGATGTCGTAGGATGTACCAAAGCTATTGCCACCGAAGTTAGAGTCACCATAGACTGCCTGGTAGAGCGTGTAACGGGCAGTGTTGGATATTTCCTGGTTACCGGTCTGACCCCATGAAGCACGGAGTTTAAGGTCGTAGAGCCATGAACTTGTATTCTTCATGAAATCCTCTTGTGTCACACGCCATCCCAGACTGACAGAAGGGAATGTACCATATTTGTTATTTTTACCGAAACGGCTCGAACCGTCACGTCGTATTGTCACCGATGCAAGATATTTGTCAGCGTAGGTGTAGTTTGCCTTTCCAAAGAAAGAGACAAGCGAGTAACCACTGCCTGAGCCGTATGCTTTCTCGACTCCTGTTCCTGCGTCTGGCCACATATAGTCGGTATTAAGGATTTCGTAGTCATAACGCTTGCCTGAGAACCATACGTCATCCTGACGATTGACCTCCACACCGAGCATATAGTCGGCACGGTGCTTGCCAATTTCCATGTTATATGTCGCCACGGCGTTCCACATCCATTTCATCCAGTGTTCCTGCTTAGCCTCGACGGCATTCTCAGGATTTGCCACGTTGCCGTTTGATATTGGCATGGTGAATATGCGCTGCTGCTTCTGCGAATAGTCAATACCGGCAGTAGTGCGGAGGTTGAATCCCTTGAAGAGAGCAAGGTTAAGATATACATCGCCGAAGGTACGCCAATAGGTGTAGCGATTGTCCTTGTTGCGCTCCAAGCGACCCAGAGGATTCTCACGGTCAGCATATCCTCCAGTAAGGTTGGCATATTCACCCTTAGTGTTATATACTGGGAAAGAAGGGTTGAACTGCAAGACATTCTCAAGAAATCCTCCTGGCGCACTCACTTCGGAAGTGCGGTTCAGAGTAAAGTGCTCGCCGATGGTCAGCACATTGCCTATCAACTTGTAATCAGTGTTGAAACGTGCCGAGAGACGTTCAAAGTCAGAGTGCTTGATGATACCGAGGTTCTTGTAATATCCGAGCGAAAGATAGCTTGAGCCTTTCTCGTTACCGTTGCTTACGCTTACATTGTAGTTTTGGATAACACCAGTGCGTGTTGTCTCCTTAACCCAATCGGTGTCGGCGGAAGGAACAGTGTTTCCGTCATCGAGATATTTCTGCATTGTAACATTGTATAATTGCGGATTGCCCTGTGCGTCATATCCCCAGTCGAAGTGGTAGCCAAGATTGTTGTTGTTTGGATTTAGTCCGTCGTTGACGTTGGCTTGCCAATAAGCCTGTCCCCATTGCTCGGCATTTAATACTTCCAACTTGTTGGCATAGAACGAGGCCGCTATGCTTGCGTCGAAGTCAACCTTGACCTTGCCCTCCTTGCCCTTCTTGGTGGTGATGATAATAACACCGTTAGCGGCACGCGAACCGTAGATGCTTGCAGATGCGGCATCCTTCAATACTTGTATTGACTCGATGTCATTGCCATTAAGCTCATGCATACCCGACTTTGTAGGCACTCCGTCAATAATATAAAGAGGGTCGTTGTTGTTAAGAGTACCTATACCACGTATGCGCACAGTGGCAGCACCTGAGGGAGTACCGTCTGCTGAGATGTTCATACCAGGGACACGACCTTGAAGTGCCTTGATGGGATTGTTCTCGTTTTGCTTCTGCAACTCGTCAACGCTCACCACCGATACGGCACCAGTCAGATCAGCCTTGCGCTGTGTGGTGTAACCCGTCACCACCACTTCCTGGAGGCTTTGCTCATCCTCCTTTAAGGTAATCCGCATTTTGGGGGCAGCAGGGATTTCCTGGGGTTGAAAACCAATGTAGCGGATAACCAGTACGGCTCCTTTTTCTACCGTCAGCTTGAAGTTGCCATCAATGTCGGTGAGCGCACCATTTTGGGAACCTTTTTCCATAACCTGGGCACCAATAACAGTTTCACCAATCTGGTCGACCACTGTTCCGCTGACTTCAATCTTCTGCGCATATATTATGGTACATGCCATAAACAGCAATGCGCTTGCAATAGATCTTTTGATCATCTGGAATTAGAAAATTAATAATTTAACAATAATGATAAAACTCTGCTGCAAATTTATGACAAATACAAAGGATATGGCAAAAGAAAACGTTCATCAAAGGCGAATTTTGTTACAATGTATCATTTTTGGCAGTTTTTGAACGATATTTGAAATGGATTTCGTGAAAAAAAGTCCTAGACGTTGCATGATTCTCCCTGTCTCACCTCACCTGGGGTCATCATAAACTCGTCCTTGAAGCATTTTGCAAAATAGGAAGGCGACGTGAACCCCACCTCATAGGCAATCTCCGAGATGGAGCGGTCGGTCGACTCCAGCAACTGTTTCCCGCGCGAGAGTCTCGCCTTGCGAAGGAGTTCCACGGGTGTGGCACCGGTCAGACTTTTCAGTTTGCGATAGAGCTGCACACGGCTCATGCCCATCTCCTCACCCATGCGCTCCACATTGAAATCGGCATCCTGGATATGTTCACGCAGCACATTACGGAAACGGTCGAGGAAACTGTCGGGCACATCCGGATGCGGTGTGTCCAGCGAGAGAGGGACCACCACCTCGCTCGTCACCTCCTCGTAAACCCTCACCTTGGCCAGGTACAGGCGGTAGGCCTGGATGGAAAGCCCCATGATGATGAGGAGAACGCATATGAAACATATGATGACATTGCGTTGCGTGTTGATTCGCTCGAAATAGGTGGCAAGCATTCCATGTAGCACATCCACATTGTCGCTCACGCGGCTCAGTTCCTGATACTGCATGAGGAGCAGTTCGGCATTGGTGCTGTCCACTACGGCCGAATGCAACATGTTCACCCGCTTATATTCCCTGCCCTTCACTATATTCATTGCCAGCTGGAAAAGTTCCAGGCCATGGGTGGGATAGATGTAGGTGGCTTCGAGGATGCCTTTCTGTACCAGTTCTATGCCTCCGCCCGATGAGGGGAGGGCATCCACGCCGAAATACCGGATGCCGGTGAGCCCGTGGGCCAGTGCCACCTGCCGTGCTCCCATGGCCAGACGGTCGTTGTGGCCAAAGACGCACTGGATGTCGTACGTCTGCTGCAGCACCGCCTCCATGGCCTTGCTGCCGCTGGCCTCGGTCCAGTTGTCCTCGCCACACGAAATCACCCGGATGCCTGGATGACGGGCCAGTGCCTCGGAAAAACCACGATGGCGGTCGGTGGCCGGGGAGGAGCCTTTCAGGCCGCGTATCTCCACCAGTGTGCCCTCTCCACCCATGCTGTTGGCAATGAGGTTGCCCATGGTACGGCCTATCTCGTAATTGTCGGCCCCCATGAACGCCGTGTACTTGTCGGTGCTGGGCTTGCGGTCAAAGCATATTACCGGAATGCCGCTGTCACAGGCTTTCTCGATTACTTCGGAAAGCGGCACCGCTGAATTGGGTGCCACAATCAGTGCGTCCACTTTCTTGCTGATGAAGTAATTTATCTGCTCTATTTGCTTGAGGTCGTCATCCTCGGCACAGGCGAACTCCAGTTTTACATCATTGTGGGCATAACAGCCCACTTGGAGTTCATGGTTCTGCTTGTAGCGCCAGATGTCCTCGCTGCATTGCGACACACCGATGGTGATTGTTTCGTCGGAGTAGCATGACATGAAAACTGCACACAGGAGCAGGTGTAGCAGCATAAGGGGGGCGGCTTTTCCGCCTGTGCTGCCAATGGCTACGCTGGAAAGGGGTGACATGTTCATCTTGATAAGGGTCTTTTTTAAGGCAGAACAGAGCATGATTGGCTCCGAAATGCGCTGCAAAGATAGGGAAAACCTACGAGATTTGTGCCCATTTGTCGAAAAATGTTTGCGCCAGGCCCTTTTTTTCTGGAAGGTCTGGAGTTTGCGGCGCGAATGACAAAAAAACCAAGGCACAGTCCTCAGAGGAGAGAGGCTGTGCCTTGGAATATGTGAGGAAGGAGGGTGGGGAGAAGGAACTCCGCTCCTATACCTTATTAATATTAATAGAAGAGGTAGCGCTTGTCCACTACGTCGGCCTTCTGATAGAGCTCGCTGGTGAAGAGGTTGAGCGAACGCATGTTGGTCTGGGCCAGCTGCTGCTCTTCCTGCTTCTGGTCATACTTGGCACCCGTCTTGTTGGTGGAGATGACCTGGAAGGCATACACGCCATTCTTGCCCTTGATGCCCTGCTTGAAGTCGCCCTTCTTGGCAGCACTCACTGCACCGCTGAGGGCAGGCTCGCTGCTACCCAACTTGCTCACAAAGGTGTTGCTGGCAAAGGTGACATGCTTGATGGTGTCCGATACGGCGCCCTTGAGCTTGGCTGCGGCGGCCATGTCCTTCACGCCCTGCATCTGCTCCTGGATAAGGGCGGCCTTCTTGTCCTTCTTCACCTCGTCTGTAAGGAAGGTCTTCACCTGCTCGTCGTCCCAGGAGAGGTAGCCCTTGGGATGAATGCCGGTGAGTACTGCCACCAGCAGATGGTCGTTGTCGCCACATTCATAGAGGGGAGACACATCGCCCACCTTGGTGTCCTCGTTGAACACCCAGCGCAAAGCTTCGCTGGTGCCATGGATGCCCACTACACCGTGCTCGGCACTGCTCATGCCCTTGCGGCTCTGCACATTGAAGCCGGCCTTGGGCGCCTCTGCCTCAATCTGCTCCAGTGTCTTGTTGGCCACGAGGAACGACTTGATGTCGCTGTATGCCTTTCCGTAGGTGTCCTTGGAGAAGTCGATGGCACGCTTGATGATGGCGAGGTTATACTTCTCTACCATGTTCCTGCGGTCGGTCACCTGATTCACCAGCACACCCTGTCCGGGGAGCACGATCTTGTTGATAGCACCCGTGGCAGCGGTGGTGATGGTCTGCAGGAAGATGCGGTTGTTCTCGTCGATGGTCTGGTTCTCGTACTGTGCACTGGTAATCCAGTTCTTGGCAGCAGGCTGGTCAAACTTCTTGGCGATGCTGTCAAAGGCGGTGCCGGCCTGCAGCACGCTGATAATGCTGTCGGCACGCTTCTCGGCATCAGCTACATCGGTGCCGGGGACGGCAATCTGGCGAATCTCTACAGAGTCGGGGAGTGTGACCTTGGAAATCAGGCGTACGATGTTGAGTGTATTGTCGGATGCGGTGAGGAAGGGACCCTTCTGCTGACCTTCGCCCAGAGAGTCAATCTCGGCAGCGATGTCGGAGGGAAGCGACTTCTTGCTTACGGGCAGCGGACTGAAAGAAACCTTGCTACCAGCCTCACGCACAATCTTGGCAGGGTTGGCACCCTCGGCCTGCAGTTCGCCTGCATAGGCCTGCATTTCGGTCTGGAGTGCGTCCTTGTCGGCCTTGCTGGCCTCCACCTTCACGTCGATATAGCGGATGTCACGGCTCTCGGCCTGTGTGCGGAAGATTTCCTTCATCTCCTCATACTTGGCCTTGATGTCCTTGTCCTCCACCTGGATTTCGTCGTCCTTGATGGAAGAATAGGGCACAGCTGCCATCACGATGTCGGCCTCGTTGGTGCGTCCGTCAAAATGAGCCTGTGCAGCCACGGGATTGGACAGGAGCGCACCGCTGAGCAGCGACTGATACTTCTGCAGGAGGGTCTGCTGGCGGATGCTCTTCTCCACGAACTTCCAGTAGTCATACATGTTGGCGTACTGCTCCTTGGTTTCGCCGGGGATGTCAGCGCTGCGCATAATCTCGTCATACTGGGTGAGGAACTGCTTGAGGGCATTGGCATCGAATGTGCCCTGCTGTGTACGGAAGGGGGTCTGTGCCAGCATGGGGTTGCTGCCCTTGGCGATGATGTCCTGCAGTTCGGCATCGGTGACTGTGAGTCCCAGCTTCTCTGCCTCGTGCTCGATAATCTTGTTGTTGACCATCGTCTGCCACACCTGGTCGCGGAGCATGGACATCTGGTCGTCGGTGAGGGAGGTGATTCCATTGGAGAACTTCACCACATTGACGTATTCGTCCACCTCATCATTGAATTCTTGGATGTTGATACTCTCACCATTCACCTTGCCGATACGCTGACGGCTCTCCGACTGACTGTAGGAGAGCGAACGCACAAATTCTTCGGCAATGAATGCAAACAAAGCGAGTCCCACTACTGCGATGAGGAACTTGCCCTTGCTTCTGATTTTTTGTAATGTTGCCATTTTTTATTTAATTATTATTATTATTTCATGTTTAAAGCGCACAAAGATAAGGTTTTTTTTCGATATGCGGGGTGTATTTTGCAGAAAATTGCACTTATCTCACCACTTTCAGCCTTACAAGCTCTATCTTAGTGGTGGTTTTCTGCACAATCTTGAATTCCCAATGGCCAAATTTGACCACCTCGTTGAGTTTGGGGAAGCTTTGGTATTCGTTGAGGATAAGGCCGCTCACTGTGAGATACTCGTCGCTTTCAGGAAGGTCGAGCCCCAGTATTTCATTGGCCTTGGAAATCTCCAGACGGGCCGAGAGCAGATACTCGTCGGGCGCCACCTCCTTGGCCACATAGTTGACATTGTCGTGCTCGTCCTCTATCTCGCCGAATATTTCCTCCACAAGGTCTTCCAGGGTGACAATGCCGCGGGTGCCGCCAAACTCGTCCACTACCACCGCCAGCGATTTCTTCTGGGTGATAAAGGCGTGCATGAGTTTCTGGGCGTTCATGGTCTCGGGTACGATGGGGGCCTCGATGACCGATTTGGTCCAGTCGGATCCTGGCTTCAGGCGGAACATCTCGGACGAATGGATGTAGCCCTTCACGTTGTCAATGTCTTCGTGGTAGACCATAATCTTGCTGTGCCCCGTCTCCACAAACAGGTTGCGCAGCACATCCAGGCCGGTCTTGTCGTCCACGGCCTGTATCTCGTTGCGGGGCACGATGCAGTCGCGCACGCGGACACTGCTAAAGTCGAGGGCGTTCTGGAATATCTTCACCTCGTCCTCAATCTCCTTGTCGTTGTGGGCGCTCTCGATGTTGCTTTGGATGAGGTAGTCGAGGTCCACCTTGGTGAACGACTTCTCCTGGACCGTCTTCTGCACCTTCATGCCGAAGAGGCGGAGCAAGGCTTTGCCCAGGCCGCTGGTGAACTTGCTCACCGGCCACAACAGCACGTAGGATACAAAGGCCGGTATGCTGCACACCGTCATCATGCGGTTGGGGTTGATGCGGAAGAGAGTCTTGGGCAGAAACTCGCCCGACACCAGCACCACCAGGGTGCTCAGCAGGGTCTGCACCAGCAGGCATGCCACCTCGGCCGTGCCCTGCATGCCCTCTCCCTTCAGGCCCAGGGGGATGAGCAGAAGTTGGTCGATGACCTCTGCCATGAGTATGCCATACACCACCAGGGCGATGTTGTTCCCTACCAGCAGGGTGGAAATGAAATGGTTGGGGTGACGATAGAAGAGGTCGATGATGCGGGCCGTGAAGCCCTGCTCATCGCGGTCCATTTCGAAGCGTAGCTTGCTGCTCGACACAAAGGCGATTTCCAGCCCGGAAAAGAAGGCCGAGAACAGCAGTACTACAAGTGTTTCTATTATTAGCGTATTCATAAGGGTTGAAGTTGTCGGGGGGTAGCGGGAGACAGTGTGTCGGCTGCGGGCTGGCTCTCGGGAGTGGTGTCGGAAACGGGGAAGGCGCCCGAACTGTTGGTAATCCAGTAGCGGGTCATGGTTTCGTTGCTGCGGAAATTGTTGCCCTGCAGCTCGCGTTCGGGAGTGACGATGCGGATAAACTTGTGGCTCCACATCTCGTGGCGGTCCATGTCCCAGAAGAGTTCTTCCGTGCGGAACACTTCGTTCTTGATGTTGCGGATGACCACACGTCCACGCAGCTCCCACAGGTACTGCTGGTGGAGATAGGCCGTATCGGACTGCACGTACAGGTCCACATGGAACTTCTCGTCAAAGCGTTCCATGAGCAGGCCTTTCATGAACTTCCAGGTGGAGAGACCACCGGCCTCCGGGGTATAGATGTCCCACTCCTCGGCCACCATGCGGTAGCGGATGAGCCCGGAGTCGGAGATGAGCGTATTGATGCCGCGTGCATGCATGAAAGGCAGTGAGTCTTCGGCACGGACGGCTTCGGCGGTGTGCTCCACCTCTCCGTTGCATCCCAACAGGAGGGCACACCACGCCGCCAGCGCGGCTGTCAGCAGTAGGGATTTGGCACGTAGGGAGGATGTCACGGGAACGATTATTGAATCTTGAATTTCATGAACCACGACTCGGAGAAGGTGACGCCTACGCTCACCATGAAGTAATCCTCGCGGATGAGCGACGAGGCGGCCGGTGAGCGGCGGAACCACTGGAAACTGAGATTGGCCATGGTGCCCCTGTTTATCTTGTTGCTGATGGGAAGGCCAAAGCCGGCCGTCACACCGTATTCGCGGGGACCGTCCATCCCGTTCACCTTGAGATAGGGTGTCGAGAAATTGGCACCCAGCCGGTACTCCACACGGCTCAGATAGTTGCGCGACAGGGGATTGGGGACATACTGGAAGCCGGCAGCCACCCGGCTACGGTCCAGATACTGGCCCTTCTGCTTGCTGTAGGCCAGCTGGTCGTCCTGGGTCGTCTGTTCGGGCGTATGGCAGGAACTCCATTTCTCGTAGGTATAGTCGAGGGCTACCATCATCTTTCCCTGTGACTCCCACGCCACACCTGCGCCCAGGGTGTAGGGAAGGTCAAACGCATCCTTGGCCTCAATCTTCACCGTGTCGCCCACGGTATTGTAGCGGGTGAGGGTGGATGTGCCGTTGATGCTATGCCCCAGCCCCACGGTGGCGCCCACAGTGAGGCGGTTCTGGGGGTTGAGGATGATGGGGTACTGCAGACCCAGGTCTATCTTGTAGGTCCGGATGTCCGATTCGCAGTCGGAGTGCAGTCCGCTGTACAGTCCGCTGGTGGTGCCGCCCTCGTCGAAGGTCTGCGAGAGGGTGTGGCTGTAGCTGCCCCACACATAGCCTACGTTCACACCTATGGAAAGGGCTGCAAAGGGGTTCCATCCCACACCGGCATAGAGTTGGTGCAGGCCGCCGTCGCCCGAGAAGGCGCTGTGGCTGGTGATGGTCTGGGTGGTGTTGAAGTCGTTGGTCACCTTGCTTTCCGTGGCAAAGGAATAGCCGATGGTGGTGTAGGGAAGCATGCCCAGCGAGAAGCCCAGCCCCTTACGCAGGCGGAAACCGGCCGTCACGTAGTCGAAGGAGCAGTTGTTGACCTTCAGCGTGGAGCCTCCCTGCTTGTACTGCCCCGTACTGAATGTCATGCCGCCGTCAATGAGCATGGTGAGCGAGTCTACAGCAGAATAGGAGGCCGGATTGCCCGGATTGATGCGGTTGGTGGGACGGATGGCTTTGCCCACTCCACCCATAGCCTTATTGAAACCCACCGACTGGTCGTTGAGCGTACCCAGTCCGAAGCGGGAATATGAACTGTTGCTGCCGTTTCCCTGTGCCGCTGCATGGGCGCACATCAGGGATGCCAGCATGAATGCGGCCAAGTGTCTACACTTTGTCATTATTGTAATCGAGTATTTTGTTGAGTCCACGAGGGACAATGAATTTGTCTGCAAAGATGATACTTTTTATTGTGGTATCAAAATTTATCTTGTCCCCGCCTGTTAAAAAAACCAAAAGTTTAGGATATTTAGCACGCATGGAGCGGATATAGCCCTCAATCTCGTACTTCATGCCACGCAGTACGCCCGAACGGATGGCCGTGTCGGTGTCGTAGCCCATGCCCGGCACAGCTCCCTCGGCCTCCACCAGCGGCAGTTTGGCCGTAAACTCGTGCAGGGCGCGCAGGCGCATGTGCATGCCTGGGGCGATGTTGCCGCCCCAATAATTACCCAGGGCATCGATGACCTCATAGGTGACACATGTGCCGGCATCGATGATGAGCAGGTCCTTGCCCGGCTTGAGCGAGCGGGCACCCACTGCGGCGGCCAGACGGTCGCTGCCCAGCGTCTGGGGCGTGCGGTAGCGGTTGGTGATGGGAACAGGGGTGGACGATGTGAAACGGAGCAGGGGGATGTGCAGAGCCTGTAGGCGCTCCTCTGCCTGGGGCGTAATCTCGCGCACTGCACCCACAATGCCATGCGTGAAGGCATATTTGGCGGCAAACGCACCCAAGGCGGCAAGCGACTCGTTGCTGGTCCTTACCTCCTCTACGGGCTCATCACCGTCGAATGCGACCAGTTTTGCCACCGTATTCCCTATGTCAATTATCAATTTCACGGTGCAAAGGTACAATAATATGTTGGAATTTATCCCAAATCAGGGCCTAAAGATTCATTCTTTGTCAAAAAAGGGCCCGACATGGGAGCTGGTTGGAAGAAAATTTGTACCTTTGTACCCGTGAAACGTTTCCTATTATTAATAATATGGGCCATTTGCCCCTTCATGCTGCGGGCCCAGCCTGCCACCGACTCCATCCGTGTGAGCCTCATCACCTGTTCGCCAGGTCATGAGGTGTACCAGCTGTATGGCCACACGGCCCTTCGCTGCGAAAACTTCACCCGCGGCATGGATGTGGTCTTCAACTATGGCGTCTTCTCCTTCAGCCAGCCCCATTTCATATGGCGCTTCGTGCTGGGGCAGTGCGACTACATGGTGATGGGCACCCAGTGGCAGTATTTCCCTGAGGACTACCAGCGCAGGGGGTCGGCCATCACGGCCCAGGTGCTCAATCTTACACGTGCCGAGGCCAACAGGCTTTTCCATAATCTGCTGGAGAACTGCCAGCCGGAAAACTGCACCTATCGCTACAACTTCCTCTTCTGCAACTGCACCACCAAGGTGCGCGACATGATTGAGCAGAGCATCGACGGGCGCATTGCCTATCCGTCCCTGCCCCAGAAGATGACCTTCAGGCAGATTCTCCACCAATACGCCCCCAGGGGCACCTGGGACAGCGAGGGCAACGACTTCCTGTTGGGCGCAACCGTCGACACCGTGGTGACCGACCGCGATGCCATGTTCCTTCCCGAATACCTGATGAAGATGGCCGACAGTGCCCAGGTGTATGCCACCGACGGCAGTCTCAGACCGCTGGTAAGGGAGACACGCACCCTGCTGGAAGCCCGTCCTACCCCCAAGACCGAACTGCTGCCTGTCAGTCCCCTTTGGGCAGGCATTCTGCTGCTTGCCTTCAACCTGATGGTGGCACTGGCCGAATACAGGCTCCACAGGATGTGGTGGCTGTGGGACATCGTGCTGTTGCTCGTACAGGGCAGCATCGGCACACTGCTCGCCTTCATGCACCTCTTCTCCCAGCATCCGGCTGTGGACAGCAACTGGCTGCTCTGGCCCTTCAATCCACTGGCACTTGTGGCCATTCCATGGGTGGTGAAAGCGGCCTTCCAGCGTAGAAAAACGAAGTGGCATGCCCTCCATGCCGCCTATTTAACATTATTTATATTTTTTGTGCCATGGATTCCTCAGCAGTTCGGCCGAATAGTCGTACCTTTGGCACTGGCTTTGCTGACAAGGCCCCTCAGTTATCTGGCATATTACAACAAAAATAGAAAGTGACAAGCATAACAACATCCCAACGACTCAAGCTGCTCACCTCGCTGCTCATCCTCATTTCGGCAGCAGGCGCAGACGCACAGACCGCACCCGAGGTGCCACGCCTGGTAGTGAACATTGTCATAGACCAACTGCGGACCGACTATATGGAGGCCTTCTCGCCCCTCTACAGCGACCGTGGCTTCCAGCGCCTGATGAGGGAAGGACGCGTGTACACCCGTGCAGAATACCCATTCAACGACCCTGACAGAGCTTCTGCAGTGGCCTGTCTCATGAGCGGAACCAGTCCATACGAGAATGGCATTGTGGGCGAGCGGTGGCTCGACAGGCAGACCCTCACTCCGCTCTACTGTGTGGACGACAAGGAGTTTCAGGGGCAGCAGACCCAGGATGCCTCATCGGCCCGCAGTCTGGGCGTGTCCACAATTACCGACGAGCTGAAGGTGGCCACCGAAGGCAACGGTCTGGTATACGCCATTGCCCCCTTCCGCGATGCAGCCGTGCTGCTGGGCGGACATGCAGCCGATGGTGCCTTCTGGCTCGACGTGGAGACAGGCATGTGGTGCAGCAGTAGCTATTACGGGGCCTTCCCCGGCTGGGCCACCACCTACAATACCACCTCCTCTGTGAAGCAGCGCATCGGCAAGATGGAATGGGAACCGATGAACGAGCTGGTGGGCAAATACAACTATTTTGTGTCGGGCGCAAGCAAGAAGCCCTTCAAGCACAAGTTTGCCGGAGACCGCAAGTTCATACAGTTTGTCGCCAGCGCGCTGGTCAACGAGGAGACCAACAATTTCATGCGCGAGGTGATAAAGAACACCCAAGTGGGGCTCGATGAGGTGACGGATGTCCTCAACATCGCCTACTATGCGGGCAACTTCGACCACAACTCCGTGTCGCAGAGCCCCATCGAGCTGCAGGACACTTATGTACGGCTCGACCGTGACCTGGGTGACCTCTTCGAATACTTGGAGAAGCGTGTGGGCAAGGGACATGTACTCTTCACCGTCACCGGCACGGGCTCTGCTGAGAGCGACTACATCTCGGACCTCAGCAAGTATCGCATCCCCACGGGCACCTTTTCCATCACCAAGGCCAAGCTTCTGCTCAACATGTACCTCATTGCAGTGTACGGCCCCGGGGAATATGTGGAAACCTGTCTGGGCAACGAGTTGTACCTCAATCTCAAGCTCATAGAGAACCGCAACCTCAACCTTACCGAGATACTGGAGCGCAGCAGCGATTTCCTGATACAGCTGAGCGGTGTGCGCGACGTATACAGCAGCCAGCGTCTGGCACTGGGTGCAGGCACGCCCGGCATCGCCCGTCTGCGCAATGCCTATCACCCCAAATGCTCGGGCGACATCCTGATACAGGTGTCACCGGGATGGACACTGGTCAACGAGAACACCCATGAGCAGACCATCGTGCGCGAGTCCTACGTGGGATTCCCGCTCTTCTTCATGGGCAGCAACATCGAGCCCGACACCGTCCACACGCCCGTCACCATCGACTATGTGGCACCCACCCTGGCCAAGTCGATGCGTATCAGGGCCCCCAATGCCTGCGACCTGGCACCCCTGCCCGCATTTAAGTGAATAAACAACCAATCATTATCATTACACAAACCCGATAACAATACATTAATATATATATGGATATTTCCAAATTCCTGGTAAAGATTTTCGGCGACAAGAAGTCGCGCGACCTCAAGGCCTACCGTCCGTTGGTGGAGATGGTGACCAAGGCCTATCCCGCCATACAGGCACTCAGCAACGATGAGTTGCGCGCACGTACAGCCGCCATCAGACAACAGATTGCCGACTCAGCCACTGACCTGCGCAAGGAGATAGACAAACTCAAAGAACAAATCAAAAGTACCGACATTCAGGACCGCGCCCCCATCTTCGCCCAGATAGACAAACTGGAGAAGGAGGTGCTCGACCGCTACGAAACGGTTCTCAACGAGGTGCGTCCCGAGGTCTTTGCCATTGTCAAGAGCACTGCCGAACGCTTTGCCCACAACGAGGACATCGTGGTGACCGCCACCGATTTCGACCGCGAGCTGGCAACCCGCCACGACTTTGTGGACATCGATGGTGACAAGGCCGTCTACCACAACCACTGGGTGGCCGGCGGCAACGACATGAAGTGGGACATGGTCCACTTCGACGTACAGCTCTTCGGCGGCACCGTGCTGCATCAGGGCAAGATTGCCGAGATGTTTACGGGTGAAGGAAAGACCCTCACCGCCACCCTCCCTGTCTTCCTCAATGCCCTCACGGGCAACGGTGTACATGTGGTCACAGTCAACGACTATCTGGCCAAGCGAGACTCTGAATGGATGGGCCCCATCTACATGTTCCACGGTCTCAGCGTCGACTGTATCGACAAGCACCAGCCCAATAGTGAAGCACGCCGCAAGGCCTATATGGCCGACATCACCTTCGGTACAAACAACGAGTTCGGCTTTGACTACCTGCGCGACAACATGGCGCAGAACCCCAAGGACCTGGTACAGCGGTCCCACAACTTTGCCATTGTGGATGAGGTGGACTCGGTACTCATTGATGACGCCCGCACTCCCCTCATCATTTCCGGACCTGTGCCTCGCGGCGAGGACCAGCAGTTCGAGCAGTACCAGCCCCTGGTGGAACGCCTCGTGGGTGTGCAGCGCCAGCTGGCCACACAGTACCTGGCCGATGCCAAGCGCATGATAGCCGAAGGACAGCAACAGGCCGACAAGAACAAGACCGCCGAGGGTTTCCTTGCCCTCTACCGCAGCCACAAGGCTCTGCCCAAGAACAAGCCCCTCATCAAGTTCCTCTCCGAGCCCGGCATCAAGGCTGGCATGCTGGCTACCGAGGAGATATACATGGAGAACAACAACCGCCGTATGCCCGAGGTTACTGAGCCTCTCTACTTTGTGGTGGAGGAAAAGCAGAACAGCGTGGAACTCACCGACAAGGGCAACGACTGGCTGGCCGGTCAGGTCAACGACCCCGAACTCTTTGTCCTGCCCGATATGGCCACCATCATGGCCGCCATCGAGCACAGCGACGGCACCGAAGAGGAAAAACTGGAACAGAAGGACAAGGCCTACAACGACTATGCCACCAAGAGCGAACGTGTACACACCATACAGCAGCTCCTGAAGGCCTACACGATGTTCAATCTCAACGATGAATATGTGATTCAGGACGGCGAGATAAAAATTGTGGACGAACAGACAGGACGTATCATGGAAGGCCGCCGCTGGAGCGACGGACTCCATCAGGCCGTGGAAGCCAAGGAGCACGTGAAGGTGCAGGCAGCCACCCAGACCTACGCCACCATCACGCTGCAGAACTATTTCCGCATGTACCATAAGCTCAGTGGTATGACAGGTACGGCCGTCACAGAGGCAGGCGAGTTCTGGGACATCTACAAACTGGACGTAGTGGAGGTGCCCACCAACCGCCCCGTGGTGCGCAACGACCAGAACGACCGCGTATACAAGACACAGCGCGAGAAGTACAAGGCCGTCATCATGGAGGTGGAGAAGATGCGCAACAGCGGACGTCCCGTGCTAGTGGGCACCACCAGTGTGGAAATCTCCGAAATGCTGTCCAAGATGCTGCAGATGCGCAAGATACCCCATCAGGTGCTCAATGCCAAGCTCCACCAGAAGGAAGCCGACATCGTGGCACAGGCCGGACAGAGTGCCAAGGGAACCATCATGGTCGACGACAAGCCCAAGGAATGCATGCTGGGAACCGTCACCATCGCCACCAACATGGCAGGCCGAGGCACCGACATCAAGCTCTCGCCCGAGGTGAAGGCTGCAGGCGGACTGGCCATCATCGGTACCGAGCGCCATGAGAGCCGACGTGTGGACCGCCAGTTGCGCGGACGTTCAGGCCGTCAGGGCGACCCCGGTAGCAGTGTGTTCTTCGTTTCGCTCGAGGACAAGCTCATGCGCCTTTTTGCCAGCGAGCGTATCGCCAAGGTGATGGACCGTCTGGGCTTTGAGGAAGGCGAAATGATAGAGCACCCCATGATTACCCGCAGTATCGAGAATGCGCAGAAGAAGGTGGAGGAGAACAACTTCGGCATCCGCAAGCGCCTGCTCGAATACGATGATGTGATGAACAAGCAGCGTACGGTTATCTACGAGAAGCGCCGTCATGCCCTCATGGGCGAACGCTTGGGCATGGACATCAGCGACATGATATGGGACCGCGTGTGCAACATCATCGAGAACAACGACTATGAGGGATGCAAGCAGCAGTTCCTGGAAATCATGGCCATGGACGTTCCCTTCGACCAGAACCAGCTGGAGGAGACACCCCGGGAGGAGCTCTGCGAACAGGCCTATCAGAAGGTGATGGAGCGTTTCAAGCAGAAGACCGAAATCATGGCCGGAAACGCTCACAAGGTCATCAAGCTCATCTATGAGTCGCCCCAGGGGCAGATGTACGAAAACATCATGGTGCCCGTATTGGCCGGCAACCGCCAGTACAATGTTGCCCCTAACCTCAAGGAGGCCTACGAGACTGAGTCCAAATCGGTGGTCACCGCCTTCCACAAGGCCATCATCCTCCACATCATCGACGATGCCTGGAAGGAGAACCTGCGTCTGCTCGACGAACTGAAGCACAGTGTCCACAACGCCAGCTATGAACAGAAAGACCCCCTTCTCATCTTCAAGCTGGAGAGCGTGAAGCTGTTCGACAACATGGTCAACCGCATCAATGACCGCACCGTGAGCATCATCATGCGTGCCATGATACCCGAGATACAGATTACCAACGAGGCACCTAGGGAAGTACCTGCTCCCGAACGCCGTCCCCGCCTGCAGGAAAGCCACGAAAGCATGGAGGATACCCGTCAGGCACAGGCCGCCGCACGCGACACGCGTGACCGCCAGCCCGCCCGTCCCATACGTGCCGAAAAACTGCCCGGACGCAACGATCCCTGCCCCTGCGGCAGCGGCCTCAAGTTCAAGAACTGCCACGGCAGGAACCTGTAATATCCCCAAGGAACCCATCTTAATCATATAAGAGACATGAAAGCTAGCCAGCAAACCATCCAGCAACTGGAAAGGGCCATCAAGAAGATAGCCGCCAAGTACCCAGCCGGGGCTGAACCCGTGCTCACCGACATCCATCTCCTGGTGGACCAGGAGAGTGGCGAGGTGAGAGCCTACAACGATGAGGACGAGGAAATCAACCGCTGTGTGGTGGAACAGTGGATTGGCAATACCGATGAGGATTTCTACCAGCAAGTGGCTCCCGTCCTGCACGACATCCTGCAGCAGCACCATCAGGTGGTGGAGGAGATGAGCCTGATGCGTCCCTTCTCCTTTGTGCTGATGGACGACGATCGCGAAACCCTCCAGGACCTCTATTATGTAGACAACGAGGAGACCGTGATTCTGGACGGTGACCTGCTGAAGAACCTCGACGAGGATCTCGACACCTTCCTCAAGCATCTTCTTTCCGATTAGTTCCAGGGACACTCCCATCCCGGCACAGCCCCAGCGTAAGGCAGGTAGTTTTTTCTCCTCCCATCGCTGGGGCTGTTTCTTATGAGGCTGTTTTGAACACCCTGCTTACAGGGGCAAAACGGGACTACCATGCTTTCCCTCTCATCGGTGAGCCCCCGAAAGTCATCACCGTAGTCATGCTTTCGGGGGCCGGTTGGTTGAAACGTGGGGTTCGCTGCGCCCGACAGTGGGGGTGGATGACATCAGGAAGATGGTGCGGCATTCACCCCCGATGTCTAATCTACCAGGAACCAGGGGTTCAGCAGATTCTCCTTGTTGTACAGAAGGGGCAGGCCCGTGGCAGAGTCGGTGACGCTGCGGCCTGCTGCCCTGGCAATGGCATCGCCAGCTGCGGTGTCCCATTCCATCGTGGGCGCATAACGGGGATAGGCATCCGCCGTGCCCTCGGCCACCATACATATCTTGATGCTGCTGCCACTGCTCACCGTGCGCACCTGGGAGTGCAGCCGTTGCATTTCGTCGATGAAGAGCTGTGTTTCGGGTGTGAGATGGGAACGCGAGGCCACCACCACATAGTCGTCGTGGCGGCTGTCGGCCAGCGGCATGGGTTCGGCCTGTGCCATGAGCGTGCTGGGGTGGGGGAACGGCAGGCTGCAGGGGCAAAGGGTCCTGAAGGCACCCTGGCCCCATCCCCAGTACAGGATGTCCCGTGCGGGCACATAGATGACTCCCATCACGGGCACCTGATTCTCTACCAGCGCGATGTTGACCGTAAACTCCCCGTTCTTCTTGATAAATTCCTTGGTGCCGTCCAGTGGGTCCACTATCCACAGCCTGTCCCAGCTCCGGCGCTGGCTGTAGGGCAGGTGCTTGCCCTCCTCGCTCAGTACGGGGATGCCCGTGTCGGAGAGGTATTCCATGATGCGCCTGTGGGCGGCCTTGTCGGCCAGTGTGAGCGGACTGTTGTCGGCCTTCTTTTCAATGCCGAAGTCCTGGTTGGGGTCGGTATAGATGTGCATGATGTCTGCGCCGGCATGAATGGCGGCCTGCAGTGCAGTGGATAAGAGTGTTGGGTAATCCATATTCAGTGTTTGTTTTTTATTCTGTTTGACTGATTGTTTTCTTGTATAGTCCGTCCTTCCGCCTCAGGCACACGCCCTTGTGATGGCTGTGTGGTGGCAGGCGGCGTCCGTTCAGGTCGTAGCGTGCATCCTGGGCGCTGCTGCCTGTTGCCGTGACGGGCAGGATGGTGCTCTCCCCAGCCACCACTTCCACCTCTTTCACAGGCTCCGGGGTCATCCACAGGATGGTGTCGGTGAGCAGAGTGGCTTCGTAGCCCAGCCGCAGGCTGTAGCGTCCGGCGGCCAGGGGAATACGTGTGCGCTGGAACAGGCGGGTGGTGGTCTCTCCCGGCTCCAGATACAGGCCCTGGTACTGGATGCAGTGCATGCTTTCAGGGTCTTCCGTAGGCTGCATCAACACATAGAACCGCCCGCAGAAGGGCGTGTCTCCGTTTTTCAGGGTGAAGGAGAAGCGTGGACGCGTGTTGCATGTGATGGTGTCGGGGAAAAGGTATTCCTGCAGTTGCAGGGTGGCCCATGCCGCTGTGTCGGGCTTCAGGCGAAGGTCCTGCCCGTGCAGATGGGCCAGCAGATAGTTGGGGGTGCCTATGCTGGTGCGCACCTCCTGCCATTCCCCGTTCTCCTCCTGGAAGCAGGGCACCAGCCGATAGTGCCCCTCGGGCAGCGACTGGGGGATGAGGAGCAGGAGCGTGTCGGAAAAAGTGGTGTCCTGACGGTGGGTGGGCGGCAGACTTATCGGGCAGCTGGCCACGGGTGTCAGCAGTGTGCCGTCCTTTTCCATCCACAGGGCCACTGTGCCTTCATAGTGGTTCCATCCCACATTGGTGAGCTGACGGACCGCCACCCTGGCCTCACCCCTTTTGCATGAGTCGCTCATGGCCTCCAGCCGGTCCAGGGCAAGGGCATGTCGGCGGGGTGCATGGTGGCTGTCCGGCAGTGCGGGCTGTATGCCGATGGTGATGTATTGCAGCAGGTTCATCCCCCCCTCGGCCTCGTCGGGGTCGTACCATTCGGGCTGCTTGGGGGTGAGATGAGGCAGGAAGTAGTATCCGTCGGCCTCCCCGCCCATGCCCAGATTGAGATGGAAAAGTCCGTTCTCGTCGTATCCGTCGCAGCAGAAGGCATGTCCCAGCGAGGGCGAATGGGCACTCATGAGTACGGGTCTTCCGGCAGCCAGTTCGCGCTTGAGCATGTCGTCCCATTCCATGGTGCGGTAATAGTCGCGATAGA
Source organism: uncultured Prevotellaceae bacterium (assembly GCA_945865175.1). GTDB lineage: Bacteria > Bacteroidota > Bacteroidia > Bacteroidales > Bacteroidaceae > Physcousia. The sequence continues at coordinate 14,724 of CAMBDA010000004.1, read as the reverse complement.
GCAGCTGCATGCCTTCGTCGTAGCCAAACCAGGTGGAGAGCGCCACGGGCTGCAGGGCACTCTGCGCACTGCTGGAGGCCACCCCATAGGTCATGTCTACGGCTATGCCGCAGTGGCTCAGCAGCTGGCACACCGCCTCCAGCTCCTGGGCGGTGTAGCGGCGGCCGTCATCGTAGGTGTCGAGCATCTGGTCGAAGCGGTACCCTTCGGGAGGGAACAGGGCGGTGAGTGTCTGGCCGCATCCCAGCGAATCTACGTAGGTGTGGCTACCCTGACAGGCAGCAAAGCGGTGGTAGCGAATCACCTGGGCCATGGCGTGTGCCACACAGCCAGTGGCACAATGCTGTCCGTCAATCAGAGGCGTGAGGCTGTTGTAGGGCGCAAACTGGTGCCAGCGGTCGGTGAGCAGCGGTTCCACACGCGTGGGGCAGTCGGTCATGCGGATGACAGGGCCTGTGGGGCGGACGCCCCGTTCGTATTGTGCCATTATCCATCGGACCACGGGGTGCTGCACAGCCTTTTCCCAGTCACCTTCCGGTGCATAGGCCAGCAGGCGGGGATGTACGGGGTCGGCAGTGGTGATGCGAAAGCCCCTGCGTGCCCGCAAGCGCTGCACACGCATGCCTCCTCGCTGCCACAGCAGGGAGTCGGTGGCTCCGGTATGGAGGGTGATACACAGCCACACCGCCACTAGCATACTCATCCGCCACCACATTGCGCTTACAGGATTTTCAGTGCCCATTTGATGACCTGCTCCACAGGAGCCTCGGGATGTTCGCGTAGCAACTGCACAGCCACCTTGTGGGAGGCGGCGGGGGGGAAGCCCAGCATGGTGAGGGCCGACACAGCCTCTTCCAGTACTTCGCGGTTGACATCCTGCGTTTTGCCGCCCGTGCTCTGTGTCTGTGCTTCCATGCCCAGCGAGCCTATCTTGTCCTTCAGCTCCACGATGATGCGCTGTGCGGCCTTGGGGCCTATGCCCTTCACCTGTTTCAGCATCTTGTCGTTTCCCTCGCTGATGACATTGCACAGGTCGGCGGGTGTCATGGCATTGAGCACCAGGCGTGCCGTGCCGGATCCTATGCCGCTCACGCTGGTGAGCAGGAGGAAGAGCGCGCGTTCGATGCGTCCTGCAAAGCCCCACAGCTGGTGGGTGTCCTCCCTGATAATTTCCGTAATCCACAGCTTCACCTCTTTCTGCTGCTGTATGCTGCTGTAGGTGTTGAGCGATATGTTCACGCCGTACCCCACGCCACCGCATTCCACAATGGCCAGGGCGGGTGTGATTTCGGTCAGTTGTCCGTGTAGGTATTCAATCATTGTAATGTGTAAGATATGTGTTGGTGTTGCAAATTTACACAAAATTCCCGAATAAAGGGCCTGCGGGGCGATAAAAACTGTCTGCAGTCTGTCTTTTTCCCCGTGTAGCGGGTGGCGGCGTGGGGCAGGTAAGGGAGGCACATGAAAAAATATGGACAGAATCGGCAAAGGGGCAAATAGGCCGTTTTTGCTACCCAACTGGAGAAATTTTGCTATCCAACTGGGCAGCAATTTTTTCCCAGTTGGGTAGCTATACGAAACCTTTCCCTAGCAGCTGATTTTATTTTATCCGATGAGGGTGTTTTGGAATTGTCTGATGGACGGGGCGAATGCGAAGAAAAAAACGAGAGGGAGCAAAATAAATGGGCGCTACCTACGTTATATAAATATGAGCATGCGCAAAATCATCGCTTTGGTGATGTTGACAGTGAGTGCAGGCCTTCTGCAGGCAGCTGTCAGCATGTCGGATTCCTATGCCCCAGCGAATCCGGCTTCTGCTGTTCCTGCCGACACCGCCAAATCGAGGAAGCCACGCTATACGGTAAAGCGCACGGGCACAGACAACCAGAAGGACGTGAAACAGAAGACTGCCGACCTGCGCGACCCGGAGAACCTGAAGACCCAGGTCACCTATGACGAGAAGGACAATACCTATACCATAGGTACCACCCTGGGCAGTCCCGACGATACGAAGGGCAACAAGGGAACAGGCCAGAATGCCCGGCCTTCCGCCTCCACGTCTGCCACGGGCACGGGCAAAAGCGGGCAGACGTCCACCTTCACCCCGATGGGCAGCCTGCTGGGCACCAATCCGCTGGGCTATCAGCCGGGCATGTCGCTCTCTTACCTGAACGCTCCCCTGCTGATGACTCCCGAGGAATACCAGCAATGGAGCATCCGCGAGAGTATGCGCCGCTACTACCGGCAGAAGAATGCCGAAGCCTTTGAAACAGAAGGGAAGGACAAGTTCGACTTTACCGACATGAAGTTTGACCTGGGACCTGCGGAGAAAATCTTCGGTCCGGGCGGGGTGCAGATCAAGACCCAGGGAAGCGCAGAACTGAAGATGGGGGCCAACATGAAAAACGTGAACAACCCGGCACTGGCCGCCAACCGTCGCAAGACCTTCGGCTTCGACTTCGACGAGAAAATCAATTTCACGCTTACGGGAAAGGTGGGCGACAAGGTGAACATGAACCTCAACTACAACACCGAGTCCACCTTCGACTATGACGCGCAGAACCTCAAACTCAAGTATGACGGCAAGGAGGACGACATCATCAAACTCATAGAGGCCGGCAATGTGTCGTTTCCCAGCAACATGGGGCTGGTGACGGGTGTGAGCAGCCTGTTCGGCCTTCGCACCGACCTGCAGTTCGGCAAACTGAGGATGCAGACCGTGGTGAGCCAGAAGAAGAGCGCCAGCAAGAGCGTGAGCAGCAAGGGCGGTGCCCAGACGCACCCCTTCGAGTTCAGTGCCACCGAATATGAGGAGAACCGCCACTTCTTCCTGAACCATTTCTTCAGGGAACAGTATGACAAGAACATGCAGTCGCTGCCCAATATCGCCAGCGGCATCACCATCAAGCGTGTGGAGATATGGGTCACCAACAAGACGGCCAGCACCACCAATAACCGCAACATCATCGCCCTGTCCGACCTGGGCGAAATCACCTGTCTGAGCAATGAGCTGTGGACGGTGAACGGCGACTACCGCGCACCCGCCAATAGGGCCAACAGCCTGTATTCCATGCTGGTGAACAACTATCCCGAGGCCCGCGACATCAGCCGGGCCACCACCGTGCTCGACGGCATCAACGGCTTTGAGGGGTCGGTGGACTATGAGAAGCTGCAGAGCGCCCGCCTGCTCTCGAGCAGCGAATATAATGTGAACAGTGCCCTGGGCTATGTGAGTCTCAACACCACCCTGCAGACCGATGACGTGCTGGCCGTGGCCTATGAATACACCTATGGCGGCGTCACCTATCAGGTGGGCGAGTTTGCAGCCGATGTCTCCAGCAACACCGATGCCCTCTACGTGAAACTGCTCAAGGGTACCACGGGCAGCCCCAGGTCGCCCTACTGGCGGCTGATGATGAAGAACGTGTACAATCTGGGCGCCTCCACACTGTCTAAGGAGAAATTCCGCATGGACGTGAAGTACCAGAGCGACAGCAGCGGCGTGTACCTCACCTATCTGCCCGAGGAGAAGCTCAAGAACACCACCTTGCTGCGGGCCATGAACCTGGACCGCCTGGATGCCAACAACAACATCAACAGCAACGGCCTCTTCGACTATGTGGAGGGCTACACCATCTACAAGGGGCGCATCATCTTCCCCGTGGCCGAGCCCTTCGGAGCCCATCTGCGCAACTGGATAGGCAACGACGCACTGGCCGACAAGTATTGCTTCCCCGAACTGTATGACAGTACCAAGACCGTGGCCCGCCAGATTGCGGAGCACGACAAGTTTCTGCTCACGGGCCAGTACACGGGCAGCAACAGCAGCGAGATAGACCTGGGCGTCACCAATATCGCACCGGGGTCGGTGGTGGTGACGGCGGGCGGCGTAACACTCACCGAAAACAGCGACTACCTGGTGGACTACAGCATGGGCCGGGTGACCATCATCAACCAGAGCATCCTGGACGCAGGCACCAAGGTGAACGCCAGCGTGGAAAGCAACGACAACTACGGCATGCAGCGCAAGACCATGCTGGGCGTGAACCTGGACTATGAGGCCAGCAAGAACCTGACCATCGGCGGTACGCTGATGTTCCTGAACGAACAACCCCTCACCACCAAGGTGAACATGGGCAGCGAACCCCTGAAGAACACCCTGTGGGGCGCACACATCAACTGGAAACGTGAAAGCCAGTGGCTCACCAACATGGTGGACAAACTGCCCCTGGTATCCTGCAGCCAGCCCAGTCTGATTACCTTCAGCGGCGAGTTTGCCCAGCTGGTGGCCGGACAGAACAACCGCATACAGGGCGGTGCCTCCTATCTGGACGACTTTGAGAGCAGCAGCCAGAAGACCAGCATCTCGCAACCTACCTACTGGACCATCTCCAGCACCCCTTCGATGTTTGCCGAGAGCAAGCTCACCGGCGACACCCGCTATGGCTTCAATCGCGCCCTGCTGGCATGGTACTATGTGGACCCCCTCTTCACGCGCCGCAGCAGCACCCTCACGCCCAGCCACATCAAGAGCGACCTGCAGCAGCTCTCCAACCACTATGTGCGCGAGGTGTTTGAGCGCGAACTGTTCCCCCAGAAGGCACAGAACAGCTACAGCAGCGCCACCAGTCTGAGCGTGCTCAACCTGGCTTTCTACCCCACGGAGCGCGGACCCTACAACCTGACCCTCGACGTGGACCAGCAGGGCCGCCTGCAGCAGCCCCGCGAGAAATGGGGCGGCATGATGAGGCGCATGGACAACACCGACTTTGAGGCGCAGAACATCCAGTATGTGGAGTTCTGGATGATGGACCCCTTTATCTACAAGAAGAACCAGCCCGGCGACCACGGGGGCGACCTCTACATCAACCTGGGCGAGGTGAGCGAGGACATCCTCAAGGACGGCAAGAAATACTTTGAGAGCGGAATGCCCGTGGACGGCAACAGCCAGTACTACACCGAAACGGTGTGGGGCCGCGTGCCCAACACCAGCAGCGTCACCTATGCCTTCAACAACGAGGCAGGCTCGCGCGCACGGCAGGATGTGGGACTCAACGGACTCAACGATGAGGAGGAGCGCACCTTCTCCACCTATCAGGATTACCTGAACCAGATGCAGGGCCGCGTGAACGCCCAGGTCTATGACAGCCTGACGGCCGACCCGGCCAACGACAACTACCATTACTACCGCGGCAGCGACTTTGACCGCCTGCAAACCTCCATCCTGGACCGCTACAAGCGCATCAACATGCCCCAGGGCAACAGTGCCGACAGCGACACCAACCCCGAATCCTACGAGACGGCATGGAAGAGCACGCCCGACCTGGAGGACCTGAACCAGGACTATACGCTCAACGAATATGAGAAGTATTTCCAGTACCGCATCAGCATCCGGCCGGAGGACATGGTGGTGGGACGCAACTATATTGCCGACAAGCGTGTGGCCAGCGTATCGCTGCGCAACGGCAGTACGGAGGAGTGCACATGGTACCTTTTCCGTGTGCCCATCGCTGACTATGAGAGCAAGGTGGGCGGCATCGCCGACTTCACCAGCATCCGCTTCATGCGCATGTTCATGACCCACTTCAGTGAGGACGTCATCCTGCGATTCGCCACCCTCGACCTCGTGCACGGCGACTGGCGCACCTACAGCCAGGCCCTCTATACCGACCAGGCTCCCACCACCGACGGCACCATCACCGTGAGCACCGTCAACATTGAGGAGAACAACAACAAGGAGCCTGTCAACTACGTGCTGCCGCCAGGCATCAGCACCATCACCGACCCCAGCCAGACACAGTTGGTGGAGAACAACGAGCAGTCCATGGCCATCACCGTGGAGAACCTGGCACCGGGCGATGCCAGGGCCGTGTACAAGAACTGCAACTACAACATGCGACAGTACAAGCACCTGCAGATGTTTGTGCATGCCAATGCCTTGTCTCAGAACACCACCCAGACCGTGGACGGCGAGACCAGCATCTTCATCCGCCTGGGTTCGGACTACAAGAGCAACTACTACGAGTATGAGGTGCCCCTGCAGCTGACGGCCCCTGGCAGCAAATACAACCGCTATTCGGCTGCCGACCAGCGACTTGTGTGGCCCGAGGAAAACATGATAGACATCGACTTTGACATCTTCACCAACCTCAAGAAGGCACGCAACACCCAGCAGAGTCTGGGCGCGGCCAGTTTCAATGCCGCCTTCTCCGACTATGACCCCAACCGCCCCAACAACAAGGTGACCATCATGGGCAACCCCACACTGGGCGAGGTGAAGACCATCATGGTGGGTGTGAGGAACAACGGACGCACGGTGAAGAGCGTGGAGGTGTGGGCCAACGAACTGCGCCTGCAGGAATTCTCCAACGAAGGCGGCTGGGCGGCACAGGGCAACCTGGGCGTGCAGCTGAGCGACATAGGCAATGTGAACGTGACGGCCCAGGTGGAGACCGCCGGATTTGGCGGCATAGAGCAGAGCGTGGCCGACCGCAGCGACGAGAACAACGTGAACTATGCCGTCACCACAAGCATCGACCTGGGCAGGCTGCTGCCCGAAAAGGCCAAGGTGAGCGTACCTTTATATTATAGTTATTCGCGCGAGACCATCAAGCCCAAGTACAACCCCTTCGACACCGACATGCTGTTGCAGGATGCGCTGGACGCCCTCGCCACCAAGGCCGAGAAGGACTCGCTGGAGACGCTCACCACCCATCGTGAAAACAGCAAGAACCTCTCCTTCAGCGGCATCCGTGTGAACGTGGGCACCAAGAAGCATCCTATGCCCTACGACCCCCGCAACTTCAGCTTCAACTACAGCCACTCCAGCCGCAGTGTGGAGGGCGAAACCACCGTGTATGAGCACGAGAAGACCTGGAAGGGCGGCATGAACTACAGCTGGTCGCCCAACTGGAAGGCATGGGAGCCCTTCAAGAACCTCAAGTCGAAAAGCAAGTGGCTGCAGATAGTGAAGGACCAGAACCTGTCCTTCGCCCCGCAGAGCCTCACGTTCAGCACCGACCTTGTGCGCAACTACTATGAACTGCAGGAGCGTGACCTGGAAAACCTGCAGTCGCCCGCCCAGCTGCCTGTAAGCTTCAGCCAGAACTTCCTGTGGAACCGTAGCTTCCAGCTCCGGTGGGACATCTTCAAGGCCCTCCACTTCACCTTCCAGAGCTCCACCCGTGCCGAGGTGGAGGAACCCTACATGCAGGTGAACAAGGACCTCTACCCCGACCGCTATGATGCCTGGAAGGACAGTGTGCGGCACAGCCTGCGCCATTTCGGCCGTCCGCTCGACTACAGCCAGCAGTCACAACTCAGCTACAAGATACCTATCAACCGCATCCCCATCCTCGACTGGGTGACGGCCGATGCCGCCTATACGGCCAACTACTCGTGGAAACGCGGAGCCGAACTGGAGGGCGGCCGCACGCTGGGCAACAACATCAATACCCAGCGCACCGTCAACCTCAATGGCCGTCTGGCCCTGGAAACCCTCTACAACCACTCCAGCTTCCTGAAGGAGGCCAACAAGCGCTTCTCGGCCTCCAATGCCAGAAGCGAGGCCAACAAGAAGGTGCAGGAGAAGAAGCGCGACGATGAGGCCAAACGCAAGCAGAAGGAGGCTGAGGCCGAAGCCCTGCAGAAGGCCAGGGAGGAGAGCGAGAAGACGGGCGTCCCCCTCGACACCATTCTGGCCCGCAGGCAGCAGACCAATGCCAAGGGCGTGACCGCCCAGAAGGTGCCCGCCCGCAAGGTGAAGGGATTTGTGAAGGAGATTGTCCTCTTCCCCGACTCGCAGCTGGTGGTGAAGCACGACCAGAAGAGCAACCGCCTGCGCGTGTCGGCCCTCGACAGTACGGGACATCCCGTGAAGATACGCTACAAGCGTGTGGACGAAACCACCCTGCGCATCAAGAACAATCCGGCCGACACCACCAAGCTGCGCCTCAATATCATCGCCCTGCCCAAGCGGGAGGAAACCAAGTGGTACACATGGGCACAGGCCGGTGCCCGCCTGCTGATGATGGTGAGAAATGTGAGCGTGAGCTATCGCAACACATACAACTTGTCCCTGCCGGGCTTCCTGCCCGATGTGGGTGACATGCTGGGACAGCGCAAGGGGGCCGACCATGTGTTCTCTCCGGGCCTGGACTTCGGCTTCGGTCTGGTGGGCGATTCCTATATCGAACGGGCCAAAGACAGGGGATGGCTGCTGTGTGCCGACAGTGTGAGCACACCGGCTACCACCGCACGCACCGAGGACGTGCAGATAAAGGCTACACTGGAGCCCCTCACCGACCTCAAGATTGACCTCAACATGAGCCGCACCATGGGCCGCAACAAGAGCATACAGTATATGTACGTGGGCAACCCCACCACCCAGAGCGGCTCCTTCAACATGACCACCATCTCCATCAGGACGGCCTTCCGCAGTCAGGGCAATGCCGGAAATGGCTACCGCAGCAAGACCTTCTCGGACCTGCAGCACTATCTCGACATCTTCCAGCAGCGGGTGGAGAACCGCTACGTGGGCACCCAGTACCCTGCCGCCACGGGACTGAAGGGCGATTTTGACCCTGCCAACGGCACGGTGGACAAGTATGGCGCCGACGTGATGATTCCGGCCTTTCTGGCTGCCTATACCGGAGGGGATGCCCACAAGGCAAGCCTCGACCTCTTTCCCTCGCTGGCCAAGATGCTGCCCAATTGGAGCCTTACCTACAAGGGACTGGGCAATCTGCCCTGGGTGCGCGACCATTTCAAGAGCGTCACGCTCACCCATGCCTACAAGAGCGTGTACACCATTGGCTCCTATAACAGCTACAGCGCATGGATAGAGACCATGGGAAGCGGCGGGTCGATGGGCTATGTGCTGGGCACCACCACCGGACAGTACCAGCCCTCCTCGGTCTACGACATTTCCACGGTCAGCCTCAACGAGAGCTTCTCGCCCCTGTTGGGACTCAATCTCACCTTCACCAACAACATGACGCTGAAGGTAGAATACAAGAGCACCCGGGTGGCCACGCTCAGTGTCACCAGTGCCCAGGTGAACGAGACCAGTTCCAAGGACATGGTCATCGGATGGGGCTACAAGATCAACGACTTCAAGCTGTCCACTCTCTTCGGCGGCAAGAAGGCCAGCCAGCGCCAGAACCGTAACAGCCAGCGCAAGACTTCGGCCAAGGACAAGACCAAGGACCAGCAGACGGCGGGTGCTGTCACTGCCACCTCGAAGCGCAACACCTTTGCCCACGACCTGAACCTGCGTTTCGACTTCAGCCTGCGCAACCAGAGTGCTTACCGCAGAGACCTGCAGACGAGCCTTTCCGAGGCCACCTCGGGCAGCAAGGCCTTCAAGACCAGTGCCAGCATAGAATACTCGGTCAGCAAGATGGTGTCGCTGAGCATGTACTACGACCGGCAGCGCAGCCAGCCCCTGCTCTCGAGCAGCGCCTATCCCACCATCACGCAGGACTTCGGCCTGAGTATGAAATTCTCGCTCACAAGATAGGAGCCCAGCGCGGACATGACGATGACAGATTCACTTTATCAAATAACTAGTTAAAACACACAAACAGAGATGAAAAGACACTTACTATTGACGGCCCTCACTTGTATGGGCACACTACACGCAGCCTCCCAGGACTGGCTCGTAGAAAAAATTACCGACACCACCCTGGTGACAACCCTCCCCGACGGCTGTCTGTCAATAGCAAACGGACTTGTGCGCCGCACGTTCACGCTGCAGCCCAATGTGGCCTGTGTGTCGCTCGATGAACTCATCACCCGCACGCTTCATGTCGACCTCTACTATACGGGCTTGCAGAAGAATGCCTATGTGAGTTGCCAGGATGGCAAGGCACGGAAGATGAAACTGGATTCCCGGGGAAGGCTCATGCTGGAGGTGGAGGTTCCGGCCAAGAGCCAGACGTGGTTCACCTTTACCGAGAATAAGTAGGTTGTAAGGGATTTACAGCTCTATGACCTCAAGGTCGCGGAATGCAAGGTTGTCTACGGTGAAGCGCACCAGTGTGCGCACTTGTTGCCAGCCTTGTATTCCCGCCGCCCCGGGGTTGATATGGAGGGTGCCCAGCGCATCGTCGTAGCACACCTTCAGGATGTGGCTGTGGCCGCTGATGAAAAGGTGGGGAGGGTGTGAAAACAGATTCTTGCGGATGCGCGGGTCATAGTGGCCGGGATAGCCACCGATGTGCGTCATCATAATCTCTGCTTCCTCGCATTTCCAGCGCAGCACCGTGGGGAACATCCGCCTCACGTCTCCCCCGTCGATGTTGCCGCACACGGCCCTCAGCAGGCAGATGTCCTGCAAGCCCTCCACTACCTGCATCGACCCTATGTCGCCCGCATGCCATATCTCGTCACATTCGGAAAAATACCTTCTGTATCGCTCGTCCCAGTATCCATGGGTGTCGCTGAGCAGTCCTATGCGTTTCATGCCTGTGGCCTGTGCTTTCGTTTCAGCCGTCCCATCTGCCACACGAGCATGGTGCCCGCCACCATGAAGCTCACCCCGTCAGAGATGGGCATGCTCCACCACACCCCGTCCAGTTCCCACCACCGGGGCAGGAAGATGAGCAGGGGCAACAGGAAAATCAGCTGTCTGGTCAGGCTCAGGAAGATGCTCTTGGCAGCATGGCCGATGCTCTGGAAAAAGTTGCCTATCACCATCTGCATGCCCACCAGCGGGAACAGGGCGACCACGATGCGATAGCCACGGGTGGCAATACCCGTCAGCTCAGGACCTGCACCGAAGGCATGGATGACCAGCTCGGGCATCAGTTCGCCTACCAGGAAGGCCGTGGTGGTGACCGCCGTGGCTGCAATCATGCTGTATCGTAGTACCTGCCATACCCGGTGGTCGAGATGGGCTCCCCAGTTATAGCCCACAATGGGCTGCATGCCCTGTATCAGGCCGAAGACGATGGTGACGAACACAAACAGTACACGGTTCACGATGCCATAGGCCCCGATGGCCAGGTCGCCTCCGTATTGCAGCAGCCTGTTGTTGCAGATGAGCACCACCAGACAGGCACAGGCATTCATCAGGAACGGGCTCAGGCCGATGGCCAGTATCTGCCTCACGATGTCGGGATGCAGACGGTAGGTGCCCTTGCGCAAGTGGAGCAGTTCACTCTTTCTGCTGAAGAGGCGCAGCTGCACCGCCAGCGAGACAGCCTGTGCCAGGATGGTGGCCCAGGCAGCACCGGCAATGCCCCATCCGAAGCCGAAGATAAACAGCGGGTCCAGCACCGTGTTGACGAGGATGGTGAGGAAGGTGAGGTTCATGGCCGCCTTGGGATGTCCTGCGCTTCGCAACACGGCATTCAGCCCGAAGTAGCAATGGGTGACAATGTTGCCCAGCAGGATGATGAGCATGTATTCGTGGGCATAGGGCAGTGTGGCACTGGTGGCCCCGAAGATGCCCAGGATGGGGTCCATGAAATAGATGCCCGCCACGGTAAAGATGATTCCAATCAGAATGTTCAGCGAGAGCGTGTTGCCCAGGATATGCTGTGCCACGTCATATTTCCCTTGGCCCAGCCGCACGCTGATGACCGTGCTGGCCCCCACGCCCACCATGGCACCCAGTGCGGTGGACAGGTTCATAAAAGGGTAGGCCACGGCCATGCCGCTGATTGCCATGTCTCCCACGCCCTGCCCCACAAAGATGCTGTCTATGATGTTATAGGTGGAGGATGCCACCATGGCGATGATGGAAGGCAGGGCATATTTGGCAAGAAGTTTGCCCACATTCTCGGTTCCCAGTTCCGTGGGAACATAAGGCTTGGTGCTTTTGTTGTCCATTTCGTATGTATGTGTGTGTATGTGTGAAATCGGGTGCAAAGTTACAAAAAAATGCCGTATCTTGTTCCGCCAAGTTGACTTAAATCAATAAATTTTATAAAACAACAGAAAACATGACGCTTTTATTTCGGATTGTAAGAAAAGTGTGTAATTTTGCATCGGTTTTTCATGGTGTTAGTTTGTGAGGCCAAAAAAGATTGTTATTGAATTTGGCCCGGCATGCTCCAAAAGCCCGTGAGGGTAGGGAAGCATGCGATGCAATTAAAATGTGAAAGATGGGTGTTCAAGTTGAAACACCCTCTTTTTTTTGGTATTATGACCCACATTTGAATCAAAGGGACAGGTTCATCGACCCGGAAGAGTGGACCAATGTACTGAAGTGAACCCGGAAAACTCGGCTGTAAATTTGGAGGTTTCATTTGTTTCCTGTGTCACTCAAAAAAAGCATAAATCATTTTGCAGTTATCTCAAATGGCAGTATCTTTGCGAGCAAAAATCTATTACTTATATGATTATGACTACAAGACAATGGCTGCTGGCGGCACTGATGGTGCTGGCAGTGGGAGCTCCACCAATTGCCTAACCCTATCCACACCTATTTTCTTTATAGTTTTCTCAAAAGTGTCGGCAGCTTTCTTTTCAGCGATTACCTCACCATCAGGAAACCGCACAGTCAAGTCAGTTGCAGGACCACGCTGTGTTTGAGTTTCAATGCGGAAATGTTTAGAGTGAGTCACTTCCGGGTCAATCACTATTTCCTTGGCATCGGGTATCTCTGCCGCAAAGTTACGCTTTCGGCTGAGATGCACGCTAAGCGGATTGCCAGGCACATAATCGACCACAAGAACCAATTCCCGCTTCACAGGCTGTAATGCCGGTTCAATATTCTGTTTCAATACAGGAAGGATCTCATTCTTTATGATTTCTTCTTCCGCGAGGCTCACCTTTGCCTCAAGGTCAGCCGTTGACAAACGCTCACGCCGCATCGTCTCTATTGCCTTATATAGATCGTCTAACCTGCTCATATATAGTTTTCGTTTGAATTCATTGATGATGTCAACATAACGTATTCTTTTTATACATCTTATTCAGTTACTGCATATCCACTACTTGCCAATATCCACCCTTGTCAGGTCCAATTCGTTTTAAGAGCCCCATTGACTTAAGGCGTCTTATGTGATACTGTATTCCGTCAATCGTCATACTTTTGAATTGCATCTGCACTTCTTTTACTGTAGCATAAGGGTTCTTCTGAAGACAATTTAATATTTCATCTTGTATACCAGATGTTTTCTTGGTAGTTTTCTTGGTAGTTTTCTTGGTAGTTTTCTTGGTAGTTTTCTTAGTAGTTTTCTTGGTAGTTTCATGCCCTACCAAGGTAGTTTCATGGACGTTTTCTGTATCTCCAACTACCCTGGCAGGATACTGATACCTGAATGTTGTCCAAAGCCCGCAGGCATCGTAACGGAAATTCACAGTAGAGAAGCCATCGTCTTTGCAGCCCTTGATGATGCGCTCAATGCCCCTACCCCATGCCTCCACTTCGCCAGCACGGAAGAATGTGTTGGCTATGTCAGGATTGTATGGAATACTACGATGCGACGACAACAATGTATCTACAGTCCAACCGTCGGGAAGAACCCCACCGTTGACTATCTGAAGCATATTGTCGGTTACTCTGATTTGTATGGGCGACGTGTCAGAATAATCCTTGTTAATGCAAGCGTTTAGCAATGCTTCCCTCAATGCCTCTCGCGGCATCGGGAAGGTCTCGATGCGCTGGATTCCCTCGTATGTTATTACCGCCTTAAGATATTTTGTGCAAAGCAAATCCATCAGTTTATGTATCTGCTGGAACAGGTTGCCATGTATCTCGTCCTGATACACCAAGTCGGCATCCTCTCTGAAGAAACCGATTTTCACGAACGCTCCTGTTACATATTTCTCAGGGTCGGGATGGAACAACAATGCAGCAGCACGTTTTAGATACGAGCCTTCATAAAGACGCAATTTCTCAAGCAGTCCCTTGTTGTCATCCTGCAAGTCTGCCTCTTCCATTCGTCTGCTCAGCTTTGCATATCTACGGAACAAATCAAATGTTGCATTGTCCAAATCATCCACAGTGAGATAAGGCACTGGCACCCCATCCCAAGTCTTGCCTTGCCGCCTAAGCATAAAGCGGTCGAGAGCTGCACCTTTCAGTTCTTGGTTGGTAGATCCACTCCTCTGATAATAATGACCACGATAGCTTATCGGATAAGGATATGCCTCAACAACCACTTCTATATAATTCAGACCATCAGCATCCAAGAGATTGACATCGACGATTATACCCAACACGTCCCTTACCTTGTTCGGAACATCCTCCATCAGCTTCTTTGAATTGTCAACACCAACCACCTCGTGCTTGTCGTTCACACCAATGAACATTCTACCGCCCTACGCATTGGCAAAGCCGCATATCCACTGAAGGTATTTGTCGTTCCACGACTCCTTGAACTCTATGTTTTGACTTTCGTCGGTATTAGTCGGTATTAATTGTTGTCATAGCGGTACTTTAAGTTTTATACAAACATTAACGTTCATAATCAAACTAGTAACTATTCAGCGATAACCATATAGCAGTTGTCCGTGCTTAGAACAAAGCCCGGATAGCTGCGTATGGTGAGTTGTTGTGTTTCTTAGTGGTCTCTACGATTGAGAGCAGGTCAAGAAAGGCATCGGCACCTTGGTCAGAACGGAATGTGCCTGAGTTCTTCATTTTGATCTATTGTTGTCCGCTAAAACTCAGAACCTCGCGTACGCTCACACGCATATGCATACAAGCCTCGAAGAATAAAAATTTGGGCTGACTCCTGTTTGAAGAGTCAGCCCTTTTTGGTAATTTTG
>CAMBDA010000003.1 GCA_945865175.1 uncultured Prevotellaceae bacterium | reverse complement strand
TATCACCGAGGAGGAGATGCTCACCCAGATGACCGACTATATCGATGACTTCGCCGCCTGTCAGCAGATTACCCGTGAAGAAGCAATAGAGGGTCTGAAACGGCAGTATGACGGCTATCATTTCACGTGGCCCTCGCCCGGCATATTCAATCCCTACAGCCTGCTCAACGCCTTCCAGGACCATGAGCTGACAAACTACTGGTTTGCCTCCGGCACGCCCACCTATCTTATCGAGATGATGCGCAGGTTCGACACGTTGCCCTCCGACATCAGCCGCATGGAAGCCATGTCTTCAGAGTTTGACGCGCCCACAGAGGGCATGCAGTCCATCATCCCCCTGCTCTACCAGAGCGGCTACGTCACCATCAAGGGATATGACCGCGATGCGCAACTCTACACCCTCGACCTCCCCAACGGTGAAGTGCGCATAGGGCTGATGAAAAGCCTTTTGCCGCAGTATGCCCCCAAGGTGTCGGGGCGGGGCATGACCATGGCGGCAAAGATGAGCCTGGCATTGAGGAAGGAGGACATAGACGGCGGACTGTCGCTGCTCCAGGCCTATCTGCTGACGGTTCCCTATTGCGACAATGCCAACTCTGAAGGGCATTATCAGCAGATGCTGTACATCATCTTCTCCCTTCTCGGCCAGTTCCGTGGTCTGGACGTGGAGGTCCACACCCCCACAGGCCGTGTGGACATGGTACTGCGCACAAAACAGGCCCTCTATCTCTTCGAGCTGAAGCTCAACAAGTCCGCCCAGACAGCCATGGACCAGATCAACCTGAAGGACTACGCCTCCAAGTTCGCCCTCTCAGGACTGCCCATCGTGAAGGTGGGCATCCGCTTTGACCCCGAGCGCCGCACCATCGGAGAATGGAAGATAGAGAACGCCTGAACAGCTATCGGATTGCGCGTCATTAATTAATGGGTATAGCGCAAAAAAATCCCCCTTCGGAGGGCGAAGGGGGGAAGGCTTGACAATCAGTCCAGACCGAACTTGTAGATGGTTTTGGTGGAATAGGTTTCACCAGGACGAAGCACGGTGGAGGGGAAGTCCGGACGGTTGGGGCTGTCGGGGAAGTGCTGTGTTTCAAAGCAGAACGCGCTGCGACGGGGATAGGCAATGCCCCTCTTACCCATGAAACTGCCATCGAGGAAGTTGCCTGCGTAGAACTGCATACCAGGCTGGTCGGTGTACATATCCATGCGGATGCCCGTTTCAGGATCGTAGAGGCTGGCTGCCACCTTTTTGATGTCACCTCCGGTGGAGAGTACCCAGTTGTGGTCATAGCCCTTGCCGTTGACAATCTGCTCGCAGGTGGTGTCGTCGATGCGGTCACCCACGCGGGTGGGCTTGCGGAAGTCGAAGGGTGTGCCTTCTACGGGAGCAATCTCACCGGTAACGGCCACGAAGGAGTCGACGGGCGTATACTGGTCTGCATTGATGTAGAGTTCTTCGTCGAGCATGTCCTTGCTCGGGTCACCGCTCAGGCAGAAGTAGCAGTGGTTGGTGAGGTTGAGCACAGTAGGCTTGTCGGTTGTAGCCTCGTAGGAGATTTCCAGTGCATTGTCGTCGGTCAGTTCGTAGGTCACCTTTACGCTCACCTCGCCTGGGAATCCGTCCTCGCCGTCGGGGCTTACGGTGGTAAATTCTATCCGTTGGTCGTCCACCTGGTTGGCATCCCACATACGGTTGTGGAAGGCCACCTCACCGCCGCCGTGCAGGCAGTTGCCGTTGTTGTTTGCAATAAGCTGGTATTCCTGTCCGTCCAGCGTGAAGCGGCTGTTGCCGATGCGGTTGCCGTAGCGTCCGATGAGGGCACCGAAGTTGCAGCCTTCATAACCATATTTAATATAATCCGCGATGGAGTCGTGTCCCAGGCATACGTCCTGCATCACACCGTTTTTGTCGGGCACCATGATGCTGACGATGCGTCCGCCAAAGTTGGTGAAGCACACCTCCATACCCGAGGGGTTGGTGAGGACGTAGAGGTCGGTCTGCTTGCCGTCCTGTGTGGTTTGGAAATCGCTACGGTAAAGGCCGGATGCGGTGGCCTCCTCCTGCTTGGGTTGTGTGCAGGCGGTGAACGAAACGGCACCGATGGCCAGCGCCATCATGCTGCCAGAAAAGAGCTTGTTCATCATTGTTGTTTTGTTTATTGGGTTTATAAAATGCTTTCGTGGATGCTTTCCACAGGCAAAATTACGAATTTATTGCCATGCTTATGCAAAAAAACGTAGAAAAATGTGATTTTGAACCAAATTTAACAAATAACCCCCTCTTCTGGCGCTTGTCGGCGTCCCTGTACCAACGCTGGTGAATACTTTTTCCCCATCATCATGGCTGCGAAGGTGTCTGGCAGGTGCGATATTTGCGATAATCGGGGGAATTTAATACAAAAATATGACTGAAATGGAACAAAACAGGGCCTACACAGTACTTTTTTCAATAATTGCCGAATTTTTTCTTCGTTTTTTATGCCATTATTGAAAAAAAGTGTAACTTTGTGAAAATTTAATCCTAAAGTAACCAATATAAAGATTATAAAATTACAAAACGAATGGAAGCCCACAAATACGCAAAGCGCCTTGCCCTGCTGGTGGCTGCAGCAGGTGTGCTGCAGGGTTGTAAGGAGAACATCGACACCTCGGCTCGTTATGTCTTCAAGGAAGAGACGATAACCAGCTATCTGGCCAAGCATGACATCTATAGTGAATATTATGACTTGCTGGGTCGTGTGCCTATCAGCATCATGAGCGAGACAACGGTGCGCCAGCTGCTGGCTGCCCGTGGTAACTTCACGGTCTTTGCGCCCACCAACGAGGCTATCCAGACCTATCTGGGCACATTGGTGGAGGAGGGGCTCATCTCCTCGCCCAGCTGGGATGCCTTCACCGACAGCGTAAAGCTCGACTCTGTGCGCCAGGTGGTGGTCTTCAACAGCATTATCGATGGTGGCGACGAGATTTCCCAGGTGTATGAGACAGCCAACTTCCCGCTCGAGGACAATGCCGAGTTCCCCATGGGTACGCTCAACGACGGCAAGCTTACCCTGCATCGTGTGGAAGGACATGTGGACAGCCTCTACATTAACACCGATTGCCCCATTGACATCGACAACCGCGACATCCCTGCCATCAATGGTTTCATTCACCGCATCCACAAGGTGATAGCACCCAAGAATGTGACGGCTGCCTCTTATATTCAGGATATTCTGGACAAACAGACGGATGGCTATCTGGTGATAAGCCGTGTCATTCAGGCATGCGGCCTGTTGGACACCTTGTCCAAGGTGCGCGACGAGGTGTATGAGAAACTCTATCAGACTGGACAGATTCCCGACCTTCAGGGCATGACTTCCTGGGGTTTTGCCGAGGGAAGCATCGGTTATGCTCCCAAGCACCGCAAGTATGGTTTTACCATCTTTGCCGAGACAGACGACTTCTGGCGTGAGCAGGGCATCGACCCCAAGAGCCCTACGCTGCTGAGCGAACTGAAGGACTGGATAATCCAGAACAATCAGTACTCGGTGGATGACCCCTATACGCTCGACGATGACTATGAGTCGGAAAAGAACCTGCTCAACCAGTGGGTGACCTACCACATCTTGCCCATGAAGATACCCACCAACCGCCTTGTCATCCACCACAATGAATTTGGCTATTCACGTAGCAACCCCTACAAGTATTCAATCCCCGTGATGGAGTTCTATGCCAGCTATGGACGCCGCCGGCTGTTCAAGCTCTATGAGAGCAAGCAGAGCGAGGGTGTATACATCAACCGCTTCCCCGAGATTGACCTGGAGCGTCATGGCACGGGCGAGGAAATCAGCTGTGCGCCCGAGAACGTGGGTTGCCGTGTGATGACAGAGTCTCCCCTGGCAGTGGTCAATGACATCGAGAACGCCAATATCTATCCCATTGATGCCCCGCTTTCCTATAATGATAAGGTACGTGACAACCTGCAGCGAAACCGCATCCGCTTTGACGGCTTTAGCTTGTGCCCTGAGTTCATCAACAACGACATCCGCAAGAAGCAGGCCACTGAGGAACGCTATCAGCATGTCTACATCCCCTCGGCTTCTATCTATCCCTACAGCGAGAACATGATTCTCAATGAGGACTGCAAGTTTGTCTACTACAATGCGTGGGATTACGACTGGTGTAACCTCAATGCCGATGAGATGAAGGCAGTAGGTAGGTTTGAAATCACCTTCAAACTGCCGCCCGTACCGCGCCGGGGCACCTACGAGCTTCGTTACCGTGTGCTGGCCAACGGTAACCGTGGTATCGGACAGCTTTACTTTGGCGATGACCTGGAAAACCTGCCTGTCACTGACATCCCCATGGACCTTACCGTTAGATGTGACGGACGAAACACGGGTTGGGAGGACGACACCGATGACGACGACTACAACGCCGAGGTGGACAAGCGCATGCGCAACAACTGGCTCATGAAGGGTGAAAGGTCGATTTGTAGGAATGGCAACACCTCCTCTACGGCTCGCCATTATGTGAACCGCGAAATCATCCGCCACATTGTTGTGCGCAAGACGCTCGATCCGAACAAGACCTACTATCTGAAGATAAAGTCGGTGCTCGACTCGGACAAGAAGGAGTTCTATATGGACTATCTGGAGTATGTGGCCAAGGAAATCTACGATAACCCGGAGAAGCCCGAAGACATCTGGTAGCCGGATTGCCACATGATCCGTAAACACACAAAAAAAATCGAATTGAAAGCAACATAGCAATATGCACATACTCGTTACAGGTGCCAACGGTCAGTTGGGACGCGAAATGCGTCTCACTGCCGTTGGCACGGCCCATAATTACTATTTTACGGATATAGTTGCAGACGGGGACACGCTGCAACTCGACATTACAGACGCTGCGGCCATCCGCAGCTTTGTTGTTGATAACCATATCGATGTCATTGTGAACTGTGCAGCCTACACCAATGTGGATGCGGCCGAAAGCAACCAGCCGATGGCCATGCTGCTCAATGGCACGGCTCCCGGCTATCTGGCCCAGGCCATGGCCGAGGTGAACGGTCTGTTTGTCCACATATCCACCGACTATGTTTTCGGCGGTGACCCCTATAACACACCGTGCAAGGAGGACCAGAAGGGTACTCCTACGGGCGTGTATGGCCAAACAAAGCTTGCTGGCGAGCAGGCGGTGGAGGCATCGGGCTGCAAGCATGTGATTATCCGCACGGCGTGGCTCTATTCCGAGTTTGGCCGCAACTTCTGCAAAACCATGCTCCAGCTCACGGCCACCAAGCCAAGGCTCTCGGTGGTGTTCGACCAGACGGGCACGCCCACCTATGCCCTGGACTTGGCTAGGGCCATCCAGCATATCCTGGCAGACTATGAGCCCTCGGCTACAGCTACGTCGTATAGCCACAGCGGCATCTATCACTATTCCAATGAGGGCGTGTGCTCCTGGTACGATTTCACGCAGCTGATTGCCCGTCTGTCGGGCCATCACAGTTGTGACATCCAGCCCTGCCACAGCGATGAATATCCGTCGCCCGTGAAACGGCCTGCCTATTCGGTGCTCGACAAGACGAAGATAAAGGACACCTTCGGCATCAGGATACCTTATTGGACAGAGTCTCTGAGAATCTGTCTTGAAAACATTAAACAAACATCATGAGAATATGAGTACAGAAACAGTTATAACAGGTAACAGTTCCCCCCGTGCTATCGTCATCACCGGTGGCGCAGGCTTCATCGGCTCCCATGTGGTGCGCCTGTTTGTGAACAAGTACCCCGACTATCGGATTATCAATCTGGATAAACTTACGTATGCCGGCAACCTGGCCAATCTGAAGGACGTTGAGGGCAAGCCCAACTATAGGTTCGTGAAGATGGACATCTGCGATTTTGAGGCATTCTACCAGCTGATGCAGGACGAGCATGTCGACGGCATCATCCATCTGGCAGCCGAGAGCCATGTGGACAGGAGCATCAAGGACCCCTTCACCTTTGCCCGAACCAACGTGATGGGCACCCTGTCGCTGTTGCAGGCCGCGAAGCTCTATTGGGAGAGTCTCCCTGAACGGTATGAAGGCAAGCGCTTCTACCACATCAGCACCGACGAGGTGTATGGGGCACTGCAGATGACTCATCCAGAAGGAACCGAGCCGCCTTTTACCACCAAGGCTTCCTCCTCAAGGCACCACGAAGCATACGGCAAGGACTTCTTCCTTGAAACCACAAAGTACAATCCCCATTCGCCCTACAGTGCCAGCAAGGCCAGCAGCGACCATTTCGTACGTGCCTATCACGACACCTATGGCATGCCCACCATCGTCACCAACTGTTCCAACAACTATGGACCCTATCAGTTCCCCGAGAAGCTGATACCCCTCTTCATCAACAACATCCGTCATCGCAAGCCCCTGCCTGTATACGGAAAAGGGGAAAACGTGCGCGACTGGCTCTATGTGGAGGACCATGCCCGTGCCATCGACCTTATCTTCCACCGCGGCAAGGTGGCCGAAACCTATAACATCGGAGGCTTCAACGAGTGGAAAAACATCGACATCATCAAGGTAGTCATCAATACCGTCGACCGTCTGCTCGGACGCAAGGAAGGCGAGGACATGAACCTCATCACTTATGTCACAGACCGCCTTGGCCACGATGCACGCTATGCCATCGACTCCACCAAGTTGCAGCGCGAACTGGGTTGGGAGCCCAGCCTCCAGTTTGAGGAGGGCATCGAGAAGACCACCCGCTGGTATCTGGAAAATGAGGAGTGGCTCAACAACATCACCAGCGGCGAGTATGAAAAATACTACGAAGAAATGTACGGAAAGAGAAAATGACTTACACATAACCAAACTAACACACATTTAATTTATTACTATGTCAACAAGAAGAGAATTTATCAAGGGGCTGGGCCTTACCACAGCAGGCCTGGCCATGGGTCAAGAGGTTTTTGCCCACCCGTTTACCTCAAAGGAAACACAAGCCGTGAAATCCGAGAAGGTGAAAATCGCCTATATCGGCATCGGCAACCGCGGTGAGCAGAATATTCAGGAGTTTGCAAAGACCAATATGGTGGAGGTGGTAGCCCTGTGCGATGTGGACCTCGATGGCAAGCAGTGCCAGAAGGTATTGTCGATGTATCCCAATGCCAAGCGTTTCCGCGATTTCCGCAAGCTGTTCGAGGAATATGCCGACCATTTCGATGCTGTGGCAGCCAGTGTGCCCGACCACATTCATTTCTTTGTGGCCATGATGGCCCTCAAGTACAAGAAGCACATCTATCTGGAGAAACCCATGATACGCACCTTCCAGGAGGCCGAGCTGCTGATGGAAATGGCACGCCGCAATCCTGCTGTGGCCACGCAGGTGGGCAATCAGGGACACTCCGAGGCCAACTATTTCCAGTTCAAGGCATGGATGGAAGCCGGCATTATCAAGGACGTGACGGCCGTGACCGCCCACATGAACAATGGGCGCCGCTGGCATGCCTACGACCCCGACATGATTAAGATGCCCGATGGCGATGCCATTCCCGCAGGCATGGACTACGATACGTGGCATGGTGGTGTGCGCTACCACAATTACAGCAAGCTCTATCACCAGGGCGACTGGCGTAGCTGGTACGACTTCGGTATGGGTGCGCTGGGTGACTGGGGTGCCCACATCCTCGACACGGTACACGAGTTCCTCCAGCTGGGCCTGCCCTACGAGATAAACATGCTCTATGCCAACAAGCACAATGAGTTCTTCTATCCCTACAGCAGCACCATCCTGTTCCGTTTCGGTGCCCGCAACGGCATGCCTCCCTGCGATGTCACATGGTACGACGGTGTGGACAACCTGCCTCCTCTACCCGAAGGATATGGCGAGAGCGAGCTGGGTGCCGACATTCCTGCCAGCAACCAGGGCGAATACACCAAGCAGAAAATCAATCCCGGCAAGATTATCTACAGCCGCGACCTCATCTTCAAGGGCGCCAGCCATGGCAGCACGCTCAGCATCATCCCCAAGGAGAAGGCCGAGGCCATGAAGGACAAGTTGCCCGTGGTGCCCAAGAGCCCCAGCAACCATTATGTCAACTTCCTCCGTGCCTGTCAGGGAACTGAGAAGACACGTTCTCCCTTCGAAATCAACGGTGTGCTCAGTCAGGTATTCTGTCTGGGCGTAATTGCGCAGCGTCTGAATACACAGCTGTTCTTCGATCCTCGCAACAAGGTGTTCACCAACAACGACTTTGCCAACGCCATGCTCTCGGGCATGCCGCCTCGCCGTGGATGGGAGGATTTCTACAAGATTGACTAGGGACAGACGCATCAATAAAGCAGCAATATGAAGAAACTGATTATCTTGTGCATGGCCGTAGTATCGGTCATGCCACTTTGGGCTAAAAAGCAAGTGGACAACCAGCTCTCCGAGCAGGAGAAGCGCGAGGGTTGGCAACTGTTGTGGGACGGCAAGTCCACCCAAGGCTGGAGAGGTGCCCGCCTTACAGGTTTTCCCGAAAAGGGATGGAAGATTGAAGACGGCATGCTCAAGGTGATGCCTTCCGACGGAGGTGAGAGTACCAATGGCGGCGATATCGTCACCGAGAAGGTGTATACCGACTTCATCCTGAAGGTCGACTTCAAGATTACCGAGGGTGCCAACAGCGGCATCAAATATTTCGTGGATCCCGACATGAACAAGGGTGCGGGCAGTGCCATTGGCTGTGAGTTCCAGATTCTCGATGACTTGCGTCATCCCGATGCCAAACTGGGCGTGAAGGGCAACCGTACCCTGGGCTCGCTCTACGACCTCATTCCTGCGCCCGAAAGCAAACCGTTCGACATCAACGCGTTTAACACAGCTACCATCATTGTCCGCGGCAACCATGTGGAGCATTGGCTTAATGGCGTACTCATGGTTTCCTACGAGCGCAACACCCAGCAGTGGAACGCGTTGGTGGCCTACAGCAAGTACAAGGACTGGCCTAATTTCGGAAACACCACCGGCCATATCCTGCTCCAGGACCATGGCAATGAGGTGTGGTTCAAGAACATCAAGATTAAGGAACTTTGACATAATACGCTCCCGATATGAAGACATTTCCCCTGGCATCGGCCCTTCTCATGGCGGCTGGGGCGCAGGCTCAGCAGCGCCCCAATATCGTCTATATCATGACAGACGACCATACGTCGCAAATGATGTCGTGCTATGGCAACAGCCCTGTGGCCACGCCCAACCTCGACCGTATTGCACAGGAGGGTGTGATGTTCACCCAGAGTTTTGTGGCCAACTCGCTGAGCGGCCCTTCCAGGGCCTGCATGCTCACGGGCAAGCACAGCCATAAGAACGGGTTCACCAACAATGAGCATGGTGTCTTTGACGGATCCCAGCAAACCATGCCCAAACTGCTTCGGGCCGCTGGCTACCAGACGGCACTCATCGGCAAATGGCACTTGGTGAGCACACCCACAGGTTTCGATCACTACGACATTCTGGTGGGGCAGGGTGAGTACTATAATCCCACTTTCATCCATGACGATGGATCCCAAAGTGTGGAGAAGGGCTACTGCACCGACATCATCACTGACAAGAGCATCCAGTGGATGGAGCAGCGCGACAAGGACAAACCCTTCATCCTCTTTGTCCATCATAAGGCCTGCCATCGCGACTGGCTGCCCCCTATGCAGTATTTGCGTGCTTATGAGAGCCAGTCCTTCCCCTTGCCTCCTAATTTCTGGGACAACTACGAAGGACGGGAGGCTGCGGCAGCGCAGGAGATGTGTATTTCCAGCAGCCACGACATGGACCTTGTGTACGACAATAAAATCTACCGTAGGGGCGACAACACGCGCCTTACCGACAACTATCTCAACTATGTGAACCGTCTGGAGGAGCCCGACCGCACCCGCTACTGGCAGTTCCATGACAGCCTCACGCGTGAGTTCTACGCTCAGCAGCCCACAGGCAGGGCACTCACCATGTATAAGTTCCAGCGTTACATGCGCGACTATGCCAAGGTGACCCGTAGCCTCGATGACAACGTGGGTCGTCTGATGGATTATCTTCGTGAGAAGGGAATGCTGGACAATACGCTTGTGGTCTACACCAGCGACCAGGGTTTCTACATGGGCGAGCACGGGTGGTTCGACAAGCGTTTCATGTATGAGGAGAGTATGCACACACCCTTGCTCATGCGGCTTCCCTCAGGCTATGCCCGCAGGGGAAGGGTGGAGGAAATGGTGCAGAACATCGACTATTCCCCCACTTTCCTGGAGATGGCCGGCGTGGAGATTCCTTCCGACATCCAGGGCATCTCGCTGGTGCCCTTGCTCAAGGAGGACAAGGCACCCCGTCAGTGGCGTAAGCAGCTCTACTATCATTTCTATGAGTATCCGGCCGAGCACATGGTGAAGCGTCACTATGGTGTGCGCACGGATCGCTACAAGCTCATCCACTTCTACAACGACATTGATGCGTGGGAACTCTACGACCTGCAAACCGACCCCATGGAGATGCACAATGTCTACGACGACCCTTCCTATGCAAAAATTAGGAAAAGGTTGCACGCTCAGTTGGAACAGCTACAGTCGGAGTACGAAGTTGAAGAACGGTAGAATTGATTTAAATCAAGAAAGTGTCACAAATTTTAAAAAAATACCATAAAACTATTGTCAGGTTGAGAAATAGTCGTACCTTTGCTGTGTGTTTTTCATGGTATTAGATTTTAAAGGTTAATCAAGGGATAGGTTGTCGTGAGATAACCTATTCTTCGTTTTACCCCTTTTTTCCCCATTTTCCTACCATTTTTACGGTTCGGCAGTGCGGTCTATTCCAGGTTATTTTGTTCCTTCATTAAGGTTGTTGTGCCTTTAGTGCAGCCATGGTATGGAGGCCTCATTCTTCCAGTGTAATCTCTGTTACGATGGGCGTGAAGCTGTCGTCATAGGCAATCTGGATGCCTATCTGACCTT
This sequence comes from uncultured Prevotellaceae bacterium, assembly GCA_945865175.1. Lineage (GTDB taxonomy): Bacteria > Bacteroidota > Bacteroidia > Bacteroidales > Bacteroidaceae > Physcousia. The sequence continues at coordinate 113,406 of CAMBDA010000003.1, read as the reverse complement.
TGGCAATTGCCTTCAGCGTAAGGCGCGACAAGTTTCTTCTCTTTAAGGTGATTTGTCCGCTGGAGGTGCCTGTCTCTCCGTCCGCTGTGGTGGCGGTGACGTGGTAGGAGAGGATGGCTTCGCCAGTGGTGTCATCCACATTGAAATAGGCCATGGTTTGCGTGTCGCTCAGCGTAACGGTTCTGTTCCCTACGGTGGCAGTCACCTCGTACTGCGTGTAATAGAAGGAATCATCGGTCAGTAGCTGGAAGGCAGCGTTGTCCATGCTGCATCTCACGGACACTGTGGTGGACTGGCCCGTGTTCACCGCAAATGCCTTTGTCCCTGCATAGCGGGGTTGGCCATAGGTGGAGGGGAGCGACTCGGCCTCTGTCCTTGTGCAGCTCTCTGCGGTCAGCATATAGTTGGCAGCGGTGGGGAGGGTGATGCTCCCGTTCAGCAACGAGTAGCGTGTGGGTGCCATGATGATGCTGCTGCCACGGCTGATGCTCACCAGATAGTCTATCTCTGGTGCGCTTCGTGTTTCCTCTACCTTCACGGGCGGCTCAATGGTGATCCATCCGCAGGGCACGTTCATGTCCTCCACGCAGGAGGAGAGCGTCAGCAGCAGTGCCAGTGCGATATTGTTTATCCTTTTCTTCATTTCTTCCATACTTTTTTCACTGTTCCATCCTTCTGGCGTACGATGTTTACGCCGTGTCTCATGGTTCCCAGTTTTATTCCGTCCAGCCCGTAAACGGCCTCCACGGTTTCTTCATCATCGTTCATCTCGCCCAGCCAGGTGGTGTTGCCGTTGCCGTCCTCCACAGCCACCCTCACCCTCACATGTTGCGTGGTGGCGGGTGCCTCGAAATAGGCGGTGTAGGCATTGAGAGTGGCATTGCTGCCGCCCAGGCAGAGTTTCCCGCCGGCCATGCCATAGAGACCGCTCATGGATGTGGCGGGCGTGTAGTTTCCATGCATCGTCCAGCCGTTTTGAGTGATTGCGATTTCCTTGGGTATGGATGCTGTCACATGGGTGAAAATACGGTTTGATACCTCTTGGGGCAAATACAGCAGGTAGGGTTGGTTGGCCTGGATAATACCATCCTCCACCTTCCTGAAGTAGAGCGTATATCCGTCTGCATGGTTGTAGGTGGCCAGTGCCAGTTGTGCCACGTATGCATTGCTGTCATCGCCTGCTAGGTCACTGATTTTTGTATCAAAGGGCAGGGTGAGGGTGCTATGACCAGCTTTAAGTGTTCGCTGGAGGGTGATTTGGCTGTATTCGGTGAAGTTGATTACGGGCGCTGTGGCTGGATTCAGCGTGAGAACCGCATTCACCACTTCGATTGTGTATGATTGGCTGATGGCATTGTAGCCGTCGTCCTCGGCGCGGGAGAATGTAATCATTACCGTACCAGCCTTTAAGGGCGTGATGGTGAGGGCGTTGTTGGCAAAGCTTGTCGTAATAATGCTGTCCTCATTGCCTGTGATGATGAAATTGGCTGCAGTAATCGGTGCGTTGCATCCGATGGTGGCAGGGGCTTCCCCTACCGTTAGGGTGTTGGTGACCTCCGTTTGCAAGGAAGTTCTGACGGTGGCATTAATCTTGCTGATGACGGTGAAGTAGCGTGTGATGGAGGTAGCTTCGTTGTACTTGTAGTTACCACTCTGTGTGGCTGTGACGGCGATGTTGGAACCGCCTGCCTTGGCGGTGATTTCGCCTGTCTCTGAGTTGACCAGCAGCACATCTTCATTGCTTGAAGAATAGGTGACGCTTAGCCCACTGGAGGCCCAGGCCGTGTTGGTCGAAAGCTTGTCGCCAATCTTCAGTGTGCAGTCCTCGTCGCTGAGTTCGTTCTTCCAGAAGAGCGACTGGTCGTGTTTGCTGACGGTGAAGGTCACGCTTTTCGTAGTTCCGTGGTGTGTGTCATTGGCAACCTGTGTGATGGTGAGCGTAGCCTCACCTGCTCCCACGGCCTTGACGGTCTTGGTACTTGCATCGAAAGTAATGACACCCTCTTTCGAAAGACTTGTGCTCAGCGTGGCCTCGCTGTTCTTGTTCTCATACACAGGAGTAACCACATCGTCCACCATCAGGTTTTGGCTGGATATGACAGAGAGAGTGTTGGCTCTCTTGTCTGCCGTTGCTGTCAGGGTAAACTGCTGCGAATAGAAGAGGTCATCAACCGTGATGACGGCCGACTCTGTACCTAATGCATTGGGTGAAGGGGTATAAGTGACCGTAAAGGTCTTTGTGCCGTCGGAGTTCTGCGTGGTAACCAGTTCCGGGACACTGGGCACGAAATGACTGTTGTTGCTGTTCAGCTTGATGTCGCCGCCATTGGTGGTACTGTAGTTGACGGTGAAAGTGGCCTGGGCAGTGTTTCCGGTGTAGATAGTGCCCATGTCAGTCTTGTCCACGGTGGCTTTAAGATAGGTCTTGCGGGTTACCTTCACGTTACTGATGTACTTGTTCAAGGTAGAACCCGTATATAATTCAAAGCGTATGTTGGTGACAGCCACATCCTCTGGGAGAGGTACGGTGTAGGTCTGCCAGTCGTCAGTCGTAGAGATGAAATACCATTTCTCATGCCATGTAGCACCATTGTCGGTAGAATATTCGAGATAAAAACCATCGTTGGAACCACCCCTGGCTCTCTTTGCCTCAAATTTGACTACGTCTCCGGGGTGTCCGTCAAAAGAATAGGATTGGAGGGTGGTAAGTGTCCATTCTGCATGTTCGTTTTCATCATTGATAATGTACATCTCCTCTTCGGAGGTGTTGTTCACCCGGACGGAGAAGGTGGCATACCCCTTTTCATATTTGTAGGTCTCTGCCTGGGTAACCGCATAAAGGTCGGTGCCCGCCGCATTGCCTGCGGTGATGGTGTTACCTGACAGCGTGGTATAGCTTCCGCTGGTTTGCGTTACGTTGATGTCGGCATCTCTGTGAGCCGAAGAATAATTGAGTGAGGCTGTTTCACCGTATTTCAGCTTGATGGCCGTGGCACTGCCCCCGTTCAGCGTGATGGCGATGGGGTTGGGAATCTTCGTTACGGTGATGTCGAAGGTGGAACTGGTGAAGCCCTCATACGTGTCTGTGGCAGCCTGTGTGAAGGTAATCTTTGCGGTACCGGCGTTGCAGGCGGTGATGATACCGTTCTCGTAGGTGATGACGTTCTCGCCTTTGTTGACCTGTGAGGAAAAGACTTGATTTTTAATGCTTGCCTCAATCCAAGTTGTGGCATTGTTCTGATTCATCCTATCGACCTGTATGGTACCACCCACCTGCGCGATCTGTGATTCCAATGTCAGTTGCAGCGTGTTGGATATTTTTTTCACAGTGATGATGTAGGTCTGTTTCACTGCGCTGTGTGTGGGGGTATCGGGCTGGTTCAGCGTGACGGTGCTCACGCCCTCTTTGAGGGCTGTAAGGGTGAGGATGGTGCCGTCCCTGCTGATGCCCACCACCTCGGGATCGGAGGAAGTATAGGTAAAGTCATCCCCTTCGTTCTTTACCTCAATGGTGGGCTGGTCACCCACATGGATGGTTGGGCTCGTACCCGTGAATCCAGAAGGAGTGAAAGTGGTTTCTATTTTGCTGATGACATGGAAATCGCGGGTGATAGAGGCAGGGTTATACTCGTCATTACCCGGCTGAAGGGCCGTAATGGTGACATCATCGTTGGAGAGTGATTTTACTGTCACGTCACCATTGTTGTTGACGCTGACCACATTGCTGTTGCTGCTCGTGTAGGTGAAGTTTGTAAGCTTAGAAGATGACGATACTGCAGCAGCACCTGTCACCGTACTGCCCAAGACGATATTCTTGTCGTAGGAGGCAGAGGTGAAGGTGAGGGTTTGGTTTGACTTGAACCATGCATAGAGGGTGAGATTCACCGTTGATCCAATCTGATTATTAGTGATGTCTGGCGTATAGGTAGCTTCGTCAGATGCTTTCCGCGTGTGTTCAACATCGTAGTACCAGCCATTGAAGGTACAATTCTCGTTGGGCGTTGCGGTAAAGGTGGCTTGGGCTGACTTTTTGCTATCACCTAATTCGCCAACCAGTTCCTCTGTGACACTGGTTTCAACCTTACCATAATCAAATATTTTCTCTGCATTTGCACTGAAGTAGAAAACTGGCTTGAAGACGGCATAGAGCGTCTTATTGACGGTAGATCCAGGGGTGGAGTTTGTAATAGTAGCATTGTATGGATTATCTGTTGATTCAAAATTGTCACCATTGGATGAAGTGGACCATCCGACAAATTTATATCCATCGTTTGCTGTGGCATTATAAATAACAACCTTCGATTTTGAACTATTCATAGATTCGTTTATGGTACTCAATATTGAACTACCATCTACACTGGTACTTCCATCCATTGTGACGGTTGCTGTACCATAAGAATTACCAAGTGCCTTAGCAGTAAATGTATAAAAAGTAGAAACCTGCACATTGTTGAATATTCCACCATAATTACCAGAATAGCAAAACTTGAGGTATCGAGTGTTTGACTCTAATGATACCTTTTGTCCCGAGCCAGAAGAACTTGTTGATGTCCAAATATTACTCCATGTTGAGTTATCTGCACTTTCTTGTATATACCATTCTATGCTTGTTGAAATACTTGATGTTGTTTTATAAGAAAAGCTTAGTTTGTCAGGGACTCCGTTTATTTTTAAAATAACCCACTTATCATCCCATTTGAATGGACTGTTTTCCAATTTAAGACCATTGTTCCATGAATCTTTTGATCCACTTTGCTTTGCTGAGTTATAAATCGTCTCTGTCAAAGTAAAAGGCACATTTTGTCCCCACACACTCATCCCGCTTCCGACCATCGTCAGCAGCATCAGCATGAGGATTCTATATATCTTGCTTTGCTTCATCTTGCTATTCCTTGCCAAGTTATCTTTCTTTATCATTCACTTGATTATCTTGCTGTCGTGATTCATTTCTTGCCGTTCGTTGCTTCTAGTTGCCTGATATGCGTTTCGAGTTGCAGGATGTATGTCTCCAGCTTCTTTATGCGGTCTTTGAGTTCTTCTATTTCGTGGGCTTGTGCCGCTATTATCTCGTTTCGCGTTTGGCAGCGGCCTAGTCTGACAGCGGTCATACGCTCACTCAGGCCGCCTTCCTGTAGAAAGCCAGTGTCTCCCAGTTAGGCTGCTTGCGCAGGATCCTTGGGTCGCTGTTATTCGAATTCGCCGTCATATTCCTTTCCTGTATCTATCCTTATCAGTCCTGTGATGGGCTGAACGCTGAGGGTGAGGGTTTGGGTGGTGCCGGCCGTGAGGGTGAGGTTGCCTGTGAGGGAGGCATCCTGTATGTATGTCCCCTGCTTGGCATCAGCTATGAGGCTGTAGGGGATGGAGCCGGGCATCAGGTAGAGGGTGGAATCGGCCGTTACTGACAGCAAACGGTTGCCATCAGTGAAGGTGAGATTCAGCGACCCGTAGTTGGCCGAGAAGTCTTTTGAAAGGACTATCTTCAGCTCGGCGTTCTTGGGTTTGCCCAGGTCTAGGGTGACTGCTGTATTTCCTCCTGCTGCGATAGTGAACTGTGCGGAGGTGCCTTCGTGCCAGGGGCATCCTGCGTCTGTGGTGGCTGCTGTCTGGTTGGAGGCAGTGAGGGTATAGATGCCCGCCTTCAGCTTGGCGGTGTTGTTGGCATCGAGCGTGATGGATTGGCTGGTCACGGTCTCGCCTTCAGTGGTCGTGCCGTTGAGAGTCAGGGTGTAGTCAGTGAGGGTGTAGTCAGTGAGGCTTGTCAGAGGCTGGGATTCCCGCGTTTCTATGTTTAGGTAGCTGTCTTCTGCCTGAACCAACAAACGGAGTGTGCCCTCCTCGGAAGGCACCACTCCATCTGTTATCGATGATGTGCATGCTACTGCCATCACCGATAACATGATTAGGATGATTGTTCGTATTGTATTTTTTGTTGTGAACATTTATTTTTGGCTGCTGGGTACTTCGTTTCCTGTGGCGGCGTCGATGGTGATGGTTTCCTTTGTGCCGTTTGTAAATTCCAAATCTGCAGAAATCGTAATCTTAATTAGGCCATTGCTGTTGGGATTTATTGTAATTACATTTTCAGTGGCAGCGCCTGCAAGGGCGAAAGTTCCTGTAGTGGACTTCTCATTACCATTTATACTCCAGCTAAGCGTATAGCTTATACTCTCATTCGCTAAGAAATAAGCAAGTTGAGACGGAGTGGAGGTAAATTCAAATGATTTTTTCGTTCTGCTGTCGTTTGTTGTTGTGGCTGTTAGTTTTATACTAGAGAATGTGCTAGGAAATGTACCGAATTCTACTTTAAGTCTAGCATTTTTTGCCGATCCACAATCTACAGTGGCTGTTGCCGTCTTTCCCTGTTCAACTGTTACTGTAGTTGACCCTTCAAAATACATATCTCCCCACCCATCCTTTGCATTCAATGCTTCTGTGATTGACGCATAGTTGCTGACGTTTACTGTATGTGATCCAGCACTGTAACCTGTACCAGCATTCCAATCAGCATTATCCACTTTCTTAATCCAAGATTCAGTATTACTAACTGTGGCACTTGCCCTCGTCTCCATACTATTATCCGCACTCACACTTACGTTGATATAGCCTTTGTTGTCTGCTACATCAAGGTCTGCATCGCTTACACAGGCTGTGGCGGAGAGAGCCAGGGCGATGATGGGAAGAATTCTCTTTTTCATTATCATTTTTGGTTAATTGGTTTATTAATAATTCATTGTAATTCCTAATTGAAAATCTGTGAGGTCCACCACGCTGGTGAGGCGGGCCTTCGTGTCCTTGTTCGATTCCCCGTCGCGGTTCTTCTCGTGCTGCATCGTGATGTTGGCATTGGCCAGTCCGAAGGAGAGGTCCAGGCTGACGTTGTTGCACAGGGCCACCGCCATACCGGGACGTACGCCCAGCCGGAACTGGTTGAGCGAGAAGTTGCTGCGGTAGGCAGTGTCGTCGCGCATACTCTTCAGACGGCCCGAACCACCCATATAGCCCAGCGTGAACTCGGCAAAGAGGGCAAAGCGCAGCGATTTGTCCACGGGGACATAGCCACGGTAGAAGGCCTCGACGGAGTAGTGATCCTCGGCATAATCCAGATTGCGGAAGGTGTAGCGCAGCAGTTCGCCCTCATAGCAGGCCCAGTGCGCCTTTTCACCTGTGCTCTTGTAATAGCCGGCCCGCAGACCCAGGATGCCGTTGTTACAGACGGCATAGCCCATGTAGGGGTTGATGGAAAACCCACTGAGGTACATGTTGGCGTGCTTGAGGCCGCTGAAGGCGAAGTCGGTATTGCCCGACCTGTGCCCCAGATAGCCTGCTGCTATGCCATACATCCAGTTGCCTTGGGGGATGAAGCTTCTCATCTCCAGTCGGCGTTTGGTGATGGGATCGGCGTCACTGTCGGCAAGGCGCTTCTTGCTGGCCTTGCCCTTGCTGTACAGGTAGAGCCTGGCCGGGTCGATGCTCTGCCCTTCGTGGGTGGGCATCTGATAGACCTGTGCATGGCAGGTGGTGCTGGCCACCATCATGAGGAGTATGGCGATGAAGTGTTTCATTCTACGGTGGTGCTAGAGTCTTCTGTTGTTGTATCCTTGTCCGTTTCAAAGCCGATGTCGATGTTTCCGCTGTTGTCGTCGTACTGCAGCGTCACCTTGCACACCTTGCCTTTCTGCAGGTCGATGGTAAAGTTTTTGTTCAGACGGTCCTCCCATCCTCCCTTGGAGCCTGTCACCTTCAGTTCCAGGGTGGCGGTTTCGGCTGTCATGTCGTAATAGGCAATGGCATCCGTGTGGTTGCTGTCCCACACCAGCGAACGTGCATCGTCGGTGGTGATGGCATAGATGGGGAACTTGTCCGTGAAGGAGGCAGTGGGCTCCACCACGATTCCTGCATTCTGGAGGGTGCAGTTGATGGATACGGGGGTGGTGGTGCCTGCCGTCACGCTGAAGGTGGCTTCCCCCATGAAGTAAGGTGTACCCCAGCCGTTGTTGGCCGTAGTGGCCTCTTCGGGCACACAACTCTTGGCGGTTATCGTATAGCCGGCGGCACTCTGCACGTTGTAGTCGGCGGCATTCAGGCTGCCACGCTTCTTCCCGTCAATCAGCTTGTCGCCGTTGGCATTCACGAGGTAGATGAGGAACTCGTTTACGTCCGCCTCCACCGTGGCCCTGGTTTCTTCGCCCACGACCACTTTTTCTGCATTCACCTTGAGGGAGAAACTTCCCTCGCCCGCAGTCTCAGTCAAGTCTACGGGGTCGCAACTGCATGCTGCTGTCAGCATCGCTGCCATGGTGAGATATAGTATATTCCTTGTTTTCATTGTTTTATTCTCCGTAGGTTAGGGCGATTTTGTAGACTTGGGTGTAAGTAAATGAAAGGCCATAGCTATTATAGCACCTCACGACTGTGGCTAGTTCTTTTGTGGTATAAGGCACATATCCTTCAAAACTCTTTTCGGAGCCTTCACTGATTTTTTCTGACGCAACAGCATCATTACCAATATATATAGTATATGTCGTTCCAGTTGCAAAACGGTGCATGTATTCACTATGATCCAGCATGATTTTTGTATTGGCTGGTATCGAAACCTTCTCATACCTAATTTCAGAAGCTTGTGAAGTGGCATTATTGCCTAATTCACAGTATCCACTATTAATATTAAAGCTCACCTTTCCACTCGTACTCCACAAGTCACTCGTCGGCGGCTCGCTCCTGAACGGCACACCTGTGATATACACCGTCTTGCTGGCGGTCTTGGTAATGCCCTGGAAGGTGTAGCTGGCCTGCAGTGTGTTCTCGCCAAGGGTGGTGAGGGTGATGTCGTTGAAGGTGGTGGTGCCGTCGGCAGAGCTGGCCACAGTGCCGTCGAACGTATTGCTCAGTGTGCCTGCATACTTGGGGTCGTTGAGCAGTTTGGGGGCGATGCCCGACACGGTGGCCGTGATGGCCGTCACGGTGTAGGCATTCATGCTGTTGGCCGTTTCCACGTTCCTGGCCACCCCGTCGCCCAGATAATAGCTGTAGGTGCTGGCGGCATTGAAGGAGAGGCTGAACCGGGGCTGCTCGGTGATGGAGAAGGTGGTCTGTGCCTGCATGGTCTTGCCGTTGGAAGTGGTGTAGCTGTAGTCCACCGTATAGCTGCCCACGGGCAGATAGGGCCATTTACTGTCGTTCTCGGAACTCTGGAGTGTGCCCGTGCCTGCGGCAAAGGTGCGCACCACTTCGCCCCCGGCGTTCTTCACCGTGGCGCTCCATTCCTTGTCGGGAGTGGGAGCGGTGATGGACAGGGCAGTGCCCTGGAGCACATCGTTGGTATATACATGCCGGGCGGTCACCTGGGGCGTGTCTATGAGGTCGAGCGTACGCAGGTCGGCTATGACGCTGCTGCCTCCGCCGATGGTGGAACTGCTGTGCTGCCTGTAGGTCTTGCCGCCTGCAGTGAGCAGGAAGGTGAAGCCGTTCATGGTGGCGGGAGCCGTGACGATGCAATAAGTGCCCTCGGCAAAAGTGGACGAACCGCTGGGAGGCAGGATGGTGACGGTTTTGCTGCCCTGCGCGCTGGCGGTGGCCACGGGGTTGTAGGCGCTGTAGTCGATGTTCATCTGTCCGGCCAGCACCACATCGGCCTGCAGCTGGATGCTGGTGATCTGGTCCTTGGCATAGGCCGGCACGGTGAACCTGAACACCTGGCACACGTTGAAGAAGCTGACGAAGGAAGGGCTGCCGTCCACATTCCTGCTCCCCTTGGCCACGGACACGTTCAGCCCCGAAGAGAAAGTGTTCAGGCTGGCCGTCTGGGTGGATGGCAGGTTCACCACGATGTGGCCGTCGAGCAGGTTCTCGCTGGCCAGTTCGTAGGGGTATACGGCCACGAAGTCGGTAGTCTTGGGCGTGATGTTCCCGTGGAAGCGTGCCATGCCGTCGGCTATGCTGGCCGCAAAGCGGTGTTTGGGAGCCACCTTGTCGAACACGGCAATGGCATCTCCCTCGGTCCATACGACCGAACGGCCGTCGGCTCCCAGCGTGGTGCGCGTGAGCGAAGACTGCACTGCGGTGCGGATTTCAAGGGGCACACTTGCTCCCTCCTCCATCTCCACGGCCTCGCTCTGGCAGGAGAGGATGGGCATAAGAGCCACCGCCCACAGGATGTTGCAGATATGTTGAATACTTTTCATTGTGTATGGTCTTTTGGATGGAATCAGTTGTATGTGTCGTAGTCTATCTCCGTGCCGTCAGTCTCGAAGCCGCTGTGGCTGCCGTTGGCATCCGTCTCGCCCTCGTCGCTGGTCACGTCGTCGGGGCCGATGGTGATGGTCTTGTCGTAGAACAGGTCCGTCTGGTCCACAGTGATGTCCAGTTCATAGAAGCCTGCATTGTAGACGAGCGAGAGGCGCTTCATCTTGGCCACCTCCAGGGCAATGTCGCCTTCGCTGGTGGTGGTCTTCTCGGGGCTGACTGCCGTGATGGTGTAGTGGACGGTGCGCGTGCCGCTGGCAGGAATGTTGAAATAGGCCACCTGTCCGTCGGTGGTTTCGTTGGTTTCCGTGTTCACCACATGCCCCATGTTGTCGTAGGTCCACGTGAGGCTGCGGTCGGCCTCGGTGAGCTGCACCGTGCAGGAGGTAGTGAAGAAGTTCTTCAGGTTGTCGGTGACAAACACGCAAAGGGCTGCGTTGGCCACGCTCATGGGCACGGTCACACTGGTGGTCTCGCCCTTCTTCACCACAAACTCGGCCGACTTGCCCGTGAAACGCTTCTGCCCCCAAAGGTTGTTGTTGGTTTCGGCATCAGACTCGGTGCAGCTTTCGGCACTCAGCCAATAGCCCTCCCCCGCAGGGAAACGCTTGTCCATGCTGCCCAGTGCCACGGGGCCACGAAACGCCACATCACCCTTGTAGGCCGTAATCAGGAACAGGGCGGCCTCCTCGGGGGAGATGGTGGAGGTGGTGGCTCGTGTATCGGATGCCGTAGCAGCCGACAACGCAACATCCACCTGGCCACACATAGGGCTGTCGTTCTGCCCTATGTCCAGTCCGCTGTCGCTGGCACATCCTCCGCTCATGAGCAGCACGGATGCACAGCCAAGCCATTTGATTAGATTCGTTTGTCTAGTTCTCATATCGTTTTTTAATTATCATATTGGTCGTTCCACGTCCTCAGTGTCCATGTCGTCCTTGATTTCAATGTCGATGCCGCCCGAGTTGCTCTCCGTGTCGTAGTAGTAGGTGAGCATATAGCACTTGCCGCTCTCCACCTCGCGGTGCATCACAGTGGCCGTGGAGTGGGTCACCTGGTCGTTGTTGGTGGCGGTGAGCATATAGCTGAAGCCCCCCTTTGCGGGGTCGAAATAGGCCTTCTCACCCTGCCGGATGCTGGTGGTGCGGCCGCCGCAGGAGAGCTTGAGGCTGTGGGATACGAACAGCTGCTCGAACAGGGGAGGCAGCGAGAGCGCAACGGCATAGTTGGTCATGGGCACCTGCATGTTCACATAGGTGACATTGTCATAGGTGATAGTGAAGGCGGTGGTGCCCCAGTGGCAGGCACTGCCACGCCCTTCGTTGTCCTGCTCCCAGGTTTCCTGGTTGTCAGTATAGGCAAACAGTTCATAGGAGCCCGGCTCCAGCTTTATCTTGTCGGGCACCTGCCCAGGAGCATAGGTGGCCACCGGGCCTTCTGCGCCCACAATGGTCACGGCCAGTTCGTTGCTCACAGCCCTTGTCTCTGCCACACAGCCCACGCGGTGCAGTTGCAGGGAGAGCGTGCCGCTGCCCTGTGGCAGCAGTGCATCGTCCTGACTGCTGCATCCGCTCGTCAGGGCGGAGAGGAAGGCGGCTATATATATTAATGTATGCTTCATTGTCCGTATGTAATGCTTAAACCGTAGATGTGGGAGCAGGTGGCACCACCTCCGTAGCTGTTGTTCAGGCGCAGGGTGGATGCAAACTCACGGGTGGTATAGGTCACCTGGCCCTGATGGGGGTAGTCCTTGGTGTTAAATGCACCGCCTCCTTGCGTCACTGAGAAGAGGCTGCCCTCATTGATGCTGCATGTGAGCGTGGTGCCTGAGGTGGCCGGGTGTATCATCGTATCGTAGTCAATCACCAGGTCTGTCTTGGCAGGGATGGCGATGCGATTGTAGTTGATGTTCTCGTTGTTGTGGGTGAGCAGTCCACCGCGGTTGCCCAGTTTAACTTCCGAGTCGCTGAAAGTGACATAGTTGCTGCCTGCACTCCATCCGTCAGCTTCCTTGGGGGGAATGGCCCGCAGGGGAAGCCCTGTGACATAGAATTCCCTGATAGCCGAGAGACTGATGCCAGCAAAACTGCCTGTGGCCGAGAGCACGTAGGGCTCTTGCCTGGGTGTCTCCGTCTGGTCGCCCATCCGATAGCTGTTGCCTCCTATCTGCTGGCTTTCACCGTCGTAGGTGAAGGCCATCTGATAGGTGTAGTTGCTGTGGGTGAGAAGCGATGTGGCGATGTTCACCTTCATCTGTGGGGCGTATACGGTGAAGCCGTCCAGCTCATTGGCTGTTGCCGGGAAGCCTTCTTGATAGCGCGTATAGGATGAGTAGCCATCCAGCGTGACGGCCACAGCCGGCTGGCCAATCATGAACTCACGGCTGCTGGTCTTGCTTCGTGTGCCGTTCTCGTTCACCAGATAATAGGTGGCCTTGTATTTGCCTGCGGGCAGATAAGGCCAGTCGGACGAACTGCTGTAGGCCGACTGTAGCACCCCAGTGCCCGATACGGTGCGTACTGTGCTTCCCGCCTCGTTGGTCACCACGGCTTCCCATGCCATCTCGGGATAGGAATTGGTGAACAGCAGGTCGGTGCCCACCAGTTCGCCCGCAGCATTGTACTGATGCTGGGCGGTGGCCACGGACACAGGCAACCAGGAGAGCGGTATCGACTCGTCGATGGTGACCGTCTCCATCTCCACCTTCCCGATGTTGACAGCCAGCAGGCTCTCGGGGTCGGGCAGTGTCAGTGTGAGTTTGGCATGGTCGGCAGCGGCAAAGGTGGCAGGCAAGGCTTCGCTGCTGAGCGGAGTGGTCACCATGCGGTTGTTGTCGCCCCTGAGGCAGCCGTAGAAACTGAGGGAAACGGCACTGCCCGCGGGGAAATACACGCTCTTGGCGGCATCTGCAGCGGCAATGGGCAATGAATAGTTGCCCACGCTCACCATCAGTCCATAGTCGGCATAGTATTTGTCGAATCGTGCCTTCTCTTCTGCATCGCGGCCAAAGGTCACGGATACCAGTGCATTGGCCACCGAGCAGGCCAGCGACACGTTGGTCTGCTGGTTGGTGGTAATGGTAGCCGTGGCCGTGCCCTTGTAGTAAGGTGCGTCGTAGCCAATCACCACGTCTTCTCCACAGGTGGCCAGTATGTCATAGCTGCCCACGCGCAGCGTGATGGGGTCTGATGTGTAGCCCTTGTTGTATGCGATAGCACCATCGCTCTGGCGGGAGATTTGCACGTTGAACAAATCCAGCACCGGTGCGCCCAGTTCCGAGGGTGTGCTGCGTGTGCCTGTCTGGCTCGATACTTGTGCCAGTGTCAGCCGCAACGACCCTTCGGTTTCGGGTTGTATCGATTCGGAGGTGCAGCTGGCCATGGTGAACAGGGCCAGTGCCCAGCAGAGTGTGATGTATATCGTTTCCTTTCTCATGTTGTGCTAGTCGTCGTAGTGTAGTTGCATGTTGTCGAGCACGAGCAGTGTGCCCGGCCCCCCCGTGAAGTAGTCACCGTATTTGCTCGACGAGGCCACCACCTGTATGTGAGTGGGGCGCACATCGGTGCGGCGGTATTGCAGTGTCAGTGTGTGATGGGCCCATTCGGGTACATCGTCCCCTTTGGTGAGCTGGGCGTAGGCCACTATGCGCTTGTCGTGTATGTCGAACAGCCGTTGCTCGCTGGGCCGGGTGTGGATGACAATGGGGAACTTGTTGCCGTTGTACTCTTCATATTCGTTGTCCTCCACGTGCCACAGCACGATATATACCTGGAAAGAGTCAGGCTGTCCTACCATGTAGCGCAGGTTCTCGTCGGCACATTTGGTGATGGTTTCTGAGTGGAACTTGTAGTCGAAACTCAGGTGGCTGGGAAAGGCCTCGAACGGACGGCCGAAGCCCAGGATGCCATTGGTGCCATCGGTGCGCAGGTAGGTGCCCGTGAAGATGTTGCCTGCTGCAAACTTGATGACAATCCACTTGGAGGCCAGATAGGCCGCATAGCCATGGCCCGTGCTGGTGTCGGTGGTGGGGATAGAGTTGCTTTCGCCCACCGTGGTGGCTCCCTGATTACCTGTGTCCCAGAAAGGTGTCTCTCCCTGTCCCCAGGGGTAGTACAGCTTGGGGCGGTCGGGGTCTGTGCTCCAGTTGTCAAAACTGCCGTTCTCCAGTTGGAGCATTTGTGTGGTGGTGAACTGTGCCTCGGGTGTGGTGCGGTCACCGGCTGTGGCACGGTATACGTAGTCGGTGGCTGCTTCCAGTCCTTTCAGCTCGGCGGTATAGGTGGTGGCGGTAGTTGTGATGTTGCCCTGTGGAAGGGTGGTCCACTGGGACGCATCTGTCCGCCTGTATTCCACGGTGACCTCCTTGTCGTTGGGTTTGGAGCCCGAGATGGTGGCCGAGGTGGTGCGTGCAAAAGCCGTGGCCGTGGTACTGACAGTCTGGTCGGTCTGGCACACCATCACTGTCCATGTCTGCTCCTCGCCCCATCCCGTCTTTACGTTGAACCGCTGCACCTCGTAGAAACTGTAGGTGTCGTACTGTGTGGGATCTGGGCTGACACTGCCATGCTCCCCGCCGAGGGAGAACTTGTTCACTTTTATCTTCTTGAGGCTTTGTTCCTTGGCTACATACACCACCACGTTGTGGGTAGCGGCATCGATGACAGCCTCTCCCACCTGGTTCTCCATCTGCACTTCTCGCTTCACCACCTGTTCCACATGCAGTGTCCACAGATAGTCCTGATAGGTGGTGAGAGTCATGCGTACCCTCCTCGAGCAGTCCATCCTTGTATCAGACCCCGAGGGGGGAGTGAGGAAACTCTTGCGGGGAAACAGCGGGTAGTTGATGCATTTGGCCGAATCGGGGGTGAGCAGCACCTCCTCCTCGTAAACCACATCGGGGTTCTTGCTTTCTGCCTTTATCTCTATCTTGTTGATCTTCAAGGAATGGATGTCCACGGTATCACACACGTATACTTTCACGCTACGCACTGTGCGGTCGATGGTGGCCGAACCGCCTGCCCTTCCGTCGGCATCGCACTGGCCTTCTACTGCCAGGTCGCTGATGCGCCCCTCCACCACGGGATAAGGGATGTCGTTGGGTATGGCACATGCCCATAGCGCCAGCAGTAGGGTGCAGGCTACGGACAGCCGTATGGCCTTATGGGATGCAGATACTTTCATCATAGGTAGAACGTTACGCCAAGGTTGATACTGAAGAGGTTGATCTTGAAGTTGGCACCTGAGGTACGCACCTTTCCTTCCTCAATCTGATTGGTGCGCTGTTTGCCCCACTTCACACTGTAGCCGCCCATATTGAGCGACACTTCCGAGGCCATGAAGTCGGTGACGAATACCGTCAGGCCGGGACAGATGCCCAGTTGCAGGCTGTTGATGGTCTCGTAGGTGCCCGAGAGCGTTTCGCCCTTTCCAGTGGTATTCTTTCCCTCGGTATAGCCATGGGTGAGCCGTACTTCGCCAAAGAAGCCGAACACCTTGCTCTGCCCGATGGGCATGTAGGAGCGCATGAACGCTGTGCTCAGGTAGTTGTGCTCCAGGTAGTACAGGTCACTGAGGCTGATGTTGAGGTCTTCGCCCAGGTCCAGGTCAAACTTTCCCAGATTGAAAAAGTAGCGCTTGTAGCTGAAACGGGCACCCAGGGCGATGTTGTTGGCCACAAAGTAGCCGAAGTAAGGACCTGCCGAGAAGGTGTGCCCTTCAAACTCGATATTTTTCAGGACCACATAGTTGAGGTTGTCGTTGTCCCACTCGTTCCAGGAGATGTCGCCGCCCACCAGCCATTGCCCTTTGGGGATGAACACGCTCTTCAACGCATTTCTGTCGACGCGCTCAATATGGCGTTTGTGCTTCATCTTCTCCAGCTTAGGGTGATTGTTCTGGTGGACTTGGAGCATCTGGGTATACGAGAGGTCACGATGCAAACTGTCGGCCCGCCTCGTTTCTGTATAGGCGGGAGTCTCATAGATATCCTGTGCCCGCAGTGGGGTGGAGATATTGAGTAGTGTCAGCACCAGGACAATGCCCAGCGTATGTAGTCTTGTTAACAATGTGATATCCTTTCCTTTTTAACCCTCAAATCTGCCTGCTCCCTCTTGGCAGAGGGACGCAGACAGAAAAAGAGATTGATTGATATGATGATTCTTTTTATTTCGTGACAGGGTCGGATCCATACTCCAGGGAGAAATCGTCGAGCAGCAGTTTGGAAGAGTCGCATCCGTAGAAGTAGTCGCCCCACTTGCTCGATGAGCACACAATCAGCAGGTAGGCCGGTTTCTGCGTCAGGGAGTAGTAGGTGAGCGGAATCTCGAACGCCTTCCATCCACTATCGGAGGTGCTCTGTGTAAGCTCTCCGTAGGCAATCACTCTGGAATCATTCAGCCAGTCGATTTGCGTGCTCATTTCATAGCCATCACTGTTGGCGGCGTTTGCTACCTTGAGGTTCTCCGTGAGCAAGGCACAGAAAATCTGGCAGGCATCGTTCTCGCCTTTGGCAGGTGCCCCTGTAGGCTGGCTGCCACGGTTGATGGCACCGGTAGTGTATTGCATATAGCCCTTGAGTTTGGTGGGGCGCGAGGTGAAGGGCACACCCCAGTTGAGTTTTGCTCCGTTGGTGCCTATCATGCCATCGAATGTGCCTGTGAAGATGCTGGCTGCAGCAAACTTGATGACCACATACATGGATTGCAACTGTGCCGATGTGCCGTTGTAGGCACCCGATGTGATGCCTGTGGTCACATTGTACTTTTCGCCCATCGCTCCTGCCGAACCCGAGTTGCTGGTGCTCCAGTAGGTGGTGCCTGCTTCATTGGGATACCAGATTTTTCCGCTCTTGTTCCAGCTTTCGAATCCGCTGTTGTAGAGGGTGCCTTGCTCCTCTGTGGTGAAGGAAGCCGTTTCGCTGTTCACCTCGTCGTCGCCCTTCACATAGTGCAGGCGGTACTCGTAGTTCGTGTTGCCTGTCAGACCTGTCAGCTTGTAGCTAATCTTGTCTTCGCTGTCAATGGTGAGTGCGCTGGAAGCCACATCGTTCCACGTAGCATCGGTTACCTTCTTCCACTGGAGGGTGAGACCTGCCATGTCAAACTCACTGGTCTTGGAGGCAATGGCGGCATTGATGTAGGCGAATGTGCTCCATGCGTTGGTAGCGTAGGTAGTAAAGGCTGTTCCGCTGGTCTTGGGCACTTCGAATGTGTAGGTATAGGTCTGTGTGCTCTCGTCCACGGTGACGCTGATACCGCCCGTAGTGCCGTCGCCCAGATTTCCCGAGTCGGCCACCTTATACTTTAATATATAATGGTTGCGTGCCTTCACGTCGGTTATCTCGCGGGTCATGGTGTGGCTCTCACCGCGCTTGTTCTGTACGTCCAACTGGGCGGTGAGGTTGCCCACGGGGAAATAGCCCGACTGTGTGGTCTGACCCATCACGAAGGAAAGGGGATTCACGCCTGCCTTGGCAGAAGAAACGGTAGTGGTGGCCGAATTGAAGTTGTCCACAAAACTCTGGTCATATTCTACCGTCACCTTCACGTTGGCCAGCGTGCAGGTCACTCTGGCGGTCTGCAGGGTTTTGGCCATCACATCCACATTGGTTGTACCATAGTAATAAGGTACGCCAAAGCCCGAACCACTGCCGTCCCAGCCATTGCTATAGGCACGGATAGTGTAGTTGCCCGATGTCAGGGTAATCTGGCTGTTGAAAGTCGGGTCGTTGGCATAGTCGTTGGTGCTCATTACTACCGAGCCTGTTTCGTTGATGATGTCCACATGTAACTGCTTGGGGGCATAGTTGCTGGGTGCGCTGCTGCGTGTGGCATCGGGATTGGTGGTGGACACCAGTGTATTTATCTTCAGTGAAAGATAGCCTTGGCTCTCACTGAGTTCCATGTCCTGGCTACAGGATGTGAATACAGTTGCCAGAAGAAGGAATAGTAATGTATGTATCTTGTTCATAGCTCTATCTCCTCTCGTTTTATTCAGTGTATGGTTATGTTCACGCTTCCCGACTTGGTGTTGCCCTGCATGTCAGTTACCGTCAGATAGAAGGTGTGTGACCCAGCAAGCACCTGGAGGAAACTAAAGAAGTTTCCGATGGGGAAGTTGTAGGAGGTGTCGCCCTGTGTGGGCACACTAAGAGGTTGTCCCAGACTGTCGAAAAGGGCCACAACATTCTGATTGTCCACAATCTCTGCGCCAGAAATGAAGTCCACACCATATTGGGTGGATAGATCTGCCAATGAGGAGTTCATGTCTGCACTGGTAGAGCTGATGCTGACGGTGATGCTTCTGAATCCAGCTGTGGCAGCCAGATAGGTATCGCCAAGGCTTGGGCTTACACTGTCTGCTCCAAATATGGGGAAACTGATGGGTGCAGGCAGATTCATTGTAATCTCGCCCCCGCCTGGTTCGCCCGGACCTGGGTCTGGTGTGTCGGGCACAAAACCGCCTTCCTTGTCCCCTACTTCCATGGAAATCCATTCTTCGTGTTCCTCAAAGCGGATGTCGGCGGTCAGGGTGACACCTGTGATGTTGCCCTCGCTGCTGGCTACAGGTTCAAAGTTGATGACAATGGCATCACCGCCAGAGAAGTCGGTATTGTCGTCGTCATACTTTTCGCTGGCCGCTACCTTAGTGAGGGTGTTGCTGGCACTGATGGTGTTGCCCGCAGTGGTTTTTCCCTTGAAGTTAACCGTCAGTTTGCTCACGTTCTCCTCAAAGGCCATGTAAACAGTTGCGGGTTCGTTTCCGTCGGTGTTGCTGAAATGCAAAGCACTTTCTCCGCCATCGTCAATGGTGATGTCCCAGGATGAGAAATCCGTGATAAACGCCGAACTGTAGTTGATGGTGAAACTTCCGTTTGCCATCTTGCAAACCACATCTGCCTTTGTATTGATGCCCTTGAGAATGGTGACATCGTCTGTACCCTTATAATAGGGAGCAGTCATAATTTTCTCCATCATGCCTGGCGTATGTGACTCAACAGTGTAGTTCCCCACTTCCAGCGGTACCTGCTTGGGCACATCGGCCAGTTGGGAGAAACTTTTCACCGCTGTCCCTTCTGCATTGTAGATGACTACGGGAAATTCGGAAGTATTCACATCGGCACGTGTGGCTTGTGGCTTGAGCAGCTCCACATCGAGTGTCATTACGCCCTCGCCCGACTTTGTAGTTGAGATTTCTTCGCTCACACAGCTTGCCAGCGAGGTGGCAGCCAGCAAGCAGATGCTCAGTATATTCTTACGTTTCATATGCTGTTCAGAAAGTTAATGTTAAATCCAGGTGATGGGAACTTCGATGGGTATCTCAATGTCGTTGGTGCTTTCATCAATGGTGATGCTGATGCCCAGCTGGCCGTTGCCTGTGGCGGTATATTTGGGAGAAACGTGCAGCTTGTATGCCTTGTTGCGCTCCAGCTTGAATGTACCCGACTTCATATCGGTCTCAGTTTTTGTGCCATCTCCATTATAATCAGTTTCATAATCGTCCTTTGTGGCAGTGATGACGGTGAACCTGACTGTTTCTCCCGCTTCGTCCAGTTCTATATACCAGGGATCAACCTGGTCCTTAGCCCACGATACATTGCCGCCATCACCAAGAACCTTGATCTGGTCAAACACCACACTGTAGTCACTGAAGAAAGTGGGCATATTGCTGTCGAAGACCACAGACACTTTTCCGCAGGTGGGCGTACACACCACCCTTACCTCCTCACTGCCGTCCGCCTTGATGGTTCCTTCGGCTGTGCCCTCCACATAGAATCCTGTTGTGGAGGCTTTATCCCTTGTGCCATAGCTTGCCTTTACGGTGTAGGATCCAATGCTGAGCTTGAGTGGCATGTGATAAGCCAGTTCAGAGCCCTTGCAGTTTAGTTTCTCGTTCTGGTCCTTGTCATACACCTGCACTGTGTAATTGTCAGTGTTCTTGTAGGACTCCTCATTCACGGCCCTGGTTTCGCCAAACTGCGTGCCGGATGAGAGCTTGAGCATCAGCGTGCCCTCTGCCTTTGCTTGTTCTGTGTTCAGACCATCGTCCAGTGAACTGCACGCCGAAAGCCCAAGCAGGGAGCATATCGTCAGGCCTAATGTTAGATTCCTTTTTTTCATATTCTTTTAATGTATCATTTTGTTGTTGATTCGATGTTGTGTGAAGTTGGTTACAAGTCATTATGCGTCCATGGCTTGTTTTCCGAGTGCAAAGTTACGATTTGTTGTCAATATCCTAAAATAATTTCTCCCTAAATTCACAAAAACATCGGTAGAATCTGAAATTTCTACCGAATTTTCTTTGTTTCCCGAAATTCATTTACAGGAAAATCCCCATTTCATCGGGACAGGCATGCGGTGCTGCAAAGAAACGAACATGTGATGGAAGAGGGGAAAGGATGCTCCCCAACTGGAGAAAAATGTCAGCCAGTTGGGGAGCAAAAACATGTGAACTAAGGGAAGGGCATAAAACTTATAACCCGTGGGGAGGGGATTCTCATCATCTGCTGATGGGCCTTCCCTATGCTTGTCAATAGCGTTCGCCCTCGTTGGGGAAATCGCCTTGCTTGACGTCGGCCACGTAATGTCCCACGGCATCCGTGATGACATTGTAGAGATTGGCATAGCGACGCAGGAATTTGGGAGAGAAGCCCTGGTTCATGCCCAGCATGTCCTGGACCACCAGCACCTGACCGTCGGCAGGGCCACCGCCAATGCCAATGATGGGGACGGCCAGTTCGGCACATACCTGGGCCGTGAGTGCGGCCGGAATCTTTTCCAGTACGATGGCAAAGCATCCCGCTTCTTCCAGGGCATGGGCATCGGCAATGAGCTTGTCGGCCTCGGCCTTTTCCTTGGCACGTACGCCATAGCCGCCAAACTTGTTCACGCTTTGTGGCGTGAGACCCAGATGGCCCATCACGGGAATGCCCGCCTCTATGATGCGGCGGATGGTGTCGACGATTTCAATGCCGCCTTCCAGCTTTACGGCATCTGCTCCTGTCTCCTTCATGATGCGGATGGCATTGCGTACGCCATCGTCTGCACATACCTGATAGGAGCCAAAGGGCATGTCACAGACCACCAATGCACGGTGCACGCCTCTCACCACGCCACGTGCATGATAGATCATCTCGTCTACCGTGATTGGAAGGGTGGTGGCGTTTCCTGCCATTACATTGCTGGCTGAGTCACCGATAAGAATCGCGTCAATACCTGCCTGGTCAACCAATTGGGCCATGGTGTAATCATAGGAGGTGAGCATGGCTATTTTCTTGCCTTGCTGCTTCATCTCAATCAGACGCTGCGCTGTAACCTTGCGCGTGTCTTCCACTAGATATCCTGCCATTGTGTGAATTTTTTTATTTCGGGCGCAAAATTACTCATTTTTTTTCTCTTTCTTCCAGGTTTATTTCATAATTTTGTACGTAAATACGTAATTTGGAATGAATCCTATACTCACTGTATACAAGGCTTCGGCAGGCTCGGGCAAGACGTTCACCCTGGCCGTCGAATATATCGCCCTGCTGCTGGCCGCTCCTCAGGGAGACGCCTTCAGGCACACCCTGGCCGTGACCTTCACCAACAAGGCCACGGCGGAGATGAAGGACCGCATCCTCCAGCAACTGTATGCCATCGGCAAGGGATTGCCCGAGGGCGACCATTATTTGCAGGCCGCGGCTGGCCTGCTGGAGCAACGTGGGATGCCGGCCGACCTCAGGGACATGCGCCTTCAGGCACAGGCGGCACTTTCTGGCATCCTGCACGACTACAACTATTTCCGGGTGGAGACGATAGACAGTTTCTTTCAGAGCGTGATGCGTAGCCTGGCCCACGAACTGGGCCTCCCGCCCAATCTGGAGGTGGAACTCAATACGGCCGACACCGTATCGCGGGCGGTGGACCAGGTGATAGACAACATGCAGTATCGCGAGGACATCCAGCAATGGGTGCTGTCGTATGTGACCGAACAGATAGAACGTAATGAGCGATGGGATGTCACCCGTGTGGTGAAGTCCTTTGCACGTTGTATCTTTGAGGAGCGTTTCCAGAACCGCACCCAGCAGCAACGGGCCTACATGAACGACGAGGCACGCATCCGCCAGTTCCGCGACAGCATGAGGCAGATAGAACAGCAGGCGGAAACGTCGGTGCGGGAAGCGGCCCGTGTCCTCCATGAGCATATCCAACAGGGTGTCCTCAATTATGAGCGTATTTCGCGTGGCGGATTTTACCAGCAGGCCATCCAGCGCATGATGGAAGGAAGGTATGACCCGGAGTCGAAGACACTGCCGTCGGCTGCCAATGATCCTGGCAGGATGTTGAGAGCCAAGGACAGGGCCAACGATAAGGTGGTGACGGTTGCCGCGCAGCTGGCCGAGGAGATTGGCCGACTGCTCAGGCTGTATGCCGAACAGGAGGTCATGTCCGCCTCTGCCCGCCTGGCGCGCAAGTATGTGAATCCTATGCGTCTGCTGGGGTGCATCGAGGATATGGTACAAAGCATCTGCAACGAAAAGAACCAGATTATGCTCAGCCAGACACCCACCTTGCTGAGCGCGCTGGTGGAGGGGAGCGATGCCCCCTTTGTGTTTGAGAAGATAGGCACGCAGTTCCACAACGTGATGATTGACGAGTTTCAGGATACCAGCAGACTGCAATGGAAGAATTTCCGGGTGCTGCTGCTGGAAAACCAGAGCGTAGGCGGACACGACCTGCTGGTGGGCGATGTGAAGCAGAGCATCTACCGCTGGCGCAATGGCGACTGGAGCATCCTGGACGGCATCCAGCAGGAGATGAGCCACCTGCACCCCCAGGTGCGCTCGCTCAAGGTCAATTACCGCAGCAGCCAGCAAGTGGTGGACTTCAACAATGCCTTCTTTCCCAAGGCGGCCACTCTGCTCGACACCCTGCAGGCCAATGCTGATTTCCGTCTGGCCGACATCTACAGCGATGTGGTGCAGGAGTGCAAGAAACGGGACGGCATGGGCTATGTGAGTGCCCGCCTGTTCTGCAAGAAAGGCATGTCCAATCCCGAGGGGTACGACGATGCGGTGGTCGACGAGATGGCCATGCGCATAGAGGAATTGCTCAGTGAGGGCGTGCCGTTGTCCGATATGGCCATTCTGGTGCGCACCCGCAGGATGGGCACCCGTCTGATTGCCCTTTTTGGCCAGAAGTATCCTGGTATACGCCTGGTGAGCGATGAAGCCTTTCTGCTGCAATCGAGTGTGGCGGTGGGGATGATTGTGAATGCACTGCGCGTGCTCGACGACACGCAGGACACCAACCCCATCCCGCTCCACTATTTGGTGGAGCATTATCTGCGGGATGTGGAACAGTGTGCGGCAGAACCTTCCGCTTTTGCGCCTCTGGCCATGCAGGAAAAGTTGCCGCAGGCGTTCCTTTCCATGCGGGACGAACTGTGTCGGCTTCCGTTGGTCTTGCTCTGCGAACGGCTCTACCGTATCTTCTGTCTGGACAGGATTCCGGGTCAGGAGGCCTACCTGTGTGCCTTCTACGACGAGATGCACGCCTATCTGTCCAGTCATCCTTCGGACATACACTCCTTCCTGGAAGCCTGGGACGAACAACTTGCCGGCCGCAGCATTCCATGCGACCAGGTGGATGGCATTCAGGTGATGACCATCCATCAGAGCAAGGGCCTGCAGTTCCATACCGTGATGCTGCCCTGCACCGAGTGGGACATAGAGATGGACCGCAGTGGCGACCTGCTCTGGTGCACTCCCGACCAGCAGCCCTTCGACTCGCTGGGTCTGCTGCCGATTACACCAGGCAAGCAGATGGCTACCAGCATCTTTTCACGCTGGTATGAAGAGGAACATCTGCAGCGGCGCGTGGATGCACTCAACACCCTCTATGTGGCTTTCACGCGCGCCGAGTCCAATCTGATGATATGGGGGCTCACCACTTCGGCACTTACCACACGCTCTCTGGCAGGTGATCTGTTATATGCCTGTGTGGAGGGGTGGACCGTGGAGGAGGACACCCTCTATATGGAACAAGGCAGCCCTGCGGGCAGGAAGCAGGCAGCCCATGCCCAGTCGGGCAACCGCATGCGACCTACTCCGGAGGATCGTCCCCTGATCGTGCGCTCCTTTGAGCCGCGTCTGGATTTCCGCCAGAGCAACGAATCCATCCAGTTTGTCCGTAGCATTCACGATGAAGACGAGGGGCTGGAGCACACACAGTCCTTCCTCGAACTGGGAAAGATTTTGCATTATGTGCTCAGTCAGGTGCGCGACATGCAGGATGTGGAGCGTGTGGTGGACAGGTGTCAGAGCCAAGGCCTGATTGCCGATGCCAGCCAGCGTACCGCCATCCTCCGCCGCATTCGCAAGGGCCTGGATCGTCCGCTGGTGGCATCCTGGTTTGCCACGGGACAGGAGGTCTTCAACGAATGCAGTATCACCCGTGTCAACCCCGACACGGGCATACCCGAAGTGAAACGCCCGGACAGGGTGGTAATCAACGGCAACTGTATTACGGTGGTGGACTTCAAGTTTGGCCGGCCCTATCCTGAACACGCGCAACAGGTGGCCACCTACATGCAGTGGTTGCGCATGATGTACCCCACATACACCGTCAAGGGTTACCTGTGGTATGTATACACGGGACAAACCCCCGAAGTATACATTAAATAATTAATGCACGCACGCACGCGTAAGCAAACGAACATAGACGACAATGGCACAAACCTCCTTTCTGACACTGGTGGCACAGGACCTGCTCCACAGATACGGCCACAACCTGAACCACGTGACCGTGGTCTTCCCCAACAAACGTGCAGGCCTGTTTCTCAATCAGGAACTGGCCCTGCAAAGTCCACAACCCGTGTGGACACCCCGCTATACCACTATGGGCGACCTTTTCCACTCCCTCTCGTCCTATCAGCCGGTGGAGCGTATAGAAGCCGTATGCACCCTGTATCAGATTTATCGAGAAGAGATGGGGTCGCATGCGGAGGAAAGCCTCGACCGTTTTTATGGTTGGGGAGAAATCCTGCTTTCCGACTTTGATGACATCGACAAGCATCTGGCCGATGCCAGGGCTGTCTTTGCCAATGTGCACGACCTGCAGGAGATGGCCGACCTCTCGTTCCTCACACCTGAGCAGCTGGAGGCCCTCCGTCATTTCTTCCAGTACTTCAGTTTGGAGCGCGACAGTGAACTCCGGAACCGTTTCCTTCAGCTGTGGAGGCATTCACTGGCCATCTACACGCGGTTCAAGGAGACCCTGATGTCCGCTGGCAAATTGTATGAGGGCGCCTTGTTTCGCGAGGTGGTAGAAAGGCTGCACAGTGCCGATTCGCTGGAGGCAATGCTGGCACCGCTGCCCGCGCATGTAGTTTTTGCAGGCTTTAATGTGCTCAATGATGTGGAGCAGGAACTGATGGACGTGCTCAAGCAGGAGGGCATGGCATTGTTCTATTGGGATTATGACGTGTTCTATGTGGAACGACCTCATTTTGAGGCAGGGTTCTTCATGCGCCAGAACCTGAAGCGCTTTGGGAGTGCCTTGCCGGCCGAACACTTCGACAACCTAAGCCGGTTGCGTGACATTACGTTTGTCGCCACTTCCTCCGACACGGCGCAACCCCGCTATGCCACCCGGTGGCTTCAGGAAGCGCTCGACCCACAGGCCAATCGCAATGCCGTGGTGCTTTGCAACGAGGGAATGCTGCTCCCCCTGCTGCATGCCGTACCCGAGGAGGGGATGGACGGACATCCTGCAGCACTCAATGTGACAATGGGTTTTCCGCTGAGCAATACCCCTATCTACAGCTTTGTACAGGCCCTTCTGAGTTTGCAGACGGAAGGATACGACCGCGTACGCCAACGATTTGTCCGTCCCTTCCTGTTGACCCTACAGAAGCACCCCTATTACAGTCATATCGCCCCGGATCAGGCCACCACGTATGTGGGCGACCAGGTTCCCGCCTTGCTCCACTATCTCATCGAGATGGTCACCTGTGTGGGCCGCCAGTTTACGGGTGTGGAGCAACCTACCATCTTCGAGCAGC
This sequence comes from uncultured Prevotellaceae bacterium, assembly GCA_945865175.1. GTDB lineage: Bacteria > Bacteroidota > Bacteroidia > Bacteroidales > Bacteroidaceae > Physcousia. The sequence goes on along the minus strand of CAMBDA010000003.1, from coordinate 87,120 downwards.
TCTACATCGAGGCCATTTACCGCACCATCCTGACGCTGCGTCAACTGCTGCAGGTGGTGGAATCTGCCACATCCGCCTTGCCCATGGACATGCAGACGCTGCGCCGCCTTGTCCGGCAACTGCTGCAGCAAACCAGTGTGCCCTTCCACGGCGAACCAGCCATAGGACTCCAGATGATGGGTGTGTTGGAGACGCGTTGCCTTGATTTCTCCCATCTGCTCATGTTGAATGTGGAAGAAGGAAATCTGCCCAAGAATGTGCGTGACAACAGCTTGATACCCATCGCTATTCGTGAGGCATTCGGCCTTACCACCCTGCGCCACAAGGTGGCGGTTTATGCCTATTACTTCTATCGCCTTATTCAACGCACCAGCCACCTTACCTGCATCTATAGCGAGAATTGCCAGAATACCAGTCATCATGAGATGAGCCGTTTCCTGCGCCAGTTGCAGGCCGAAACCGACCTGCCTATCCGTTTCCTCAAGTTGAGCGGAAAACCCGTCGTCCCAGCGCCCGTTCCTCTGAGTGTGGCCAAGTCGGAGGAGATTATGCGTCAACTGCATGACCGTTATGCCGTAAAGGGCAATGGAAAGAGTGTTCTCCCGCTGAGCCCTACGGCCATCAACGCCTATATTGATTGTCCGCTGTCCTTCTACTACAGGTATGTGGCAGGCCTTAAGGTGACGGACGACCCACAGCACATGAGCATGGCACCCGTGCTGGGAAGCGTCTTCCACGACACGGCCCAGCTTTTCTACCAGCAGCTTATCCGCCGTGCGGGCTCTTCCGTCATTGAGCGTGAGCAGCTGAATGCCTGGGTGTCACATCCTGAGATTCATCTGGAACCCTTGCTCGACATCATCTTTGACGTGGATTATTTCCATCCCATTGATGACGCGGCCGAAAGGGAAGCACGCATCCAGGCCATGGTGGACGGTGGCATGCGTGTGCAGAATGCCTATGAAGGCGAGCACATTATCTTCCGCAGGGTGATGCTGGCCTACCTGATGAACCTCCTGCGCTACGACCTCCGGCATACACCTTTCACGATGCTGGGAATGGAGGAAGACCGTTTTTTCGACTTGTCCTTGCCTGCCAGCCGACCGTTGACTGTGCGTACGGGCGGACGCATCGACCGCATGGACATCATGGATGGAAGTCTGCGCATTGTCGACTACAAGACCGGGAGCAGTCATCTGGATGCTGTGCCAAGCATAGAAAGCCTGTTCCTGCAAGGTTCCCGTCGGAACGGCTATTATCTCCAGACCATGCTCTATGCCCTGGCGCAGCTACACCATCAGGAACCCCGTGAACCTGTTGTCCCCACCTTGTTCTATGTGGGTAAGGCCTATGGGGAGGACTACTGCCCGTCGCTTCAGGTTGCCCGCAGTCCCATTGAGGATTTCACTCCTATGGCCGAAGAGTTTGCCGACAGGCTCACAACCGTACTCACCCAGCTCTTCGACGAGAAGGTGCCTTTCACGCAGGCCCCCACCGATGCACCGTGCCGCTATTGTCCTTACTGCACGCTGTGTGGAAGATAGGGGAAGCCTACAACCTATAACCGTATTGCACTGAACCGCCGGGTTGGCGCGTGATGGTCACATATTTGTCCAGGCATTCCCGTGCCACCTGATAGGTGTCTCCTTCAGGCTCGGACGAGTAGCGTGTGAGCGGCTCATTGTGCGCCCATCCCCAATCGTGGCCGAACCATCCCTCGGGAGGTGCCTGCAGCTGATGGGAGAAGTAGTATTCCCATCGGGGATAATAGAAGTCCTTGAGCATCCCCTGCCATTGGCGGTAGCTGTAGTCGCGCAGCCCTCCGCCCTCGCTTTGCGGCTGTTCGCCCCATGTGGTGATGAGTGTGCGTGCGTTATCCAGTTCCATCCAGTCGAGCATCTCGGGTGTCCATCCCTTCACCTCCATGGCGGCCTTCCGGGCGGTCTCCGTCCAGTTGCCCAGGCGGAAAATACGGTTGGTGCCCAGCAGACGGTCCATGTCCAGGATGAGCGACAGGAAGCGGTCGCGACGGGAGGCAAACAGTTGCTCGTCGCCCTCTTCTTTGGCTTGCCGGAGGGCCTGCAGCAGGAAGTACGCATAGTCGGAGAGTGTCTGGCGGGTGATGTCGCACAGGTCGTAGCTGTAGTTCGCTTGGCAGTAAGGATGGTCGGCCACCGTGGGCTTGGCATCGAGCAAGGCCATATTGGCAGCGATAAACTGCTGCAGCTGGCCTTTGTAGAAGATGTCCGTGCCGCCCCAGGTGCTCACGCTCCACACATTGAGCGACGGGCGTGCACACACGACTGCCTCATGAGGACCCTGCAGGGTGGTGGTGTTGTTGAGCGCGGTTTCCAGTAGTCCCTTCCAAGCCTCCTGGGCAGGTCTGTTTGCTGTGGTGCCATAGCGTGCGGCGGCATAGTCGGTTATCCACTGGCGGGTATCGGGCTGTGTCTCCATCCAGGGCAGTTCGTAGAGCAGGTCATATACCACCGGTGTCTGCTCAATGGCCTCCGGTGCAGCGCCGATGCCCCTTATCGTGGTGTATTGCCGGCGATAGGAGAAATAATTGTCGGCCATCTTGGGGATGCGGCCGAAGAATCCCGTGCGTCCGCCAAAGTTGGGAATGGCACAATACACGGCTTCCTGCGGCTCGTAGCCCTTGTAGCGGTCAAAGGCCGGATTGCCGTCGCTGAAAAGGTCCAGTACAATCAGTCGCTTCTCGGGTACAGCCGTGAGACACGAACGCTGGTAGGAAGCCCATTGCCACTGCTGGATGACCCACTTGGATGTCGGCCCCACACTGTGGTCCATGGCCTCAAAGATGGCCTTGTAGCCCTCGGCGTATCGTCCGCTGGCGATGGTGCCGCCCTCGTGGAAGGGGTCCATGCTGTAGTAGCGGCTGCATCCCATTACGTCGGCCAGACGCTGGTAGTACTGGCGGGCCTTTTCGGCAAAGTCCTTGCTGCTGGGGTCCAGGATGTAAGGCCGCTGGAACCCGCACCATAGGCCTGTCTTGTCGGTGGCAATACCCGTGACGGATGTGAAGTTGCTGGGCACCATGCCGCTGAATCCCGGCAGCACGGGCTGCATTCCCAGCTGGCGCTCCCGGTCGGTTATCTGCCGTGCCAGCCTTGCCTGACGGGCAAACCAGTTGTTGACTGTGGTGCCACCCCATCCTTCCAGGTTGTTCATGCCCCACCATGCCGTGAAGGCAGGACCCGGGATGAAGGCTTCGGCCTCCGTCTCCCCATATCCGCAGTCCTTCATCAGGAAATCGCGCCACACTACCTCCAGACCAACAATCTGCAGGGGCATGTTGATGCCCCTCAGGGCCATCCAGTCAATCTCCTGCTGCCAACGTTCCCACGTCCATGTAGTCATGGAATAGCCGAAGGTGCAGTAGTTGAGATAATACCTGTAGTCGGCCTTGCATGCATGCCTTTCAGGACGGGCAGGCACGGGGAATTCCACCCTGGAGAGGTCGGTGGTCAGTTGGTTCCACGACAGGTTGACATGGGCATAGTGGTTGAGATACCATCCGATGCCTGCACACACAGCGATGGTGGACGACCCCGTGACCATGGGCTTCCTGCCGCTCTTGTCGGCCGAGATGACAAAGACATCGGCCTGCGGGGAAAGCGAGGCGTCTATCTGGGTGACAATGCGCTTGGAGGTGCCTTTGCCGCCGATGCGGTTCAGCAGTCCTGCCACGGCCTGGTTGTGGAGCGGCAGCAGGGTCATGGCCGGCATGCAGCAGGGCAGCAGGGCCAGAAACAGGAGGATGAGTGTTCTTTTCATTGATGGGTAGTATTGTGTTTGCGTTCGGTTACATGGATGGTCTCTCCCTGTGTGTGGGCCTGGAAAGCCGGTGCGTACACGCATTGCAGGCGAGCGGTGCCCAGCTGGTAGTCACCGGGACGGTCGAGCAGCCAGTCTTCCTCTATCACGTAGGTGCCGCGGGGTAGTGCGTCGAAGAAATAGGCATTGCCCGTGTCATGGACAGCGCGGTAGCAGCCCACACCGTTCACCACGCTGTATCCCGAATGCTGTACAGCGGGCTGGGCTGCTGCTATCCGGCTTGCTTGCAGGACCACATACTCCATGTCATGGTCAATGGTGAGTGTATAACGTACGTGCACACGGTCACCTTCGTTCCAGCCGGCCTTTGCCACATCTCTGCGTAGGGTGATGCCTTCACGCTGTGCCTGCAGGGCGGAGTAGGGGAGGGTGTATTGGGCATACACTGTACCCCAGGAGGTACCTTGGCTGTGCTTGTCCACCTGTATGGTCTTTGGTTGGGGTACGTTCACCTCTGTACGGACATATCCCAGATAGTCGGCATCGCTCTGGAGAATTTGCTGCCTGTTTTTCCCCTTCACTACCAGCTGGTCGGCAGTCTGTTCACTGAAGGGGACGGCATGGTGCAGCATAATCATGTATACGGCATCTGCCGTCTGTACGGGCTGTTCCCATGTCTGGGCGCGCTTCTGCATCACCAGCCACTGCTCCATGCCCTCCATCAGTTTCTTGTCCTGGGGGAACACGATGCCGAAGACCTCCATCAGTGCCACATGCTGCTGTATTTTGCGGTCGATGCTGGTGAGTCTGCCTCCGGGGTAGGCCAGATGGTAGCCATCTGCCTGCATCACCAGCGTGCGCAGTTTCTCGGCTATTTGCTGGGCCTTGCGCTTTTCGCCCTGGGCATGCAGTACAATAGTGGCCATGGCGCGTTGTTCATAGGGCAGGTCGGGCGCTGTCTCCTGCAGTTTGTCCACCCATTCCTTCACGGCCCTCCGGGCGGTATCGTGGGGCTTGTAGCTACTCCTCGACAGGGCATAAAGGTATTGCAGCACCACGGCATGTGTACGGTTTTCCTGATTGTCCTTCAGCCACTTGACGACTTGGTCGGACAGATAGTCCATGGCATAGCCGAACACTTTTTCCTCCCGCTGCGTGGCTGCATCGGCTGCATCGTTGCCGGCCACAATGCGGAGGCGTGTGAGCAGGCGTACCACCTCAGCTGTCAGGTAGGAGTCACCCTTCATGCCGGGATACCAGGCAAAGGAGCCGTCGGGAAGCTGCAGGCGGGCGATGGCTTCGATGGCAGCCAGCCTTGTCTGGGGCTGGGGCGCTGTGCGGTATAACTCCAGCAGGGCATGGCGCTGCAGGGAGTCGCGCACTGCATCGTCCATCCACGGTGTCTGTGCTGTGCCCATGCCCGTCAGGGATTCGTTCATCTTCAGTGTGCTGCTCATTTGCTTGTCGGCTGCGCTCCACTGTCTGATGGCCTCCTGCAACTGGGGGATGCGCTGCAAGGTGTGGTGCGCCATGGCATCGGCATAATAGGAGGCCGCCAGCGAGAGCACATCGTTGGCCTTGGGCTTGTGCAGCACGGGTAGTGCCCGTATGGCCATCCACACGGGGCGTGAGGTGTACTCCACCGTAAGTCTTCTGTGGGCAGCCTCCGGGTGGTTGTAGGCAAACAGTTTGTCCAAATCCGCCTGCCACTGCTGCGACCCTGTGACGCAGAACGATTTGGTCTCTGTCACCTCCTCTACATCGCTCAGCACAGGCAGGTATTGCTGCTCGCCATCGCTGCCGGTATCGGTGCGTGCCATCCAGCGCACCACCAGCATCGGATGTTTGTCAGTGGCTGTGTAGGGAAGGTGTACCACCGTGTCCTGCATGGCAGTCAGCTGCAGGGGGATGCGCCGGATGTCTATCAGCCGCGATGTGGTCGCATCGATTATCTCCAGTATGGCCTCTCCCTTCATTTCTTCGGCTGTGCGGTTGCGCACGGTGGCCGTCAGTGTGGCTTTGTCGCCGGAGCGCAGGAAACGGGGCAGCTGCAGCTGGGCCATCACTCGCTTCACGGCCTGGATGGTGTCTTCAAAGGTGACCGTCTGCATGTCAGCCGTGTGGGCCATGCCCATCAGGTGCCATGCGGTGAGACCCTCGGGAAGGGTAAACGACAGGCTTACCTGTCCCTGTGCGTCGGTGCGGAGGGTAGGGTAGAAGAAGGCCAGTTCCTGGAGGTTGGTGCGCACCCATCCTGCCAGTGGGGCGGCCTCTTTTCCACCTGCAGCACTGTATGTGTCCGCTGCCGGAGCCGCATCTTCACACGCTTCTGTTTCCAGGCAGTCAAATACTAAATCCGACTTCGATGCCGCTGTAGCCGTGGCGGTGGCCTTGGCCATCATCTGCTGTCCGCTCATCACACCGGTGCGTGTGTTCCTTGCCATCAGGGGGCGGGGTATACCCGTGTCGGCCTGATAGTGGAAGAAGAGGGCATCGTTGAGGCGGCTCCATTGTGGGTAGGTGTCGGGGTATTGGCGGGTGGTGAAATCCAGGCCGGCAAAGCGCGGCTGGTGTATGCCTACGTTGCCATGCAGGGTGGGTGCACCCGTGATTTTCGGAATGGCCAGCCGCAGTGCGTGTGGCTGCAGGGCATCCAAAGCAGCATCGAATAGCGTGCACATCACGTTGGCACTGGCCGGCTTGCCGTCGGCGGTGAGCAGTGTCATCCGCCACTCTTCCTGCTGTCCCGGTTCCAGCCTGTCGCGGAAGGTGTCCCATTTCCATGCCAGTTTCCTGTTTGCCTGTTCCGGAAGGAGGGTGAGTGTGCTTGTATGTGCCTTTCCTCCCTGTATCATTCTGTACATCATCGTAATGCCTTCCTCACATCCCGTCTGGAAGGGCTGTTCCATCGTGCGTACTTCGCGGGCGAGTCTTATCAGGGTATCCTTCACCACGGTATTCTTGGACACGGCCATGCACCATACGTATGCTTCGGGGAGCGAGGTGGCCAGGCGTATAGTGGCTGGCCGGGTAGAGGTGAAGGTGGGGTTAGGACAGTAGATGTGGAGCGGCGTTTCGGGCAGGGGCTCGGTGTCGTTCATCGAGAGGAGCGATACTTCCTGTCTCACCGAAACCGTGTCGGTGCCGGCTTGTCCAAAGGCATGCAGGGTGTATTTGCCAGAGGGCACATTGCGGAGGCCTTGCGGCACCACGGCCTTGCCTGCCTCTAGGCGGGTGGTGAACACCGGCTTTCCGTCCTTGAGCAGCTTGCACTCCACGCTGCCCGCCACGGGCTGGCTGCAGCAGTCGATCAGTTGTATGGTCCAGGGCTTCAGCCGATCCTTGTCCAGGAGCGCACCTGTTTGGAGCATCAGTCGCAGGGGTGTATGGTGGAGGGTGATGTGATGGGTGGTGGTGCACGTCTCTCCCTGTCGGCTCAGCACGTCTATCTCGGTCTGTAGCATCGAGATGGCATGCTTGTCATCGCCCTGGGTGCGGGGCACGTCCACTTTGACCGTAAAGCGCCCTTCGGAATCGGTATAGAGCGTGTCGCCCTCCTTCCATGCGTCACTTTCCTCCACATAAATGCGTGGCCATCCTCTTTCCTGCCAGCGGTAGCGCAGACACACGCGTGCATCAGTCACGGGCACACCATTGTAGGTGAGTGCCTTTCCCTGCAGGGTGATGTGTCGGGCGGGCCATGGGGTGTGAGCCTCTTGTTGCACGTCCACCTGGAAGGTGGCCCGCTTGTATTCCTCCACACGGAAGGTGCAACTGCTGCCTGCTCCCTTCACTCTGATGCTGAAGAGGCCGGGCAGCTGGCCCTCGGGCAGTTGCAGGGAGTCCACTGCCATGCCCATGCTGTCGGTGGTGATGTCATGTGTGCCCATCAGTTGATTGTTGGCATCATGGTAGGTCAGTGTCAGTTTCTTACCCTTGGTCGTGTGGGCACCGTTGGGCGTAGTGGCAAATGCCAGGGCAGCCGCGTGTATCTTTTGCCCGGGGCGGTAGATGCTGCGGTCGGTATACAACCGTATGGTTTCCACTTTTGTGTTGGTGGCGGTCTTCAGGATGGAATAATAGCTGTACACGCGCTCGGCCTCCATGGCGCTGTCGGCGCCCTGCCACAGCCTTACGTGGGTGGGCACCTGCTGGCGGTCGGGCAGACCTATTTCCACATCACCCCTGGCCGAGGTGACGGCCGTCTGCAGGGTGGTGGTGTCGCGGTCGCGATAGTGGGTGAAGGCTACGTTCACGCCACTCTTGGGCGCACCCGTGGTGATGTCCACCACCTTCAGCCGCAATCTGTTGCCTGGCAGGTTGAAGGCAATGAAGGCCATTGAACTGACACGGAAAAAACACACCGTGGGTTCCGTTTTCCCTCTAATCCGGCCGTTGCTCTTCGCTGTGGCCACCATGGCATATCGGCCATAGCCCGGTGTTGTCCATCGCAGGGTATCGGAGAGGGTGGTGAAGGGGTCGGCTTGGCGGAGCGTGTGGTTCAGGGCCCTTATCTTCTGCCCCCTCTTACGCAGGGCGGCCTCCACGTTTTCCTGGTTCTCATCAAAATCGCTGGGCAGGGCATACAGGGTGAAGCTTACCTGTGTGACGTTGCGTGTGCGCAAAGGCCATGCCACAGATGTATGGGGTGCATAATAGGAATGGTAGTCCCATGCCAATACGGGATGCTGCAGGTTCAGCAGGGCATTCTTCAGTGCATTGCTCCGGTTGGACTTGGGATAGCGTTGTAGCCCTTCTTCCAGCCATTTTCTGCTCTCCTCGGGCTTGCTTTCCGAGAGGCGCGACAGCCGGAGGTACACCTCGGCGCAATCCTGCAGGTGCCCGTAATCCTTGATTATCTGCTTCCATTGGGCGTGTGGGTTCTTCATCGTGGGGTGGGCATCCATGGAGTCGATAGCCATCCACAGGGCGGCTTCATCCAGGTGGCAGCTGCGGTAAAACGCGATGAGGTCGCTCCATTGGGGCATATGGGGTTGCTTCAGTGTCTCCTCAGGGAGGTCGTTGCGCATGGCTGTCCACACGACATAGAGCATGTCGCTGTCATACACCCGTTCGTCTTTCCCGCGGTTGGCCAGCGTCATCCAGGCCTTTGTCTGCTGTGTGTGCAGCAGGGCCGGTGTGCGCAGGGCTTCGCCATACAGCGTGGCGGCATAGCGGAAATACTCCTCGCGCGACCATTCCTGCAGGCTGTCAGGATGGCTGGGAGTACCCAGATGCTGCGTCTGTGCACGGAAGGCATTGATAGACACCAGATGGGCCAATGTGGCCCTGTAGATGGCGCGTGCCGCTTCGTCTGAGGTCTCCCCTATGGCATTGCGCAGTTGCACCACATCCGCATAGAAATTGTCGGGAGTCACCTCTTCGCCTGCCTGCATCTCCTGCAGCATGCCCACCAGCCGTGAGGCATCGGGATGGCGCCTGCCCTGCATGCAGATGGTCCAGCATAGGGCTGCTGTCAGCAGGATGCCTTTCAGCAGAAACGAATAATTCTTTTTGTTCATATCTTCATATTTAAGGATTTATTTCGCAAAGGTATGCAAATAGTATTGGAAAAGGCCATATCGCTTAGTTAAATATCATTAACTCGTTGCCACAGGGAATCTGCGCCGGCACATCGAAGGGCCAGCTATTCGTCGCAGGCATGCAGGGCCTATGTCCCGTGCCGCAAGCGCTACAGTAAGAAATGCGGCCCAGGACACCGGCTCTACTCCTCGTCTTCTTCCGTGAAGGCTTCCAGGAGGATGCGGAACTTGGCGGGGAGGTTGTAGCGGTAGTAGGCATACTCAAACCATACCGCTGTGTAGAAGAGGAGGAGGAAAACCAGCCATCCGATTGAAAAATAAATCCACATAATGCAAAAAATGGTGTTATTTAAGGTGAAACATGTTTGATATGGTTACACATCTACCAGCAGTGCATCCGACGTGGAACCCTGGGCACTGCGCAGCCGGCGCAGGGTCTGCCATTCGGAGGTGCGGAGCTGCCAGGTGCGGGAGAGACACTCCGAACCGCGACTTTCGAGATGGCTGACCACCTTGCTCACACTCAGGTGACGGATGTCCATGGCAGGCATGTAATGCTGCTGTGTGCCCTTGTCGTTGTTGAATGATACGAGCAGACGGGCCTCCACCAGCTCGTCGAGCAATAGGTTCACAAGGCTCTGGGGAAGCTGCGTGTCGGCGGCCAGCGTGCGGGACGTGAAGGGCGTGCCGCCGTGGGAGAAACGCTTGCAGATGCGGCTCATCAGCAGCAGGCAGATGGAGTCGCGGTAGCGCCGGCTCAGGTGCTGGCTTGTGCGGTCGAACGCATACTCCTGCATGTTCTGGTTGGCATAGCACATGCGTGCCCCCACCAGGCAGATGCTCCATGAGATGTGGAGCCAGATCATGAACAGGGGGATGGCGGCAAAAGAGCCGTACACGGCATTGTAGCTGCTCAGCCTTATCTGGTTGTGAAGGTAGATGTACTGCACCGCCTGGAAGAGCACGCCCACCAGGATGCTGGGCACCAGCACGGCGCTCCAGCGTACGGGGGTGTTGGGCATGAGCTTGTACAGAAGGCTGAAGGTGAAGCATAGGAGCACGGTGGGTCCCAGTTTCATCATCCATTCCAGGGTGGAACTGACAAACTCATAGTCGGGCAACAGGTTGCGGAAGGTCATGAGGAAGAGGCTGATGCCGCTGGTGAAGATGATGACGATGGGCAGCAGCAGGAACACGCTGACGTAGTCGGTAAAGCGGCGGTACACATTGCGTGGCGTGTCCACATGCCAGATGGCGTTGAAGGCCGTTTCGATGTTGGTGGTCAGGTTGACGATGGTGTAGAGCAGCATGGCCAGGCCTACACCGATGAAGGCACCGTTCTGGGTTTCTAGCAGATAGGAATTGACAAAGTCCATCAGGTAATGGGCCAGTTCAGGATTGACCGTGAACGACTGGTGGATGCTGTCCTCGATGATGTTTCCGAAGCCGAAGCCACGGGCCACGGCAAAGACCAGGGCAATGGCAGGCACGGCGGCCATCAGACTGGAATAGGTGAGCGCGGAGGCAAAACTCATGAGATTGTTCTTGGTGAAGCTTTCCACAATGATGATTCCGAACTTGAGCATGCGCAGGAGCCAGCGGCGCTGCCGGCTGGCGGTGGCTTCGTCGATGTTCCATATCTGTTCAAGGGCGTGAATCTTCATATCTATTTCTGTCATCCCGGGCGCGGAGGGAAATCCGTGCGGGGTTAGCATATACCATAATATTTATATATAAGAAAAAACAGTGGACCTGTAAGCCGGGTTCTGTACCTCCTCCCGGGGTGGGGAAGGTGCCTGCCATTTATCTACGACTCCTGTCACCAGAAGCCTCTATCGTTCTACCCTCCGGCTCGGACGGACAGCCCTCTCGCCGACCCGTAGGCCGACCGCACCGGTATACATGAACTTTCAACACCCGGGAATGCACAGCACTGCTGTCACCAACAGCCTGGTGGGCTCTTGCCCCACCTTCTCACCCTTACCTGCAACGAGGCAGGCGGTTGTTTTCTTCTGCATTGCCTGACCCTCACGAATCACTTCTCGTTAGGAAGCGGGTCGTCCTGTGTTGCCCGGACTTTCCTCTTGCCTGACGTACAGGCCAGCGGCAAGCCGGTCCACTGTTTCGAGGGCAAAGTTACAAATAAATATGCGATTGACCAAACCTTCCTGACAAAATGGGCGAAAATGTGCCATAAATGAATGTAAAAATGTCTGCTTTCCGTTTTAACAACGGTTAATCAGTCCACAGGCATTGTTAATAATAGAGAAATTTGCGGTATTTCCTATATAATGAAAGGATTTTTGGTTTTATCTTTGCAAGCGGAAACAACAAAACGGAAATACAAATTTAACAAAAAAAGAGAATAAGGTTATGAAACAAACAACTAAAACATGGCTTGGCCTGACGGCCCTTATCTTTGCCAGCAGTGCTGTTACAGGTGCGGTAATCCGCAGTCAGTCTTCATTTACGGCCGAGGTGCCTGCCGAGCGGCCGGCAGCAGCCCCGCAGGTGGCTGTCCCTGGCGGGCTGGTGGACCTTACCGCTGCCGCCGAGAAGACGGTGAATGCTGTGGTGTACATCAAGGTGACCCAGAACGGCAAGACCCAGAAGGTGACCGTGAGGGACCCCTTCAGCGACTTCTTCGGCGATTTCTTCGGCTACCCCGGCGGCGGCCAGCAGCAGCGCGAATACAAAAGCCCTGACCGCCATGGTGCAGGCAGTGGCGTGATTATCAGCAGCGATGGCTATATCGTGACCAACAACCATGTGGTGGGCAATGCCGACGTGATTGACGTAAAGCTCAACGACAACCGTGAGTTCAAGGGCCGTATCATCGGATGTGACGAGAATACCGATTTGGCCCTTATCAAGATTGACGGCAAGGACTTGCCCACCGTGCCCATCGGCAACAGCGACGACCTGAAGCTGGGACAATGGGTGCTGGCCGTGGGTAACCCCTTCAATCTTACCAGCACTGTCACCGCTGGCATCGTCAGTGCCAAGGCACGCTCACTGGGTGCCAACGGTATAGAGAGTTTCATTCAGACGGATGCTGCTATCAACGCAGGTAACAGTGGCGGTGCCCTGGTGAACGAGCATGGTGAACTGGTGGGCATCAATGCGATGCTGTACAGCCAGACGGGCAGCTACAGCGGCTACGGGTTTGCCATCCCCACCAGCATCATGACCAAGGTGGTGGACGACCTGAAGGTGTACGGCACCGTGCAGCGTGCTGTGCTGGGCGTGCAGGGTACGGATGTCACCAACTATATCGATGTGGAGAAGGCCAAGGGCAACGAGGTGGACCTGGGCACTGTGAGCGGCGTGTATATCAATGAGGTGGTAGATGCCAGTGCCGCCGAGGATGCGGGCCTGCAGAAGGGCGACGTGGTGACCGAGATGGACGGAAAGGCCGTGCACAAGATGAGCGAGCTGCAGGAGGTGATTGCGCAGCACCGTCCGGGCGATAAGGTGAAGATTACTTATGTGCGCAACAAGAAGACTGCCAAGGTGGAGGTGACGCTCCGCAATTCACAGGGTACTACCAAGGTGGTGGAAGAGGTGGATATGGACAAGCTGGGCGTGCAAATGAAGCCGCTGTCCGAATCCGAACTAAAGCAGATGAACCTGCAGTATGGCCTCTCTATCAGTGCCATCCGTCGTGGTAAGTTGATGACGGCAGGTGCCACCAAGGGGACCATCATCATCCAGGTGAACGACCGTAAGATGGAATCGGTGAGCGACTGGGAACAGGCCGTGGAGGATGCCAACCGCAGTACCGACCGCACGCTGTGGATAAAGGCACTCACTCCCAGCGGACGCAAGGTGAGCTACGTCATCGATCTCAACGAATAGTCAGGAAAACTGTTATTTTTGCTTTCTGCCCGGCGGACGCGGATGCCCCTGCATCTTGTCCCGCCGGGCTTCCTGTTGTCGGGCCGCTGTGATAGGGCCCGTGGCTGCAGAGATTATTTTCTTGGGTGTAGGGACGACAGTTTCCGGCCTGCCGTGCAGTCGGGCTGCCCCAACGTATGTGTGCTCACATGCGTATTGCAGGGAACGCGGAACGCTTGCCCTTCCGTGGGCTTGGAGAGGGCGTATAACACCCCTTTTTGCTACCCAACTGGAGAAATTTTGCTACCCAGTTGGGCCGCAAATTTTCTCCAGTTAGGCAGCAACGCGGCCCTGTTTTATGCCTTTTTTGCCACTGAGTCATTGCGCCGCGGGAATCCCCTGTCCATAAAATTCATAAGTTTTTGGCTTTTGATTTTGCAATGTCGGCAAATTAAAGTTGCCTGGCCTTCGGGAGGAAAAGTGGGGGGCGTATGCATTTCCCTGTCCGAAGGCTTGCTACATCGGAAAATTATTGCTATTTTTGCAGTGTTTTAAACCCAAAAAAACATTCATGAAGACAAAAATGTGCCAAATGGCAATAACGGCCGTTGCCTGTCTGATGGCAGCAGAGGCAAATGCGCAATTCAAGTATGACAACGATGCAGAGGTGAAGGCCGCCCGCCTGGGCGTGGAGCGTTCGGCTCGCGTGTATTTTTCCCACTACGTGTCGCCTGCCTCGGACGACGGACAGTTGCGGTGGGTGCAGATCGATCTGGGTGGTGAGCGCACAATCGACCAGATAAAGGTGCTGCCGGACAATCTGGAAGGCAGTTTCCTCTCGCACGGCTTCCCGCTGCTCTTCCGCATCGAGGTGAGCAATGACTCCACCTTTTTCACCGCCCAGATGTATGCCGACTACTGTGTGAAGCTGGACGGCTATCACAGCACAGAGAACGAGGTGTTCGAGGTGACGAAGCAGGCCAAAGGACGCTATGTGCGCCTTACGGCCACCCGCCTGCGCGACAGCAAGCTGGCCCTGCAGAAAATCATCGTGCTCCGGCATGGAAGGGACATTGCCGAGGGCTGCCGTGTCACAGAGTCGAATCCTGCCGAGGGCAACAACCCGCAGGCACTCACACGCCCCGAGAGGCCGATGGGCGAATATGTGGTCACGGACAATCCCGATAATGTGATTCTACCCGAGCAGTGGCATCCTGTGCCCGACGTGGTGGAGACACCCGTCAAGGGCATCACTCTGGGCGACGGCCTTTTCCGCAAGGTGATGGAGAACAATGTGCACTATCTGATGCAGTCGTTTACGCTGGACGAGTTGGTGTACAACTTTCGTCAGAAGGCGGGCCTACCCGTTCCGCCTGTCAGCGGGCGCCACAGCTACTTCTGGACTCACCAGCTGCCTGGCTCCACAGCAGGACGCTTTCTGATGGGTGCCGGCGGCACGTTGCGCTGGATGGAGGACAAAGCCTTGCGTGCACGCATGGACAGCGTGGTGGATGTGATTGACCAGTGCAAGGAGCCAGACGGCTATCTGATGGCCTACCCTAAGCGTGCCATCTTTGACTTTGAGAACGGCGCCTACGTGCGCTCGTGGGTTTCCCATGGCCTGATAGAGGCCGGATATGCAGGTAACCCCAAGGCTTTCGGCATGCTGCGCGCTTTCTATGACTGGTTCGAGGCCTCTCCCTTCCTGCCCGAAATGCTCCGTCGTCCGGGACAGGGCGTACAGGGTGCCATCCCCCTCACGCGCACCTATTTCTCTCCCGTGGGCCGCACCGAGGACATCTGCACCATGCAACGCTATTTCCAGCAGAATTACTGGATGGAATGGCTCACGCAGCGCAATACGGACGCGATATGGAAGTACCCCTACGACCGTCCGCACAACTATCTGGTCACGGCCATTGAGCCTTACATGGACATGTACCGTGCCACGGGATGCGAGAAGTACCTGGAGGCGGTCAAGGGCTTCTGGGACCTCTTTCATGACAATTGGGAGCACATAGGCGGTTCGCTGGCCATCAACGAGGGCTATTTCCCCTATCCCCCCAAGTCGCTCTATCTGAAAGCCAACACGGGTGAGTTGTGCGGCAATGCCTTTTGGATAAAACTCAACCAGCGCTTCCACAACCTGTACCCCTACGAGGAGAGGTACATGTCCGAAATCGAGAAGTCACTCTATAATGTGGTCATCCCCAATCAGGTGGGCGACCGGGGCATTGCCTACTTCGCCCGCATGCACGGTTACAAGCAGGGGTATCAGGCAGGTGCCGATATTGCCACCAACACCTGCTGCGAGGGACAGGGCACACGCATCTACGGCTCTCTGCCGGAATACATTTACTCTCTCTCGCCCAAAGGTCTGCAGGTGAACCTTTTTGAGCCCTCCACCCTCGTACACCATGTGGATGGCAAGCCGCTCAAGGTGAGCATGCGCACACGTTTCCCCTACGACAATGAGGTGAGCATCTCCATCGCCTGTGACACACCCGTGGATGCCTGCATCGAGATACGTGTGCCCTGCTGGGCAGAAAGGCCGCTGGTCGTGAACCTCAACGGCAAGCGTGTGCAGTCGGGACGTGCGGGCACGTACATCCGGCTTCAGCGTACATGGAACAACGGGGACGAACTGAAGTTCACCCTGCCTGCTACCTTCCGCACCACCCAGTACAAGGGCATGCAGGAGGGCTTCGAGAAGGGTCATTATGCGCTGGAGTACGGTCCTGTGCTGATGGCAGCCGTATGCACGGGCGAGAACACCGAACCCACTATCCCCTGCAAGGTGGGTGAGTTGGTGTCAAGACTGGTGCCTGTGAGCGGCAAGCCGCTCCATTTCACAGTGAAGGGATGCACCGACATTGAGCTGATGCCCTACTACGAGGTGGAAGGACAACCCTTCTCCAACTTCCCGGGCTATCAGGAATAAGAAAAAAAGTCAGGCGGAGGACCCATCATCTCCGCCTGACTTGTCTTAGTATTTGAAACCGATTCCGTACTTGCCTATTTTGTTACCAGCACCTTCTTGCCGTTCTTCACATAAAGTCCGGCGGGCAGTTTGGCTGACTGGCTGTAGTTGATGCCCGAGAGGCTGGTGATGCGGTCAGAGGCAGAAGCGCCGCCCTTCGGGGAGGAAATGGAGGACGCGTCGGCCTTGTTCCAGTAGACGGTGTCATAACCGGCACCTACATAGTTCTCACCCTCATAGAGATAGGTGTAGAACCAGAGGCAGGGCTCCTCAGCATCGCCTTCCCATCCTGTGTAGCCGGTGCCCTTGACATAGTAGGTGCAGAAATCATACTTACCGGCATGGAAGTAGTAGTATGGGTCCTCGACGTAGTAATAGTTGGTGAGTACCACTTCGGGGATGCCCTCGATAACATTCTCATTGTCCACGGTAACTTCCAGCACATCCTCCTCGCTGCCATAGACGCCCTTCACGGTGTAGCTGCCGTCGGTGTAGGAGATGATGGTGGCATCGAACGTCTGATCCAGGGCTTCCGAATAGTAGCTGGCAGGTGCGCTCCAGGCAATCTTTTTCCATGTGACGATGTCATAGCCGGAACCTACGCAGGTTTCGCCCTCATACACGTAGGTGTAGAACCACACGCTGGGTTCTTCGGCTTCGCCTTCCCATCCTGTGTAGCCCTCGCCTTTCTGGTAGTACACGCAGATGTCGTACTTGCCGGCGTGGAAATAGTAATAGGGGGCTGATTCTGCATAATAGTTGGTGAGCACGATTTCGGGAATGTTCTCCACCACACTCTCGCTGTCGATGGTGAATTCCAGGTCGTCTTCGCTGCCGTAGATGCCCTTGATGGCGTAGGTGCCGTCGGTATACCCAACGATGGTGGCGGAGAATCCAGCATTCAGTCCTTCAGAGAAGTAGTTGACAGGCGAACTCCATGAAATTTCCTTTTCAGCGGCTGCCGCTTCTTCAGCCATTGCCATCGGGCAAACGGCAAAGAGCATCATTGCAATCAGTGCGTAAATCTTTCTCATAACTGTATAATGATTATATGTGAGCCGAACCTGTGTATTTTTTTGTATAAGTAATTGTGCAAAAAGATTTTTATAATGAGTAATTTACTTTTAAGATATTGCCAACAGCAGCCAAAGCACTGTTTGTGGCGTAAAAGAGGGAGTCCGTAGTTGTATAATCTACGGGTCTGAGCCATTTGCATTTGAGAACGCGCCATAGTATCTCTCCAGGATTTAACTCTGGTGAGTATGGTGGTAGATAGAGCAAGAAGAGACCTCTGTCTTCCCAGATTTTACGGAGTTCTTTGACTTTCCGATTCCTGTGAACTGAGGCATTGTCCAATACTACAACGGTTTTCTTTTTGACAGAAAAGGACATGAGATCTAAGTATTCTACAACCTTGTCTGCATTGATGGACTCATGCGTTGTGAATCCCTTGTACTCATTCCTTCTGGTTATCATACCAAAGATATTCAGCCTTGCCGCTTTTTCTGCGGGCACATAGACATCCTCGTCTTTGTATTGCCATCCGTATGGAACGTAGCCATTGGTACATACATGACTCTCATCGGCATAATATAATATTATATCTCCCTTAGAGTCAAGCTCTTCAAGTTCTTGCAACTTCTCCTTCTTGTAAGCGTAGAGTTGCGGTGAGGGTTCTCCCCTTGGGCGTTTTCTTATTCGCTTATATCTTGCACCAGAACGCTTAAAAAACGTTTCAGTGTTGCATCGCTCGCCTCCTTGCCTGTTGCATTCTGCCATGTCTCCCTTGCCTTGCTGACGCTTTGGCGATCCTCCTCAATGGCTTTGCGGATGATTTCCTCATCGGAGCAATCAATGATAGGTTTTCTTCCGCTTCCTGGTTTGGTTTCAAGTCCTTTGATTCCGTCAGCCTTATATCGTTTAATCCAACTATAGACAGAAGGAATGGATACATCCAGAAAACTTGCAATCTCACTAGCGGATTTGCCTTGAGACTTAAGCAGTACGCCCTTGCATCTGGTTCTGTAACAATGAGAGTCACCCGTCTGGTAGGCTATCTCGAGATTATGCTTCTCCGAGTCAGTTAATTGTAACGTTGTTATCTTCATCTTTCGTTTTTGCTTTTTAAGCAAAGTTACGAAGAAAATGCAGATTTACAAAGAACTTTAAATATATTTTAACATGCTGATTGCAAGCGAATTGTGCGGTTTAGACCTTTCACCATATCACCACGTACGGCTCATTGTCACCCTCTTTTATAGAGCGGCAAACAGCAATAGAGACACGCATATAGAGCGTTATCCATCAGGTAAATACGGCGGAACTGCATTTCTTTTGCTCATATTTGATACGTTTGAAATATTATGAATTTAACAATGTTTAATACGATCATTGTAGGCCTGAAACCACAGTTGTGAGTTGAAGCTTACATTATAAAAATAATTTTGATCACTTACTTATGAAAGGGCACCCTGACGCACAGGTCCGGTTGATGCGCCAGGGGAACCAGTTGGATGGGCTTGATTATTTCTTTGTCAGTACGCTACTGGCGCCTGAGTAGACATAGGAATACTGGTTGGCAGGATAATAGATGGTCCAGTTGGTGAAGGTGATGGTGCCGTCGTCATAGATGATGCCTATGACAGGCGTGTCGGGCGCATCATACTGGCAGAAGGTATAGTACCCGCCCCAGTCGGTCTTTACGTCCACCGTTATCTGGCGTGTGGTCATGTCTACCCTGGCCGTGAAGGTTTCTTCCCAGCCGTAGAAATTATAGATGGACACTGTGGTGTCGTCTATCTTTTCAATCTTGACCTCACTCTCTTGGTTTTTTACCTCCGTCCAATTCTCCCAGTCGATGGACAGGTCGAGGCAGTTGGTCACCTCGGTATAGTCGCCTACAATATCGTCGATGGTGGGCCCCTCGGCATCCTCGCTGCCCCAAGTCACATCATCGTAGCCACCGCCCAGATAATTGCCGTCCTTGTCGTAGAGATACACATAGTACCATGCTTCGCCCTTTGCGCTGTTACCGTTTTCCCATCCAGTGTAGCCCGCGCCACGCTGAGCGTAGACGCAGATGTCGTAGTCGCCTGCATGGAAATAGTAATAGGGGGCATTGGCCGAATAGCTATTGGTGAATACTATCTCGGGAACGCCGTCCACAACGCTTTCGTTGTCTACATAGAAGTCGATTGCATCGTCTGAGCCATAGATGTTATCGATGCGGTACGAAGCGTCTTCGTAGCAGACAATCTGGCAGTCGAAGGTCTTGTCGAGAGCCTCGGAATAATATTCGGCGTTGGTGCGCCATAGCTCGGCCTTGCTTTTGGTTACGGTGAATTCGAAGGCGGGAGAGTCGGAGTAGTTCTCGTCTTCAGTCACTGCACGAACCGCTACGCCGTGGTCTCCCAGGCTGAGTCCTGAAAGCGTGACGCTGGTGTCTGTGGTAGTGACAGTGGCAGATCCATCGTCGGAGTCGTATGTTATCTCGTAGTAGTCGGCATTCTCCACAGCGGGCCACGTCAGCACAATGCCCGCCGAGGTCTGCTCCCATGTGGCCTGTGGCGCAAGAAGCTGGACCACATCGTTGGTAGTGGCCGTGAGTGTGGCAATGGGCGATGTGGTCTTGTCACTGGAGAGGGCGGCATAGGCCCACACATAGAGTGTGTAGGTGGTGTGAACCTTGAGCCCTGTGGCCAGTATGGACGTGGTGCTGGTGGTGCCACCAAGGACAACGTCCTCGGCCTCGTCCTTCAGTTCGTAGGCATACTGCGTGGCACCGTCCACTGGCATCCAGCTGAATGCCAGGGTGCTGACGGTTTTGGCTCCTTCGGAGATGGATGTGGGCGAGAGGGGAGTCTTTGCCATCTCGTCGTCGCTGCATGATGCCAGACTCAATACAATAGCCGTCATCATCAGGAATATGCTATACAGATTCTTCTTCATGATTGTTTCTTTATAATATGATGAATTACTTCCAGGTGAAAGATACAGGGTTGTAGTATTCATACTGTCCGTCGGTGTACTCTGTGAAGTAGATGTAGACGTAGCCGCTGCACTTGTCGAACGAGATGCAGGAATAGCCCGTGGTGGTGCCGTAGTCCTCAAGAATGCAGATGTCCTGCACCTCGATGGTGCCGTCGGCTATCGTCCATGTGGGATAGGTCTGTGTGGCATCGTCGAATAGGTATGCACCTTTGGCCTCAGAACCTTCGTAAGTTTCATAGTTGGAATAGGTGGTGATGGAGCTGTAGCCCGGATATGCCACAGAACTGCTTCCCACTGTGAAGATGTAGTCGACACCTGAAGAGAGGAAATTGCGGAAACGGTAGCGGTTGGTCTTGCCAAGCTGGTCGATTGTTGTGGTGAAGTTGTTTTCCACTCCAAGCGTGGGCCATGTCATTCTCACATTGTCGGCAATTGTGTTCCATGCCGCCACCATGATGGTTCCGGAGTATGTGGTGGCCCCGGGCTTTGTGGTGTAGTGGTCGGCATATTCCTCGGGTACGCTGACCGTGAAACGGTATGCCCTCGACTCCGTCAGGTCGCCGAAGGTGGCTCTGATGGTTGTGTTGTTTTCGCCGTCCTCGAATTTCACGGAGGCGGGGAAGGTGAGACCTTCGTCGGCCGTTACAAGCAGCGGCACTTCGGCTGCTGCCTTGTCTCCATCAAGCCGGGAAACCCCGATTTCTATCGCTGCTGCCTCCCCGGGCTGGAAGATAAACTCGGAGGGATTGCCGCTGTCGAAATAAACGCCCATGGAACCCTCGGCTGTGGGCTGACCCAACTCGTAGTCGGTGTCGTTCCTGTCGTCGCACGACGTGGCCAGCAGTATGGCTGCCGTTGCATACATAATGTTATATATAATCCTTTTCATCTATATATCAGTATTGTGGTTAGTAATCAATCTGTTCGGGTCCTTTTCCCTTTCCGGAGAGGGAACCTGATGGTGTCAGTTCTTGCAATACGGAGTGGGGTCGGGGTTCATCTGGCCGTCCAATGCCCTGTTGAAACTCCGTTCGGTGTCGGGAAGATAGAAATTGAGCCAGGGGGCACAGTAGCCGTCCTGTGAATCCATCTTGTAGGTATCGAGGTAGTTGGAACCTTCGTACATGCGCGTAATGGCCAGCCGCAGACGCTTGAAGTCGTTATACATGATGCCTTCGCCCCAGAATTCAATATACTTCTGCGCAATCATTTCGTAGATGAAAGCTGAGCCGTAGTTGGCTTCGCTTGTGTAGGTGTAGCCGCTGTCGAATCGGTAGGTGTTGAGGAAAGACTCCAGTGCCGAACATCCGGCAGCGAGGCCGTTGAGATAGTAGGCACACTCAATCTTGATGAAGTGCATCTCCTCCACACGGATGAGCGGGATGTCGCACAGCATGCCCGTCAGTTCGTCGTCGATGCTGCCGCTTCCTGGGCGGAACTTCAGGTTGGCATAGGCCGGCAAGCGGCTGAAGCAGGTGCGGTCGGCCTTGGTGGTGGCAGACTCATCCTTGAGCAAACTGTTGTACCGGGCAGGAACCGTGGCCGATCCGGCATCCTCGGGAGCAATCCATGTATCACGGCGCCAGTCGCCTGCCTGTATCATGTTGTAGTAGCGGTTGCTGATGCAACGGTAGGCATCGCCATAGGCAGGCATGGCCCATGTGGCCTCGGAGGTGGTAAGTCCCATGATGCTGCACCAGAAGCTGGAGTATTGCTCCTGCGAGGTGACGCGCATGTCCCATACCCAAGCCTGGTTGGCCGTGTTGAAGCCCGTCTTGGCATCCTTCCATTGCTCTTTGGTGACGGGTGTATAGCCCGCATTGATCACCTTGTCGGCATAGGCGGCTGCCTTCTGATAGCATTCCTCCGCAGTGGTTATGCCCAGGGCGCGTCCCCGGTCGGCATCCCCTTCATGGGACAGCTGTGCCGTCAGGTCATCGGGGAACTTGCGGAAGCGGGTGGCCAGGGTGAGCCAGAAGCGGGAGAGCAGGGCGTTCACCACGTCGATGTTCACCTCATTCCTCTCGGAGCGTACATAGGAATGCAGGGCCTCCTCGGCCCGGCTGAGGTCGTTGTAGATGAAGCGGTACATCGTGTAGAAGGGCACACGCGGATTGTTCTTTCCCTCTTCCAGCGTTGTGTTTTCAGTGACGATGGGTACCGTGAGCCCCCACACGTCCTTGGCCTTGGCATTGAGCTCTTCTTTCTCCGTGGGGTAGAACTCAAACATCATGCTCAGGTCCATGTAGGAGAGGGCGCGATACACGCGGGCAATGCCCATGTTTTGTGTAACGGACTCACTCATGTTGTCCTCGTCCTGTGTCTTGAGGATGCGGTTGGCATTGTCAATCAGGCTGTAGTAGTAGAAGTAGGGACATCCCGTGTAGCCAGTGAGATTGCTGCCGCTCTCATAGTAGAGCTGGTAGTTCCAGCTGGCATCGGTGGTGGGGAAGCCGTCGAGCATCGTCTCACGGATATACATGTAGCAGGGATATCCCCAGTCCTGAGTGGCATACCATGTGCCAGCATAGGAACTGTTGTAGTAGTTCGATTCGGAAATCATCTTTGAGTTCAGTCCCTTTACCAGTTTGTCGAGCGAGTTGCTTGATCCTTCAATCTGGCCGGCTGTGGCCATATCGGACGGCAACTCCTCTTCGATGCAGGCAGTAAGGGATAGAGTGGCAATCATGGGCCACAGACATATATATTTGTATAATGTTCTATTCTTCATTGATTTGTCCTCCTAGTTGATTAGAATTGTACATTGATGCCACCGATGATGGTGCGTGCAGGCGCATATTTTGTGTCGCTGCTCACCATACCGTAGTTGTTGCTGCGCGGGTCGAGACCCTTGCGCTTGCTCCAATAGGTGAGGTTCTCACCCGACACGCTCAGCCGCACACCCGTAATGTGGAGTGGGGCAAGCCATTTCTTGGGCAGATTGTAGCCCAGAGTGATGTTCTGCAGGCTGAGCCAGCTGCCGTCGATAAGGAAGCGGTCGGAGGTGTAGGCTGCATAGGTGTCGCCATACTGATAGCGTGGGATGCTGGAGGAGGTGTTGGTGGATGACCATGCCTTGAGCATGTCCTCATGGATGGCTTCGCCCGTGAGGCCCGCCGTGGGACAATCCATGAGCGACTGGTAGCCGCAGTCGAGCACCTTACCTCCCACAGAGTAGGCGAACGACACACTCAGGTCGAAACCGTATGCGCTGAGCGATGTGTTGAAACCGCCATAGCAGTCGGGCAACGCCGTGCCACAGTTGAAGAAATCCTCGTCGCGTGTGATTTCGGTGGGATTGGTGGTAGTGGTCAGGTTGCCGTCGGCATCGTGCATATACCACATCGATTGTCCGTCGTCCGACACACCTGCATATTTGCGCATGCGCCAGGTGTACATGGGTAGGCCTTCGCCATAGAAATAGCTGCCGCTGTTGTAGCCCACATGCCCTTCGAGCACGTTGTTGCGGTTGTCGGCATTCAGTTTCAGTATTTCATTCTTGTAGCCTGTGATGTTGGCACCCAGGGTCCATGTCCAGTCCTTGGTGGAGACGATGTCGCCCGTGAGTTCCAGTTCCACACCGCTGTTGGCCATGTCGCCCACGTTGTCGGAATAGCCGGCATAGCCCATTGACAGGGGCACCTTCACGCTGCAGAGCATGTCGCTGGTTTTGCGATAGAAATATTCGAGGCTGCCGCGCAGGCGGTTCTTGAAGAGGTCAAACTCCAGACCCACGTTGATGTTGTTGACCGTCTCCCACGTAATCCGTTCGTTGCCGATGTTTAGAAGGGTGAGGCCGATTTCGTTGCCGTCGCCCTTTGTGATGTTGTAGGTGTCTACATAGAGGAAGTCGCTGATATTGTCGTTGCCGTTCTGGCCGAATGAGGCCTTGAGCTTGAGTGTGTTGAGCCACTTGGCACTTTCCATCCATGACTCTTTGGTGAGAATCCATGCGCCACCCAGCGAGTAGAAGTTGCCCCAGCGGTGGTCGGGATGGAAACGGCTGGAGGCATCGCGGCGGTAGGACACCTGGCCGAAATACTTGCCGTCCCAGTCGTAGAGCGCACGGAAAATCCAGCCTTCCGTGTTGTAGCCCAGCGAAGAAGATCCGTTGCCATAGAGTGTGGTGGCTCCGTTGAGTTCCTGGTTGTCGAAATAGGAGAACATGTTCTTGCGTTCGCCGTAGATGTCCTCATAGGTGCGGTCGTAGCTTTCATGTCCGGCCAGCAGGGAGATGTTGTTGTTGCCAAACTTCTTGGTGTACTTGAGCAGCTGCTGAAAGTTGAGCGAATATTCCGTGTAGTTGTCCTTGTAGACGTAGCCGTTGGGGAAGTTGGCGTGGCCGTAGCCATAGAAGGGGTTATAGGTGTAGGTGCTGCGGTAGTTGCTGGTGTAGACACTTCCGTTGAGCGTGAGTGAAAGGCCGTTCCAGATGTCGATGTCGGCAAAACCGTTGAGCGAGAAGGAGGTAATCACCTTTTTGTTGGTGTTGAGCGTGGCATCGGTGATGCCGTTTGACTGCTTCAGATAGGGGCGCACGTAGGCACTGCCCAATATCTGGCCGTCACCGTAGTCGCCCACGGGACCGTATTCGTCGCGCAGGATGTTGCCATTGCCGTCGCGCAGGTATACGGGGTAGATGGGACCTATCTGCGAGATTTGCGTATAGATATTGGTTCCGCCGTCGTCCTCAGTGTCGTCCACATCGGCACCGTTGTTGCTGGTGCTGCGGGCAAAGTTCACGTTGCCGCCCACATTGAGCCATTTGGCGGCCTTGTAGGAAGCCTTCAGACGTGCGGTATAGCGTTCGTAGTCGGATGCAATGGCGATACCCTCGCTGTTGAGATAGCCCAGCGAGGCGTAGAATTGGCCTTGCTGCCCGCCTCCGTTGATGTTGATGTTGTATTCTTGGCGGAGGGCATTGCGATAGGTTTCGTCGATCCAGTCGTCAGGCATGATGGTGTACACCTGACCGTTGTTGTACACGCGGTTGCCCAGTGTAGCATTGGGGTTGAGCCTGCCGTTGTCGCCAATCAGATACTGACCGGCCGGCACGGTATAAGGCAGATAGCCCAGGCCGCCCTCGCCCGATGCGCTGTAGAGTGTGTTGTTGGCGTTGAGGTGGGCCTGATAGACGCTCTGCCCCTTGGCGATATTGGCATTGTAGAGCGACTGGTAGTAGGTTTCTAAGTACTGTGCCGGGTTGTCGATGGTTTTGTAGCGCTTGGAAGCGCGGCTGCTGGAGCCCACCTTCATGTCGAGACCGATGGTGGTGTGGTTCTGGTCGCCCTTTTTGGTGGTGACGATGATGACACCGTTGGCACCACGGGCACCATAGAGCGCATTGGAGGCAGCATCCTTCAGCACGGTCACCGATGCTACATCGGCAGGGTTGATGCTGTTCCATTCGCCGTCGTAGGGCACGCCATCGAGCACGATGAGCGGATTGTTGCCTGCGTTAATGGAACTGATGCCTCGGATGCGGAACTCAGGGTTGGCATCCGGTGCGCCGGAGTGGGAGTACGACTGCAGGCCCGATACGCTTCCCTGCAGGGCATCCATCACGTTGTTCACCTGACGTTGCTCTATCAGCTTCATGTCAATCACATCGGCAGAGCCCGTAAATGAGGACTTTTTCTGCTCGCCAAATGCCACCACCATCACTTCGTCGAGCACTTTGTCGTTGCTCTCCATGATGATGTTCATGTTGGCCTTGGGCGAGACCGTAATGGTTTTCATGCCTATAAACGAGAGTACCAGCTGGTCGCTCTTCTTGACATTCTTCAGTTCAAACTTGCCGTTAACATCTGTCAGGGCACCGCGGTCCACGCCTTTAATCCTGACGTATGCGCCTATGACGGGTTCCTTGTTCTCGTCTGTGACTGTGCCTTTCACATGGAGCGACTGGGCAAAGGCACAGATGGTGGTAAGCATCATTACCACGAAAAAGTACAATCTTTTCCTCATTTGCTTTTCTTTTGATTTTTTGATTATTCTCTCTATATCCTCTCACGAGGGGTATATAAAAGGGCGGGGGCTGGCGAAAGGCGTCAGCCCCCTGAACAAATCACTAGGTATTATTCTACGGGCGGCACTTCGGAGATGCTGCCGTAGCGATGATATTCGAACGAGATGCTCTGTTCCTTGATGTAGTGGATGAGTTCCACACGTCCATCCTTCACAGGTGCAGCTGTAGCAATGTACTTGTCGGTGGCTGCGGCACGTTCATACATCTCGCGGGGCAGGTCGGCACGACAGGTGCGTATGCGCTCATATCCGGGCATCGACTTCAGGAAGTCGGCCATCGTTTCTTTGCGCAGGGCGCAACCCACATTGGCCAGTGTTTTGGAACGGTCGTCACTGGGGTCGAAGCTGATGACCAGCGGGGTGCCCACGGTCTTGGCTGCCAGGGCCACCATGCGTGCCTGCTCGTCGGTGTCGCCGGGGAAGAGGCGCAGTACCATGCCTCCCTTCAGCGGGAGATAGCGGAACGCGTTCTGTTCGCCGTAGCAGTTGTTCCAGTCGCGTGCGTGGCGGAACTCTGTCTCGTAGGCCTGGGCATAGCTCTTCGTGTAGTCGGTAGAGGAGCCGGGCTTGTCGGTGATGGTGGTGAAGCAGGCGCAGTAGTTGGGACCACCGGCTTTCACGCCACCGCCAAAGGCAGACAACTTCATGCCGCCGAAGGGCTGACGGTTGACAATGGCACCCGTGATGCCACGGTTGATGTAGAGGTTGCCGGCCATGATGCTGTCCTTCCACAGTTTCTGCTCACGCTCGTCGAGCGACTGCAAGCCGCTGGTCAGTCCATAGTCCAGACCGTTCACCAGATTGATTGCCTGCTCCAGCGAGTCGAACGGGCATACCGACAGCATGGGGCCGAACAGCTCAGTGCGGAACGAATAGCTGCCAGGGCGTACACCCCATTTGATGGTGGGAGCCAGGATATAGTGTTTCTTGTCGATAAACTTGGGAGCCACCAGCCATGATTCGCCTGGTTCCAGGGTGCTCAGGGCCTTCAGCAGTTTTTCGTTCTGGTTGGTAATCATGGGGCCTACGATATTGCCGGCGTTCCACACACTGCCCACCTTCAGGCTGGTGGCGCAGTCCTTGAGCTTGCGTTGGAACTCCTCGTCCTCGTATACCGAACGTTCCACCAGCAGCAGCGAGCATGCAGAGCACTTCTGTCCGGCATTGCCGAAGGCCGAGGTGCAGGCGTTCATGATGGCATGGTCGCGGTCGGCAGATGCCGTGATGATCATCACGTTCTTGCCGCCCGTCTCGGCTGAGAGCGGCGTGGTGGGGTTGGCTCGTGTGATGGCCTGTGCCGTGTCGGTGCCGCCAGTCAGGATGATGTGCTTGATTTCGGGTGCTGTGGTGAGGGTCTTCAGTGCATCGCGCTCGGTGATGATCACCTGCAGGGCCTCCTTGGGTACGCCAGCATCCCAGAATGCCTGTGCGAACAGCCATGCCACGGGCGCTGCCACGGTGGCAGGCTTCAGAATAACGGTGTTGCCGGCTGCTAGTCCGGCCACAATGCCGCCCACAGGAATGGCACAGGGGAAGTTCCAGGGAGAAATCACCAGTACGGTGCCCTTCTCCTTGATGTTCACGTCGGGCAATGCGGCAAACTTTTTCATGGTGGTGGTATAGAAGCGTGCATAGTCGATACCTTCCGACACTTCCACGTCGCCTTCCACCACGGTCTTGCCTGTGATGGCACACATGCAGCCAATCAGGTCGCCGCGTAGTTCGCCCAATCTGTTGGCAGCATCGTACATGATGCGGTGCCGTTCCTCGATGGTGGTCTTGCGCCATCCCTTGGGGTCAGCCGCAGCGATGCGTACAATCTCCTTCACCTGCTCCACGGATGCCTGCGACATCTCGCATACCTGTACCTCGTCGTCCTGGCAGCGGTCGTAGTAGCGGTGGCGATGTTCGTTGTCCACGGTCTTGTCGCCAATCTGCAGGGGGATGGTGTAGGGCTTGTCTTGCTTGCTCTTTTTCCACTTGGCAAAGATCTGGCGCTGCCATTCCTGGTTGCATTCGCGGTCAAAGTCAGTGTCCGGCTCGTTCTTCATCTCGTCGGCGGGAACCACGGGTTTGTAGGCTTCCAGTCTGTTCTGGGTGCGGTGGGGTGTATGAGGTATCTTGTCCTTGATGGCATAGGCATCCTCAAACTGTTTTTTCAGGAACTCCCAGGTCTTGGTGTTGGGCTGGAGGTTGAACGAGTGGGTCAGGAAGTTGTCAGGCGCCGTATTCTCGTCCATTCGGCGTACCAGATAGGACACAGCATTCAGAAAATGTTCGTCCTTCACTACCGGTGTGTACAGAATCACGTGGTTACCCAGTTTCGATTGGGCACGCCATACATGGTCGGCCATGCCCTCGAGCATCTCAAAGCAGAAGCAATCCTTGGGTGTGCCGTACTTCTGTGTGAGCAGGTAAGCATAGGAGATGGTGTACAGGTTGTGCGAAGCCATACCGATATGGAGGTATTTGGCATTCTCGGGCAGCAAACCGCGCTCGATGATATGCAGATAGTTGGCATCTACCTCTGTCTTGTTGGGGCGTACGGGGTTCTCCCATCCTCTCAACGAGGCCACTACCGTTTCCATCTCCAGGTTGCATCCCTTCACGATACGCATCTTGATGGGTGCACCGCCGCGTGAGCAGCGTTCCTTGGCAAATTCCAGCAACTCGCTCTGGAAGTCCCATGCATCGGGGAGGTAGGCCTGCACCACGATGCCGGCAGAATAATGCAGGAATTCGGGCTTCGACAGCACTTCCTTGAACAGGCGCATGGTTAGGTGGGCATCCTTGTATTCCTCCATGTCCAGGTTGATAAACTTGCTGCGCTTGCTGCCATTCTCATCCACATAAGGATTATCGATGGCTGCCTGGTAGAGCTCCGACATGCGGCGTACCAGCTCGGGGAAACTCTCTTCATAGTTGAGCGCATGTGTCTGGGCATAGATACCCGAGATTTTTACGGATATATAGTTGATGTCTGGATATTTCAGTGCTTCCAGATAGCTGTAATAGCGTTTGTCGGCTTCTTCATTGCCCAGTACCACCTCGCCCAGAAGGTTCACGTTCTGCCCGATTTTCTGCTCAAAGCGTGTGGCCAGATGCTCGGTCAGATGGGGCCGGGCAGCATCGATGATAACCTTCGAGGTGTCCATTCTCAGACGTTTCTTGATGATGGGGATGGCAATGAAGTCGAAGTGATAGCCAAACGACTGGTACATTTTGAAGAGGAACCTGTCGCGTGCGTTCAGGAACTGGGGTACACCATATTGGTCGATGAGCACCTTAATGCGCTTGGCCAGCTTGCGACAGTCACGAATCTGTGAGGATTCGTCGAGCATCTTCACCAGGAACTTTTTGTCCTGCGGGCGTTGCACCATGATTGCATACTTGCGTTGCTCGGTGCGTTCCTCGTCGGTAATGGTACTTTCACACGTGTCGTACAGGGTCTTTACCCACTCTTCTACTTCTCTGATAGTCGGTTTGTTCATAATTGTTTTGATTTAAGTGTGGTGAATGCTTTAGGTATGTTTCTTTGCTCCATGGCCTGTCTGCTCATTGTCATACAGTCCTCACCACGCCATACGACTGGCGCAATGAGTCCCAGCTGACTAAAGGTCAGAGAGAGAATCCCGGAGCATCCGCTTCGCCTTATAATATAATAAGGTATAGAAGCACACTTAAACCGTCGGGCTGAACATGACCGCGCGGTAGCGATGCAGCTCTGACAGAGCCTGCGTCGAATACTGGTCGAAATACAAACGTTTCATATTAATACTCTTTAATACTGTTATCGCTTGCAAAAGTAGCAATTATTCTTCAAACCATCATACATTTTGGCGGTTTTTTATAACGGATATATACATTTTGCTATATTTTCATGATAAATGCTAAGCAAAAAGCGCTTTTTTTTTGCAAAATCGGCGCTTTTGTGTGCATTTTGATAAAAACATTGAAAAGTTTGCAGGGAAACAAAAAATATTGTAATTTTGCCACAAATCTATTAAAAACGGTTACAACTATGTTACGATTTCCCTTTTTTTCTGTTATTCTTCTCCTCCTTGGCCTTTCTTTGGCTGCGCAGGAAAGTCTGTTGCCACCGGGCACCGTATGGACCGACCAGAACGGCCTTCATGTGAATGCTCATGGTGGCAACGTCATCCATGTAGGCGACACTTACTATTGGTATGGCGAGAGTCGTTCTCGTGTGGGAGGGCCTATGCCCGGCGTATCGCTCTACACCAGCAAGGACATGCTCCATTGGCACGACTGTGGCATTGTGCTCTCCACTGTGGCTGATACGGCCTGCCCCATCCAGCGCGGATGTGTCATCGAGCGCCCCAAGGTGGTGCGTTGCCCCCACACCGACAATTATGTGATGCTCTTCCATCTGGAGCTCAAGGGGAAGGGTTATGCCGCCGCCATGATGGGATTTGCCGACAGCCCCTCACCCGAGGGCCCCTTCACCTTCCGTCGTGCGCTGCGCCCCACGGCCGGTAAGTGGCCCATGGATTTCAAGCGTAAGGACCGCAAGTTGGCTCGTGGCCATCGGCCCGAGGACTATAAGGACTGGTGGACTCCCTCCTGGGAAAAGGCTGTAAGGGAGGGCATGTATGTGGCACGCGACCTGAAGGGCGGCCAGATGAGTCGCGACCAGACCATCTTCGTAGATGACGACGGAAAGGCCTACCAGATTTCAAGCAGCGAGGAGAACCTCACGCTCCACATCAATGAGCTCACCTCTGACTATATGGGTTTCACCGGACGCTATGTACGTGTGGCCCCCGGTGAGATGAACGAGGCTCCCACTCTCCTCAAGCACAACGGAACCTATTGGCTCATTACCAGCGGCTGCACGGGTTGGGCACCCAATGAGGCACGCATGTATTCCGCCAAAAGCATATGGGGACCTTGGACACGTCATCCCTCTCCTTGTCGTGGCCCCAAGGCAAAGACCACCTTCGACGGACAGGGCAACTACATCTTTCGTCAGGGTCAGCGTTTCATCTTCATGGCCGACCGCTGGCAGCCCAAGAAGCTGAGCGAATCTCCGCATATCTGGCTTCCCATTACCTTCGATGCCGAAGGTGTGCCGGTGATAGAATGGAAGGATTGACCGCATGCCACCCCTTCGGTTTTCCGTCCCTACTCCACGTTTTTTTGCCCTTTTTGTCAAAATTTCAGCGCAAGGAGGGACTTTCCCTGTCCATCGTTCTTCGCCTTCTACAAAAAATCCGCAAACTGCCATGTGCTGGTCGTTTGCGGATTTTCTTTTGGTGATTCGGATGGGGCTCGAACCCATGACCCGCAGCTTAGAAGGCTGCTGCTCTAATCCAACTGAGCTACCGAACCATCCCTTTTGCATTTCCCTTTCAAGAGAATCTGCATAAATCGGGTGCAAAGGTACACTTTTCGTTCCACTTATACAAGGATTGGGGCGAATTTTTTTGTATTTCGCCCCATCTGGATGTCATTTCCTAGATTTTATTTGCCTTAAAGCCTGTCACCTTGCTGCGGAAATCACCACTGTTCTGCAGCGGGAACACCAGCGTACGTACAATCTTGTAGGTGGAATTATCGGCCTTCCTGCCCACGCCGTAGTGAAGCGTTTCTATCTCCTTGCCGTCCACATAGAGTGCAGTGCTGTGGTTGGTGCCCTTGATAGTGATGTGCTCCTTGTGGCCCGGGCGGCCCTTGTAGTGGAAGGTGAAGAGGTAGCCGTCGCGGCTGAAACCCATCCATCCTCCGATGGGGTCAGAGAGATAGAACTTGGAGCGAGGGCTTTCCATCAGTGTGGTGCCTTCTTTCTCGTTGGCCCATTCAATGTCGAAGTCCACCTGGTAATCATAGCCCAGCTGGCGCAGCTGGCTATCGGGGGCGAAAGAGGTAACAGGACGGAGTACAGCTGTCTGTAATTGGGTGTTTCCCAGTTCGTTGCAGCCAGGGCCCTCGCCCAGCATCCGGCGTTGCTTGTCCCACTGCCCGTAGCCCACGGTGTCGTTGACTGCGTGCCACGTCTTCTGTGCCATCACCTGCAGGGCAGGGAATACACGGTGATGAATGTCGCCCACGCTGATGCCGTTGGTCACCACATCGTTCCAGACAGCAAACATGCCGCCCAGAATCTGCGGGTCGCGCTCCTCAAACTTCACATTGCCAATCTGGGAAGGTGTCCATCGTTCATACAGGAAGCGGCAGTTCAGATAGTCATAGTAGTAGCCGGCTGCAGGCACGATGTAGATATAGCCGTCAGGAATGCTCACCATCTGGTAGCCCTGCTTCTTCATCTCGTTGGGTTCGGCGTAGCCGTTGTACCACATGTCCATGACCACGTTCTCGCTCTTCACGGGTGTCTGGCCCTTAGCGTGTGTGAGGGCACCCCACATCACAGCCTGCTTGCCGTAGCTTTCTACCGTGTGAATGAGGTGGTCGGTGAGCTGGCGGAATAGTTCCACCACCACAGAGTCCTGGTTGTTGTACTCGTCGGTGCCGATGTGTACACGGGGACAGTCGAAGACAGGGTTGTCCCCTCCGATATATTCGGTCCACAACGAATCCAGAAAGGGCACTACGGCGGGGTTCTGTAGGTCGAGATGGTCAGCTCCGTATTTCTCGCAGCTCAGGCTTGGACGGTAGTGGTTGAAGGCCAGCGCATGAGCGGGTGCATCTATCTCGGGAATGATTTCCACGCCCTTGGAGGCCGCCTCACGGATGAAGTTGCGGAAATCGTCCTTGGAGTAGAAACCGTCGCGCGAGGTGAGTCCTGGAAACCATTCGCTTTCAATGCGGAAGCCCGAATAGGTCTGGCTCCAGTCATTGTTGAAGTACACCTTGAAGCCATTGTCGTTGAGATGCACCTGTAGGGTATTCATCTTATAGTACGACATCACGTTCACCAGCTGCCGCAGGTAGTCGAGCGGGATGTTCTTGCGTCCGCAGTCGATCATGAAGCCGCGGAGGGCATAGTCGGGTACATCGGTGGCAAGGCCGCAGGGAAAGTCTTTTTCCTGTGTGGCCATCTGCAACAAGCTCTGCACGCCCCAGCGTAGGCCTTTGGCAGTTTGGGCGGTAATCACAACACCCTTTGTGCGAATGTCCATCTGGTAGCCCTCTTCGCCCAACTTTTTGTTCTTGACGGTCTTCAGGTGGATGCCGCCGTCTGTGGCTTTGCCCAGTGTGGCCTTGGATGTGATGCCCAGCCACTGGGTGGCCTGTTGCGCCACGTCTTCCAGTGTGACATCGGCATAGGTGACTGTGCTTGTGGGTGTCAGTGCAAACGTGCCCTCGCTGCCTTTCCATTCCTTCAGCTCAGGCACCGTAAAGGGTTTTTTGTTGACCGCTGCCTGTACCTGCAGGCACACGGCCATCAGCAATAAGACGAAATTGGTTTTCATCATGGTGTGTAAACGTAATGTGTTAAGTGAATATGTTCTTATCTTCGTAATCGTAATTATGTTTAATGGCGTGTGTTTATCCTTTCGTCCTGCGTGTTGCCCACAGGTGCCGCTCCTGCTTCAGAGCCTCTCCGGCTGTTCGGGCAGGAGATTCACCAGTTTGTTCGGCACGCCTGCCTTGGCAAAGAACTGCAAGAAGCGATTGCTGTGTGTGTCTGTGCCCACGAGGTCGTAGTAGCCTGCCTTCAGGTATTTTTCGGCCCGCATGCGCGAAGTGGGCGAATAGGCACCGCAGATGGAAAACAGGTCGAGCTGGAACTTGATGCCGCGGCTCCGCATGTCTTCCATCATCTTGGTGGTCATGTATTCGCTGCGTTCGGGATGAGCCATTATGGGAATATACCCGCTGGAGCGCAGGAGGTCGAGCGTCTGGTCCATATGGAGTGGCGCATCAAAATAGCTGGTTTCCACCAGCACATGCATTCCCTTTTCTCCGATGGTGAGCAGGTCGTTGTTGCGGATGCGCTCGGTCAGCACGGGACATATCATGTATTCGGCAGCCAGATGCAGCACTATCGGTCCTCTGTAGGCGGCACACAACTCACCAAAGCGTTGTTGCAGCTGGGCGGTGGTGTTGGGGTAGTCCTCCATGACATGAGGAGTGAGCCACACCTTGGTGATGCCCAGCTCCTCGTAGGTTTTCAGCATGGCCTCGGTATCGCCCCACGACTCACTGCCGTCATCCACTCCGTAGAGCAGATGGCAGTGGTAATCGGTATAGCCATGGAAAAACTCACGCTGCTGTAGGGATTTCTTGGAGTGAAGAAATGAAAACATGTCGGTTTGAGTGTTTGCTACTTGTGTCGGTTGGCACGGCGTCTGCGTATGTCGGCCTTCTTCTTGGCTGAGCCCGACCCGTGCGCGCCGGTGATGTACTGTTTCTTCTTGGCCTTGGTCTTTACCTTGCCTCCGTCGGTTTTCTCCTTCTTGGGCCCGCTCCTAAAGGTGATACCCTGCTGGATGACTCTGTCTATGTCGTCGCCTCCGAATTCCATACGTGTTGCAGCGGGGATTAATGATGGAACAGGCGTACGCCGGTAAATGCCATGGCAATGCCATACTTGTCGCAGGTGGCAATCACATGGTCGTCGCGCACCGAGCCGCCGGCTTGTGCGATATAGCGCACGCCACTCTTGTGGGCACGTTCCACGTTGTCGCCGAAGGGGAAGAATGCATCGCTACCCAGTGCCACATCCGTGTTGCGTGCAATCCACTGCTTCTTTTCCTCGCGGGTGAGCGGTTCGGGGCGTTCAGTGAAGAACTGCTGCCACTGTCCGTCGGCCAGCACATCTTCATAATCATCGCTGACGTAGATGTCGATGGTGTTGTCGCGGTCAGCCCTGCGGATGCCCGGAACAAAGGGCAGGCCCATCACCTTGGGGTGCTGGCGCAGCCACCAGATGTCGGCCTTGTTGCCGGCCAGTCGGGTGCAATGGATGCGGCTCTGCTGTCCGGCACCGATGCCGATGGCCTGTCCGTCCTTCACGTAGCACACGCTGTTGCTTTGGGTATATTTGAGGGTGATGAGCGAAATGATGAGGTCACGGCGTGCCTCCTCGGTAAATTCTTTGCACACGGTGGGGATATTTTCAAAGAGGGCCGGGTCGTCCAGCCGCACTTCGTTGCGTCCCTGTTCAAAAGTGATGCCGAACACCTGTTTCCGTTCGATGGGGGCCGGACGGTAGGCGGAATCCACCTGGATAATGTTGTAGGTGCCCTTGCGCTTCTCGCGCAGGATTTGGAGTGCCTCCTCGGTGTAGCCGGGTGCAATCACGCCATCGCTCACCTCACGTTTGATGAGCAGGGCGGTGGCCTCGTCGCAGGTGTCGCTGAGCGCAATGAAGTCGCCATAGCTGCTCATGCGGTCGGCGCCGCGTGCTCTGGCATAGGCGCAGGCAATGGGTGTCAGGGGCACCTTGATATCATCCACGAAATAAATCTTGGCCAGTGTGGGGCTCAGTGGCAAGCCGATGGCAGCACCAGCGGGGCTCACGTGCTTGAAGCTGGCTGCTGCAGGCATTCCCGTGGCTTCCTTCAGTTCTCGCACCAGCTGCCAGCTGTTCAGTGCGTCCAGGAAGTTGATGTACCCTGGTCTTCCGCCCAGCACGGTGAGGGGCAGTTCGCCTTCCTCCACAAAGATGCGCGAGGGTTTCTGATTGGGATTGCAACCATACTTGAGTGCAAGTTCTTTCATAACCTAGTGTGTATCAGTTTTTATAGTTTATAAGAAGTGGAGCTGGAGGGAATTGAACCCTCGTCCAAACAGGGACGCAATATGCTTTCTACACGCTTATTCCGGACTTTGGTTTTCGTGCATGAGCAAGACCCGGACCACCCACTCATGCCTTATCCTCTAAAGGTTTCGCCCTGCACCCCGAGGCGGATGCCGACTATCTCCGAATTTGCTGTGCCGCCGTGTCAAGGAGTTTCGGAGCCAGAACCCTTGGGCGACATTTCGTCCCAGCACCTGGTGCCGGGATTAAGCCTCGATCTACTGTACTTCGATTAGGCAGCGAAAGCGTAAGTATTTTCGCCAGATAAATTGCTGAAGACCAGAGATTATAGTGAGTGACCAACGGCTCACTGCGTGCTTACATACCACCTCATCCTGCTGTCAAATCCATGTCAGCCCCTTATCTCGCCAGATAGTCCAGACGATAGTGAATACATTTTTTGCACCGCAAAGTTAGGGCTTTTTCCCGAACTGTGCAAGTATCTGTTCAAATATTTGCACGTTGCACGTGCTAGCGGGCGAAAAAAAGGCGCAAACGCTTGTCCGTGGAAAAAAAAGTGTCTTACTTTGCAATAAATCTGCAAAATAACAGTTTTTATTCTAGGAAGTTGAAAAAACAGGCAGATAAAAGAAAGAAAAGATGATAAAGGAAATTTATGCAGATATGACTGTCACAGACGGCATGTGTGTGGCAGAAAGAGCAGTAAAGCGTATGGTGGACACGCTGTTGTCCTTTGCGGGTTTGGTGTGCCTCTCCCCTGCCTTCCTGATTGTTTACATCATGCTCAAGCGTCAGGCCGACGGCCCGGTGATTTTCCGTCAGGAGCGCATCGGCTATAAGGGAGAGCCCTTTTACATCCTCAAGTTTCGCACCATGCGGGTAGACAGTGAGGAGAACGGTACACCCCAGCTGGCACGCAAGGAGGACGACCGCCTCACCCCCGTGGGAAAATTCCTGCGCGAGCATCACCTCGACGAATTGCCTCAGCTTTTCAATGTGCTCAAGGGTGACATGTCCTTTGTGGGTCCACGCCCTGAGCGGAAATATTTCATCGACAAGATTATGCAGGTGAATCCCGACTATGAGTACATCTACCAGATGCGTCCTGGGCTCACCTCAATGGCCACCCTCTACAACGGCTATACCGACACGATGGAGAAGATGCTTATCCGCCTGCAGATGGATTTGGAATACCTACAGAACCGTTCACTCTGGCTCGACCTCAAGATTGTGTTCACCACCGTCCGATTTATTGTTTATGGAAAAAAATTCTAGCATTCATCCTATGCACACCGTCTCTCTGTCTCCCACTCTCCTGTCCTGCCTGCGCAGGGGTGCCTGCTGCCTGCTAGTGGCGCTGGCCTGTGTGGTTGCCCACGCCCAGTCCATGTCCGACGAGCAGGTGGTCCGGTACGTACAGCAGGAAATCAATAAGGGCTCCGACCAGCAGACCATTGTCCAGGCCTTGCTCAAGAAGGGTGTCACCCCCGACCAGCTCCGGCGCATCAAGAAGAAATATGATGCCGAGCAGAGCCAGTTGGGTGCCCTGGATCTCACGGGGGCTACGGGTGGCAACCAGGGCACCAGCCGCCTGCGCACCGCCAAGGAGCGTGCCCAGGACGAGCAGCAGAAGCAGAACGGCTTTATGATTCGTTCCCAGCGGGAAGCCAGGGAGGGGCGCTACAAGTCGTCCGCCACACGCACTGATGAACTGAATGCCGAGGTT
Source organism: uncultured Prevotellaceae bacterium (assembly GCA_945865175.1). GTDB lineage: Bacteria > Bacteroidota > Bacteroidia > Bacteroidales > Bacteroidaceae > Physcousia. Next base: position 49,531 of record CAMBDA010000003.1, on the reverse strand, counting down.
GGCTTTCTGGACATCGACTCCCTGATTTACTACCAGAACTATTTCCGCGACGAGCATCAGATATTCGGTCACAACATCTTCAACAACCCCAATCTCTCTTTCGAGCCCAATCAGAACATGGCCACACCGGCCAACTACCGGCTGGGGGCAGGTGACAAGGTGATTATCGACGTGTGGGGAGCCAGCCAGCAGACCTTTGAGAGCACCATCTCACCCGATGGCGTGATTGTGGTGGAAAACGTGGGTCCCATTCGTCTGGCGGGCATGAGCGTGCAGCAGGCCACCCAGACCGTCAAGGAGCGGCTGGGCCAATACTATGCCGATTGCAGCTTCAGCCTTTCGGTGGGCGAGACACGCACCATCACTGTGCAGGTGGTGGGCGAGGTGAATGTGCCCGGCACCTACACCCTCAGCAGTTTCTGCTCGGCCTTCAACGCCCTCTATGCCGCCGGAGGTATCAACGATTTGGGTTCCATACGTGGCATCAAGGTGTTCCGTGCGGGCAAGATGATAGCCACCATTGACGTGTACGATTATTTGCTCAACGGCAACACCCAGAGCGATGTGCGCCTCACGGACAACGACGTGATTGTGGTGGGTCCTTATGAATGCCTGGTGGACATCCGCGGAAGGGCGCGTCGGCCCATGTTCTACGAGATGAAGCCCACCGAGAGCCTGAAGCAGGCGATCGCGTACGCGGGCGGGTTCGCGGGCGACGCGTATATTAATAATGTAAGAGTCACCCGCAAAAAGGGCACCGAATACAGCATCCACACGGTAGACGAGTTCAAGATGGGCACCTTCATGGTGGCCGACGGCGACTCGGTATATATCGACAGCATTTCGCCCAGGTTCAGCAACATGGTGGAGGTCCGTGGTGCGGTGATGCACCCCGGCAAGTTCCAGCTGGGCGAAGGCATAAGCACCGTGCGCGAACTGGTGGCTGTGGCCGATGGCTTGCGTGAGGATGCCTTTGTGAGTCGTGCTGTAATGCACCGCCTGCGCGACGACCTGACCCTTCAGATGGTATCGATTGACCTGGAAGGCATCATGGCAGGCAAGGTGCCCGATGTGGCCCTGCGCAAGAACGATGTGCTCTTTATTCCCAGTAGTGTGGAGATGCGCGGAGAGCAGACACTGGAAATCAGCGGAGAGGTGGTGTATCCCGGCACCTACCAGTTTGCCGAAGGCACCACCGTGGAGGATCTCATCCTGCAGGCCGGTGGCCTCACCGATGCCGCCTCGGTGGCCAAAGTAGACGTATTCCGCCGCATCCGCAATGCAGCGGCCACAGAGAATGAAGTGGCGGCGGCCGAGAGTTTCACCCTCTCCATCAATCCCCTGCTCCATCATGCCGACACGGTGGTGAAACTCATGCCCTTCGACCAGGTGATTGTGCGCAAGAGCCCCGGCTACAACAAGCAGCAGATGGTTACTGTGGACGGATGTGTCAACTTTGAGGGAGAATATGCCCTCACCCGTCAGGACTATCGTCTGAGCGACTTGGTAAAGGCCGCAGGCGGGCTGTCCAGCTTGGCCTACCCCAAGGGCGCTCGCCTCACCCGCACCCTCACTGAGGAGGAACGCATCCAGCGCGAGAGCCTCCTGCGCTCCTCCCAGATACAGATGTACGAGGAGGCCATGCAGGGCGAGAAGAGCTACGACATCCAGCAGGCCGACTCGCTCCTGAGCCTGAAGATGGACCTTGGCTACACCTATCCCGTGGCCGTGAGTCTGGAGAAGGCCATGGCACAGCCCGGTGGCCCCGATGACATTGTCCTGCGCGAGAACGACAGGCTCACCATCCCCCAGTACAGCAATACTGTGAAGGTGAGCGGCGAGGTGCGCTATCCCATCAGCATGGGCTACAACAAGGGTGAAAACCTGGCCTATTATATCAAGCGTGCCGGCGGCTATGGCAACCGCGCCAAGAAGAAGGGCGTGTATGTGATTCACATGAATGGCTCTGTGGAGCAAATCAACCGGAACAGTTCCAAGACCATACAGCCCGGATGCGAGATTGTGGTACCCACCAAGGAGCAGGGCAAGAAGATGTCCACGGGCGAGATTATGGCCATCACCTCGGGCGGTGCTTCGCTGGCCAGTGTGATTGTGGCTCTCATGAGCATCATCAAGTAACCTACATTTATCCCCCACCATACGACTATGGACACAGCCTCCACTCCTAACAGCGAGGTGATAGACCTCCGCATCGTTGCACGCCAGCTATGGGCCCACAAGGCGCGTTTCATCAAGGTATGGGTCGTCACCTTCGTGCTGGCCTGCGTCTATATCCTGCCGCAGCCCCGCGGCTATGTGAGCACCCTCTCCCTTGCCCCCGAGACGGGCGGCACGTCGGCGGCGGGTGCCCTGGCAGGCATAGCCAGCTCGTTTGGTTTCAACCTCGGCGACAACGAGATGGGCGATGCTTTCTATCCCGAGCTGTACCCCGACCTTGTGTCGTCCAACCGCTTTATTGTGGACCTCCTGTACATCCCCGTGCAGACAGCAGACGGAGCGGTGGACACCACCTATCTCCAGTATATGCTACGCCACCAGCAGAAGAATCCCTATCTCTATCCTTTCCTGTGGACCCTGCAGAAGGCCAAATCGCTCTTTGAGGAACCACTGCCTCCCGTATCGGCTGCCCGCCGGCTCGACCCCAAGCGGCTCAACCGCCGCGAGGACCAGCTGGTCAACAAGGTGCGTCAGCTCATTAGCTGCGATGTGGACATCAAGACCAACGTCATCACTCTGGTGGTGAAAGACCAGGATCCGCTGGTGTGCGTCACTGTAGCCGACTCCGTCAGGGAACGCCTGCAGGAGTTCATCACCTCCTACCGCACCAGCAAGGCCCGCATCGATGTGGACTACTACACCCATCTGCTTGACAGCGCCATGTCCGACTACCGTGTGGCCGTAGCCCGTTATGACCGCTTCTGCGACACCCACCAGAATGCCGTCAGACAGCAGTATGTGTCGCAGCGCAACGAGATGGAGAACGACCTCCAGAACCGCCTGTCCACGGTGGGTGCCCTGCAGGCCCAGTTGCAGGCAGCAAAGGCCAAGGTGCAGGAGCGTACGCCTGCTTTCACTGTGCTTCAGGATGCCTCCATGCCCGTGAAGGCCACCTCGCCCAAGCGGATGATTTTCGTGGCTGCCATGCTTTTCCTGGCCACCATAGGCACCATCGTCCATCTCTACCGTAAAGAACTTGTGGCCCAGCTTCTGGGCTCCCCTACCCCACCTGCCAACTGACATCCTAGCAGCATGGGAAACTGGTTTGTCATCCGCAAGACCACGCTGGACCGCCTGTTTCTGGTTCCGCGCTTTCATGGAGAAAGACTGTTCCTCCTCCACAAACGCACCGTGGCCCTGTGGCTCTTCTATGCCGGCATCCTGTGTGCCTTTTTCTGCACCCTCTGCCCCTGGTTCCTCTGGCCACTGGCCGGCTATCCGGCAGTGGTGGCCTCGTTGTTCCTGGTGCCCAGTTTCCTGCTCTCGCGCACTCTTAGCAACCCCATCTACGGGCGTCCGGGCTTCCTGCTCCCCACCCTTGCCATCCTGTTGCTCCTGCTGGTGATGTCGGTGAGCAGCGGTCGCAATGTCAACGGCATCTTCATGGCCTTCTTCAGCACGCTGGTCTACCTGTCCGTCTTCTATCTGCGCGTGGCCGAGTTGCAACGGCTGGGTAGGGTGCTCACCCTGGCGATGGCCCTAATCCTGTGCGTGTCCATTCCTGCCTTTGTCCTCCATCTGGCGGGCTTCCCCTTTCCCCATTGGAGCGTGTCCTTTCAGGACTATCAGTTCGACAACTACCTGTTTTTCCTTGTAGACATGCGCTTCAATTTCGAGTTGATTCCCCGCTTCCACTCCGTCTTTCTGGAGCCCTCTCATCTGGGCATGGCCTGCATCGCCCTTCTCTACAGCCAGATAGGCCGATGGAACACCTGGCCCTGCCGTGTGCTTTTCCTGGCCCTGCTGATGAGTTTCTCGCTGGCTGCCTATCTGTGTCTGGTGGTGATGCTCTTTTCCGCGGCATGGATGAAGGGAAAGTCAATCATAGGCAAAATCGTACTCCTTTCTGTCCTGGGTGGAGCCATGGTAGTGGGCAGTATCTTCTACAACCGGGGCGATAACCTGGTCAACCAGCTCATTGTGCAGCGTCTGGCTCTCAATGAGGAAGGCAACATCAAGGGCGACAACCGCACCACCGACCTTTTTACCAGGGAATATGAGAAAGCCATCGACTCGGGCGACATTCTTCTGGGCCGCGGCATGGAGGAGGTGCAGAAATTCGGCTTCGGCAACGCCGGCTACCGCGTATATATCTACACCTACGGTTTGGTCACCCTTTTCTTTTTGGTACTGTTTTTCGCTGTGCTCTCCCGCACGTCCCCCAACCGTAGGGCTGTCTTGTCCATGCTGCTCATCGAGCTGGTCACCTTCATCCCCCATGCCCAGCCCATTAGGTTCTACACCTTCATCCCCTATTACATCCTCATGTTCAGCACCGTATATCCCGTCATCCGTAAAAGTCAGTCCTCAGTATGTCCAGCCAGAACTCACGAATAGCCAAGAATACGCTCTACCTCTATGTGCGTACGCTCCTCATCATGGCTGTGTCGCTCTACACCAGTCGTGTGGTGCTGCAGGCACTGGGCTTCGAGGATTTCGGCATCTACTACACTGTGGCAGGTGCCGTGGCCATGTTCGGGATGCTCACCAATGCCTTGTCCACCTCCATCAGCCGTTTCATCACCTTCGAGCTGGGGAAGGCCAACGACGGCCGCCTGGCACAGGTTTTCTCCTCCAGCTTGCGCATCCTGCTGATTGTAAGCCTGTGCGTGGTGCTGCTGGGCGAAACGGTGGGTCTGTGGGCGCTCAACCATTGGATCCACATCCCCCCCGAGCGGTTGGCTGCGGCAGGATGGGTGTGGCAGAGCACCCTGTTTGTCTTTGTCCTGGGCCTGCTCAGCGTGCCCTACAATGCCACCATCATCGCCCATGAGCACATGAATGCCTTTGCCGCCATTAGCGTGCTGGAGGTGATGCTCAAGTTGGCCTCTGCCCTGCTCCTGCAGCTGGTGCTCATGGACAAGCTCACCGTATATGCGCTGTTCACCGCAGGCGTGGCGCTGGTGGTGCGTCTGAGCTATGGAGCCTATTGTCACCGGTATTTCCCCGAGTACCGTCTTCATGTGGCCCACGATGGCACCCAGATGCGCGCCATGCTCTCGTTCACAGGCTATTCCTTCTTTAATCATGTGCCCTACATCCTCAACACGCAGGCCATGACCCTGCTCATCAACCAGTTCTTTGGGGGCAGCGTCATCTCGGCCCGCGGCATCGCCCATCAGGTAGAGGCCGCCGTCATCCAGCTGGTTTCCAATTTCACCACCGCCGTCCGTCCGCAGATCACCAAGAGCTATGCAGCGGGTGACCACGATCGTCTGTGCATGCTCGTCTGCATGGGCAGCAAGTACGGTTTCTTCCTCATGCTTTTCTTCTCGGTTCCGCTCATCATCGAAGCCCCCTATGTGCTGCAGTTGTGGCTGGGCGATGTGCCGCCTCTGACAGTGGCCTTCATGCGCCTGTCGCTGGTGTCCTATCTGGTGAGCATGCTGGGCGAAACAGGCTATACCGCCTGCCAGGCCACGGGCGACATCCGCCGCTATACGCTCATCATCACCACGATGGCCTTCTTCCCTCTGCCGCTCACCTGGCTGGCTTTCCGGCTGGGTGGCTCTCCCTGCTACAGCTATTACACCTATATCCTCACCTATGGCACCATCAACGTGGTGCGGCTGGTGCTGATGAAACAGATGCTGCACTTTCCGCCCATGATTTTCGTACGTCGGGTGTTCCTGCGCGTGGGTCTCGTGGCTGTTCCTGCCTTTCTGCTGCCCTATCTGCTCTCCGCCATGATGGTTCCCTCCTTTTTCCGTTTCCTGTTCACGATCCTGGTGTCTACGCTCAACACCGTTCTTTGGACGGGGCTTCTGGGCATGCGTACCGACGAGCGTCAGTATATATTCACTGTGATAAAACATAAGTGCAAATGCTAAGAATAGAATCTGCCGATCACGATAAATGTTGTGGCTGCACGGCCTGCGTCAGCGTATGCGGCACCCATGCGCTCCAGATGGAGCCCGATGCCTATGGCTTTTCCTATCCCAGGATTGACAATGACCTCTGCGTCGGATGTGGTCGTTGCACGCGGGTATGTCCCACCATGGCGGCAGATGCCCAACGGGACCTGAAACTCCAACAATGCATGCACAGTGTGGTGGCTCTGGCATCCGACCCCACTGAACTGGTTACCTCCACCAGCGGGGGCATGGCCTCCGTGCTGGCCCGCACCTTCATACGCCAGCTGAGGGGGGTGGTCTACGGTGCCTCGGCTGCCGATCCCTACCACGTGCGCCATGTAAGAATAGACTGCGAGGACCAAGTGAGCCAGCTCAAGGGCAGCAAGTACGTGCAAAGCGACATGGAGGGCATCATCCCACAAATCAAGATGGACCTGAAAGACTGCCGCAACGTGCTTTTCGTGGGCACTCCCTGCCAATGTGCCGGTGTCCAGCTCTGCTTCCCAAATCACGGGGGAAGGCTGTGGCTGGTGGATTTTGTGTGCCACGGAGTGCCCTCCCAGCAGATGCTCAACGATGCGTATAAGGAATTGGGCGTGGACGTGGGCAGTGTGGCCTTCCGCAGGAAGGATGCTGGGGGGAAATCGGAGTATGGCCTTTTCCTCCGCGACAAGGAGGGCCGCCTGTGCTACGAGGGCCTGTATGGCTACGACCGCTACATCACCTCTTTCCTCAAGGGCCTCAACTACCGCGAAAGCTGCTACAACTGCCGTTTCGCCAATCACAGGCGTGCGAGCGACATTACACTGGGCGACTATTGGAACCCCGACGGCAAGTACTCCCATCTTCCTGGCAGCAGATTCGGTCTGTCGCAGGTGCATGCCAACAGCGAACACGGAGAAGCACTCCTCAATATAGCTGCTGAGGCCTATCACAGCGAGCAAATCCCGATATCCAAGCTCCTGGCGCACAGCGAGCAGTTGCGCAAACCCATAACCCCTCACCCGGAATCCCAGCTTTTCTTCAGCACCTACATGCAGGGCAAGTCCTTTATCGAGTCGTGCGATACAGCCCTGGAGCCTTTCTTCCGCCGTTATCCTTTCTACCGGCTCAAGTGTGCCCTGCGGCAACTGCCCCGGCTTGTATGGGATTATGTACATGCTGTCCCACAGTTTTTTAAAAAGAATACACCATGAAGATAGGCATCGTATCTTTCCATCGTGAGCCCAACTACGGCACCATGCTCCAGGCCTACGCCCTGGCCCAGGCCCTGCGCCAGTGCGGTGTAGCAGCCGAGTATATCCACTACAGTCCGTGGCCCAAGCCCCCGTGCTGGAAACGCATGGCCAAGCAGCTGGCCGCCCGCCTGGGACGCAGGGAGAAGGGGGAGTTCGCCTTCTTCCAAAGCCGTCCGTTCCGTCCCACACTGCGGGCCTTCCAGCATTTCCTGGCCCGACACATCCCAGTATCGGGCACTCATTATTATGCCGACACGGTGCAGCGTGCCCTGCACTGCTACGACCGTTTCCTGGTGGGGAGCGACCAGACGTGGAGTCCTCTCCTCAACAAGCCTCCCTACAGTCCCTTTACCCTCTCCTTCGTGCCCGAAGGCAGCAGGCGGCTGGCCTATGCACCCAGTTTGGGCACCACCAGCCCTTCCCCCTCCTATCTGGAGTGGCTCGCGGCCGAGACAAGGGAGTTCGCCGCACTCTCGTGCAGGGAGCGTACCAATTGCCACCTGCTTTCCCAGGCCACAGGCCGTGAGGTAACCTGCGTGCTGGACCCCACCCTTCTGCTCACGTCCACCCAGTGGGACACCCTTGCACGCCCGTCCTCGCTCCGGCCCCGAAGCTACGTGCTGGCCTACATCCTGGGCGAGAAGCCACAGCCCGTCGCCTTTGCCGAACGAGTGGGTGCAGCCATGGGCCTTCCCGTCTACTACCTCCCCACCCGTCCGTGCCACCTGTATCATGCCCATCTGCTGGATGCAGTGGGACCCGACACCTTCCTCGGTCTCATCCGTGATGCGGCCTGTGTGGTCACCGATTCGTTCCATGGAACCGTCTTCAGCATCAACTATGAGGTGCCCTTCTACAGTTTCACCAAGCGCAGCGGTGAGCAAACCGACAACGACCGCATCCTGGAGGTACTCTCCCAGCTAGGTCTGGCCTCCAGGTTCAGGGAGGATGCCGATACCACTCTGTCACCCCCTATCGACTACGCGCCTCTGCGCCACCAGCTGGAGTCCTTGCGTGCGTCATCCTGGCACTACCTCCGCTCCTGTCTGCAGTAGGCCACATCTGCGTCAGGGCAAGAAGAGGTTTCAGCCTGCATCAACCACGCGACTGTGTCCCCGAATCTGGGTTATTAATATAATAGAGTACAAATTTCGACCATAAATTCTTTGAGGGACACCGATTTTAACATCATTTTCCCTTTTTGTTACAAAATTGTATCGAATATTTTTGTTTGCTTGGGAGAAATTAAATAACTTTGTCCGTGGTTTACAAAGAAATCATGACATTGCGGGTAGTTTATTCCTCTCCCGCTCCCGCAATGGAAGTCAAGCAGAGGAGGGGGCAAATTTTAAAAAATCACTATGCTATGAAGCATAAAAGACATCTTAATCCCTTTGCGTTGCTCGCAATGGCGCTTGCATGGCTGGCATTGCCGTTACAGGCGCGGGCCGAAAGTGTGTCGCTGGCCTTAGTGCCGGACGCTCCGGGCAACAACAACGTCATCGTCACTCCCAACGAGGATGGCACGTTCACAATCATCACTACGGGCGGCGACCCCTTCGTCGTCACCACCGCACTGGAGGCCGATCTGGCCGACGACATGACCATGCTTGTCTTCGACTACAAGGTGGATGCCAGTACGGGAAGCGACTTTGAGATTTTCTTCTCCCCCTTTGTGGGCGGACACAGTATCAACAAGGGTGGACAACCCGCCACTGAGGAATGGGTGACTGCCTATTTCGACATCTCCGGTGCCCGCAAGGACTGGGGCTGGGGCTATGCAGGCAACAATCTGCGCTTAGACCCCGCCACGGGCGGCGGCGTGACCATGCAGGTGCGCAACATGCGTGTTACCACGCTGAGCGAATCCTTACCCGAGGGCTTCGAGAGCGAGGATGGTATGGTACTGATTAATAGTCAGGAAGACTTCGATCATTTCATGGAGGTTGTCAACAGTGGCTTCACCAGCCTTCCTGCCAAGTTCAATACCGACGTATCCGTTACGGGAAGCGGCCTGAAGATGCAGAAGTTCAGTGGCATAATGGACGGACAGGGCCACACCCTCAATTTCGACTATGAATACACCAGCGAGGGTTACGGTTTCATCCGCGACAACTATGGTACCGTAAAGAACTTCAAGATCGATGGCCTGGTCAATGCCAAGGGCAAGGGCTTTGGTGCATTGGGTACATGGTCATACGGTGCCACCATTGAGAATGTAGACAACAATCTGGAAATCGTAAGCACATTCAGTGGAGACAACTCTGCAGGTAGTTTCATTGCCTGGATTCAGTCAGCAGGCGTAACAACCATCCGGAACTGTGTGTTCCGCGGTAGTATCAAGAGCGATGTAGCCGTGCAGTGCGGCGGGTTCGTGGGCTGGTCTGCTGCAGGTTCAGCCTACTTTGAGAATTGCCTCTCCATCGGTGACATCGACATCGTCATCACTCCGGATGATGCATATGGCACAAACACCTTCTCGCGAGGCGACAACAACGGCATCGGGGTTCCCACCATCAACTGCTACTACCTCAACAACCATCAATACGTGAATGAGAGCTGCATCCAGATTACCGAGGAACAGCTGGCCAGCGGCGAAGTGTGCTTCCTGCTCAATGGCAACCAGCAAGCCATCAACTGGTGGCAGACTATCGGCACCGATGCGCTTCCCACACCGTTGGAGGGCAACAGCCAGCAGGTATACGCCAATGGCGAGCTCACCTGTGACGGCAAAATCGTGGGCTCGGCCACCTTCAATAACACATCTGGCTCGACGGTGCCCTCTCACAGTTTCACCGACGGATTCTGTGATGTCTGCGGAGCCATTGACAACGACTTTGTACATGTGGAAGACGGTTTCTACATGGTAGGCACGGCCGAACAGTTGAACTTCATGTCAGTTCTCATCAACTCCCAATCAACCAATGGTGCCTTGAACATCAAACTTACTGCCGACATCGACATGTCAGGAATCGATGGATTCATGCCATTCAACAGCTATAGGGGCACCTTCGACGGCCAGGGCCACACCATCAGCGGCCTCCACATCAGCCTTCCCGAAACGGACTATGTGGGTCTGCTCGGCCAGGTATTGCCCGGCTGTACGCTCAAGAACCTCACCCTGGCCCCCGACTGTATAATCGAGGGTAAGGCCTTCGTGGGCATGATTGGCGGATCCCATCCCAGCGAAGGCACCATCACCATGACCAACCTTATCAACCACGGTTCCATTATCGGCGGTGCACAGAACGCCGGCGGTATCATCGGATGCTGCATGGAAGCCAAAGCCACCTTCCTCATCACCAACTGTGGTGTCACGGGTACCGTGAAGGGTGCCAACGAGAGTGCTGCCATCAGCGGATGGGTGGGTGACAAGTCCACCATCAAGAACTGCTGGACCGTAGCCAGCGTGGAAGGTGCCGACAACGAGGCCTCCATGTTCCTGCGTCCCAACAGCGCGGGACTGGACAACTGCTACACCACCGTAGGCACCCAGGGCACCGTGATTGACGCATCTGCAGTGACCACCGGCGAGCTCACATGGCTGCTCAACGGCAAGTCGTTCACCAGCCCCGTATGGTATCAGACCATCGATGAGGACGAGACCCCCGTGTTGGATGCCACCCATGGCGTAGTGTACAAGACCAGCGATGGCTACTATGGCAGCGTGCAGGACGAGGCCAGCTACAAGGAGTTCATCACCGGTTATACCGCTGGCATTGAAACAGAAATCGAGGAGAAGGTGGCAAACGGTGACGCCACAGCCGCCCTCAAGGAGGCAGTGAGCACGCTGAAGGGCCTCACCAGTTTCCAGGACTTCCTGGCCATCTACAAGGAATCCTTTGAAAAGACATACAGCGATTTCACAAGCTCTGCAGCAGCCTATCAGGCCTACATCGACAAGGTGGAGGAAGTACGCGTCTACCTGGAGGAGAACCCCGACCTGGAATGTGAGGAGCGTGACCTGCTGGACAGCTACATCAACGACAACGTGGAGCCCAACGAGGAAATGCCCAACGGTTCCTATGTATACATCGTGGATGCCGAAAACCGTGTACTCGACACCAACCAGATTAAGGAAGAGACTGCACGCGTAGAAGAGATGAGGAAGGATGCTATCCGCATGGGCTTCTTTGCAGGTACGGATGTCACCAACCTGCTGGTGAACGCCAACTTCAGTGACGGCACCAACGGATGGCAGGGCATAAAGGCCACCGGTGTGGCCACGGCCGAAGGCATTGGCGCTTGCGAAAGCTGGAGCACCACCAAGATGGATATGTACCAGACCATCAAGGGTCTGAAGGACGGTGTGTACGAACTGTCCTGCAGCGGTGGTTTCCGTGCATTCAACGATGAGCACAGCTACCAGTATGCTGCCTTCATCTATGCCAACGATAACCGCAACTACTTGTCTTCAGTCCGCGAAACCATGCTGCTTCCCGAGGAGGCTGAGGACCATGTAAACTGCTTCCTCACGGGCGACAGCGAGGACGGTGCCACAGACCGCGAAGTGAAGGACGGTGAAGGCAACCTGTTGGGCTATGTCCTCCACGGACGCAAGAGTGTCTGCTACGCTGCCCTTGCCGGACGTGCCCTGAACCGCATCCTCGTGAACGTGACAGACGGCGAACTCACCGTGGGTGTAGTCAACCACCACAGCTTCACCAACGACAACGAATGGACTGGCATCGGCAACATCAAGCTCACCTATCTGGGCAATCTGGACACCGACGAGCCCGACCTGAGCAACACGCTGGGCGATATGCTGGAGCGTGCCAACACCATCCTGAATGTATACGAGTTCTCGGCCGATGAGAATATCAACAAGTACCCCAACTTCAGCCAGGACATCCGTGACCGCATGACCGCTGCCGTAGGCAAGGCCGAGGCTGCAGGCAGTACTGCAGAACAGTATGCATGCATTGAAGAACTGAGCGCACTGTTCCAGGAAGTGCTCGACTGCAAGGTGGCCTACCGCGCACTCGCAGCAGAGGTCGAGGTATACAATGCCATCGCTGCCGAGGCATCCGCCAGCGGTGAGATGGACGTTGCAGAAGCCGAGAAGGTTTACATGCTCAAGGACGAAGTGCTCGAAGGCTATGTTAACGGTGCCTACACCACCGAGGAGGCCGCTGAAATGGCTATGCTGAAGGGTATTGGCATCGCTCCTGAGAAGGACGAGAACGGGGTGTTCCACATCGTCAATAAGCCCAACTTCCTCTATTTCATCAACATGGTCAACAGCGGCTACAACAAGCTGAGTGCAAGCCTTGAAACCGACATCCTGAACTTCACAGAGGCCAACATCATCTACAACTTTGCCGGCACACTCGAGGGCAACCACCACACCATCGACGTGGACATCACCCGCGATGCCGACAACGCAGCCCTCTTCGACGATTTGGCTGCAGGCTCCAAGGTGACTAACCTGCACATTACGGGTGTCATCACCACGCCCGCCAAGTATGCTGCCGGTCTGGCTGCCCACAGCCACAACGGTGCATACGTAGACGGCATCCACAGCAGCGTCATCATCAACAGCGGCATCAGCGGCGATGGCACCCATGCCGGTATCATCGGTGTGTGCGAAGAGGCCACCACTATCAAGAACTGTCTGTTCGACGGCCAGATGATCGGTGCTTCCACCAACTGCTGCGGCGGTATTGTGGGATGGTGTTCCGGCAATCCTGTCGTTATTGACGGCTGTCTGATTGTGGCCGACATCCAGGTGGATGCCAACGGTAGCAACATGATTGCCCGCAACCCCAACAACGCCAAGGTCAGCAACTGCTACTACACAACTCCGTTTGCCGATATTCCTGCCGGTGCATCCCAGATAAGCCCCGAGCAGTTCCCCACCGGCGAGGCCACTTATCTGCTCAACGGCGGCCGCACGGCCAACATCGGCTGGTTCCAGACGCTGGGCACCGACGAAATGCCTGTGCTGGATGCTACCCACAAGACGGTTTACCGTCTGCCCGACGGCACCTACACCAACGAGCCTCAGAGCGAGCTGGATAAGCATGCAGGTACCGAGGAAGATCCGTTCATCATCACCAAGCCTGAGGAAATGGCCATCCTTCGCGACTACATGAGAACCGGCGAGTACACCTACGTGAAGCTGGGTGCCGACATCGACATGAGCGGCGTCACCAACTGGGTGCCCCTCAACATGGAGCAGGACAATGCCAACGGTAAGCCTTGGATGAACTGGATTGACTTCGACGGCCAGGGCCACGTCATCAGCAACTTTACCTGCACCACAGGCACACAGGCCTACAACAGTTTCTTCGGTATCCTTTGCGGTAACGTGCGCAACGTGGGCTTCGAGAACGCCAACGTATCCTGCATCAACAGCGGCACAGGTATTCTGGGCGGCTACATGGGTCACGACAATTTCGCGATCGACGGAGTGAAGCAGACCTCTACGCTGGAGAAAGTATGGGTAACCGGCAAGTGCAACATCATCAACGACGGCAACTATGCCGGTGGCATGATTGGCAACATCGGCGGTCCCTCTATCATCCGCAACTGCTATGCCATCGTAGACCTCACTGCAGCCAACAACTACCGCGGAGCCATCGTGGGCCGCGTACGCGATGCATTGACCATCGAAAACGTTTATGCTGCCGGTAACAATGCTCAGGAAACTGGCATCGTGGGTGGTGGCAAGAAGGAAGAGACAGCTCCCTCTACCTACAAGAACGTAGTGGTATGGTGCAACACCACCGGCAACTTCGGTACCACCACTGCAGATGACACGCTGGAAGGCATCAGCTACTACGACGGTTCCAACTTTGCCGAACTGCAGCAGACAGTTGTGGCCTGGGGTGCTCCCTGGACTTGCGACATGAAGGAAGGCAGCTATCCCGTATTCGGCGAGGGCGGCAACGCCATCGACCAGATTGCCACTGACAAGCAGGATGTACGCATCTACAACATCAACGGCATCCAGGTAGAGAAGGCCCAGGGTGGCATCTTCATCATCGACGGCAAGAAGATTTCAGTAAAGTAAGATTACCAAACTTTATTGTTCTCAGATAAAGAGGGCACCGCGTCATTGCGGTGCCCTCTTTTGCCACACACCTATTCCGGCTATTCGCGAATCTCGCTTCAATCGTCTGAGTCAGTCCTTGGCCTGGAAATAATAACATATTATCGGACAACGGGCATCACAACTGCGATAGGAGGTGTGGAAAACGGGCTGAAAGACAAAACGCCCACTCAATTCCTCCCGCATCAGGGCATCCTCCTTCTCCGCCACGATTACGTACCCCTTGGCCTGCGGATCAGAGATTAGCTCTACATGGCGCAAACGGTCGTTAAGGTAGAAATTCACACCATAAAAGAATCCGTAGGCATAGAGAGGCCCTTCGGGCTGTAGCTGCTGCAGCTGCCGGGCAATGCGGAGGTCGCTCTTCGTGGAGAGCACCGTGGGCTGGTAGACACCATCCAGGGCGACAAAGATACAGAGCACCATGCCCACGATGGCATAGAGATGGGTGAAGGCCGTATGCCGTCGCAGGCACAGACGGAAAAGCATAATGGCCCCTGCCAGCGGCAAAAGAATGATAAGCCACTGCACAAAATCGTAAGGAGTGTCCCGCAACGCATGCAGAAAACCTACATTCTCCGCCGCATGCCGGCCATTCCCCATGATACTGTCGGGCACCCATCCCAGTCGCACGACAAAGAAGACCATTGTCAGCACCACTCCCAGCGAACCAAAGACAATGGAGAAACTGCGGAACAATCGGGAACCCCTCTGAGCCAAGTCCCTGAGGTACTGGGCAAAGAAAAGGGCCATAAAGGGATAGATGGGCAGCAGATAAACACTGCGCTTACTCTTGGGGATACAGTAGAAGACAAAGATAAGCAGGACAGCGAGCCAGCAAAAAAGCTGCAGGGGATCCTGCTGTCGGAAGCTGTGCCACAGGGCCTTCACCCTATGGTGCCATGCAACGGGTTGATGCTGCACACGCCGCCCTCTTTTGAGCGTAAAGAGAGAGGCTACGAACACAAGCGTCCAGGGGATCCAACCCCAAATGAGCGTCAGGAAATTGTACCACACAGGGTTTTCGTGCGAGGCATAGCTCATGGTGCCAGTAAAACGCCCCGTGTTCTCCTCCAGCATCAGGTCGATCAGTTCCTGCCCACCCTGCTGGTAAGCCAAACCCATCCATGCCGCATAGGGCAGCACCGAGAGGAAACCGAAACAAAACATCCAGCCGAATGTGGGCCAGAACTTGCGGCCACGCATCAGCAAGTAGACCCCAGTGACCATGCAGGGGAAAATGGAACCTACAGGACCCTTGGTCAGCGTGCCGCAGGCCATCAAGAGAACGGCAGGCCAGGGAAAGCGGCGCTGCCCCTGTTCATCCCAACGGTACAACATGCAGAGGGCAATGACGATGCAGGCTACCTGCACCATGTCCACCCTGCCAGCAACCGCCGCACGGTGTACCTCGAACGAGGTCAATAGAAGCATCACACTCAGCATTGCCAGTTCCTCGCCCAGCCGTTTCCGCACGAACCGGTAGAAGAAGAGCATCATGCCAATAGCCGCCACAGCCGAGGGAAAACGAGTGGTAAACTCGCTCACCCCTCCTGCAAGCCACGACACGGATGCTATGCACCAGTAAAGGAACGGTGGCTTAAAAGCAATGTCAACACCATAATTCACCGGCAGGATCCAATTGCCACTTTGCAGCATACTGACGGCCACAATTGCCTCGCGGGGTTCCCCCTTGGAGTAGAAAATTGTCTCACCCAAAAAGGGCACCAAAACCAAGACACAAAGCAGAGCCAAGAACCAGAAGTTCCACCGTTGCCTGCCCACCACTGAGAATTTATCCATTCTTTTTAGCATAATTTATTCAAATAATTCTTCAACATGAGAACTTTTGTGTGCAAATGTAGCATTTTTTTAAATATAATGATGTAATTTTGTCCCAAAATATGAAGAAAAGATTGTTGAATTCCCTTCTGCGGACATCGCCTTTCGTGCGATTTGTCCTTGTAGGAGGTTTCGCCACAGCACTACACTATGGCCTGTATCTGCTGTTGCGCTGTGTGATGGTAGTCAACCTGGCCTATACCATAGGCTACGGGCTCAGTTTTCTGGCCAACTTCTACCTCACAGCCTGGTTCACATTCCAGAAGCCACCCACCTGGCACCGAGGAATCGGCTTTGGCGGTGCACACCTGGTCAATTATCTGCTGCACATGGGTGTGTTTAACTTCCTCCTTTGGACGGGAGTGCCCTCACAATGGGCGCCCATGCTTGTATATGCCACCGTGGTTCCCGTCAACTTTCTCCTTGTCAGATTTGTATTCAAGAAATAACTGTGACGCATCATGACAAACAATAAACGAACAAACGAGCCTCACTCACCGCTGCCCCGGCTGGCCATTGTGGTACCTTGCTACAAGGAGGAGGAGGTATTGCCTGAAACGCACCGGCAACTTTCGACCCTGCTGGAGGAAATGACCCAGACAGGAGAAATTGCACCGAACAGCTACGTACTCTATGTCAACGACGGCAGTCGTGACGGCACCTGGTGCCTGATTGAGAAGCTGTACCATACGTCTCGCTACGCCTGCGGCCTAAACCTGGCGGGAAACGTAGGCCATCAGAATGCCTTGATGGCCGGTTTGAACGCTGTCAGGAAAGAATGTGACATCGCTGTATCCATCGATGCCGACCTGCAGGACGACGTGAAGGCCATCCGTGCAATGGTAGCCAGCTACAAACGAGGCAATGACATTGTCTATGGGGTCCGGAAAGAACGTACCACAGACACCTTCTTCAAGCGCACCACTGCACTGGCCTTCTACCGGCTGATGCAGCAGATGGGCGTCAACGTCATCTATAACCATGCCGATTTTCGCCTGATGAGCCGTAGGGCGCTGGAGCAGCTCAGCCGCTACCGCGAGCGCAATCTCTTCTTGCGTGGGCTGGTACCGCTTATCGGCTACCACACAGATAAGGTGTATTATAACCGTGCCAGGCGTTTTGCAGGTGAATCCAAGTATCCGCTGAGCAAGATGCTCCATTTTGCAGTGGATGGTATCACCTCCTTCTCCGTCAAACCGGTGAGGATGATCATCTGGGCAGGCTGTCTGTTTATCCTTGTGGCCCTCTGTGTGGTGGCATGGACCCTTCACTCCTATTTCGTCCACCAGACCAATCCCGGCTGGGCATCCCTGATTATCTCCATCTGGCTTGTGGGAGGATGTATCCTCATTGCGCTCGGTGTCGTGGGCGAATACATCGGAAAGATTTACATCGAAGTGAAGGACCGCCCCCGCTACAACGAAGAGCAATTACTGATGCCGCATCAGCCAGAAGCGGACCGTTCCGTGCCGGTGGAAGAGGATGACAACCAGCAGTGAATCAGACGGGCACACAACAAAAAGGCCAGGGGCGTATCACTACGACCCTGGCTAAATACTGAAGGGGTATATAACATATTTACTCAATGGGCTAACCCTTGTGCATGATCTCAACAGACAGCGTACCACACTCCTGAATAACGGCCACATACTGGGCAAACTCGGGGGTGGCCATGTGTTTGTCGAGCAGTTCCTGAGACTCCCAGGTCTCGATAATAGAAAAAATATCACCACGGGTAGCGCTCTCGAACACGTCATACCCACGGCAGCCCTCGTGCGACTGCGACTTGGCAGTGAGGGCAATGGCAGCCTCCAAAGCGCGATTGTATTCGCCCTCGTTGGCCTTGAAAAAACAGTTTACTCTAAGCATAATTCCGTATATTTTATGAAAAATCATCGCAAAGATAGCAAATTATTC
Organism: uncultured Prevotellaceae bacterium; assembly: GCA_945865175.1. Lineage (GTDB taxonomy): Bacteria > Bacteroidota > Bacteroidia > Bacteroidales > Bacteroidaceae > Physcousia. The sequence goes on along the minus strand of CAMBDA010000003.1, from coordinate 31,388 downwards.
AGGAAAAAACCCTATCTTTGCACAAGAAAACCCATTGGAATTGTATTTTATTAACAAAAACGACAATATTCATGAAGCGAATCATCCCACACGTCATTGCCTTCCTATGTGGCATCTGTATGACAGTCATCGCTGCCAGGGCGCAGGAGTTCAACAAAGAGCAGGGCTACCGGTTGGAAATCGGCGACGGCCTGGCACTGGACAACCAAAGCGGTACCATCACCTTTACCCCCGTCAACAAGAAGTCACCCTCGCAAGTGTGGCGCATCATCCCTGCCGAGAAGGCTGGCGAATATGTGGTGTACAACCCCTACACGCAAATGGCACTCGACAATGCCAGCCACGGCAACAAGGAGGGAGAAGTGTGCCCCTGGGCCATGGACCCCAACAACGCCAACCAGCGATGGACCATCGAACAGACGGGAGAGGGCACGTACTGCCTCACCTGCGCGGCCGGAGGGCTGAAGTTGGGCTACAATGACAATTGTCAGCCAGGCGGCCGGGTGTGGATAAAGAACGGGAACAAGGGCGACGCGCACGTAAGCTGGCGGTTGGAAAAGACCAACCTCAAAGTGGTGGCCATGACGGATGCAGGCAGCAGCAAGAACGACTGGGAGAACCCTGCCATCCTGGGCATCAACAAACTGCCCGGGCGGGCCACCTTCTTCACCTACGCTTCGGAACAGGAGATGATGAACGATGAAGCCTACAAGCAGCCCTGGCTCCACACCAAGAGCTCGCTGCGCATGCTGCTCAACGGCAAGTGGCAGTTCCACTGGGTGAAAGCCCCCGAAGAGCGTCCGCAGGACTTCTACAAGACCTCGTTCGACGCCAGCGCATGGAAAACCATCAATGTGCCCAGCTGCTGGGAAATGCTCGGCTACGGCACGCCCATCTATACCAATGTTACTTACCCCTTCAAGAACAACCCGCCCTTCATACAGGGACAGGAGGGCTATACCGTGGTGGACGAGCCCAACGCCGTGGGCAGCTACCGACGCACCTTCAGCCTCCCCGCAGGATGGGAAGAGAAGCAGATTTATCTCCACTTCGACGGTATCTACAGTGCGGCATACGTATGGATCAACGGCAAGAAGGTGGGCTACACCCAAGGCCCCAACACTGGAGCCGACTTTGACGTGACGAAATACGTGAAGGCCGGACGCGAGAACCTCATCTGTGTGGAGGTGTACCGATGGAGCGACGGTAGCTATCTGGAGGACCAGGACATGTTCCGCATGAGCGGCATCCACAGAGACGTATACCTGGAAGCGCGCAACAAGACTCACGTACGCGACATCTATATGACAAGCACCTTCAACAACGCCCTCACACAGGCCGACGTGGAAGTGAAGCTTGATGTGGAGAACACGGGCAAGAAGACACAACCCAAGACAGCCGTTGTGAAGCTGCTCGACAGCCGCGGCGTGGTGGCAGAAGCAAACGTGGAGTTGCCGGCTCTTGGAGCGAAGAAGAGCATCGAGGCCGTGACCAGGCTGCACGTGAGCAGTCCCGAGCTGTGGAGTGCCGAGAAGCCCAGCCTGTACACGCTCACCGTCTCGCTCGACGGAGAAGTGAGCACCCTGAAATACGGACTGCGCAAAATTGAGAACAAGGGCGGACGCGTGTATGTGAACAACCAGCGTGTGCTCTTCAAGGGAGCCAACCGCCACGACACGCATCCCATCTACGGAAAGGCCGTGCCCCTGGAGAGCATGATGGAGGACGTGTTGCTGTTCAAGCGCTACAACCTGAATACCCTGCGCACGAGCCACTACCCCAACGACCCGCGTATGTATGCGCTGTGCGACTATTACGGTATCTATGTGATGGACGAAGCCGACGTGGAATGCCATGGCAACCACTCGCTCAGCCGCAACCCCAACTGGCGCGATGCCTATCTCGACCGTATGGAACGCATGGTGCTGCGTGACAGGAACCACCCCAGCGTCATTTTCTGGAGCATGGGCAACGAATGCGGAGGCGGTGACAACTTCGTTGAGGGGCGCAAGGCCATTGCTGCACTGGACAGCCGCATGGTACACTATGAGGGCATGAACGGAGCCGCCGACATGGACAGCCGCATGTACCCCAGTGTGCCCAGTATGATAGAGCAGGACAAGGACCAGAGCAAGCAGGACAGACCCTTCTTCCTGTGCGAATATGCCCATGCCATGGGCAACTCCATCGGCAACCTGCAGGAATACTGGGACTACATTGAATTTGAAAGCCAGCGGATGATTGGCGGATGCATCTGGGACTGGGTGGACCAGAGCCTGTGCAAATATGGCGAAGACGACCACAACCTGTACTACGGAGGCGGCTTCAACGACCATCCCAACGATGCCGACTTCTGCTGCAACGGCATTGTGACGGGCTATCGCGAGGTGACGCCCAAGCTGGAACAGGTGAAAAAGGTGTACCAGTACGTGACCATCAAGCGCAAGGGTGACAATGCGCTGACGCTGCACAACCGCTACTGCTTCACCAATCTGGACGAACTGGAGCTCACCTACCAGCTCACCACCGACGGCAAGGTGCAGGAACAAGGCACCATGCAATTGCCCAGCATCGCACCGGGTGAAACCAAGGAACTGACTCTTCCAGTGAAGACACCTGCCATCAGGGGATGGCACCATCTGAACGTGCAGTTGCGACTGAAGCAGGCCACCTCATGGGCTGAGGCAGGCCATGTGGTGGCCGAGGAACAGCTGGAACTGGCCGACAATTTTGACGTGCGCAGCATCTACCAGCAGCGCACCGATAGGGGAACATCCTCCCTTCCCACCATGGAAGGAAAGGAAACAGCCGACGGCGTACAGTTGAGCGGCAAGGGATGGAGCATCGCCTTGAACAAGCAAGGCATGGTGAAGAGCATCCAGTATGGCGGGCGCGAGATGGTGAGCCGCGAAATGCAGTTCAACGGTTTCCGGAGCATCAGCAACGACCGCCGCAACGCCAACGCCAGACCTGAGGTGACAAGCAAGGAATGGAGCTACACGATGGACGAAACCAAGCAGAAAGCCACTGTGAAGGCCCGGCTGGAGGTGAAACAGGGAAAGAGCGTAGTACCCCTGACACTCATCACCGAAGTAATGGGCAACGGTGCCATGGAGATACATGCCCTCTTTGACAACAGCCAGAACAGCGACTTTGCACGTCTGGGCTTCGAAACGATGCTCTCCAAGGAATTGGAACAGGTGGAATGGCTGGGCAGAGGCCCCATCGAGAACTATCCCGACCGCCACGACGCTGCCTTTGTGGGCAACTATAGAACCACGGTGACCGACATGGCCGAACCGTATGCCAAACCGCAGACAATGGGCGGACGCACTGATGTACGCTGGCTCCAGCTCACCGCAGGCGACGGCCAAGGTCTTCGCATTACAGCCACGGCTGGCCGTTTCCTCTTCAGCGCACAACACTATACCGACGAGGACCTCTGGCGCACACGCTTCAATCATGAACTGCCCAAGGTGAAACGTGAGGAAGTGGTTCTCCATCTGGATGCCGCCATGCGTGGCCTTGGCAACGCCAGCTGTGGTCCTGGCCCGCTGCCGCAATACGAGATGCCGGCCGGTGAAATCGGCTACAGCCTGTGGATAAGCCCAGTAAAGCCCTAATGCTATGGTTATGACAATGTTGGAAGACACCTATCAGATGCTGTTGCGCTACATGGCCATGCTGGGTTTTGTAGTGTTCGTGTGCCTCTATTTTGTGAATGCAGGCTATGGCAAGTTCAGGAGCAACAAGTGGGGATGGAGCATCGGCAACAAATGGGGATGGATGCTTATGGAGTGCCCTGCCCTGTTGCCCATGGCCTATCTGTGGGCAACGGCAAGCGACACCCAGCTATGGCCGGTTGTATTTGCCCTGCTCTATATGACGCACTATGTCTACCGCACGCTCATCTTCCCCTTCCTGTTGAAGGGGAAAAGCCGTATGCCCGTGTGCATCATCGGTATGGGCATGGCCTTCAATCTCATGAACAGCCTCCTGCTGGGAAGCAGCATCTTCCTGTTTCCCAGCCAGGAATATGCCCACGCGGCCGAGTATGCCCTACGTCCCGCCACATGGATAGGCATAGCACTGTTTGTGGGCGGAGCATGGCTCCACATCAAGTCGGACAGCATCATCTGCCACCTGCGCAAGCCAGGTGACACACGCCACTACCTGCCCCAAGGATGCATGTACCGCTATGTGACCAGTGCCAACTATCTGGGCGAACTGGTGGAATGGACGGGCTATGCCCTGCTCCTGGGCAATGCCGCGGGATGGATGTTCGTGTGGTGGACAGCAGCCAATCTGGTACCCAGGGCACATGCCATCTACAAGAAATACAAGCAGGAATTCGGGAAGGATGCACTGGCCGGACGCAAGCGCATCATACCCTATATATATTAATGTATATCAGGAAACATGCAGAACAAGATCTTTGAAGAAGCCCATATAGGGCCACTCACCCTTAGGAACAGGACCATCCGAAGCGCAGCCTTTGAGAGCATGTGCCCCGGCCACCTACCCAGCCAGATGCTCTACGACTACCACACCGATGTGGCACGTGGAGGCGTGGGCATGACCACCGTGGCATACGCAGCGGTGACCGAAAGTGGACTCAGCTTTGACCGCCAGTTGGTGATGTGCAAGGACATCCTGCCGGGATTGCGGAAGCTCACCGACGGCATTCATGCCGAGGGTGCCGCTGCCGGCATACAGTTGGGGCACTGCGGAAACATGAGCCACAAGGAAATCTGCGGCTGTATTCCCGTAGGTGCGTGCACAGGCTTCAACCTTTACTCCCCCACCATCGTGCGCGGTCTCAGGCGGGAGGAGCTGCCCCCGCTGGCCAGGAAATTTGGCGATGCTGTGAATATGGCCAGGGAGGCCGGGTTCGACAGTGTGGAAATCCATTGTGGCCACGGCTATCTCATCGACCAGTTTCTCAACACCTATTTCAACCACCGGCACGACGAATACGGAGGCACGCTGGAGAACCGCATGCGCTTCATGACCCTGTGCATGGAGGAGGTGATGAAGGCCGCAGGCAACGACATGGCCGTCATCGCGAAGATGAACATGCGCGACGGCCTGAAGCACCCCGGCACCACCATTGACGAGAGCATACAGATAGCCCGAAGACTGCAGGAGCTGGGCACCCATGCCATCGTGCTGAGCGGAGGACTGGTGAGTGCCACACCCATGTACGTGATGCGCGGCGAAATGCCCATCTACACCATGACACACTATATGGACAAGGCATGGCTGAAATATGGTGTGAGGGCCTTCGGAAAGATGATGGTGCCCACAGTCGACTACACGGAGGCCTACTTCCTGGAGGATGCACTGGCATTCAGGAAGGCACTGCCCGATATGAAGTTCATTTATGTGGGTGGTCTGGTGGCAGGAGACAAGATAAACGAAGTGCTCTCGCATGGATTCGAAGCCGTACAGATGGCCCGCAGCCTGCTCAACGAAAGGGATTTCGTGAACCAGTTGAAGAAAGACCCGCACCACCGCTGCACCTGCGGCCACAGCAACTACTGCATCGCACGCATGTACAGCCGTGAAATGGCATGCCACAAGCAGCTGTGCGAACAGTTGCCAAAGGCCATCGTAAAGGAAATAGAACGAATAGAAAAAGAACAGAACAGATGAATACTGCAATCATAACCGGTGCCGACAGCGGCATGGGATTCGAAGAGACACGCGCCGTGGCACAGGCAGGCTACCATGTGATAATGGCCTGCTATAGCCCCAAACTGGCCCAGCCTAAATGCGAACTGCTAAAGAAGGAAACAGGCAACGAGCACATCGAGGTGCTGGGCATCGACCTGGCCAACCTCTCTACCGTGGCCGCTTTCGTGAAGGAGGTGAAGCAAAGGGGCTGCTCCATACAGCTGCTGATGAACAACGCAGGCACCATGGAAACCGGCCGCCACATCACAGTGGACGGACTGGAAAGAACGGTGAGCGTAAACTATGTGGGACCCTACCTGCTCACACGGTTGCTCCTGCCCATGATGCAACCGGGCGCACGCATCGTGAACATGGCCTCCTGTGTGTATTGTTTGGGACATCTGGATTTCCCCGCATTCTTTGAGAAAGGACGTAAGGGCTCCTTCTGGCGCATTCCCGTCTACAGCAACACCAAGTTGGCCATCACACTCTTCACGCTCGACCTCGCCCGCCGTGTCAAGGAAAAGGGCATCACCGTGAATGCTGCCGACCCCGGCATCGTGAGCACGAATATGATTACAATGCAAATGTTTTTCGACCCCATCACAGACCTCGTGTTCCGCCCGTTCATACGCACACCACGGCAAGGGGCCGACACGGCTATCCAGCTGCTTCTCAGCAAGGACAAGGAAGGCCAGACAGGCACATTCAACCGTTCAGGCAGAAGCATACGCCTGAGCAACAAATATATACACCATCCCAAGATGAACGAGTTGTGGTCGCGGACAGAGGAAATCGTAAAACCCTTCATGGGCGAGTAAAAAAAGAATATCACGCATAAACAAAAAAAAATCGCCCAATTTCTTTGCCGCTCTGCCATTTTACTCTATATTTGCACCCGCAATTTTAGGTATTATACTATATAGAGGAAAATATATGGACGCAAAGATGTCACTTTTGACCATCCTGAAGGCACTGATTGAGGTAAAGACATCAATGGCTAAAACGCTGTTGATTGACTTACTGACAGGAAAGGAGAGTAAGGATATTGTAGAACAGCACCTCGATGAAACGGAGGCCTTCGGCACCGGCGAGGAGCATGACGAAGACTTTTGGAACACTATACTGGATGCGGCCACAGAAGCCGGATACATCAAGACAAAGGGCGTGCGCACCCAGCAGATAAGCGTTACACCCGCGGGAAAGAAGTTCGTGAAGTCGCCCACCGCATTCACCGTAAACGACGAGGAGGACTATAATGCTGGCTCGCCGGACGACAATCTGGAGGAACTGTTGACAAGCACCCTGAAGGAAAACCAGCAGGGACTGCAAGGGCTGCAGGCATCGCCCCACACCAAACGACAGATAAAGCTCATCCAGGCTATTGACCGTAAGATTGCCCTCGATGACTATGCCGAAAGCGAGGGCATAGACCTGGAAGACGTGCTAGATGACCTGGAAGAGATGGTGGCCGCACACAAGAGCCTCGACATCACCTACTTCACGGACGAGGTGCTGGGCGAGACGTGTGTGCAGGAGCTGGCCGAATATTTCGAGAGTGCCAATACCGACGCACTGGACACAGCCATGGAGGAGTATGGTGACGTCTACAATGCCGAAGAGATAAGGCTGGCACGCATCGTCTACCGTGTGCGGAAGGGCCAGCACACCAAGGGAACAAAGACCCGCAGGAAATAGACATATTATGGACATACTGAAATTCAACCCCATCTACAAACCCACGCTCTGGGGTTCGGAGACATGGGTGGTATCGGCCGTGAAAGGTTCGGAATCAGTGGTAATCAACGGTGAAGACCGCGGCATGACACTGCCTGAGGTGGTACAACGCTACGGCAAGGAGTTTCTGGGCGAGCCCGTACTGGCTCACACAGACACCGATTTCCCGCTGCTCATCAAGTTTATCGACGCCAGGCAGGACCTCTCCATACAGGTACACCCGGGCGATGCGCTGAGCAAGGCGCGACACGGGAAGATGGGGAAAAACGAGATGTGGTATGTAATGGAGGCCGACCGTGGAAGCCAGCTGATAGCAGGCTTCAAGCAGCGGATGGATGTGAACGACTATGCCCACAAGGTGGCCGACGGAAGCATCGAGGGCGACCTGTGCAAGACCAACGTAATGCCAGGCGACTGTTTCTACATCCCCGCCGGAAGAGTGCACGGCATCGGGGCCGGCATGGAAATAGCAGAGATACAGCAGACAAGCGACGTCACCTATCGCATCTATGACTACATGCGCAAGGACAGGGAGGGCAAGCTCAGGGAACTCCATACCGAGCTGGCCCTGGAAGCCATCAACTTTGACGACATCACCACCGACCCCAAGGTACACTATATGGAGCACCGCAACCAGCTCACGCCGTTGGTGTGCTGCCCCTATTTCGTGACCAATGAGATAAAAATAACCATGCCCTTCCACAGGGAGTACCAGGAGGAGTCGTTCCACATTTACATATCGCTGGAGGGCTGTTCATTCATCTATCCCGACAAGGGACGCGGCATCTTCCTTCACAAAGGGGAGGCCATTGTAGTACCTGCATCGGTAAGACAACTGTGGATTATGCCCGACGAACAGGCCAAACTGCTGGAGACCTATGTAGGCTGCCAAGAGTAGCATCATCAACATTTTAATCCATTCGATATATGAACTTTATATTTATCTCCCCAAACTTCCCCACCAACTACTGGCAGTTCTGTGCCCACCTGAAGCGTGACGGAGCCAATGTGCTGGGAATAGGCGACGCTGCCTACAACGAGTTGACACCCCAATTGCGTGAGGTGCTGACCGAGTATTACCATGTGGACAATATGGAGGACTACAACCAGATGTACAGGGCTGTAGCTTATTTCGCCCACCACTACGGACGTATCGACTGGATAGAAAGCAACAACGAATACTGGCTGCAACAGGATGCAAGGCTACGCACCGATTTCAATGTGTGCACCGGCATAAAGACCGACCATATAGAAAGCATCAAGGAGAAATCCGAGATGAAAAAATACTATGCCCAGGGCGGCATCCGCACCGCACGCCAGATAAAGGCATCAGAAGGACTGGAAGCCGTGCGCCATTTTGCCTCCGAGGCAGGCTACCCGTTGTTTGCCAAGCCCGATGTGGGTGTGGGTGCAGGCGGAGCCATGAAAATCAATGACGAGCAGGATCTCTGGCGCCTGTTTGCCAACACGCCTCAAATCAAGGACTATGTAGTGGAGGAATTTGTCACGGGTGACATCTGCACCTACGATGCCATCATCAACAGCAAGGGCGAACCGCTGTTCGAAAGCATGTGCGTGTGTCCGCCCAGCATCTCCGACATTGTCACCTACAATCTGGACAGCACATACTACGTGGAGCCGGAAATGAACGAGAACCTGCGCTTCTGGGGCCGCCGCACCGTAAAGGCCTTTGGCATAACCAGCCGCTTTGTGCACCTGGAGTTCTTCCGTCTGGAACGTCCCCACAAGGGACTGGGCGAAGTGGGTGACTTTGTGGCGCTGGAGGTGAATATGCGCCCAGGTGGCGGCTTCACACCCGACATGATCAACTATGCCCACAACGTAGACGTGTACAAGTTGTGGGCCGACATGATTGTCTTTGACCGCCGCGTGATGCCTGACCCCCATGACGACTACTACTGCGTCTTTGCCGGCCGGCGAGACAATGTGCAGTACCACATGTCCCATGAGGAACTCATGGACAAGTATGCCTACGCGCTAAAGATGTGGGAACGCATCCCCGACGCACTGAGCGGAGCCATGGGCAACCAAAGTTACATCGCACGGTTCAAGACCATCGAAGAGAGGGACAGTTTCCTCTTCGACGTGTGCAACCGTGTACAATAAAAAAGACAAGAAAATGGAAATAAACTATCAAAAGACATTCAGCAAATCGCTCAACCGCGACATGGAATACAAGACCTACGGCACGGAAGGACGTGGCGTACTTGTGTTCCCCAGCCAGGACGGCCGGTTCTTCGACTATGAGAACTTTGGCATGATTGATGTGCTTGCACCCTGGATAGAACGAGGACAGATACATGTAATCTGTGTGGACGGAATCGACGGGGAAACATGGTCAAACAGGGGCGGAGACTGCCGCTCGCGCATCGAACTCCACGAAAAGTGGTTCCACTATATCATGGACGAACTGCTATCCTCGCTGCAACGGACACCCGAGGAGACCTTCATTGTCACGGGATGCAGCATGGGCGGTTTCCATGCGGGAAACTTCTTCTTCCGCCGTCCCGACGTGTTTGACACACTCATCGCCCTGAGCGGGCTTTACCATGCCGCCTACGGTTTTGGCAACTATCACGACGAACTCACCTATGCCAATTCGCCCGAAGATTTTCTGGCCAATATGCCGGAAGACCATCCCTGGATGCAACGCTACCGCCAGCGCCGCATCATCGTGTGCGTGGGACAGGGCAGATGGGAGGACGAGCTGCTGGAGAGCACACGTCATCTGGATGAGATCCTCTGTTCGAAGCATGTGCCCGCATGGTTCGACTATTGGGGATATGATGTAGACCATGACTGGTGCTGGTGGCGCAGACAGCTGGCCTACTTCATGCAGAAAGTATTGGAAAACGAAGCATGAAACAACTGACATTGCTGCTTACCAGCAGTCCTTGCCTAGAAGGGCATGCCGACGTGAACCCGGCCCATGGGTTTGCCGAACGGCTGTTGCGCGTGGTGCCACGACCTGCCCATGGACTCTATATCGCCAGCTCGCCTGATGACATCGCCATGACGGAGTATGCAGCAATCAGCATGAAGGAGACACTGGCCGAAGCCGGTTTGAACTTCCTTTCATACAACCTCCTGCACAGCGGCACGGCCCTTCAGGCAGAAACGCTGGTGCAGGAGGCTGATTTCATCATCCTGGGCGGAGGCCACGTACCCACCCAGAATACCTTCTTCCTGCGCATTGGGCTCAGGGAGATGCTCGCTCAATGGGAAGGCACCGTCATGGGCATCAGTGCGGGAAGCATGAACTGTGCCGCCAATGTCTATGCCATGCCCGAACTAGAGGGAGAGACACTCAATCCCTTCTATCACAGATTCATGCCAGGGCTGGGCCTTACGGACATACAGATAATCCCTCATTTCCAGATATTGCGCCATGGCGTGCTCGATGGCAAGCGTATACTGGAGGACATAGGTCTGCGCGACAGCATCGGTCATCGCTTCTATGCCCTGCCCGATGGTAGCTACATTCTGAAACAAGGCACACGCGAAGAGCTGTTCGGACCCGCATGGGTGCTGGCCGATGGCAAACTGAGCGTAGCCAACCACGAAGGAGAATCACTCCTGCTAAACGAATGATGCAAATGATGAAAAGACGGATATTTCTGCTGCTGTTGGTGGTTTTATGCACCTCTGTGGCATACAGTCAACAGCAGGAAAGCGCCCAGTTATGGATCAACGGCTCCAAAGGGCGGCTGGCGGCCATCTTGCAAATGCCAGAACGCATAACGGGTGGTAAAAAAACGCCCGTGGTGATTCTGATGCATGGCTACGGCGGCAACAAAGAAGCCCAGATGCTTTCCATCCTGGCCGACAGCCTACAGGCAAAAGGCATAGGGAGCATAAGGTTCGACTTCAACTCGCATGGCGAGAGCGAGGGTGCCACGGAAGAAATGACTGTCCCCAACGAGATTGAGGATGCACGTTGCGTCTACAACTATCTGAAGGCCATGCCCGACATTGGCAAGATTGCACTGGCCGGCCATTCGCAAGGGGGCGTAGTAGCTTCCATGCTGGCCGGAGAACTGGGGAGCAAGGCAGTTGCAGCCGTAACATTGTTTGCACCAGCCGCCGTACTGCGCGAAGATGCCATACGCGGCAACACCTTTGGTGTGCCCTACAACCCGCTGGATCCCCCACCCTTTGTCACCATTGGCAACCGCAATCTGGGGCGCAACTATATTCTCACAGCTTTCTCCCTGCCCATCTATGAAACAGCGGCCCGCTACAAGGGGCGCGTATGCCTGATTCACGGCACAGGCGATCGCATCGCACCCTACTCCTACAGCGAGCGCTACCATAGTGTCTGGAAAAAGAGCGAGCTCCACCTGCTCAAGGGTGCCGACCACGGTTTCTATCCCGTGATGCCAGAGGTTATCCGCATTTCCACCGCGTTTTTCTGTAAAACATTGCTATAAAACCGAAATCCCGGTTTTTTCTCCACTAATTTGGGGTTTATATCAAATTTAATCAGTAACTTTGCACACAAAAGGTACTATCCGAAATGGAAGCAGAGACATCCATTCTCCCGTCCAGTCCGACAAGTGCAATGTCGCTTGCCGTCGCCGGAGGCGTATCTTCAGTCGAGGAAAAGGAGCCACGGAGATGGTTTGTAGCCATGGTTATGCACAACACCGAGAAGGCCTGCGCCCAGAAGGTGAAACCACTGCTCGCCGACCTTACACCTGAAGCGGAGCGCGTAGAAACCTATGTGCCTACCCAAAGGGAGAAACACCTGTGGCGAAACGGGAGGAAGAAGATGGTGGACAGGGTAGTCTGTCCCAGCTACCTGTTCATCCGGTGCACAGAGTCCACAAGATACCTCCTCAGCAAGCATGCCCCCTTTGTAAAAGGATTCATCAAGGACCATGCACGCATCGAGGACAATTCCCGCATCACCCCTTTTGCCTACATCACCGACCAACAGATGGATGACTTCCGCAGCATGGTGGAACAGTCTGAGATGCCTGTCACCATCGACCCCTCATCCATCAAACGTGGCGACAAGGTAAAAGTAGGTGCCGGCCCACTGAAAGGACTTCAGGGATATGTGCTTCACGATGGTGAAGGGAAGGCCATTTTTTCCATCTGCATCAATATTCTGGGCAGCGCACGGGTGGAAATCCCCATCAGCTATCTGGAATATACATAGACACAACAGTACATGAGAACCCACATTTTTCTTGCCATCGTATGCCTGGCTGGCATACTACACGCACAACGACAGAGCAAGGTATACAGCTACTTTGTCGGTCAGCTCAGAGGCGATACCACCGCCATTATCCCACAGAAAGTCTTTTCTGCAAAAAACCTGGAGAAACAGCGCCAGATGGTATGGTCCGCCTGGTGCGAGGCAAATGCCAGTTGCTCCTCTCCCACTCTCCTTGCAGAACCAGATTCCTTGCTTCAAGCCAAGCCACATGCCTGGAACCTCCCAGCCGACCTTGAACCTCATGCCATAATGCCATACTATTTCGGTGCCAAAGGGGAGAAGCCTGAAGCGGGCTACCCGTTGTTCCTCTACCTCCATGGCTCAGGCCCAAAAGCACATGAGTGGTCCACAGGGTTGAAACTGGCTGGTATGTTCAAGGATTCCCCCTCCATCTATTTCATCCCTCAGATTCCCAACGAGGAAGGATGGTACAGATGGTGGCATCGTAGCAAACAATACGCATGGGAGCAGTTGTTACGTCAAGCACTTATGCGCCCCTACGTCAACCCCGTCCGTATCTATATCTTTGGCATCTCAGAAGGAGGGTATGGGTCCCAGCGTCTGGCTTCCTTCTATGCCGACTATCTGGCAGCAGCTGGCCCCATGGCGGGCGGTGAGCCGCTCATGAATGCACCAGCCGAGAACGTGGGCAACATAGGTTTCTCCCTGCGCACCGGCAATGAAGACCGTGGTTTCTATCGCAACAAGCTTACAGGTTACGTCCGGGATGCGCTCGACAGCCTAGAGCGGCTTGTTCCAGGCGAATATCCTCACAATGTAGAACTGATTCCTGACCGCGGGCACCACATAGACTATTCTCCCACCACACCATGGCTTCTCCAGTTCGAGCGCAACCCATGGCCCGCACATTTCATTTGGGAAGACTATGAAATGGATGGCCGCCACCGCGATGGCTTTTACAACCTCTGGGTGCACGAACGTCCCGATGCCGGGCTTCGCACACGCTATGAGGTGAGGATACAAGACAACGAAGTGAACATCACGGTAGACAATGTCCGCTACACCTGCATCGAAACAGACTCCATCTATGGCATACAGCTGAAATTCAGTCGTTCGTACACGCCCGCGCAATACGGCCACATCACTCTCTTCCTGAACGAGCACCTTGTGGACCTGAAGCGCCCCGTGACCGTGCACATCAATGGCCAGACCATCCACAAACCCAAACTCCGTCTCTCCACCAGCAACCTTGCCCACTCCGCCCTTGTCTATGGTGATCCCCGCCGCCTATTCCCGGCAGCCGTAGAGCTGAGATGGTAGGGGATGGAAATGGCTCCTGACATACCTTGCCAAGTATCTAAACATACTTTGCCATTTATCTTTAGATACTTTGCCATTTATGTTGACATACTTTTTTAAGGGTATTTTGTCGCGTTCGACGCAAGCTAATTATACGATTCTGAATAAGGGAAGATGTCTACCACAGTATCATCTCAACGGTAAAACTTCACAGCATGTCCTGTTGGATGCACTTTGGTGACTTTTCCCAAAAGGCCCAACGTTCACAATGTAACATACAAGACAACGCATACATAAACACCATAGGAACTACTGATATTTCAAAGAAGATATACTTCATCGGCAAAGTAAGTACTACTTCTCGGACAAAGTAAGTATATCTTCCCGGAAGAGACCAAACATAATCCTCCCAATTGAGTGCTCGCATGCCAAATTCATCAGAAAAGAACAAACGTATAGCAAAGAACACACTCCTACTCTATTGCCGAATGCTCTTCACGATGGCTGTCTCGCTCTACACGAGCCGTATCATCTTGGAAACATTGGGGATAGAGGACTATGGGATATACAATGTGGTGGGCGGAGTCGTGGCTATGTTCGGTTTCATCAATGGCTCTATGGCATCAACCACGCAGAGATACATTACATTTGCACTTGGCAAAGGGGACGAGAATCAACTGCGTACCGTCTTTAGCACTTCCCTGCAGATACATGCGTTAATTTCAGTCCTTATTATTATACTAGGCGAAACCGTTGGGTCATGGTTCCTGTATAACAAAATGACAATACCTGACGATAGGATGGATGCCGCTTTTTGCGTGCTCCAATGCTCAATAGCCTCCACAGTAGTAATGATAATGAGCGTACCATATAATGCTACCATTATTGCGCACGAGAGGATGTCAGCCTTTGCCTACATATCAGTGCTGGAAGTTCTGCTAAAGCTTGCCATAGTATACATTCTTCTGGCTTTCTCAGCTGACAAACTAATACTATATGCCTTATTACTGCTTGCAGTACAGATAACAATCCGACTGATATACAGCTATTACTGCAATAGCCATTTCAATGAAAGCAAATATCGGCACGTATGGGATAAATCCTTGTTCAAGGAAATGACCGGCTTTGCTGGATGGAACATGTTCGGCAATTTGTCAGCAGTTTTTTTTACCCAAGGGCTGAACATGCTGCTGAATGTATTTTTCGGGCCTGTTGTGAATGCAGCACGGGCAGTTTCCGTACAGGTTCAGCAAGCCATCCAACAATTTGTAACAAACTTCCAGATGGCCCTCAATCCCCAGATTACAAAGACATACGCGCAGGGTCAGATGAAGGAGATGCACACACTGATGTACCGCAGTGCCAGATTCTCCTTCTACCTCCTCTTCTTCCTTTCATTGCCAGTGCTGTTTGAAACAGACCTTATCCTTACAGCCTGGCTTAAGACGGTACCAGACAATACAGCCACATTCACAAGGATAATGATATGCACGTCATTAATATATACCATAGCAAATCCAATGATAATAGCAAACCAGGCAACCGGCAAAGTACAAAGATACCAAGCCGTCTGTGGTACCATTCTATTAATGATACTTCCCGTGTCGTATGCACTGCTACGATTGGGATTTCCTGCATACAGCGTGTTTCTAGCCCATTTTGCCATGGAAGCAATAGCACAGCTGGCAAGGATGATTATGCTTAGGCCACTGATAGGTATAGGCATTAAGGATTACGTCGTCAATATATACGCAAGGATAGCATTGGTCGTGGGTGTCTCTGTAATTCCGCCTACTATAGGCTATTGCACGATGGAGGACGGCATATTCCGTTTTATTGTGATTGGCCTGACATGCGTCATCTCAGTTGCTGCCAGTGCATATCATCTGGGGCTTAATGCCAACGAGCGTGTTTTCGTGATGACAAAAGCACGTGGCCTGTTACACAAAATCAGGAAGCAATGACTAGCATACCAAACAAGACGCTTTGCAGCGGTTGTTCAGCATGTGCAATGAGATGTCCCAAACATTGCATCACAATGCAGCCCGACAGTGAAGGATTCCTCTATCCTTCAATCAATGAGACAGATTGCATCGGATGCAGGCTCTGCGAGAGAATCTGCCACGAGTTGCATCCCTACGAGGAACGTAAGCCATTAAATGTTTATGCAGCCTTCAACAAAGACGAAGGGATACGTATGAACAGCTCCTCTGGTGGCATCTTCTATCTGCTTGCAGAGAAGACGATTTCGGAAGGAGGAGTGGTTTTTGGAGCAAGATTTGATAACGAATGGCAGGTGGAACTCGGATATTCCGAGACTATGGAAGACGTAATACCGTTTATGGGTAGTAAATACGTACAGGCGCGCACAGGCGCTATCTATAAAGAAGCCGAGGCATTCCTGAAACAGGGGCGAAAAGTCCTGTTCTCTGCCTCCCCCTGTCAGATTGCTGGACTTCTGCACTACCTCCGCAAGGAATATGAAAACCTCACCACCATTGACTTCGTATGCCACGGCGCACCCAGCCCCAAAGTGTGGCAACGTTATCTGGATGAAGTCGCCACATCGGGCAAAAAAGCCATTAACGACATAAAGTTCCGTAATAAAAGTGACGGTTGGAAGCGATTTAACTTCATCCTTTCATACGAAGCAGAGAATAATTCCTACTCGCTTTGCAGCTGCCACCAGCAGAACCATTACATGCGGGCCTTCCTCTCCAACCTGATTCTCCGACCCAGCTGCCACAACTGCCAGGCCAAGCAAGGGCGGAGCCACAGCGATATCACTATAGCCGATTTCTGGGGCATCAATAACGAAATGCCTGAAATGGATGACGACAAAGGCACAAGCCTTGTACTAGTCAACACGGAGAGGGGGTGTCAAGCCCTTGACTGGAGCAAAGTGACCAGCAAGGAATCAAGCATAGAAGCAGCATCAAAATATAATGCTGGCTTATCATCTCTGACACAGCCCCATCCAAGGCGTTCCGAATTCTTTATCAATCTCGACACAGCGGAATGCATTGCGGAGTTGATCAACAAGAGTCTCCGCCCAACATTCAGAAGGCGTATCAGGATAACCCTAGGACGATATAAGAAACGGATAAAGGAAAGGCTAGAGATTCTGATGATGGGGTTCAATAAAGAAGAGTTGACGCCCCTCCAGACACATCAAAATTCTCAAACAGAACAACTTTCATCAATATCCCCAAAAGCCGCTGTCTCAGGTATCACCTTCCGCAACAAGCAGATCGGATGGAAAACATACAGAATGGAAATCAGAATTGGCCGCTGAATGGCTGATCCCTTCTGGAACCATGGTCAATCAAAAGTAAAAACTCTATGAAAATAGGAATTCTTACACTGCCATTTAATAATAACTATGGTGGTTATCTTCAGGCGTACGCTCTGATGACAATCCTAAAAGGTATGGGACATGAGGTGGAACTAATATATAGAAGGCATAATAGGAGACCCCTGTCATACAGAATCCAATACTTCATAAAAACATTCATAAAGATCATATGTGGCATGGAACATGGGCCAATAATTGCCAATCAAGAAAAAGAGTACAAGGAACAGGGAGAATTGATGTTGCCATTTGTCGAGAAATATATTTCCCCAAAAACGAAACCTCTATTCTCTACGTCTGAACTGAAAGATGAGTGTACTGGAAGATATGATGCTATTGTAGTAGGAAGCGACCAAATATGGCGCCCTGATTATGTGAAGGATGTGGAAAATTACTTTCTGGACTTTGTAGAAAATGATAGTATCCTGAAAATTTCATACGCTGCCTCCTTTGGAGTTAAAAGACCTGAGTTTACATTGAGTCAGAAGCAAAAATGCGGAAGATTGATTGAACTATTTGATAGGGTTAGTGTGAGGGAAGACAGCGGATTAGAAGTATTGGAAACATTTCATTGGAAAACAAGATGCCAGCCCACCGTAGTACTTGACCCCACAATGTTATTGAGCAAATCCCATTACGAATCCTTAATAGCTAAACAAGCGGTAAAGAGAAAATACGTTCTATCATACGTGCTGGATGACAATGACAACGTACGAAGGATAACAAAACAAATTTGTAATATCTATAAAATGGACGAAAAACGCATTTTTGGTTCCAGAAATAGGAGGAGAAACAACTATAAAATGCCTTCTATTGAAACATGGCTAGAAACTTTGAATAATGCAGAGTTCTTGATTACGGACTCTTTTCACGGTATGGTTTTCTCGATTATATTTAATATACCCTTCATTGTCTACGCCAACAAAAAACGTGGCATAGACAGATTTGAGACGCTATTAAGGAGTTTAGGATTAATGGACAGACTCGCTGATTCGCCAGAATTATGTAATATAATTGCCAGAAAAATGATACAATGGGATTTGGTGAATCAGAAATTGGACAAATTGAGGGAGAATTCATCCAAATTCCTTCACGAAACATGCAGGAGCCAATAATACTTCGTCATAGGACACAAATAACTGACGACTACCATCTCCAGCCCAAAAAAGAATAAAGCAAACAAGCCCTAGAAGCAAGGAGATTCATATCCTCGTAATGCCAGAAGGAGAATTTCTAGACAGAAAAATAACATGACAATATCTTGTAAAGAAGCCTTGATTGAATGCCTAAAAGCAGATTCAAAAAACTACAAATCCCAAGTTCACTCATGGAAAGATAGACTAAAATGCAATCTAACCTCAACACCCATCAGCGAACAAAAGCATATATGGGCTTATATTAAACACATGCGTTACGTAGAGTATTATTCTACGATGAAAGATAAGAATAGGATTTACCTGTTCCCCTATCTTTACCATCTGAAAATGCTCAGAAAAGAAAGTCATATTACTGGATTCCAGATAGAACCTGGAACATGTGGTAAAGGATTGACAATATGGCATTGGGGCTCGATTATTGTAAATGGAGGTGCTAGGCTTGGTGAAAACTGTACGCTATACCCAGGTGTTCTGATAGGACAAAAGACACAGCATGGAGGCAATGCGATAATCGGGAGCAACGTTTTCATCGGTAGCGGTACAAAAATAATTGGTGCAGTAAAGATAGGCGATAACGTCACAATCGGCCAAAATTGTGTGATAGTAAAAGATATTGAAGAAGGGCAAACTGTGGTAATGAACCATAATCTGCGAATCATCAATCGAAAAGAATAAACTAACCACCAACATCCTATAATCATTATCATACGGATTACAACATAGACACTGCCAAACCATAAAGAATGTTCCACCCATGAAGAAGCTAGTATATGTAGGGTTTGCATTTGTTCACCATAAGGAAACGCATGCCGGATACCATCACATTAAAGAATGGCTAAATTACGACTATGTGATTGACTGTCAGGATTTTTTTGAAAGGTGCGAAAAAAGAAGAGACGAATTGACAATTATTCAAAGGATTATAAGAAGAATCACTTTGATGATTCTGGATGCTCCCGTGATTCCATGGTATGCAGCTAGAATTATCTGGCTAGGGCTCACAAGAGAGGATTTGGTTTTTCATTTTATATATGGTGAAAATACATTTCTACCATGGTTAAGATATTTTGTTAAAAGGAGTAATAAATTTGTATGTACATTCCATCAACCAATGGAATTCTTTGACATGTATAGTAATCAGAAGCGCAAGGTGAAATATGCACACCGTGTGATACTTGTCAGTAATGCAGAAATTCATAAATTCGAAAACCTGAAAGGCAAGCATAACGTAGTATATATTCCACATGGAATAGCGTCAGATTTTTATAGCGTTGACAGGAGTGTAAAAAAAGAAAATATTGTACTCACAGTAGGGAATTGGCTAAGAGATTATGAATTTGCCAATAAAGTTTATGATTACCTACTTAGGTGTGATCAAACGCTTAGTATCCACGTTGTTACCAACAAGATAAACCGCAAATACATAACCGATAACCCAAGAATAAAATTTTTCTCCGACATTTCAGATGATGAATTGAGACACGAATATTTAAAGTGTTCTGTATTGTTCCTCCCGCTTAAAAGGTATACTGCAAATAACTCACTCCTAGAAGCTGGGGCAACTGGATGTAATATAGTAATAGCATCTAACCATCCAGACAACACATATTTACCCAAAGAATATATAACCATTACAAAAATGAAGGTATCGGAGTCTGCAGAAGCAATTTTGAGGATGCGCAAATCAGAATATAATATCGGTCTATCAGAATACATAACGTCCCAGTATGAGTGGAAAACGATTGCAGAAAGAACGCTAGCAGAGCTCCTAAATACATAGGCTAAATAATGACTATAATTAGTTTATTCTAAAAAGGGACAATGTTATTCTATAGTATCGTAGCAACAGCTGCCACAGTTCTGTACCACCTTGGAATAGTATCTCACAGGAAGAAGGAAGCAGAACTGTCTATCCTGTTCTTCTCTATGTACGTGCTTGTTCCCTCGATAATCGGCGGAGTCAGAGATCTGGATATCGGCACCGATATGGATACCTATGTGGTCAAGTTCTATAACTGGATTTCCGCGGCCAACAATCTATATAATGCGCTTAACGTGGTGGGCGAAAAAGAATACGGATACTACCTTTTAAACTATCTATCCAGCGCAGTATACGATGATATACATTTCTTCTTATTTGTTGTTGAAGCAATAAAAATCACACTGATCGGAATTACTGCATTCCACTTTCGCAAGAAGTGTGAACCAGCACTAATCGTTCTACCCTATTTCTTATTTTCGTGGTGGTACGGTTTATCCATGATGAGACAATCACTAGCCATAGCAATTTGTTTTCTTGCATTTGTGAAATACACAAACAGGCAATATTTTCATTTCAGCATCCTAACGCTTATCGCATACGCCTTTCACAACTCCTCTATTTTTATTTTGTTATTACCTTTAATAAACATTTTCGTAAAAAGGCAAATACACATTCTTGTCAATCTACTGATTATAGTCATCTTATACCTGGGGGCAAACACACTTGTCACGACGATAAGCACAATAGGTATTGTAAGCAAAGAAATGACAGACCGGTATATCGACACAGGTGTTGACTCCGCAAAGTCCAACCTATTAATCACTACAATTTTTCTAATGTATTCATTATACAGGTATTATATTTGTAACCTGCATATTAAGAAAGGGTTGAAAGAAAAATCAAAAGCATTAAGGAAGCAGCTGGTGCTCATGTATATGAACACTAGTTTGTGCGCATACTCCATTTTTTTTCTGTTGATGGCAAAATATTTTGAAGTTGCCTACAGAGTTTCATATTACCCGATGATAGGCATTATGATTATTACGCCAATCATCATCAAAGCAGATAAAAAGTATTTCAGGGAAGCATCCGTCATATACATTATGTTATATGCGTTCCATTACTATCTCGAATCACGACACGGCCTGGCAGACACCATCCCATACAGGTCAGAAATTCTAGGAATATGAGAGTATTACAAATAAACACCGTGTATCAGAACGGAGGGTCAACTGGGAGAATAGTACACGACCTGCTTACCCTGCAAATGAGTCATGGAATAGAGGGATTCGCTGCATACGGATACGATACAAACAATCAACAGACAAAGAATGTACTAGGATTGCAGGGAACAATCAGGAGAAAGGTTAATATTCTAAGAACAAGGCTCTATGACATGCACGGATTTTATAATGAATACGAAACCCGTAAACTCATAAAATGGATGGACAAGATTCACCCGGACATCATCCATCTGCATAATCTACACAACCACTACATTCATGTGGGGATGCTGTTTGAATACATTAAAAGCCATCATATCCCCGTCATCTGGACACTGCACGATTGTTGGCCCATGACAGGACACTGTGCACATTTTGATTATGTAGGCTGCGAAAAATGGAAGTGTGGGTGCAGGCACTGTCCCTCATTAAAGGAATATCCCCCGACGTGGTTCATTGATAGGACAAGGCAGAATTATGCAAGAAAAAAGGCAACATTTCAGAATGTAGAAAGTCTCACGCTGGTTACCCCGTCAAAGTGGTTGGCCAACCTGACCAGGGAATCCTTCCTATCGCACTACCCGGTGTGTGTAATCAACAACGGAATAGACACAACCATCTTTCATCTCCAAGAAAACGACGATTTGAGAATCAGGATGGGGCTTAGAGACAAATCCATACTGCTATATGTCGCAAATGTAGTCAACGAAAGAAAAGGAATCAACAGCCTATTGGAAATAAGAGAAAAGCTGTCTGATGATGAGAGACTTATTGTTGTAGGCACAGACCCACACGCTCAGAGACTTCTGGAATCCGGAAAATGCATCTGCATAAAAAGGACTGACAGCATACAAGAACTTGCCGCATACTACAATATGGCCAATGTCTTCATTAACCCCACACTAGAGGACAATTTCCCCACAACAAACCTTGAGGCACTTGCCTGCGGCACTCCTGTAGTTACATACCGAACAGGGGGTAGTGTTGAATCGGTTGATGAAAAGTCTGGGCGGATTGTTGAGAAGGAGGATGCTGAAGGGATGCTTGAGGCTGCACGGGCTATCATACGACAGGGGAAAGAACATTACAGGAATTATTGTGCAGAGAAAGCCAATAGACTGTACAATAAGAGTGTACAATTTGAGCAATACATTGAATTATATCAGAAAATACATATCGAAGAATTAGGCAAGCAGACATGAATCCAAAGATATCTGTGATTACCATTGCATATAACTGTGGAAAAGAGATAGAGAGTACCATTATCAGCGTCATCCATCAACAGTATACCAACAAGGAATATATCCTCATCGATGGAGGTTCCACGGACAATACAATGTCGATTGTCGGAAAATACCGGCAACAAATCGATGTCGTCATTTCCGAGAAAGACAGGGGACGCAGTGATGCATTTAACAAGGGAATCCAACATGCGACAGGTGACTATATTGTAATGATTAATGCCGGTGATCTGTTAACGGAGAATGCGCTACAAACATTCGCGGAAAACTATCGAGAAGGGTATGATGTGATTAAAGGTCATACCATCCGATGGGATGAACTGACAAATTGCAGGACCATTGAACGTCCAGTCATTCGATACAATGGAATTCCGTTTAACTTTCTGGTGTGTCACCAGTCCACATATATCAGCAGGGAAGCATATAAAAAGTATGGGTGTTATGATGTAAATCTGCATATAGCAATGGATTTCGATCTCATGCTTAGGTTTACACGCAAAGGAGCGAAATTCATGAAAATAGGCAGAGAATTGGCTGTTTTCAGAATGGGGGGCATCTCGCAATCATCTGGCAAAAAAAGGCATCATGAGATGTTACAAGTATTGGGAAAAAACGGGAGAAACGGGTTGCAAATATTCACTTTTAGCATATATCTGCATCTACGGACACTATGTAGAAACATATTGAACATGATAAATCCAGATTTAAAAAACAGGATTATAGAACATGTATCGTAATTGCAGGAACACAAAAGCTTACTAATATATATATGCAAAACAGGGCACGATTTGATGAGATAGACATTATAAAAGGTATTGCCATGCTTACTGTGATCTGGAATCACAGCTTCATTCTCTATCCTATATATATGTTGGATATTCCCTGGTGCAAACATGCCATGAGTATCAATGAAACGTATTTTATGAATGTTTTCTTCATGGTATCCGGCTATCTTTTTGCACATTCACGAAAAAGAAACCTGAAGGATAACATAAAACAAAAATTCAAAAGGCTAATAGTACCGTATCTGAGTTTTTCATTTGTTACTCTTCTTTTAAAATTAGCCATGCCAGATTTGGTAAACAGGAAGGTAAACTCAATATGGTCTTATATAGACAACCTTTTATTCCATGGTGGAGAATTGTGGTTCGTATACGTCCTTTTCATTATATTCATCATCTGGCATAGCATCCTTCCACTCATGAGAGAACGCACAGCTTGGGCAGTATTGGTAATTCTATATATGATAGATTTCATATGTCCTGATGATTTTCTGAATGGCTTATTCCTGATAAAGAAGGTCATTCATTACTCCACTTTCTTCCTAATAGGGTATAATGGGAAGAATATACTTAGAAAACTGGTCTGTAAAAAAGAATCGTTTGCAATACTATCCGTCCTTTTCCTTGTTTTCTGTTGTATCATAGTAGAATGTGAATACATATCCTATGTGTACAAATTAATACAAGGACTCATTGGCTGCGGATTTATATGGATTCTTTCTACTAAAATAACTAGAAATAAAAACCTTAACAATGCACTCTCCTTCATAGGAAAGTACAGTTTACCATACTATTGGACCAACGGCATAGCATTAGTGCTTGCCAGAACAGTGGTCGTCAACCATTTAGGTTTCAAATCTACCATCACCATTGTAATCAGCATATTTATTCTTTGTATACTATTACAAACAGCTTCAATACTTATTGCAAGAAGGCTACCAAGAGTAAGCTGGATAATTGGTATATAAATTCCTTCACATCACTATTCTCTCCATTATAAGTACATTTACAATAAAAAATTGAACCAAAAGAAATGAAGCACATTCTTTTCATTGGAGGAGCAGGGTTTATTGGTTCTAATCTCCTGAAGCAATTTGATACGGACAAATACCTACTCCACGTATTGGAACCCGAAGATGCCAATATATCTAGATTAGACAAGGCAAAGGTGACCATACATAGATGTTCATTATCTGACGTAGGAACCATTCAAGGGATTTTAACAACATACAATATCCAAACGGTAGTGCACCTAGTCTCAACGCTCATTCCTGGCAGTACGTATGAGGAATACAAAGATGAATTTAAAACTGTTATTTTCCCTTCCATAGAAATAATGGAAATCTGCGCAAAAGAGAAAATCAAATTCATATATTTTTCCTCGGGTGGCACCATCTATGGAAACAGGAATGAGATGAAACCGTTCAGTGAAGAAGACGAAGTTTCTCCCATATCATACTACGGATGGTCAAAACAAATAATGGAGAACAGCATCCTCTTTATGCATCGAACAAAGGGTCTTCCCTATCTAATAATTAGACCATCCAACCCTTACGGACATGGACAGAATATTTATGCCAAACAAGGATTGGTGGCTGTCGCTATTGGGAAGATACTAGAAGGAAAACCCGTAGAGGTATGGGGGGACGGGTCTTCTATCCGTGACTACATCTATATTGATGACCTTGCTGTATCGGTATATCAGCTGATAGAAAGAAACGCATGTAACACAACGCTGAACATTGGGTCTGGGAGAGGATATTCTGTGAATGATGTACTTGCCTTCTTGAAGATAGTTTCAGGAATTGACTATAAGATTGAATACAAGAATCCTCGACCTGTTGATGTGTCAAATATGGTACTTGATGTGACCAAACTAAAGGAATTCATAGATATTGTCAACACTCCATTCATGGATGGCATCAATATTTTCTTCGAAGAAGAGAAAACCAAAGGAAACAACAAAAATACAAACCAAAAATGATAAGGATTGCAATAATTGCAGGCGTGCTGCATTCAGGCGGGAAGCGGAGCCTAATAATGGAGTACTTTCGAAACATTAATCGGTCAAAAATACAGTTTGACTTCATTTGCGACTCTAATTCAAATGGAATTCCTTTCGAAGAGATAGAAAGTTTGGGTGGAAAAGTCTACATAGTACCTCCATATAAGCATATTATTGCCCACCTAAAACAGACGTACCGAATTCTAAAAGCAAACAAATATCCAGTGGTTCATGCCTTTGACAATACACTCAACCTGTTTCCAATGATGTTAGCAAGAATGGCTGGAGTAAAGATAAGAATATCGGAAAGCATCTCAAAAGGTGACAAAAATGAAAAAAAGACCTTAGTAAAACTGATTCTACGACCATTCTCTCATCTGTTTGCAAATCATTACATGGCAAACTCCGTGGATTGTGGAATATGGCAATTCGGAAAAGGAGCCTACGATATGGGTAAGGTAGACATCTTCAAGACCGTAATAAATGCGGAAGATAATGCCTTTAATCAAGAACTAAGAGACGCCACCCGCAAAATCTACGGATGGAAGGATAAAACTGTCTACGGATTCATCGGAAGATATGTACCACAGAAGAATCCTCTGTTTCTCATCGACATATTTAATGAAATTAGGAAGATTCAGGATAATGCCATTCTAGTAATGATTGGATTTGGAGAATTAGAAGAGGAAATAATGAGGAAAGTGAAGTCTTACGAAATTGAAGATAAGGTGGTGAATCTTGGAAGACGAGATGACATCAAACAGTTTTACAGTTCCTTCGACACTTTCCTGCTACCAAGTCTATATGAAGGAATGCCCGTGGTTGGCATTGAGGCTCAATGTGCTGGTTTACCAACATTCTTCTCAAAAAACATTACAGAAGAAACCACTGCAAGCGAATTTGCACATTATATCGACTTAGCCCAGCCGGCTGAGAATTGGGCAAAATATATAGTAGAAACCATGAATAATCAGGGTGTAGACAGAAATAAAGCCTACAGGCAGATTATAACAGCTGGATTTGATTCTAGAAATGAGGCTCTAAGACTACAACAATATTACGAGGAAAAGGTGAGAACAACCACAAGACATACCTAACCAACCATTAGACTTATCATAATAATGTATACTCACTTATGTAGACTCATCCAGTGTGCCATCTGGCAGGAAAAACCAGATGAGTGGAATCTCGACAATGAAGAGTGGAACAAATTGCTGCAAATAGCTAAGGTACAGGCTATACAAGGGCTGGTGATTGATGGAATGTGCTTGCTTGACAAGGACAGGCAACCAGAAAGACAGAAAAAGCTGGAATGTGCGGCCATGTTACATATCATGGAACAAATGAACTTGAAACTCAATGCACTGGTCGAAAGAATCTTTCAAGAAAACGGAGAAAAATGTCCTAGCATGGTACTGATGAAAGGACAAAGCATTGCTACAAGATATCCGAATCCACTTCACAGAGCATGCGGTGACGTAGATATCTATTGCCACAAAAAAGAAGAAATGGCAATTATTAACAAATGGGCAAAAGAGATTGCCTCACATATTGATACATTCTATGAGGCACACCATATTGTTTACAGAATTGAGGGCCTAACCGTGGAGAACCATCTCATCCTCTCCGAACTGCGCTCAAAAAGACTCAGAGAGGACCTGCGCCAAATTGTAGATGATGAAATCCAGATGCACAGTACCTGTATGCCAACCTGCATTATCAATAATATAGCCATTCCAGAATTACCAACCAACCTTTATGCTCTATTCCTTCTTGTCCACATGGCAGAACATTTGATAGAAGACGGGCTAGGCATGAGACAAGTGGTTGACTGGTGTATGTTCTTTGACAAAGAAGGAGAAAAGGTTGACAAGGTCAGATTCTGGGCGTACGTGAAGAAAATGAACCTTGAACGATTGGCACACGCTTTCGGAGAAATCATAGTGGACGATTTGGGGCTGAAGGAAACAAAACTACCATTTACCCTACAAAGAAATGAGCACAGAAAACAACTGCTAATAAACGCTATGATGAAAGGGGGAAACTTCGGGCACGAACTATACCCATGGAAAGGAAATGTTAATAAAATATATGATATGTGGCTAACGGCCCAAGTGAAAATTCCCAGATATGCACACATGTATAACTTCTGGCCGAAGGAAGCAAGGGCATGCTACAGCGCAATGCTAGCACGAGGAATTCGTAGATTTTTTCAAATAATCAAAAAATAACAATAAACAATGGCATAATCGTGAGTGAATATTAAATATAATTTGTAACTTTGCAAACGAATCAGCATACAATAAACATTAAAGGTAAAACAATGAACCCATTGAACAGAATAAAAAACATACGGATTACAAGTATTCTAATCATCGTCTTCTCTGCATTCTGCGCTACATTGCATGCACAAAATACCATGACAGACGAACAAGTACTAGAATATGCCAAACAGGCCATGGCTGCAGGCAAATCAAACACAACAATTGCACGTGAGCTTATGGCAAAAGGTGTGAACCGTGCGCAAGCCTTGCGTGTGAAGGAGTTATACAAGAAATCTATGGCAGGAGATACGCCCATTAGCACACAAACAGCCAATGACAAATCGAGGGCACACACATCAACAGCAAAAATTCAATCGGCTGCCACACGCGACCAACAGATTTCAGTAATGGGTGATGATTTATTTGAGGACTATGAGGGTGAAGAAGAAGACAGTGTGAAAGTATTTGGCCGGGACATATTCCGTAACAAAGACCTGAATTTTGCACCCAGCGACAATCTGGCAACACCCCGCAACTATCAGCTGGGACCCGGCGACGAAGTAATCATAGACATCTTCGGTGCCAACCAGACAACACTGAGAAGCACCATATCCCCCGAAGGAAGCATTAATGTAGACATTCTGGGTCCTGTCTATCTAAACGGTAAAACCATTGAAGAAGCCAACAGTTTCCTGAAAAAGAAGCTAGCGTCTATCTATGCGGGACTTAACAGAAGTGCAGAAGGTACGGACATACGCCTGTCGCTGGGACAGATACGAAACATACAAATAAACGTGTTGGGTGACGTGGTTTACCCCGGCACATACAGTCTGTCCAGTTTCGCCACTGTATTTCATGCACTCTATCGTGCAGGAGGCATCATGGACCCTGGTACACTACGCGACATTATTGTAAGTAGAGGTGGAAAGACCATTGCACATGTGGACGTATATGAATTTCTGATGAATGGCTCCCGGAAAAACGACATCAGGCTGGAAGAGGGGGATGTGATACTGGTGCCCTCGTACAAGGAAATGGTGAAGGTGAAAGGATTTGTGAAAAGGCCCATGTTGTTCGAGCTGAAAGAAGGAGAAACACTGTCACAGCTACTGGAATATGCGGGCGGATTTGCACAAGGGGCCTACACCAACAATGTAACCGTTATCCGACAGAACGGGAAAGAATATGAAGTGTGCACCGTGAATGACATCGACTTCAAGGTGTTCAAGATGAAGAACGGGGACGAACTGGAAGTTGGCGAACTGGTATCCAGATTTGAAAACCGTGTGAGCATCAAGGGAGCCGTCTATCGCAATGGCATCTTCCAACTCAATGGAGAGACCAACACGGTGAAGGCATTAATAGAAAAGGCCGACGGCTTGT
The DNA here is from genome assembly GCA_945865175.1 of uncultured Prevotellaceae bacterium. GTDB lineage: Bacteria > Bacteroidota > Bacteroidia > Bacteroidales > Bacteroidaceae > Physcousia. The sequence continues at coordinate 2,301 of CAMBDA010000003.1, read as the reverse complement.
TGCCCGATGCATTCACCAACCGGGGCATTCTGAGCCGCGAACGGGATGACCGCAGTCTGGAGGTGCTTCAAATTAATATTCAAGGCATTCTGGATGGAACCGCTCCAGATGTTGCCCTGAGAAAAAACGATGAACTGTATATTCCCAGCAAATATGACCTGAAGGACAGGGGTACACTGACTATCACCGGCGAGGTGGCCCAACCAGATACACTGGTATATGCCGACAATATGACACTGGAAGACCTGATAATGCGTGCTGGCGGCCTACTGGAAAGCGCATCGCTGGCAAGAGTGGATGTAGTACGACGCATCAAAGACCCGAACGCGAAGGTTGCCCAATCGGACATTTCTGAGATGTACTCATTCAGCATAAAGGACAACTATGTGATAGAAGGCAAGGTCGGATTCAAACTACAGCCTTATGATGAGGTGATTGTAAGACGAAGTCCCAGCTACAGCCAAACTCGGTATGTAAAGGTTACTGGCGAGGCGAACTTCCCAGGTGCGTACCCCATCACAAAGAGAGAAGAAAGACTCTCCAGTCTCATTGAGAAAGCCGGAGGAGCCACAGATTACGCCTACCTGAAAGGAGCCCGCCTGATAAGAAAAGTAAACAAGGATGAACTGGCCCGAATGAAGGCAGCACTTAAATCAAGCAGTCTGAGCGGAGACTCCATCCCCGATAGTGCACTCAACATGGAGACCACATATTTTGTGGCCATAGACCTGGACAAGGCACTGGAACAACCTGGTGGCCAATATGACGTAGTACTCCGGGAGGGAGATGAAGTAGTGTTGCCCATCTACCCCAATACAGTAAGCGTGAAAGGTGGTGTGCTCTCACCCAACGAGATCACCTACATGCCCAGCAGACGTGCGGGATACTATATTGACCAGGCAGGCGGATATGCTACAAGAGCCAAGAAGAACAAGAAGTACATGATTTGCATGAACGGGCATATTGAAAGAATAGGCCGACGCTCAAAAGTGGGTCCAGGTGCTGAAATCATCGTTCCGATGAAGGGTGAGCGCAAGAGCAACCTGCAGGAGATTATGGGAATAGCTACAACTGCCACCTCACTGGGCACAATGGCGGCATCCATTGCAAATATTCTAAAGTAACACGGCGATGAACAAGAACTACCAAGACCCATTCCTTGATGAGGATGAGGATGACAATAATGAGATAGGGATTGACTGGAACGCACTAATCAAGAAGTTCCTCAAGCACAGACGATACATATTGGGGGTTACATTCGTATTTGGAGTGCTGGGGTGCATAGTGGCTCTGACATCCAAACGGACCTACACCGTGCAAGTGATGCTGGCTCCAGAGGTAACGGGTACATCGAGAGCAGGTACCAGCCTGAAAAGCCTTACCAGCCTACTGGGTGTAGGCAACCTGTCGTTTAACACCAGCAGCGATGCACTGAACATCACGTTGTTCCCCGAGATATGCAGCAGCACGCCATTCCTTTCCCAACTGTTCAACATACCCGTCACTCCCAAGAAGCCGGTAGAGGATGAGGAGGCAGACACACTGGTTCATCGCCTCACACTTTACGAATACCTTTCGGGGAAATACAAGGCCAAATCTGCCCTTCAGAAATGGAAAGAAGATTTCTTCACAGATTCCGTGGATGAGCCTGAAGTAGACACCATCTGCAACTCCTACTTCACAAAGAAACAAGTGGCCGTGCTGAAAGCCCTGCAAAAAAGTATCATTGCCGATGTGGACTCCAAAACGGGCGTAACCTCCATAACGGTGAAGATGGCCGACCCCAAGGTGGCACAGATGCTGGCGGATACCGTGTGTGAACGCCTGCAACAGTATGTGGTGGAATATCGAATCAAGAAAACATACCAAGACTACATATATTACAAGAAACTGACCGAGGAAGCCGAAAAAACCATGATAAGAGCACAGGCAGAATATGCTGCAAGCGTGGACTATGACCGAAGCGTAATCCTGCAATCCGTGAACAGCGAGAAACAACGTCTGCAACAGGAGGCACAACTTGCACAGGAGATATATTCCCAGATGAAGCAGCAAGAGGTGATGGCTGAAGCCAAAATACAGGAAGCGAAACCCGTTTTTGCCGTACTGCAGCCAGCCGTGGAACCATTGAAACCAAGCAACAGTCGCAAGAAGGTGGTGCTGGCATTCATGTTCGTAGGTTTCTGCCTGTCATCGGCATGGAAAATAATTGTAAAAGAAAACATCCAGAAACTGAGGACACTGGCTGCTGAAAACGGATGATATCCACCCACCCAAAACGGGGATATCCGTTCACTTTTC
>CAMBDA010000002.1 GCA_945865175.1 uncultured Prevotellaceae bacterium | reverse complement strand
CTTTCCACGACATGGCCAAAACAAAAAGCACTTTTTTTGCAAAAAAAATGCTTTTTTGTGCAGCATGGCAACGCACTCGCGTGCGCGTAATATATTATGGTATGAAAAAAGGAAGGAAACACAAAATTTCCTTCCTATATGAATACTGTACGCAAAAACTATTTCGCATACGACACGGACCTTGTCTCTCGAATGACAGTAATCTTCACTTGTCCGGGGTAAGTCATTTCGTTCTGAATCTTGGTGGCAATCTCACCGCTGAGCTTCTCGGTCTGTTCATCGTCAATCTTATCTGCGCCCACAATGACACGCAGTTCGCGACCCGCCTGAATGGCATACGTCTTGACAACACCAGGATAACTCATGGCAATATTCTCGAGATCCTTGAGGCGCTTGATATACGCCTCCACAATCTCTCGACGTGCACCAGGACGCGCGCCACTGATGGCATCACACACCTGAACGATAGGTGCAAGCAGAGAGGTCATTTCCATCTCGTCGTGATGGGCCCCAATGGCGTTGCATATATCTGCCTTCTCCTTGAAACGTTCTGCCAGCTTCGCGCCATAAAGTGCATGCGGCATCTCGGGCTCCTCATCAGGCACCTTACCGATGTCGTGCAAAAGGCCGGCACGTTTGGCCTTCTTGGGATTAAGGCCAAGTTCACTTGCCATCACAGCACAAAGATTGGCCGTTTCACGTGCATGCTGCAAAAGATTCTGGCCATAGCTGCTTCTGTATTTCATCTTGCCGACGATGCGAATCAACTCTGGATGCAGGCCATGTATGCCAAGGTCGATGGTAGTACGTTTTCCCGTCTCGATGATTTCCTCTTCCACCTGATGCTTTACCTTTGCCACGACCTCCTCGATACGGGCAGGATGGATGCGCCCGTCAGCCACCAGCTGATGCAGTGCAAGCCTGCATATCTCGCGCCGAACAGGGTCAAAGGCACTGATTACGATGGCCTCTGGCGTGTCATCAACCACAATCTCCACACCAGTGGCGGCTTCCAATGCCCGAATGTTTCGTCCTTCGCGGCCAATGATACGCCCCTTCACCTCGTCATTCTCTATATGGAATACAGTGACACTGTTTTCCACAGCTGTCTCCGTGGCCACACGCTGAATGGTCTGGATAATAATTCGCTTGGCTTCTTTGTTTGCAGTCAGCTTGGCATCATCCATGATTTCATTGATATAAGCCTGTGCGCTGGTCTTTGCCTCGTCGGTCATTGACTCAATCAGCTTTTCACGAGCCTGTTCTGCACTCAAGCCAGAGAGTTCTTCAAGTTTAGAACGCTCCTGCTCTATCAAATCAGCCTGACGCATGTCGATTTCCTCCTCCTTCTTTTGCAGCAATGACTCCTGCGTCTCCAGGCGCTGACGCAAGCTCTCATTCTCCTGCTTTTTGCGGTTCAGTTCATCCTGCCGCTGGTTCAGCGTGAGTTCACGCTGTTTGATACGGTTCTCGGCATGCTGGATCTGCTGGTTGCGCTGCTGCACCTCCTTTTCCAGTTCAGCCTTCTTGCTGAGGAATTTCTCCTTTATCTCAAGAAGTTTCTTTTGCTTGAGCACCTCCGACTCTCTGTCGGCAATCATTCGTGCTTCCTCCTGCAATGCCTTTCTCTTGGCGGGCACTGCAAAAAAATACCACACAGCCAGAAGGATGAGAAAGAAAACCAGTCCCACGGCCAATGCAATTATTATAGATAGTGTCATGTTTATTGAGTGAATTTAAAATTAATAATTCGAAGTCATTTATTCTTCTGATTAGTTATAGCAAGAGCAGACTCCACATCGTCGAGCAACGGCGACAACCTGTCCAGGACAGGCTGTATGCTAAGGGCCGATTCCTGGTGTTTGTACATTAATGCAATGTCAAACAATGTCATTACCAGGTACCTGTTCTCCTCCAAGCCAGAGTAAGTGTTGACATAATATGCATATCGGTCCTTCACTAGCTTTTCCACCTGACGGAAGGTGTATTCCTCATCAGGGTTTATGTTCATTGGCATTGTCCATCGGCCGACCTTTAGCGTTATGGACAGCTTGTTCCCTTTCTCATTCATCGTTGTCATCCGACGCTGTGGACTTGAGCATAGCAATACACTTGTCTATCTCACGCACCATTTTGTTTATACGTTGGCGATTAAGCCGTTTGTCATCGTCGCACAGGTCTATGTACTTGGCCATCTTCAGGTGGTCATACATTTGTTGCAGCCGTACGTTTTCCTCACGCAAACGCATTTGTTCCTCCTCCGCAGCCACCAGCCGATGTTGCAGACTGTCATAATCTGCAGCCAACTGGGTATAGGCCAGCACCAACTGTCGGGTTCTGGTCTCCAGCCGTACCAGAAGAGATTTCAACTGCGCGTCCATTGTGTTACGTTCTACTAGTCCTCATTCCTCTTCTGCGGTTCCTTTTTGGCAAGCATAACCAGGGAATGGACATACTCGGTCATCCATGCTTCACTATAGCCCAGCATATTCTGATACTTGCGAATGGAGACACATGCACGTCTCACGCCATCATCCTTCCAGTCGTTCTTGTTGAGGACATCATGAATCTGCTTTGCCACCATCTGCCTGAGCGCCTTATGGAAAAAGCTAGGCAAGCGGAATTTCCACTGCATGAGGTTACTCATCAGCATCATCAGATCCTGACTGAATCCCTGAAATGCAAGCAGATAGGACTGCACATCCTGGATTTTCTTACACCTTTTTTTGATGCTGGCATCTATCTCCACAAAGAACTCCGGGGAGAGGCCATAGATATCCTGCACCAGTTTTCTACAATGTTTCTTCTCTGCTAGGCCCAACTTGTTGTTGAGCGTAGTCACACGATAAGTCTGCTTGAAGATGCGCAAGTCGGGCAAAGCAGCCAGATTGTTTATCCCAACCTGGGCCGCCATGGATGCCTGATAATATACGCGTATAAGAAGCATGAAGTCTTCCATGCCACCTACGACAGGCTTATCTTCTGATTTTCTGTGAAATAATCTTCCTATTATCGACATGTTATTATTAAATTGTAAGGTCATCCGGCACGAAGCCATTACCTTATGTTACTATAAAACGGTTTAATACGCATTACTCTCCTTATGGAAAAGCGTGTTGAAAAAAGTACGGAGAATCAGGCGCACATCCAACCAGAACGACCAATGTTCCACATACCAGATATCGGCATGCACGCGTTTCTCCATAAGTTCCAGTTCCCTGGTTTCGCCACGGAATCCATTTACCTGGGCCCAGCCCGTGATGCCCGGTTTTACCCAATGACGAATCATATACTGATTGATGAGCCTGCTATAGGCCGCTGTATGGGCCGTCATGTGGGGGCGGGGTCCCACCACCGACATGCTTCCGAAGAAGACATTGATGAATTGCGGCAGTTCGTCTATGCTCGTACGGCGCATGAAGTCCCCAAAAGGGAACTTGCGGGGGTCATCCTGCGTTGCCTGCATGGTGTCAGCCTGCTCGTTGATGTGCATGGAGCGGAACTTGAGCATCTTGAAATCCTTCCCATCCAAGCCAGTCCTCTTCTGCACAAAGAACACAGGCCCAGGGCTTTGACGTTTAATCTTGATGGCCACAATCAGGTAGATGATGGGGAACAGGGTGGCCAGGAACAGGACACTCACAAAAATGTCCAGCATACGCTTCAGCGCCCTATTGCTCAAGGAACTTAATGGTTCTGCCATCGGAGAGAGCATGATACACGAACCCATGTAGGACGCCACCATATTGCGATGCAGCGAGCTGATATACAGAGGCAATGCAAAATAATGGGCACCCACGTTCATACATTTCCGGAACAATTCCATCGACTCGTCCTTACCCATTGAGCCAGGCGAACAATAGACCGTATAGATAGAATTGTCCAACGTGACATAATCAACAGCCTCGGAAGTCCTCCCTAACCGTTTCAGCCCCTCTGGCAGTTCGGCATCCTCGTCGTCCGTGAAAGCCCCGTCGATGGCAAATCCATATTCCCCCCTGCTCAGGTTGGAGTAGAGACTCGCCATTTCCTCCATGCTTCCCACCATTATCACACGCTTCCGCGACACAGACCCGCTGCGAAGATGCTTCACCAGCATACGAAGGCTCAGCCGCTCAACAACGAGGGCGAAAGTGAGAATGGCATAGAAGAAAAGCAGCAGATACCGGTTCACCATCAAGTGATTGAGAAGACCCAGCACCGATGCATACGAGAGCAGGGCAAAAAAGGCAGTCAGCACACCGCGTGCAAAAACCTTTTCCCCATCCACCACACGGTGGAGAAGAATAGGCGGGTAGAAGAAAGCCACAAAACCATAGCTCAAGGCCAGAAGCAGAAGGTAGGAGCGAATCTTCAGCACCGGCACGATATCGGGCATGAAACGATGCAGCAGAAAATAGGCCGCCAGAAAACTCCCACATGTGACCACTAAATCACACGCTATGATGGCTGCCTTGGATATATTGGACTCTTCTATGTTGAATTTACTCATTATTCTACAATAAAATGCTTTCTTTTCATGCAAAGTTAACAATAACCAAGCACATTTCAAACTTTTCCGCCTATAATTTATACTGAAATACCTAAAAATGATGCATAAACGGCCACGATAAAGAATATTTTTACTACTTTTGCACTGATTTCACCATTCCAAACTGCAAACATGACACTGAAAAGACGTATTATCATCACATGGTTCCTGTTTCTCCTCCCGGCATACATACATGCACAAATCAGCCGCATCGGGGAGGATATTCAATACCATACCGAGGAAACATCGGTATTCAGCAAAGGAGTCTTCGCACCATTCTGGCTCACCAACAACCGCTACGGCCTGTCCACACAGGAGAACAACAGCAGCCTCATACGTGCCAGCATCTTCCGTAATGTCAATGCCGACAGTCTGCGCAACTGGCGCATCGGGTATGGAGCAGACCTGGCTGTGCCCATTGGCATGGACAGGCACTTCGTGCTGCAACAGCTCTATGCTGATGTCCAATGGAAGTCGCTCCGCCTGGGCATCGGCCAGAAAGAACGTGCCCTGGAACTGAAGAACCAAGCACTTTCCAGCGGAGGGCTAACCTCTGGCATCAACGCACGCCCCATTCCGCAAATCCGCCTTGAACTGCCCGACTTCCTGCCCATTCCCGGCACCAGAAACTGGCTAGCCGTAAAAGGGCACATTGCCTATGGCGCATACACCGACAACGCATGGCAGCGGCAATTCAACGGAGGAGACACACTCTGCTTCTATACAGCCAACTCGCTGTATCACAGCAAGGCCGGTTTTATGAGGATTGGAAACACGGAACGCTTCCCCCTCACTCTCACAGGAGGCATAGAAATGAGTTGCCAGTTTGGTGGAGAAGGATGGAATCTCTATGACCGGTATGACCATGTAGGGGAATTCGATCCTCACCAGAAACTGGGCAACAGCTTCAAGGACTTCTGGAACGCCTTCATTCCCGGCGGCAACGACGTGAACGACGGTGACTATAACAACGTAGCCGGCAATCAGCTGGGAAGCTGGCATCTGAGCCTCGACTATACCGGGAACGGATGGGGCCTGAGAGCGTATGCCGAGCATTTTTTTGAGGACCACAGTCAGATGTTCTGGCAATACGGATGGAAGGACATGCTCTACGGCATTGAAGCACACCTGCCGCATAATCCTGTGGTCAGCAGCTTCGTATACGAGCATCTGCGCACCACCGACCAGACAGGAAGCATCTATCACGATGCCACCGATGTGCTGCCCGTACAGATAAGTGCCATAGATGACTACTACAACCACCATATCTACGGTGCCTGGCAACACGCCGGATTCACCATGGGCTCTCCCCTCCTCATCTCACCGCTATACAACGGCAACCATAACATCGCCTGCTACCACAACAGGGTGTTGGCCCATCATTTCGGCGTGAGCGGAAAACCCTGTAGCCAGATTGGCTACCGCATCCTCTTCACCCATGAGAAGAGCCTGGGCAGATATATCCAGCCGCTTACCGACCCACTGTACGGCAATTTCCTGCTGCTTGAGGCCACCTATCACCCCGCATGGTGCCAGGGACTCCATATCACAGCGGCCTACGCCCAGAACGGCGGCCAGCTGATAGGGCACAGCCGCGGCGGCATGATAACACTGTCCTATGACGGATGGATCAACAAGAAACACTAACCCCCCGAACCACAATGAAAACAAGACAAATAATCATTTGCTGCCTGACGGGCATGCTGGCCTGCTTCCACATGTCATGTGAAACGAAATACAGTCAGAACGGGAACCTGGACGGCATGTGGCAGATGCTGAGATGGGAAGATACACAGCATCAAACAGTGAAAGCAGACAAGAACGATGGCTACTATTACTGTTTCCAGTTCAACCTGATGAAAGTATGGCAAGCCGGCAAACCCCAGTTCTACTACCTATCCTACTTTACACACAAGGGTGACAGTCTCATCCTGGGCGATGTATTCTCCTACCCCGGCGACTCAGTACGGACGTTCACAGACCTGATGCCCTACGGCGTACCCTCAGACGGCCGTTTCCACGTAGACAAGCTCAACGCTGACAAGATGGTGCTCAGCCGCGAAGGAACCGTACTTACATTCCGCAAGTATTAGCCCATGCATGTGCGATCCATGCTGCAACAGTACACAAGCGGATGAATACCGCGCCGGCTGTCACAACACAAAACGCTCCAGCGCACGTGCCACTCCGTCCTCATCCACATCCGCCGTCACATAATCAGCATATTGTTTCACCGCATCCGATGCATTGCCCATGGCCACGCCCAGCCCTACATGAGCCAGCATACCCACGTCATTGCCGCCATCACCGAATGCCATGGTTTCCTCAAGGCTGATTCCCAGATGACGAATGGTCTCGTCGATACCCGTCGACTTGTCACAGCCCTTGGCAATGACATCAGCAAAGGTGGGATGCCAGCGTTGGGCCACACAGCCAGGCAACACATGATCCATAAGGAATGGTTCCTCCTGCGAATCGAAAAAAGCTATAATCTGCAGAATATCCATCTCAAGGGCATGCTCCATATGTCCCAGTTGGGGAGGTGTAAGATTGAGCATACGGAAAATCATGTCTGAGGTGGGTGTGTGGCTGGTGATGAACAGTTCGTCGTGTGCCGCATACACCACAGGCAAGTCGTGCGTGAGCTGATACTCTGTCATCCGCTTCACATCCTGCTGGGGGATGGGATGATGACTGATGACCGTACCATCAGTGAGCTCACAATGTGCGCCGTTCGTCTCAATAATGCCGTCATACTCCAGATCCTCCAGGTTGTCAATGAAGAGCCCTGGCCTGCCAGTGGCGATAAACACCTTTACTCCCTGCCTGCGAGCAGCCCGAATGGCCTGCTTGGCCGAGGGCAGGATGGCATGTGTCTTGATTGACACCAACGTGCCATCAATATCAAAAAAGATTGCCTTAACTTTCATAATCGGCTGCAAAATTACGAATTTCCCCTGTATCTCACAAATACAACGACCGCAAATGTGGCAGAATTGAGAGAATGTGATGGCACACAGGAAAAAAATGGCGGCAAGGGTTCTCCGTCTGGAAAAAGTTCTGTAAATTTGCACAGACAAACGATTGAGAACATGTACGAATACAAGAACTATATCCTGGACCTGGGAGGTGTATTGGTAGACATAGACCTGGGCAATCTGTCGGCAGGACTTGAACAGGCCGGATGCACGCGCGCATACCAGCAAGCCCACAAGGAGACACTGACCCGATGGGCCACCGACTATGAACGCGGTCTCCTCTCCACACAACAGTTGCTCGACAACATGAAACCCCTGTGCCACCCTCATACTACACGGGAAGAACTGCTACGCATCTTTAACAGCGTCATCCGCACCACCACACGGGAACGGCTGGAGCTGGTGAAGCGGCTTGCCACGGGCAGTCGCTTGTTCTTGCTGAGCAACACCAACGAGGCGCACTGGCAATACATCCACGACCATGTGTTTCCCGCATGCGGATTCACGCCAGAGGAACTGTTTGAGCGCATTTTCCTAAGCTATGAAATGGGTGTGATAAAGCCTGACCTCCGCATCTACCAGATGGTCATCGAAGCCACAGGCATTGAGCCTGCCGAGACACTGTTTCTCGACGATAACAAGGACAACCTGCAGGCAGCCTCCACCCTGGGCATCCACACCAGACTTACCCCCTCACTGACTGCATCCGACATCCTCTAGCCCACCTCTCCCCATATCTTGAAAATGAAAACTTGAAAATGAAAAGAATCCTATTATCCACCCTGCTGGCAGCCACGCTGTTTCCTGCCAGCGCCCACACTCACGGTAACAATCCAGCGACAAAGCTGGAACAAGCCACTGCACTCACACCCGAAACGTTCCGCATCCGCGACCCCTTCGTGCTGGTAGACAAGAAGAAGAAATGCTACTACATCATCACCGTAGCACAGACCGAAAGCCGCCATCGCGCTCTACGGGCCTATCGCAGCACAGACCTTGAACACTGGTATGACGCAGGTCTCGTATACGACAGCAGCCACGATGCACTGGCATGTGTAGACACGGAAAAAGACGTGTGGTGGGCTCCCGACACCTACCGCTACAAAGGACGCTACTACACCTTTGTCACCAGCAGTGCCGAGGCCAACGGCATTCCCCGCTTCACCACAGCCCTCTGCTCGGACAAAGGCCCCCTAGGCCCCTATCATGCGATGCACGACAACATCAGCCAGATACCCCTCACACCCGATGGTGTGCAGTGTATCGACGGCTCGCTCTTTGTAGACAATGACGGTACGCCCTGGATTGTCTACACAAAAGAATGGAACGGCCCGGAGGTACAGAACAAGGTGGGTGAGGCCTGGGCACAGCGGCTCACAAAGAAACTTGACGGAAAGGTGGGCGACCCCATCTTCCTCTTCCGTGCCGACGAAGCCCCCTGGGTTCCCGGATTCAAGGGCGGAGGCCACGTAGTGGACGCCCCCTTTATCTGGAGGGACAAGCAGAGCGGCAGGCTCGTCATGCTATGGAGCAGTTTCACCACCGATGATGTATACGCAGTAGGGCAGCTCACCTCTGAGACCGGCACCATCAGAGGACCGTGGAAACATGAGCCATGTCCCGTATTCGTGAACGGAGGCCACCAGATGCTGTTCCACGATCTGGACGGAAACCTCAAGATGTCGCTCCACTACGACAACAACGATGGCCACCTACGCATCCTTGACGTGGAAATCGCAGATGGCATCCTCCGGGTGACAACACCATCCTACTCTTCCGCAGACAAGAGTCGCTGAATGAAGGGCCGGATGGCCTGCTCGGGCTGATAGCGCAATGCCTCGGACACGCAATGGGTGCGAAGGCGGGTAATCAGTTCCGGCTGACGGGCAATACGGAGGAGCAGCGCCACAAGGGCATCCACATCTCCAAAAGGATAGGCATAGCCCGTACGCCCCTCAATGAGCACATCTGTAACACTCTCCCAGCTGGAGGCTACCACAGGAAGCCCCGCAGCATAGGCATCAATGAAAGTGCCCGGTACCCCCTCGGTGAAGAACCGGGTGGGGAACAGCATAAAGAAATAATGCCTGAGGACACCCACACTCTCAGAAGCCTCCACTACGCCCCCATAATGCACATAAGAAGGAAAACCGGCCTGCAACTGTTCAAACCAGGCAGTCTCGGTGGGCCAGACGGGGCCATAGATAGTAAGGTCGAACACCGTACGGCCCATCTGCTGGTTGACACGGCTGACAGCCTCGATGGCATCCTCCATACCCTTCATCTTCATCACGCGGGAGAACGTACACACGCGCAAAGGAAGAGGCGGGACCAACGAATCCCCAGCTGAAAGTCGTTTGATGGAAAGACGCTTGAAGTTGGGCAGAAGACATGTCTCATAGCCCAGCTCCTGCATCTGCCGCTGTAGCGTGGAAGTCTCGGCATAAAAGCAAGTGACGGCCTTCCTGAGAAACCATCCTAGCACAGGCATGCGTCGGATGAAGCCGGGAAGCCATGCACCCACAATCATGTAATGGACCGAAAAGCGGAAAAAGAGATGGTAAAAGGCCAGAATGGGCGACACGATGCGCACCCCCTTGTGAGCAGGCAGAATCACGATATGCCTACACCTGCAGGCAGCCCACCCCAGCGTGAAGGGCAACGAAAGGAGGGAACGGAAGCCCTGCCCCGTGTCCACCCTCTTTATCCTGTCGGCGCCCAGTTGGGCACACAGGCCCTCGGTGATATTGAGGGTCTTGATGGTTTGTCCATTGATTTTGTGACGTCCCTCCCCAAAGTGTCCACAAACACATACCGGCCCTTGGAGGGTCGGTATGGAATATGGGGATGAAGAAAAAGCCTTACCGGAATGCTTCATCTCTTCTTGCTGTCCTGAAGGAGCTGACGGCGGTAGTGAACCATCTTGATGGCCGTGACAGCGCACTCATCGCCCTTGTTGCCAAGGATACCGCCGCAACGGTCCTCCGCCTGGTCCATGTTGTTACACGTGAGCAGACCGTAGATGACGGGCACGTCATGTCGTACATTCAGCTCGGCCAGCCCCTGTGTTGCACCCTGGCAGATATAATCGAAATGGGGCGTGTCGCCCTTGATGAGACAGCCAATGGCGATAACTGCATCTGCCACGCCCGCCTTTACGACCTGGGCAGATCCAAAGACCAGTTCAAAACTGCCAGGAACCATACGCACCTGGATATCTTCTTCACGTGCTCCGTGAGCCAACAATGTGTCCACAGCACCACGCATCAAGGAATGGGTAATCTTGGAATTCCACTCGCTCACTACCACAGCAAACCGCATGCCTTCGGCAGAAGGCACAGATTTAGGGTCGTAGTCAGAGAGGTTGTGAAGACTGGAGGCCATAAGTGAACACTATATTATATTAATTAATGTACAAGAGACCCGGCAATCTCACTTCAAACGCTCGATATACTTGTCCACCTCGCTGGAAAGATAGCTCTGCTTGTAGCTGCTCTTTACCGTCTCATAGCAAGCGAGTGCCTTTTCGGCCTGGCCAAGTGCCTCATAAATCTGACCGGCCTGCACCAGATAGACAGGGCTGAGGGTGTTGCTGTCGGCTTTCTTTGCAGCCTTCTCAAGGGTGCTGGCAGCCTTTTCCTTCTGGTCGAGCTGGGCATAGCAGTTGCCCAGTGCGCCCATGGCAGCAGGGCTGATCATCGCATCGTCCTGACCGCTGAAGTCCTCGAGCAGCTTCACCGCCTCGGCATAGTTGCCCAGATTGGCCTGGCAGATACCGGCATACATCTTGGCAAGGTTGGCTGCCTTGGTGCAACCGTACTGGTCAATCACCTGCAGGAAACCCACGCTGACGCTGTCGCCATTGAGTGCCTTGTCATAGTTGCCGGAGCGGAACTGTGCCTCAGCAGCAAAGAGTGCCTCATTGGCCTTGTTGTTGCGGGGAACGATGTAGAACTGATGAATGAGCAGGCAAGCGATGACAATGGCCAAAACTGCCCCTCCTCCGTAGAGGATGCTCTTCTTGTGGTTGTCGAAAAATGATTTTGAAGCCGAAACGGTTTCATCGAACTCGTTGACTTGATTTGTAACTTTTTTGTTGGACATTTTATTGTTTTATATTTATTTTGCGGAATTATTGCGCAAAATTAGTCATTTTATCCCACAACATAAAATATATTCCCCAATATTTTTGCTCCAATGCCACTTTTTGCTTAATTTTGCAGGTAAATGGTACTGGAACATCTCTCCATCGTCAATTATAAGAACATCAATCAGGCCGAATTGGACTTCTCAGCGAAGATCAACTGCCTGATAGGCATGAACGGGCAAGGCAAGACCAACCTGCTTGATGCCATCCATTTCCTGTCGCTCTGCAAAAGTGCATCCTGCAGCCAGGACTCTCTCAACATCCTTCACGGCCAGGACATGATGATGCTACAAGGAAGATACCGCCACGAGGACGGTACGCCCGAGGACATCCACTGCGGTCTGAAACGTGGACAGAAAAAAGTGATGCGAAGGGGACAGAAGGCCTATCGCAAGCTGTCGGAGCACATAGGGCTGATACCGCTGGTGATGGTTTCGCCCTCCGACCAGCAGCTCATCGACGGAGGCAGCGAGCAGCGCAGGCGATTCATGGACATGGTGATTTCGCAATGCGACCCCGTGTATCTGGAAAGTCTGGTGCGATACAACAAGGCCCTGATGCAACGAAATGCCATGCTGAAGGCCGAGCAGGAGCCCGACACGGAACTGATGGAACTGTGGGAAGAGGAGATGGCACGCGAAGGCACCCTCATCCACGAACGGCGCACCGCCTTCACAATGGCTTTCGAGCCCGTGTTCCAACGGTTCCACGACCGCATATCCCAGAGGCATGAACGCGTGGGGCTGGCCTATGTGTCGCACGGGCAGCGGGGACCACTGCTTGAGGTCATCCGGCAAGGAAGGGCCAAGGACCGCATCATGGGATTCTCGCTCCACGGCACACACAAGGACGACCTGGACATGACCATCGACGGCTACCCCATGAAACGAGAAGGCTCACAGGGGCAGAACAAGACCTACCTCATCGCCCTGAAACTGGCTCAATTCGACTATCTCCACCGCACGAAGGAGAGCACCACTCCCCTACTCCTTCTCGATGACATCTTCGACAAACTGGATGCAGAACGTGTGGAGCAGATAGTGGAACTGGTGGGAGGCGACACCTTTGGACAGATATTCATCACCGACACCAACCGCGACCACCTGGACAGCATCCTCTCCCACTCGCACGAGGACTACAGGCTATTCCATGTGACACAAGGACAAATCAACCTATGATATACAAGAAGGCACGCGACATGAGGTCGCTCATCAATGAATTCCTGCGGGCCGAGGGCCTGGAGACACCGCTCAATGAATATCGCATCATTCAGGCATGGCCCGAGGTGGTGGGGCAGGCCATTTCGAGATACACAGGCCAAATCTTCATCAAGAACAGCATCCTTTATGTGCAGATACGCAGTGCCGCCCTGCGCGAGAACCTCAGTTGCAACCGCACCGCTCTGGCTGAAAAGCTCAACCGGCACGTGAAGGCACAGGTAATAGGCGAAGTGCGGTTCTTCTGACAACCCATGGCAACAACTCACTAGAAACCAAATACAACTACAATGAAAAGAATGATTTTTATCCTGCCCTTCGCCTTTGCGCTGACGGCCCAGGGCGCACCGAAAAGCGAAGTGGAGAGCGTGAAGCTCGGGGGTTACATAGGCACCCAGATAGACGGGTGCATCGAGAAACGCGTGATAGGACAGTCGGTGGACGAACTGATTGAGCCCTTCAAACTACAAGACGAAGTAAACAACCGATGGGCCAGTGAATTCTGGGGTAAATGGATACAGGGTGCCGTTTCATCCTACCGCTACAACAAAAGTCCGGAACTGCTGGCCAAGATTGAGGACGCCGAAAAGAAACTGATAGCCACCCAGCTGCCCGACGGCTACATCGGCGACTACGACACCGAGCACCAGCTGAAAGGATGGGATGTGTGGGGACGCAAATACACGCTGCTTGGCCTGATAAAATGCTACAGGCTGATGGGACACAAGGAGGCGCTCAAGGCTGCCCAGCGGCTGCTCGACTACACCATCACACAGATTGGTCCCGGCACCGGCCGCCACATCAACCGATGCGGGATGTACAGGGGAATGCCCCCATTGAGTATACTGGAGCCTGTCACCTTCATGTACAACGAGACGGGAGACCAGCGCTATCTGGACTTTGCCAAGCACATCGTGGAAGAGATGGAGGGAGCCGAAGGGCCCAAACTGCTGACCAAGGCAGATGTGCCCGTGAGCATGCGCTATCCCCTGCAGGAAGGACAGGGCTGGTGGAGCTTCGAGAACGGGCAAAAAGGATATGAGATGATGTCATGCTATGTGGGCCTGCTGGAGATGTACCGCCTCACCGCCAATGCGCAGTACCTGCAGGCCGCCCTGTCCACATGGAACCACATCATGCAGGAGGAAATCAACATCACCGGCGGAGCCTGCAGTCTGGAATGCTGGTATGGAGGCCAGCGCCTGCAACAGCTGCCCACAGCCCACACGATGGAGACTTGTGTCACCTTCACATGGATGCAGTTCTGCGAACGGCTCCACGAAATAACGGGCGAGGCCAAATACATCGACCAGATTGAGCGCACCATGTACAATGCGCTGATGGCCAGCATCAAGGATGACCATAGCCAGATTGTGAAATACGTGCCGCTGGAAGGCTTCCGCCGGGAAGGCGAACACCAGTGTGACGTGAAGATAAACTGCTGCAATGCCAATGCGCCCCGCGCCTTTGCCATGATTCCACGCATTGCCTACCGCACACCCTCGGAGAGCCGCATCGACGTGAACCTTTATATCCCCTCTTCCGCAAAGGTGAAACTGGGCAAGCGCACCATCCAGCTGGAACAGGCCACCCACTATCCGCAGGACGGACAGGTGGACATCACCGTAACTCCCGACAAGGAGACCCAGGCACAGCTGGCCCTGCGCATCCCGGGATGGACACCCAAGGCCACAGTAACCGTGAACGGGGAAGAGGTGCAGGGAGTGACCACAGGACAATACCTGGTAATCGACCGCACATGGAAAGCGGGTGACAAGGTGAGCCTTGCCGTGGACATGCCTTCAAGAATCGTCCGCCTGGAGCAGTTTGTGGCCTACGAGCGAGGCCCTGTAGTGCTGGCGCGTGACAGTCGCTTCAACGATGGATTTGTGGACGAGGTCATCATGCCCGCCTCCACCCAGAACGGCACGCCCACGCTCACTCCCGCCACACCGATGCCCGGCACATGGATGACCTTCACTACTCCTGTCATCCACGGTACCTACAGCGACAGACAGTGCGACATCATCCAGATGCACCTGTGCGATTTTGCCTCAGCCGGAAACCAGTGGGACGAAAAGACCCGCTACCGTGTGTGGCTGCCCCTGCTGTATGAACCCATGTACAAGGGCGGGACTGCCATCAACGGCTATTGGTAATCAAACGCCCGTTTCCTCAAAAACCCCGGCCCTCGATTACGGACATAGAAACCATCATCGGGGGCCGGAGGCAGGCACCGCCATTCCCAACCATTCCCCTGTCTACAGTAAGGGCTTTCATTATCCGACAAGGGCATTTGTTCAGGCGCAGGCCTCCTGTGGCGGGGAAGACGGTTGGACTTGTACTCCATTGCTTTAACGCTCATGATTTGAAAAACATTTGATGTTGGCATTTAACTGTCTATGTGTCTCCTGCCGATGGCGCGCTACAGTCCTTCTGGCATTCCGACGGTGCAAAGTTATGAGAAGGTGTTCATTCCTGCAAGCGATTTCCGACCTGGCGCGGCCCTGTTTCCGACCCGCCGTGCAATCGGGCAGCCCCAACGTGTGTGCGCGCTCACATGCGTAACGCAGGGAACGCGGAACGCTTGCCATTCCTTGGGCCTGGAGAGGACGTAAAGCACAGTTGTTGATTATGATACATCCTGGCTGATAAATACTACGTATAAGTTGACGAGAAGCAACCTTACTGTTGGGAAGATTCTGAAAACCAACAGTAGGGTTGTTTTTTGTTATGTGCATTGAACATATCTGTCATTTGAGAGGGATTAATAACCTTATCAAAAGGTAAGATATGATGCCACGGCATATCAAGGCATTGACATATCGTTGTTATCACTGATGCCGTGTGCTTCAACATGAAATGGTGACAGCTTGGAAGCCTTAGCTAGAAAACAGTTACACAACATGCCTGATACGCTAATGGAATGGAGAAACGTGTGCTGACTGATGGCTCGAGGGCACCCTCTCCACAGGAATCGACAGCAAGGTAGGGATGCCACTGGAACAGAATAAAAAAAAGCGCTCCTCCCAAGATTTCGGCAGGAAGTGTTGCGGGATTCAGAAAAAACATGTACATTTGCGCCTGAAATTACAATTATCCTCAATGAAAAGAAAGATATTCAACACATTACTGGCGACATTGGTATGCACCCTGGCCCTGCAAGCAAAAGGGCCACAGAATAGCGGGGAAAGAATATACATATATGGATGCGCAGCATCCTTTCTGGATTCGGTGGTCTACATTACCGACATCCAGCCCGTTGACTCTGCAGTGCTCTCCAAAAAGACGGGATTCCTGATGGGCCGCCAGCTCTATAGCGAACAGTTGCACACCTACCTGCAACAACAGGAGGGCATGAATCAGATGACCTGCGCCGTGTATTTCGACAAGAAACCGGGCCGCATCAAGAAGAAATACCAGAAAATGCTGAAGGACTACCAGTCGCAACAGCACCTGAGCGTGAAGACCCTGCAAAAGGACGCGTTTGCCTTCACGAGCGCCGAATGGATTGAGTCCACTATCGAGGATGCCGATGCCGCGCCTCAGACACCAGATGCCAAGGGCGCAGGAAAGCCACACGGCAAAAGGACACGCAAAAAACAATAACCAAGCAAATCTGGAAGACAGCCATGCCGGACACGAAGGGAACGTACTACCGTGTGGGTGGACACCTTTTCCTGGTGTGCGAAGACACCAAGATACACCATGAAAAGCTGATGCCATCCATCCAGCCGTTTGCGGCAGCGCATACGGAGGAGGACCCTGTGTTCACGCTCCATATCCAGCAGTCAGCAACCCTGCCCATACCCTCGGAAGGACTGATAGGCACCTTTGACTGCGGAGGCTGCCTGCATGACGTGTATGACCTGAGGGGAGAAGGCTACTGTATCGTGTTTCACCACATAAACGGGGACACCTGCGGCCTCCTCTGTACCGACAAGAATGGACAGGAGGGCATCGTGCACCTCATGAACACCCCCCTATCCCACCAACAGTTCGTTCTGGGAAACGCCACCATGATAGCATATGCCTACGCTACGGCAGACAAAAAAACCGTGCTGATGCATGCCTCGGTAGTGAGCCTGGAAGGAAGGGGGTACCTGATGACTGCTCCTAGCGGTACGGGGAAAAGCACACACACAAGGCTGTGGAGGCAGTGTTTCGACCAATGCGAACTGGTGAACGACGACAACCCCGTGGTGCGCATCGAACAAGGGAAGGCCATAGTGTACGGAAGTCCGTGGAGCGGCAAGACTCCCTGCTATCGCAACGTGTGCCACCCGGTGGGTGCATACGTCCGGCTCTTTCAGGAACCCGAGAACAACATCCATCCCTATCAGCCACTGGAGGCCTATGCCATGCTGCTGCCTGCCATGAGTTGCATGGTGTGGGACAAGCGCATGCAGACGGGCGTGAGCAAGACAGTGGCAGAGATGGTGAGGCTGAACCCCATGTACCGACTGGGATGCAGGCCCGACGAAGCGGCCGCCCGCCTCTGTCGGGATACTATACAATAAACCATTAAATAATACATAGCACACCCACAAACATGAGAATAAAGGAAGGATTCGCACTACAGGAACTATGTGACGAACACATCATTGTGGCCTACGGCCAAGAACACATCGACTTCAGCCACATCATCTCGCTCAACGAAAGCGCCACCCTCTTGTGGAAATGGGCGGAGGGGAAGGATTTTGATGCAGAGAGCATGGCCGCGGTAGTGACCCAGCACTACGAAGTGGACGCGGCTACTGCACTGAAAGACGTGAAGCAGATGCTGGAAAAATGGGACAGCCTGAAACTGATTGACGGATATAAATAAGATATGAAAAAGATTGTAGTACTGGATGGCTTTGCCATGAACCCCGGCGACCTGTCCTGGGAACCGCTGGAGAGACTGGGCACACTGGTGCGACACGACCGCACCGCACCACACGAGACCTACCAACGGTGCGAGGGGGCCTTTGCCATCCTCACCAATAAAGTGGTCATCGACAAGGACCTGATTTGCCGTCTGGCACCCACACTGCGCTATATCGGCGTGACAGCCACCGGATACAACGTAGTGGACACGGATGCAGCGAGGGAGGCAGGCATCTGTGTGACCAACATCCCTGCCTATAGCACACATGCCGTGGCACAGATGGTGATGGCACACCTGCTGGCCATGTGCAACCACGTAGAGCACTACTCCCGCCAAGTATGTGAAGAAGGCAAGTGGACCAGCAGCAAGGATTTCTGCTTTACCGACCTCCCGCTCAAGGAACTGTATGGGCACACGATAGGCATTGTGGGCCTGGGGGCCATAGGCATGGCCGTGGCACATATCGCCCAGGCCTTCGGAATGAAGGTGACAGCCTACACCAGCAAGCCCCAGGAAGCTCTTCCGCCTTTCATCACACCGTGCAGCATGGAAGCCCTATGTGCACAAAGCGACGTGGTGACCCTCCACTGCCCCCTCACACCCGACACCCACCATCTGGTGTCCACCGCATGGCTGGCACAGATGAAGGAAGGCAGCATCCTGATAAACACAGGAAGGGGTCCGCTGGTGGACGAGCATGCTGTGGCAGCAGCCCTACACAGCGGCCATCTGGGTGCCTACTGCGCAGATGTGCTCTCGGAAGAACCTGCCAGAGCCGACAATCCGCTGCTGAGCGCTCCACGCGTACAGCTGACGCCCCATATCGCATGGGCCACCCAGGAAGCGCGCCAGCGACTGCTAAACTGCTGTGCCGATAACCTTGCGGCCTTTATCCAAGGAAAACCCACTAATATCGTAAACAAATGATTGTTCTTGATTGGTTGATGACCATCCTTCAGGACATGGGCCACACCCTGCGCCTGCCCATCTCCTTCGTGGTCATAGAATTTATTGGTACATTGGCCTTTGCCATCTCTGGTGTGAGACTGGCCTCTGCCAAACAGTTCGACATCTTCGGCGCATGGATTGTGGGAATGGCCACAGCCATCGGTGGCGGAACCATCCGCGACCTGATGCTGGGCGTGAATCCCTTCTGGATGACCAACATCTCCTATTTCGCCTGCTGTGCGCTGGCTGTGCTGTGGGTGATTGTGTTCGGCAAACAGCTGGTGAGACAGAAAAACACGTGGTTCATCTTTGACACCATCGGGCTGGCGCTGTTCAACGTAATCGGCATAGAGAAGACGCTGAACATGGGATTCCCCTACTGGACGGCCATCACCATGGGCAGCATCACGGGAGCAGCGGGAGGTGTAATCCGTGATGTGTTCATCAACGAAATCCCCCTCATCTTCCGCAAGGAGATATATGCGCTGGCCTGTGTGTCGGGCGGCATCGTGTACAGCCTGTGTCACTGGCTGGGAATGACCACCGAAGTGAACGCCCTGCTGAGCATCATCATCGTCATTGTAACGCGCGTACTCGCCGTGAAGTACCATTGGCACCTGCCGGTGGTGAAAGGTGAAGAGATGGAAATGTAAATGCCATGGGAAAGTGGCTGGCAACATTCGTAGCATGGGGATGTGTGCTGTGCATGAAGGCACAGCCACAACAGGTGTTTGCACCCAACATCCGCACCCTGCAACTGGTGGTGGACAACAATCCACTGCTGCCACCGATGCTGGACATCTCAAAGCACCAGCACCTGTGCATATCATGGGACGAAATGAGCCACCAGTACCATCGCTATATCTATCACCTGCAGCATTGCCAGCACGACTGGACACCCTCGGACGGAATCTTTGAGAGCGACTATCTGAACGGGCTCAACGACCAGCCTGTAGAACAGTATGAGAAGAGCTTCAATACCACCCAGACCTATACCCACTACAGTCTGACACTCCCCAACAAGGAAACCTCAATGCGGCTGAGCGGGAACTACAAACTGCTGGTGTATGAAGACGGAGGGAACCCCGAGGAGCCGGTGCTGGAGGCACGGTTCTGCATCTACGAAAACCAGGTGAGCATCCAAAGCATCGCGAGCACCGACACGGACGTGGACTTCAACAAGAACCACCAGCAACTCACACTGGGCATCCAGTATAACGGGCTGAACGTAATAGACCCCTACGAGGAACTGCACACCGTGGTGCTGCAGAACCGCAGATGGGACAACAGGGTGGAAGGCCTCAAACCCAACATCAGGAAAGCCCATGCCATCGAATTCACCCACGCTGCCCCCCTCATCTTCAAGGCGGGCAATGAATTCCACAAATTTGAACTCATCGATGTCCACCGTCCCGCCATGGGAGTGGACCGCATAGAATGGTTCGACCCCTTCTACCACGCTACGCTTGAGGCCCAAAGGCCTCCCCGGAGCTATCAGTACGACGAGGACCAGAACGGCATACGGGTAATCCGGAGCGAGGATGAGAATGCCGACGTGACCGCAGAATATGTGCTCACCCACTTCATACTGGAAACGCCCCGCCTGCCAGGAGGCGACATCTATGTGGCCGGACAATGGACAAACGGGGAGCGGGACCCTGAATGCAGGATGGAATACGACGAGCAATCGGGTTGCTATGAAGCCGTGGTGCTGCTGAAACAGGGCTACTACAGCTATCAGTTCGTGCAGGAAGACGGCGCTACGGTGCGCACAATGGGCGACTTTTACGAAACGGAAAACGAATATGCCACGCTGGTCTACTACAAAGGACCCGGCGACCGCACAGACCGACTGGTAGGCTATGCGCGCGTATATATTAATAAATAAGGAATAAGGAAAATGAAAAACAGCAAACCATACACATGGGTGCCCAGCCTGTATCTGGGCGAAGCACTGCCCTACTCGGCAGTGATGCTGATGTCGGTGGTACTCTATCAGGAGATGGGACTCACCGATACGCAAATTGCACTGTACACCAGCTGGCTGGGACTGCCCTGGATGATAAAGCCGCTGTGGAGCCCTATCGTGGACACCCTGCGCACCAAGAGATGGTGGATTCTGGCCATGCAGTTCCTTGTGGGCACATCGCTGGCACTCGTAGCCCTGTCGCTGCCCACTGCCGCATGGCTGCAGGCATCACTGGCACTGTTCATGCTGGTGGCCTTCAGCAGTGCCACACACGACATCTCGGCCGACGGTTTCTATATCATCGGACTCAAGCCGCAAGACCAGGAGCTCTACGTGGGTGTGCGCAACACCTTCTACCGCATCGGCATGGTGCTGGGGCAAGGCGGACTGGTGGTGCTGGCGGGCCTGCTGCAACAGGGCAAGCTGGGGCTGGAGCCCATGAACGTGGCAGGGTCGTGGTCGATGACCTTTCTGGCAGTGGGCATTCTGATGGCACTGCTGGCTGTGTACCACAGCCGCATGCTTCCCGACATTGAGCAGGACAACAACCGCCCGTCCAACAGCAGTTTCATACAGCAGATGCGCGAGTTTGCCCGCAGCTGGGTGGTATTCTTCAACAAGCCACACATCCTCACCGCACTGGCCTTTATCCTGCTCTTCCGCCTGCCCGAGGGACTGCTCACCAAGATTGTGCCGCTGTTTCTGAAACGTCCGCTGACAGACGGGGGACTGGGGCTCGACGGTGTATCATACGGTACCATCTATGGCACACTGGGTGTCATAGGTCTGCTGGCTGGCGGTCTGATGGGCGGATGGCTGGTTTCGCGCTATTCGCTCAGGAAATGCCTGTGGCCACTGGTGCTGAGCATCACCCTTCCCGACATCGTATATGTATACCTCAGCTACACCCAGGACACCAGTCTGCCCATCATCGGCACACTGGTGGTGCTGGAACAGGTGGGCTACGGACTGGGGTTCACCGCCTACACACTGTATCTTGTCAGCTTTGCACGTGGCGAACGGAGCACCTCGGTGTTCAGCATCTGCACAGCTTTCCAATATCTGGGTGGCGTGATGCTCCCCGGCATGGTGTCGGGATGGCTCTCGGACAGAATGGGCTATCTGGCCTTCTTCTGCTGTGTAATGGTGTGCTGCCTGGTGACATTTGCAGTGACAGCACTGGTGAAGATTCCTGAGGAGTAGCCTCCTGTGCAGGCCTATCTGTCCACATTGAACGTGTAGGACAACTGGCCGCTCCTGATTACATACGTCCCCCTTGGCAAGGCTGTACGGCTGAAATCGGCATATAGACCCTCTGTCACCATCCTGCCCGAAAGGTCGTAGACCGCATAGGCATCAGTGGGAGCAATGCCCGCAAAGCCTTTCACCTCGGCTATGCCCGTGGCAGGTTCGAACTCAGTGCTCTCCCCCTTATACTTATAGATGAGCGAATAGGTGGTCTTGTTGGCCGTCACCTTCACGTAGGAAGTGGTACTGGTGATATACCCGTCCACCTTGGTATCTACCTTGTAAATGCCTGGCTCCAGGTCATAGAACACAAACACGCCATTGTAGTTATCGTCGACCGTGTAGCGGGCCACCTCCTCACCGGCGGCATTGCGGAGCCTCACCTCGGTACCGTTGAGCGGAAGGTACTGATCGTGGGTATCGGGCTTGTAGGTATAACAGTCGTAGCCGTCCATCTTGGAGGATCGTGCCTTTACCATGCCCATGATGCAGCCCCGCGTGTCGGCAGGCGTACCGAAATAGGCACAGATGCCACGATAATAGCGGATGCCCTCCTGGCGACACCAGTCCTCGTTGAGCGCCCGATGGCGGGCAGGCTGGTAGGTGTGGAAATAGCCCTCGCTCAGAAATCCCGGGATGCCCTGCATGAGCACACCCAGATAGCCCACATATCCCTTGGAATTGGTCCACTCATCGTGATAGAAATCCCGGTCGCCACGGATGTTTGTGGAGGTTTTGTAGGCACTCATAAACTCGAACCCGATGCTGGAGCGCATGGCCTCGGTGAGATAGGGCCACACCTTCTTGCACATGGCCACACTGCCCGGACAGGCCTCCTCGGCATCCGTACCCCGATAGAGAAACAGGGGATAGTTGGCCAAAGCCCCGTCGGAAGCGGCATTGCTGTGTACGGAAAGGAACATGTCGGCTCCCCAGGCATCAGCTTCGGCTGCTATCTCGGAAAGCGGACGGTTGTATTTCTGTGCATTGGCGGCATTGGCCACATAGGGGTAGGGACCGTTCTTTACACGCGACTGGCGCACCTTGTAGCCAGCGGCTGACAGACGACGTCCCAGCTCCAGACACTTCCACAGATTGGTGTTGCTCTCATAGAAGCCACACGTGTCGGGACGTCCTGTGGAGGCCAGCATGGGATGGGAGATGGTGGGAAGGGGTCGGTCGTTGGGACCCCAGCTGCCATGGCCCGCGTTGATATATACCTTGGTCTGCGCCTCCGCCACCAGCGGGAGCACACATGCTATCAGAAAAATGAGGTGTTTCATAACTATGGGATTTAGGTGTTAGGGTCTTGGCTGAGATTCCACGTGCAGCATCACCAGCCGGCCATCGGCTGTGCAGCAGGCAATTCGGCGAGATGCGGCATGACAACGGGGGTACATCGTGAAAGAAGAAGGCGATGTGAGCTGCTGTGACTGTCCGTCCAGACGATAAGCCATGATACAACTGGAAGTGAGCGTCTGGGTGTCGTCGGTATCATACATGCCCACGACCGTCTCGCCATCATACCATTGCGGAGCACGGCAATGGGGACTGACAAAGGTGACGCTGTCGCCATCGGTGCTGCAAACATACGCCCCCACTCCACTCACATAGTACAATATCCGCCTGCCATCGGGAGAGAGCGAAGGCCACAGGTAGGTGGCGTCTGACCCGTTGGGAGAGAGCACACGGGAGGTGCCTTCCTGGGTGAGCACGAGCTGCAGGTCCTCATCCAGCGACACCATGGACATTTGGCAAGCATCGGCCTGTGCCACACCACGAACCTTGTAAACCATATCACCTGCGGGAGAAAGGGCCATGGCGGTGTTCCCGGAGAAACGGTAGGCAGGCACCTGACGCTGGGGATGCAGCAGGCGCTCTGTCCTTCTGGCGGAAACATCCACTACATCCAAGGCCGTGAGGCGCTGATGGGCGGCACTGAAGGAGACCGTGCGATGAATGACTGTGTTCCCGTCAGCGGAGACCACGGGTTCACTGCCTGCCCCCAGGGCATCGGTGAGCTGGCTTATCTGCTGTTCCTCCACATCATACAGCCACAGGCCGGCCTGTGTGGCAGAAGTCAGCAAGAGACTATGGCCATCGGGCATGAAACTGACCGGACGCGAAAACTCCATACCTGCAACGGGTACCTCCTCGACGGAGACCGACTGGAAAAGCTGGGCACGCAACTCCTGCACGCCCACAAGGGCACACAGCAGAAAGGCATACCGAACAATGCAATGATATTTCATGATGGTTTCTTTTATTATTATTTGACTATCGGAATATTCAAAACTCGCTACACAGCCATCCCCCACCCTACTCTGTATGGCGGATGGCATCCCGAATGGCATGAAGCCAGCCATGGCCGAAGCGTTCGTCGGGCTCCACATAATTGCCTTCACCCCACTCGTTCCATGCCTTCAGGAAAAGAATCTGGTGTTCGGCCTGCTTGCCACTCACCAGCCTGATGGCCTCCTCCACTGTGCGCTGGAACTTCTCGGGCGTGGCATTGGTGAGGATATTGGTCTTGCTGCCCGCACGGGGTGTGCGGTCCCACTGGGGAAGAAGCGTAGGATACACGTTCTCCCAGGCATCTTCCTCCACATAATAATGTTTCATTACCCGGGCATAATCTGTGTGGTTGCTCGTGGGCAGGAAGGTGTTCTTGGAGATATAGTACCACAGCATGCTCAGCTTGCCATGGCACATGCTCTCTGCCCGGAACAGGCCCGAAGACATCACGGCATCAAAGCCTTTGGCAAGGAGGTTCCTGTAAATGCTGGCAGCCTGACCTGTGTCCCACAGCGACAGCTTGCCGTTGGCCATACGCCCGGCCGCATTGGGCGTGTAGCCCACAAAATGAATGCCGGCCAAGCCGTTCTCTCTTGCCATACGCTGCCACAGTTCTATAAAGCGGTCGACCTGAGGAAAAGAATTGGGTGCCCAGATGGCAAACAGCGGCTTGCCGTCTACCGTGATATAGCGCCTGTCGCGGAAGGCGGGAAGAAGATGATGGAAATGTGCCACATGATCTTCCATGCTGTATTCCATTTTCATAATCATGGAATCCGTGCGCAAACTGGAGCCCTTCTTCCATGTCTTGTTGGTCCAGTCGTGATTGGCCCAACACAGGCAGAACGGGAAGTCGGGCTTGCCGCTCGCCAACACCTCATCGAAAGGCCGCTGCAGCAACTGCTTGCCCGAGCCGAACCAATAATGATAATAGCAGAAGCCTTCCACCCCTGCCTCACGCGCCAGTTCTGCCTGCTTCTCACGCACCTCGGGCAGTCGCAGGTCATAAAAACCCAGATCGGCAGGTATACGTGGCTGGTAGTGGCCACGGAACAGAGGGCGCGCCTTCACCACATTGTTCCATTCCGTGAATCCCTTCCCCCACCATTCGTCGTTTTCGGGGATGGGATGATACTGTGGCAAATACAAGGCTATGACCCTTGGCTTATTTCTATTGTCGCTCATTTACGGTTGTTCTTGCTTTCAATGCTGCAAAGATAGTCATTTTTTTCTCAACAGCAGAACATCTGGCTGAAAATCTTACAATCATCGAGGACAAACCACGAAAAACCATGCCATCCAATCATCCGAGGCTTCCATTCAATAATTTCTACACTTCCCTCACCATTTATTTGCAGGCTACAGATTTTCATCGTACCTTTATGGCAAATTAGGACATAAAGGAAATCTGAATGATGATGAAAAAACGGCATTACACACGAATTTGCACACTGGCAGCAATGGCCATGGCCACCGCCTTTGCCGCCATTGCATACGGACACTCCGCCTCACCAACTGCCTCTGGACATGATGGGTACAGACTGGTGTTTGCGGATGAATTTGACCTGCCCGACGGCAGTCAGCCCGACAGCACGGTATGGGGCAGATGCAAGCGGTACAACCATGGATGGAACCGCTGGATAAGCACCTCGACGGAGGTGGTGTACATCAAGAAAGGCAAACTGGTGTTGAAAGCCATCCCCAATACCATCGAACCGACTGACACGGCCCCAATGCTGACGGGTGCCATTGAATCGAGGGGAAAATTGGGCTTCCAGTACGGACGGGTGGACGTGAGGATGAAATCGAGCCATAAGACGGGTAACTTCCCAGCTGCATGGATGAAACCGGAAACGATAGACCCCAACCGATATGGGGAAATTGACATCGTGGAGGGATGTGGCGACCTGAAAGTGGCACAGCAGACGCTGCACAACCACCTCTCCGTGGTGCTGAAGAAGAAGTACGGCCAGAACGCCTTCCGCAAGGAGTTGAAGATGGACAAGTGGCATATATACTCGGTGGTGTGGACCCCCACCCGCATCACCTTCCTCATAGACAACAAGGAAACGGGGACCTACAACAAGGCTACGGACAAGAGCATCCTGCAACAGGGGCAATGGACCTTTGACCGCCCCTTCTATCTCATTCTGAACCAGAGCGTGGGAAACGGCCTGTACCCCTGCATGATGCCTCAGATGGACGAGACCTATGAAACGCAGGTCGACTGGGTGCGGGTGTACCAGAAATAGAGGCCTTCACCTCCCGGTGCGGGGAAAATGAAGGAGCGCCTTACTCAGGTGTCTCCAGCACGTAGGCGCCATTCTGCAGGTATACCTTGAACACATAGGTCTGGGGAAAGAGCGCATTATCCCCTTCGGTGAGCTGAGAGAAGAGGGCGTCCACCTGAGAACCGCTGACGGTCTGCTGCAGCAGCGTGGACATTCCGTAGGCTTTCAGGCCCTCAGCCAGAAGACTTCCATGGGTATTGAGCACATCCATGGAATACTCCATGGTGGCCAGCAGGCTGTATTCCTGCCCCTCGATGGGTTTGAAACTATTCTTACGGCTGCAGCGGACCTTTACGGCAAGCTGCTGCGGAATGGGCCTTGCGGACACCGTCACATTGATAGGCGAACCATTGCCTTCGCTGGAGAAAGTCTGCACACTGCCGTCGGGATGCACAATATCGGTCTGAATCTCAGCCATTGACCTGAAATCAGGACTGAAGGAGAACGCGAAATTGTAGGACACCTCCTTGTAGACGGGAATGGAGGGAGAGAGCCCCGGCTCCTCGTCGTCGCTGCACGATACGAGCAGCGGCACGAGGAACAGGAGCATCCACAGCGGATAGAGATGTTTCTTCATCTTTTCTGTATAAAAGGTGTCTAGATTTTCTTCAACTTGATTACCTTGCTGGCAAACTGACCATTAAGCGCAATCTCTATTCCCTGCTTCATCAGGAACGTGCCCGTGATGCGCTTGCCTTCCCAATGGTCGGCTCCGCCCTGGCGGTTGAGCTCCGTGAGTTCGTAGGTGGCATTGGGGTCGAGGCCTGCAAAATGGAATCGGGGGCGGAAAAGGTCGACATACTGCTCAAACTTGTAGGCAAAGAACACGGCCTCGCTCTTGTCATCAGTAATGAACATCTCGGAGCAAAAGCCTGTCTTGTCATAGGGAGAGAGGATGCGGTAGAGGTTGCCCTGCTGGATGATGGGACGAATGTCCTTGTAGGTCTGAACGGCCTTGCGCGCAAACTCTGTCTCCTTTTCGTTGAGGTCACTGGGTTTCATCTCCATACCCAGGCGTCCGGTCATGGCCACATCGAAACGGAACTTCAAGGGGATGACACGTCCCGTCTGATGGTTGGGAGAAGCACTCACATGCTGTGCCATGGCACAGGAGGGGAAGAACATGCTGGTGCCCCACTGGATGAACAGACGCTGCTGCGCATCCGTATTGTCGCTCACCCAGAATTCCTCGAAATAGGGCATCAGTCCGTAGTTGACACGCCCGCCACCGCTGGCACAGCACTGGATGACAAGGTCGGGATACTTGGCGCGGATGCGCTCCAGCGTCTTCTTCAGTCCCAGGTGGTAGTCGACATACAGATGGCTCTGGTTGTCAGCACTCAGATAATGTGAGCCAAAATTGTGGATTTCGAAATTGGCATCCCACTTTATATAATAGGTATTGGGAGTCTCCTTCATGATGTTGTCCACCACACCGAACACAAAGTCCTGCACCTTGGGGTTGCTCATGTCCAGGATGAGCTGAGTGCCGCCACGTCCGGTAATGGGCGTGCGGGCGGGATGGCACACAATCCAGTCGGGGTGCTTCTCGTACAGTTCGCTCTTGGTATTGGTCATCTCGGGCTCAATCCAGATACCCCACTTCAAGCCACGGCTAGCCGCAGCCTTTTCCAGGGCAGGCACACCCTTGGGCAGCTTGCGCGTGTCGGTCACCCAGTCGCCCAGGGCACAGTCGTCAACAGAACGCTGGTACTTGTCGCCAAACCATCCGTCGTCCATCACGAACAGCTCACCGCCCAGGCTCTTCACGCCATCCATCATCTTCTCCATACCATCCTGACTCACGTTCAGGTACACACCCTCCCAGCTATTGAGCAGAATCTTGCGCAGCTGCTGTCCGTTGTGTACCTTGTTATTGAGACGTGCCCAGCGGTGGTAGCTGCGGCTCACACCGCCCATGCCCTCATTGCTGTAGGCAAAAGCCAGCTCGGGCGTGGTGAATGTCTCGCCCTTCTTCAGCTCATATTGCGAATGCGCCTCGTTGATGCCGGCCACAAGGCGATGCACGCGCTTCCCTTCGGTGTCGATGGTCATGCGGAAGTTTCCGCTCCAGCACAATACGGCACCCACTACCCTACCCTCGTTCTCGCGAGGCTTACCATCGAGCGACACCATGATGTTGGGACGGTTAATGACGGCATTCTTGGCTCCATTCATGTCGTGCACCTCAAACACACCGGCCTTCAGGGGTTCCTCGGTAATCTGCGATTCCGCACCCCAGGAACCATGTTGATGGGTCACCCATGCATCACCCTGACGGAAGGGCATGAAACCACTGGCATACTTCTGCAGGACGATGGGCTTCTTCTCGTTGTTGCGAATCACGGTCCAGGTCTCAATCACATCACAGTTGTTGTAGGCCCTGTAGCACACATCCACCTCAAAGTCATAAATTTTGTCCTTCAGGGTGACGGTGTATACCGTGGCGTTGGCCTCGGCCTGCTGTGCATCCGACCGGTACACCAGTTCGGTACTCATATTGCCATCGGCATGCTTCACGTCAAGTGCCGTAATCTCCTGGCAGCCGGCACCAAAGGCCGGATAGGCCTCCTCCCAAAGGCTGAATGCATCATAAACCTGACTCACACTGGAAATCCTTTCACCGTAATAGCTCACATGGAGAGGTTTGCCCTCCTCTGCCTTCAACAGGAGTGTGGTGTTGGGGGTATTCACCAGGATGTCCTTTGCAAGCATGGGCATTGCTGCCACTGTAGCCAGCAATAAAAAAGAAAGTCGCATTTTGTTCATTATTTGTTATTTTTAGGGTTGAAATATCGCAGAAGACGCATCAAAATATCTTAAATTTCGGTTTATTCACTGCAAATTTATAAAATATATTTTGATTGTACGCCAAAAACAGCTATTTTTGTATGTGAAATATAATAATTACCAACAAAGCCTAGTATGAAGAAATACATTTTTTCTCTGGGAATGGCACTAGCCATCTCCTTGTGTACAGGAAACTCCTATGCACTAAACCTCATGGGCAACGAGACAAGCACGGAAACACTGCAACGCACCGTCAACACGTTCAACACCACCAAGGCTCCCACCATGATGACAAACGGGATGAAGATTACCAAGATGGAACTGACAGAATCCTCGCTTGTATACTATATCTGCGTGGATGGCTCTAACGTGAACATCAAGACGCTCAAGGCTGCCAAGAAAACCCTGCGCAAGACGCTCCTGCAGCAGTACAGCCAAAGCAATGTGCAGGACCTCTCCTCCACCATTCCCTATTGTAGGGATGCAGGCATAGGGGTCACCTATTACTATTATGATGCCAAGGGCAAATCGCTCCAGATTTCGTTCGACAGCAAAGAAATCTGACGCTCCGAGCATCCATATAGCAGGCCTGCCCTCTGGCAGGACAGGCTAAAAAAGACATAAGACTCCCCCGCCGGAGAGGCTATCCTGTTCCGGCGAGGGAGTCTGTTTATACCTGAAGGCATCATCTCTTCCTGATGCCCGTCACTCGTACCTGTAGATAGATTCCTCGTACTGCCTGATGAGCTCCAATGCCTGAGCATCCAGCCCCACATTCTCGCGATAATGCTGCTGCAGAAACACATGCAGAGCCGCCCTCACGATGTTCTGCTTCTCAAACTTGTTGCGGAAGGCGATGTAGTCGAGAGCCTCACGGTCCGTCTGGGTGGTGAAGAAGCTGAACCCTCCTGTCTTCTGTATCGTACACACCCTGCGCAAGGGCTTGGGTACAGGGGTTTCCTGCACGATCTGGTTTCGTACCATTTCGTTCGATGCCAAAGGCTTGGGCGCCACAAAACTCTCACCGGCTTCATGGGCCACCTTGCTGATATTGATGGATGTTCTTCTGATTGCCATTTCGTATGGGTATTTATGATTATTGGTAAATTGTCAGATAGTCCTGTATTTCTATATTCAGATATTTGAATATGCAAAGATTCGAATATGCAGCTATGCGCCTCTCTCTGCGATAAAGCGCTTGAAGGCTGCATTGGCCAGCTGTCCCCACTTCATAGGTGTCCAGCTCTTGGGCCTCACCTTGCGGCCGATGATATATTCAGCGATGCGCATATAGTCGTCGGCAGCCGTAGAGTCCGGCGCATATTCAAAGAGGCTCATCTCATGGGCCACCGACTCGGTGCAACGCACACATTCACGTATCTGTACGGGGAATAGGGGAGCCCTCACCTCCTCGGGATTGCTGTAATAAGCCTTCACCTCGCGTGAAATCTGGCGGTTGGCATTCCAGCGTATCAACAGATATCCCATAATGGACACATTGCAACGCAGCTGGGAACGCACCTTGTCGATATAGGCAAGCAGGCGGGGTAGTCCCTGCAGACTGTAGATGCCCGCTTCGGTGGGCACAATCACATGGTCGCTGGCCACAAGAGCATTGGTGTTCATGAGCGTTTCTCCACCAGGCGCACAATCCACAAACACATAGTCATACATCTCACAGATGGGCAACTGGGTCTCGGGATCCACAAGATTCAAAAAATCGGCCAGACGCCGCTCACGGTTGTACATCAGCTGCAGTTCGGCATTGATGTTGCTCATACTATGGCTGCCCGGAATGTAGTCAAGGCCATCATAGCGTGTGTAGATGGGAAGGGGTAGGGAAGCGTGCTGGCCCTCGTCGTGGAGCCATTCGTAAATAGTGGAGTCGGCCTCCTTATGCACAGTCTTGTCTACTGTGTCGGTGAGATTGCACTGCGGGTCGGTATCCACCAGCAGCACCTTCTTGCCCAGGAGCCACAAGGCAAACCCCAGGTTCACAGCAGTGGTTGTCTTGGCACAACCGCCCTTATCATGCAAAACCGAAATTACTTCAGACATAATCGATAAAATGGTTAAATGGTGAAATATCGATTGCAAATTTAATAACATTTCCGTGAACAGCCAAGAAATATTCAGAGATTTTTGAGTTTTTGCGTATTTTTATACTCAAGAATACAGATACTCATATATTTTAATATCCATACATACCTGCATATTTATAAATATACCTATATCTGTATACTTTTGGATATTCAGGTATTCTTAACTTAACTCGACTAGAGTATAAAGTTATTTTCATATTGATATTAAGTCAAATACAAACTAATAAGCAGAGTCGCGTATTCGGGTATTTGCATATCTATCGGTATTTGCATATATAGATACTGCTGGATATGTACACACTTGGATTCCCGTATACCCACATATACAGATAGGTCTATATACAGGGATGCAGGTATACAAACATTCCAATGCCTGAATAGATGAGTATATAAGTATGCACACGCCTGAACAGCCAGAAATTCATATATGCAGATACAGAGGTCACAAAAAAAATAAGGGAAACTAGGAAAACACAAAAAAGGGGAGTGTTCAGAATTCCTTGACCTGATATAGGGAACAATTCTACCAAAAAGGGGGACAAGAAAGACTAAAACCTAGGGGATAAATGACCAAGTGTTGGGAAACTTTTGACCAGTACCCACAAAACTAATTGAAAATAAACCAATTATGGAACGGATTATATATTAATATTACTTTATTGTGATAAATTTAATATTGTTTGATGACAAATAGTGTGATATATATAATGTATTAATAATAAATAATGCGTTTTGTAAATTATTGGTTTACAGAAAGAAACAATTTGTATGGTAAAATCTATCTGAACATCTGGTAAAGCGCAACCGGACATTGCGGCAAGAACGGACTAGCAATAGGGAGAAATAGGGGCAAAAGCAGGTAAAAAGAAACAGAACACTTTGGGTTTATGTCCAAACTTTCTGAACACTGTGCGAGGAAGGGCTTGGATGAAGTTGCCATATAAAGGACTATGGTCGTACGGCCTGTGAGTGGAATGGGGCAGGAATATGGCCATTTCATCGTTTTCGGGTATTCAGTTTCATTTTTTTCCCTCTTTGGGAGAAAAAGTGAGTGTTCGGTTTTTCTTTACCAGATGAATGAGAAACTCGCATTCTCTTTACATTGGACAGGAAGTGGTAAAGAAAAACTGAACACTATGTTCATAATCTCTTTACCCAGCCATCTGCCGGTAAAGGGAAACCGAACACTATTCAATATCGTAACCCCTTGAATATGAAAGAGAGAGAGAAAGTGGTTTAAAGAAAATTAACTAAAATATATACGTCCATTCAAAATATTAATCTAACTTTGCCCTCGAAAAAAGAAAAGAAATGAAGAAAAAGGTACCAGATTTTAATCCGAAGAACGAGCTGGTGAGGGAACTCAAGGACTCAGAATTCGTAAAAAATCCGCTAGTATATAGCCAGATAAGGGGCGATTTCACTCCCATGCAGACCAATGTGATGGTGGAGCTGGTGAACACCTTGCAGGAGAAGATTAACGAATACCTGCAGCAGCGCAAGCGCACCGATGTGGCTTCGCCATGGCTCTTTTCCCAGGAGGAGATGAGCGGTGGTTCGGTCACGTTTACCATCCCTATCAAGGAGTTGGGTGTGAGCCCTAACTCCTACAACGAGTTGGAGCAGGCGTGCTACAAGTTGCTGAAGCTGGATGTGGTATATACCACCAAGGACGACAACACGGGCGAGGAAAGCATCGTGATGGCCAATATCTTCAGCAAAATCAAGTTCCCCACCAGCGATGTCAGCAAGGAAGGCATCCGCTATAATTATGCGGGC
Organism: uncultured Prevotellaceae bacterium; assembly: GCA_945865175.1. GTDB lineage: Bacteria > Bacteroidota > Bacteroidia > Bacteroidales > Bacteroidaceae > Physcousia. Next base: position 105,445 of record CAMBDA010000002.1, on the reverse strand, counting down.
GGGAAGCGTCGCACGGGACAGCTGCAGATAAGCATGCTCAGCGAGAACGTGAGCAAGGTGTTCGACATGAGGCGCGGATATGTGGAACATGTGCGGCACATTGTGTCGTTCTGCCGGAAGCGTCAGAGCCCCCGCGTCTATATCTACCTGAGCAAATGGAAGCATGTAGGGCGGAAGAGCGTAAACTATATGGAGTTCAAGGAATACCTGGGCCTTCTGCGTTACAATGCCAAACGCACCGAGGTGGTTCAGAACAAGTATGAGAAGTTTGCCACCTTCTGTGCCATGGTGCTCAATCCTATCCGCGATGAGCTGAACACCTTGGCTGAGCAGAACAAGATAGATTTCTCGTTCGACTACACCCCACGCTATCCCGTGGGCAAGACAAAGGGCGACCCCGACAGCATTGTCTTCAACATCCACCTTTCCGGCATGGGGCGTGCCCGCAGGGAGCAACGTCAGGGCATTGCCAGCAGGGCCGACCTGGACCAAGTGTTGCAGACGGAGTATGGCCTCACTGTGACCGACCTCATGAGTTTGCGTGAGCTTACTACCGATGCCATGCTGCCCATGTTGCAGGCCGAGGTGAAGGCCATGAGAGAGAAGATAGAAACCTATCATCCTCGTAGCGTGCGCGCCTATGTAGTGCAGAGCCTGCGCAACTTCCTGCGTCAACTGGCCGCACAGATGCCGGAGGAGCCCGAAGAGGCAGTGGTGATAGAGGACACAAGCACAAATGGGGATCCGGAGGAAGTAAGCGTGTCGGAGGAGGACCGCTCGATGTGGGAGCTGTTCCTGAGCATGGTGAAGGAGACCATTAGCGAGGACGACTACTTCAAGTGGTTCAGCGAAACCGATATCTACAACTATCGCGATCACTGCCTCACCATGACGGTGCCCACGCGTTATGTGATGGACTATATCGAGCAGAATCTCCTGTCGCAGGTGCGTGATGCCCTGGATGCCGCATTTGGAGACGGGTGCTCGCTGAAATACCGAATAGAGTAGGGGAGGAGGGCACTACTGCAGTATGATTGAGAAAATGAAATGTTTAATAATGTAAAGTAAGGGAAAAATGAACACAATGTGGATTATTTTGGCTGTGGTGGCCCTGGTGGTCATCTGGCTGGTGAGTATTTACAACAATTTGGTGAAACTGCGCAACAATCGCGAGAATGCGTTCGCCAATATCGACGTGCAGCTAAAGCAACGTCACGACTTGGTGCCCCAACTGGTGGCCACGGTGAAAGGCTATGCCACCCATGAGCGTGAACTGCTGGAGAGTGTCACTCAGGCACGAACCCAGGCCATGCAGGCCGTCACCATCAACGACAAGATCCAGGCCGAGAACCTGCTCAGTCAGGCACTGTCGGGACTGAAGGTGGCTGTGGAGGCCTATCCCGATCTGAAAGCCAACCAGAACTTCTTGAATCTGCAGCAGGAGGTGTCTGACCTGGAGAACAAGCTGGCTGCTACCCGCCGTTTCTTCAACAGTGCCACCCGCGAGCTCAACAATGCTGTCCAAACTTTCCCCAGTGTGCTCGTGGCAGGTATGTTCGGTTTCAGGCGCGAGCCCATGTTCGAGGTGCCTGCAGCTGATCGTGCCACCTACGAAAAGGCTCCCGAAATCAAGTTCTAGCCAAGGGAAGGGAGCGTGCGCATGAAGTATGTAGGAATGTACACCCAGCAGGTGCGCAACAACAGCAAGAGCCTGTTGTTGCTCTTCCTCTTCCCCTGCATCATCCTGGGTGTGGTGTATGCCTTTTTCCTAGTGATGTATGCCATAGAAAATGAAGGTGTCATTCTTTGGGAAGAGGTGAACACGGAGACGCTGTATACCCTGCCTTGGGTAATGGCCCTTGTGGTGCTGTGGTTCGCCATAGCTTATCTGCTCAATACCTCGATGATTCGCAGGGTCACGGGAGCACGTCCGCTGGAGCGCAGGGAGAACCCGCGTGTGTATAACATCGTGGAAAACCTTACCATGGCATGCGGTATGCCCATGCCCAAGGTGAACGTGATAGACGACCCCCAGCTCAATGCCTTTGCCAGCGGCATAGACGAGCGGAGCTACACCGTAACGGTCACTACGGGTATCTGTGACCGCCTGAATGATGCCGAACTGGCTGGTGTCATAGGTCATGAACTCACCCATATCCGTAATCGCGACACGCGTCTGCTGATTGTAAGCATCATCTTTGTGGGCATCCTCAGTACGGCCATGACGGTGATTGCCCGAATGGTATGGAACATGATGGTTTTTGGCGGGGGATCGAATCGCGACAGTGCAGATAGCCGGAAGAAGGGGGGCGGAGGAGGTGCCATGGTGGCCATGCTGGTGGCCCTTGTGTGCGCTGCCATTGGCTATTTCTTTGCCCTGCTCACGCGTTTTGCCATCAGCCGCAAGCGTGAATATATGGCGGATGCCGGTGGGGCAGAGTTGTGTGGCGACCCTCTGGCATTGGCCTCGGCCCTGCGCAAGATTAGTGGCGACCCTGCCTTGGCACAAGTGGACCGGGATGATGTAGCCCAGCTCTTCATCATCCATCCCAAGGCCTTAAGGAGCGGGTTCTCGGAGATGGTGGACAGCCTCTTCAGTACGCATCCCAGCACCGAAAGCCGCATTGCCTATCTGGAGCAGTTCTGACGGGATGGGGAGTCGATGTATCCCCATCCCGTCAGTGTGATGCAGACGCAAGCACAGGTACACGTTAACATGTTAACATTTTCCTCCTATGAGCCGCCCTGTATTTTTGTGGCTGACACTTGTTCCCTCGGGGGGAAAAATTTTTTCCCTCGCGAGGAAGAAAAGACTATACTCCGGAGGAATACGGAGCGGGTGTTGATTCGTTAACCCGTAATTCCGCTTTATTCAAACACTTCGGGGTGGAAATCCGACTTGCTGCCCAAATCCTGATAGGCCTCATTCAGCATGGGCACGGTGATGGAGAAATCACGGCATACAGCACGGTCCTCGTCCAGCAGCGAGTGGCTAAACAGCCAGTCGTAGGTCTGCATCAGGTAGAAGATGCGTGCGGGACGTCCGTGGTCCACACCCTTCAGCCGTGTGTAGATAAGGCGCGAGTCGTCACCGCTTTCCCTAATGGCTTTCACCACCCTGTCACTCTGTGCGATGGGCACGGCTCGGTCGGCTGTGCCGTGGATAATCCACAGGGGCAGGCTGGATAGCCCCTTCAGGTCACTCACACTGGCTCCCCCGCAGATGGCCATGGCGGCAGCAATGCGGTGGGGGAAGGAGGCAGCCAGGTCGATGGTGCCATATCCTCCCAGGCTCATGCCGTATACATAGATGCGGGTGGTGTCTACGGCAAACTTCTGGCTGGCCCAGTCCACTATCTTCATGATTTTCTGAGGGCTCCATGCTCCACCTGGATTCTGGGGCGACACGATGTAGCTGTCGATGCAACGTCCCTTATGAAGGGCGCTAATAGGTCCGTAGCGTTTCACCTTTTCCATGTTCTTGCCGCACAGGCTGGCCCCATGGAGGAAGATGAGCAGGGGATAGTGGGCATTCTCGTCTTCAATGGTTTGGGGGTCGTAAAACCAGAAGTCGTAGCTGTCCTTCACTTCTGCCTTATGGCAGGTGAGGCTTTGCGACATGGCACGGGTGGCTATGAAAAGGAGCAGCGTGAAGACTGTCAGAACGTGTTTCCTACGGGTGATTGGATGAGTATATGCCATAGTTTTCTTTGTTTCGATGTGTAAAGTTACAATAAACTTGCCGATTCTCCAAATTTTCGTCCTTATTCACGCTACAAATGTATGACAATCAGGTATTGTTCGTGAATAAATACGGGCAACAGGCACAAAAACCGGAACAACACTAGGTGGATTGGATAATATTGTGTAACTTTGCAACAGTTATTCAAAATTTTAAGAGTCTATGAAGAAGTTTTTACTCATTTTGGTTGCATCCTTTGCAACAAGTTTTTCATTTGCCCAGACAGAGCTGCTCACCAATGGCGGTTTTGAAAGCTGGACCGATGGAGTGGCCGACGGATGGAAATCTGCTTCATCTGCAGGCAATGGCACAGTAACTCAGAGTACGGATGCACGTACGGGTAGCTATGCTGCACGTTTGGCTACCGCCAGCGGCAACAAGCGTATGGCTCGCGCCGAAATGGCTCTGGTGGCTGGTGAGTACACCTTCACCGCATGGGTGAAGAATGCTGAGGCCGGACAGGCCGCCACAGTAGCACTGGGCTATACGCCTATTTCGGAAGAGGGAACTGCCGGACAGTATCAGTATGGCGACCAGACACCAGTCGGTGATGAATGGCAGCAGTTCTCCTACACCTTTACGTTGGCAGAAAAGACCACTGTTTGCCTGGTTGTGTTTGACAAGAAGAACACCGCCGACGTGCTCATTGACGACGCATCGCTTATGGGTCCCGATCAGACCGCAACGCCAGAGGAGCCCCAGCCGGCTGTCAACTATCTCTTCACCAAGATTACATCGCACGACCAGCTGACGGCCGATGGCACTTACATGATTGCTGCGGAGAACGAGGGTAAGGTGCTTATCGCCAAGAATCTGGATGCCAGCAAGACTTATGGCTACCTGCAGGCTGCAGAGGCTACGGTGAAGGACGGCAAGATTGTGACCAAAGATTTGGACAACACATATACCTTCAAAGGTTCCAATATCATTGATGCACAGGGACGCATGATGTACATGGATGCCACTCACAACAGTTTCAATGTGGCTGTGGATGCCGCGGAAGGTATCGACTGGACCGTCACCCTCAATGCCGACGGTACGGTGATGATTACCAACGATGACGTACAGAAGACAGTGCAGTACGACCCCAATTATAGTAGCTATGGCTCCTATGCTGAGGTGAAGGGCATCTACCCCTGCATCTATGTGCTCTCTGGCACCGAGGCAGCCGAGGGCGGTGACGAGCCCGAAGAGCCCGAAGCAAAGATAGAACGCATCACAGTGAAGGAATTCCTGGAGAAGGCAGATACGGAGAATGCATACGAACTGACGGGTGTGGTGAAGACCATTGCCAGCACGCTGTACGGCAATTTCTATCTGGAGCAGGATGGCAGCGAGATTTACATCTATGGTACGCTCGACAAAGAAGGAAACACCAAGAACTGGGAGAGCCTGGGCGTGGTAGAAGGCGACTCTATCGTCATCCAGGGAACCTATACCACCTATAAGGATGCTCCTCAGATAAAGAATGCCCAGTATGTGAGCCACAAGTCGAATGGATTTGTGCCTGTGGACATCAGCAACACGCCTGAGACAGCTTACACGCCTGCACAGGCTTCCCAGCTGGCTCTGGCTGGCGAAGGACTTGCCACCAGCGTGTATGTGAAAGGCATCATTTCGCGCATAGCAGAGATTTCCACCTCCTATGGCAATGCTTCCTACTACATCTCTGCAGATGGCACAGAGACCGACGAGTTGTATGTGTTCCGCGGTTACAGTCTGGAAGGCGAGAAGTTCACCTCTGAAACAGAGATTGCAGTGGGCGATGAGGTCATCATCTACGGCCAGCTTACTACCTATAACGAGACACCTCAGGTCAATACTGGCAGCAAGATTTATTCCATCACCAAGAGCGGAGCCGACGGTATCGGTGACATCAAGGTGGGCCGCACCCAGAAGGCTGCCTACAATTTGGCCGGACAGCGTGTGAATCGCCTGGAGCCTGGTAGAATCTATGTCGTGGACGGCAAGAAGGTGATGGTAAAGTGACATTCATGATATCATCAATGAATATGTGAGGGAGATAATCCCTGGAGCTCCCAATACGAAGAGGAGGTGCAGCATGCTCAGCTGCACCTCCTCTTCGTATTGGGAAGGAATGTGTGCTACTCTACGATTTCCGCGTCCACAATGTCCTCCTCCCTGACGAACTGCTTGGTGCGGGCCTCATTCTTCTTCCTGCGCTGGTAGATGGCCAGACGAAGACCGAAGAAAAGCTCCGATATGCCGTGGAAAATACAGCAAACGCCCAGAATGACAAAGGGCAGAGAGGCTGATTCCAAAGGGTAGGCAACTACCGTCATACCGCATCCGATGATGAGGACGGGCATAAGGAATAGCCACCAGCGAATGGGGGCAATGGTGCGCTGGGAAATGATGGTGAAGAACTGGGAGAATCCTATCAGCAACATCAGGCCTCCAAGCATGTACATCAGTAGAGAAATGAAGGCCTGGGGATAAACCGACAACAGAATGCCCAGGCAGGCACTTCCTACTCCGGCAATGGGAAACATCGGGCGGATGATGGCGTCCTTGGAGAAGCGCATAACAAGGTAGTGAAGGATGGCAATGATGCCAGCCAGCACAAACAATGATGCGATGACACGGATAATTAATTCTGGCGTGTTAGGGTTCAATACCAGCAGCAAACCAATCATGAGCATGCAAATTGATCTGAAAATGTAACCTGTGACGAACTTCATAATATGTTTATTTTTGGATGGTTATGTTATCTTTTCCGTTTCCTTTCTACCATCTGAACGAGGCGGCTGATCGGGCGGGGAGCGTAGTGTTGATATAGTGCTCTCCATCGGCTGTAATGCTTATCTCCTGAGCCTGCATCGTAGTGTTGCATGTTACAAAGGCCCACGAGCCGTCTGTATTCAGGAAGGAGGCGTACAGGATGCCGTCCTTGGGGGAGGACACGGTCGATTGCACCCTTACTGCTCCGGGTCTTACGGCGTAGGCCATGTGTCCGATGGCATAGTAGTGCGAGTTGTAGGTGATGTCGCTGTAATTGTTCCTGTCGATGTCCACTGCTCCATAGCAGGTCTGGCATCCGCCTTCACGGTTGGGGCCTCTGTCGGTGTCGAGCATGAGATTCCACACGATGACAGCCTTGCACCCATTGTTCACGGTACCCAGCGCCACCTCCTTCATGTCCTCTATCAGTCTTTTCTCCAGATTCCTTCCATCGTTCCACATGCCGATACTAGTTTCGGTGAAAATGAGCTCCTTGTCGGGGTATCGTGTGCCTATGTCGAGCAGTTCCTTCTTGTTTCCGCCATAGTTGTGGTAGGCAGCTCCCGTGACGAAGGCCGCTGCATCTTCATTATCGTAGATATGGGCTGGATAGTCGTTCTCCTCCAGGATGTTGTCGTAGTTATAGTTGTGGTCGAAGGCATAGATGCGTGTGGACAGACCTGCAGCCTTGAATGCCGGACCCAGGGCCTCCTTCAGGAAGGTCATCTCCTCGCGCCATCCCATGTACAGTGAGGCGGAGTTACCCCGGTTCAGGGGCTCATTCTGGGGTGTTATACCATATATATTAATACCGTGCTCTGCCATCGCCTTTATCCATTTCACAAAGTAGGTGGCATAATCTTTGTAATACTTAGGGTTCAGTTGGCCGCTGGTCCATGAGTCGAGGGGCTCTAGCTTGTGCAGGTCCTTCACCTTCATCCATTTGGGGCAGGTCCACGGAGACCCTAGTATTTTCAGGTCGGGATTAATGGCCAATACCTCTTTCAGGATGGGGATGACATAGTTCAGTTCTTCCGTCTGTAGGGCGAAATGCTCGATGCCCGGCGTGTCGCAGCAAGTGTATTCGCTCAGCGAAAAGTCGGAGCACCCGATACTGATACGCACGTAGCTCATGCCCAGTCCTTTCTTCTGTGAGAAGGTGTATTCCAGGAATTGCTTCCTCTTGGAGGGCTTCATTTGCATCAGGTTGTAGCATGAGCTGCCTGTGAGAGCAGCACCGAATCCATCCATCTGCTGGTATGTGATGTCGGCATTCAGCTGGAACAGGGTGGGGGATGCGGCTTTCTTGTCCAGCTTGGTTCTGGTGGTCTGTAGAGAAGTTGTCCTGTCGGACGTAGACACCATGGTCCATGCTTTTCTTGCATTTGCTCCAAGTGTCCCCATTGTAATGGCTACGGCTGCCAGTAAATGTCTTGATCTCGTCATTTCGTGAAATGTTTTGTTCGTATATCTCTTGTATAGAAACGAATAGAGGTGTGGTGGCGGCCGCTTGGGTCGCCTCACACCTCTATCATGCTCTTTTTCTCTTATCAGCCCAGATAGGCTTTCAGTTGGCGGCTCATTCCGGAGTCGCGCAATTGTTTGATGGCTTTTTCCTTTATTTGTCTCACACGTTCCCGTGTCAGCCCCAGTTTGTCGCCAATTTCGTCGAGCGTCATCTCGCGTTCTCCGATACCGAACGACATTCGGATGACAGCTTCCTCCCTGTCTTTCAATGAGGATAGCACACGATCTATTTCCAGGGTCAGCGATTCGTCCATCATCCTGTTATCGGTGGATGGCATGTCGGGATTGGTCATCACATCCAGAAGGCTGTTGTCCTCCCCTTCCTGGAAGGGTGCATCTACACTCACATGGCGACCATCACTGCGAAGCGCGTCATATATCTTGTCTTCCGCTACATCCGTAAGTTCTGAGAGTTCCTGGGCACTGGGCTTCCGCTCATTCTCCTGCTCGAATTGCTGGATTACCTTCTTCATTCTGCTCACGGCACTCACCTGATTGAGCGGCAGACGCACAATTCGGCTCTGTTCTGCAAGGGCTTGCAGAATGGTCTGGCGAATCCACCATACAGCATAGCTGATGAACTTAAAGCCTCTTGTCTCATCAAATTTCTCAGCTGCCTTTATCAATCCGATGTTTCCTTCGGTAATCAGGTCTGGCAAGGGAAGTCCTTGGTTTTGATACTGCTTAGCCACACTGACCACAAAACGCAGGTTAGCCCGTACCAGACGGTCCAGCGCCTCACGGTCTCCCTTTCGTATCCGCTGTGAAAGCTCAATCTCGTCGTCCAGTGAAAGAAGGTCCTCACGGCCTATTTCCGTAAGGTACCTGTCCAGAGCGTGGCTTTCACGGCTGGTAATGCTTTTGGATATCTTTAGTTGTCTCATGCTTTGTAATTACAAACTTAAACAGTACTTATGACGTGCAAAGTTAGCATTAATATTTTATATGACAAAATTATTCTCCACTTTTTTTCTTTTATGTGGCTCTTCTTTGTGCTTGTTCTCTCTCCTTCCAAAAGTCTCTTGTTTGGGCGATGCCTCTCTTCTGGTTCTTCATTTTCTTGTTTTGCATTCGATTTTTCAGGAAAAACGGACTAAATGAGAGGAAAATGAAGCATTTGGGCATTTTTTTTCAAATATTTTGCATGTATAATGGAAATTCTTTGTAACTTTGCCCAACATTAGGGACAAATTGTGCACATGAGTGTACATTCGCCTGTAAAAAAGTGACTAAATACAATATTAATAAACTTATAACGATTTTAAAGATGAAAAAGAACTTCACAAAAGCCATGATTCTGACACTATTGGTGGCAGGCGTGGGAATGTTCAATTCTTGTAAGGACACGGATGAGGATCTTTACAATGACCTGAGGTTAACGTTGCAGGACAAGGAGGCAGACCTGCAAAGCGTTATCAATGCACAGGCAGCTGCTTTGGCTGAACTGAGCGAAAAGTTGGCGGCCATCAAGAGTTGTGAGTGTGACGGCAAGGACTACACTACTACTGCCGACGTGACAGCACTTATTCAGCAGTACATTACTGCCCATCCCGGTCTCACCCGTGAAGAGGTTCAGGAGATGATTGATGCAGCCATTGCTGCAGCATCCATCACAACGGATCAGGTAAACGACATTATTGCCGCTTATCTTACCACCAATAGCTATGTGACCAATGATGACGTTCAGTCTTTAATTAACAATTCTATTAACAGTTTGGCTACCCAGCAGAATCTGGATAATGCTATTGCCACATTGAATGCAGCTATCGAGGCGGCCAAGAACGCTGCTTATGATTCTATTGGTGCTGTAGTTAATAATACGAACATTGCTGTTGCAGAAGCTGCCGCCGCTGCGGCAGCAGCTCAGAGCACGGCGAATGGTAATAAGGATGCCATTGCTGCTATCGTTGATGAGATGAACACCCTCAAGGTGGCTTGGGGCGAAAAGCTGGCTCAGGTAACCAAGGATGCAAGTGAGGCTTTGGCTTTGGCTAAGACTGACAGTGCCCGCATTGATGGCATGGAGGAAGCCTATAACGGATTGTCTGCCAAGCTCGACTCTATCGACAATGCAAACAACGACTCTCATGCAGCAATGATTCAGAGCATCGACAGCCTTGCGAATGAGATGGACAAATTCGCTACCAAGCAGGCTTTGCGTGATGTACTCACTATTGCCGAGGCTCTCAATGCCGAGGCTGTAGCCTATACCAAGGAGGTGGAAGCTCGATTCGCTGAAAAGTTGGGCGACCTGCAGAATCAGTATGCCACACTTGAGAACCGTTTGTCAGAACTGGAGGGTAAGGTAGAAACTCTGAAGGGACAGGTTGAGGAGAATGCCCGTGCTATCGCTGCGCTGAACAATTTCCTGAACAATATGATTACCAACATCATCGTTCAGGGTACGGATAACCCAGCCTTTGGTTCTTTCGCTCTTCCTTTCGGTATTCAGAGTAATATGCTGATTGCTTACTATGGTGAGACGGAGAACAATGTTGCTTTCCCCACTATCCGTACGGCAAACTATGTATATAAGAATACTGCTCTCACTGAGAAGGATGCAGAGATGCTTGGCGCTTCTGTAGAAAGCTATAAAAAGCGTGCAGGCAGTGTGTTGCTGGATGATGCCGAGGGTAACGCTGGTCGTATCTTCCTTACGGTTAATCCCAATACTGTAAACTTTGAAGGTGTTACCTTCCCCTTGGTAAACAGTCAGGATGAGGTGTCAGGCATGAAACTGGGTGCGCTGAAGAAGTCCGATTACAAACTCCAGTTCGGTATCACCCGTGCTGCCGACAATGGTTTCTATGAGGCTACTGCAACGGTTACCGAGGAGAACCTGGAGAGCGTACGCTTGAAGAAGGACATCATGGGTAATCTGAAGAGTATTGCTAAGGACGTGCTCACTCCTCGTGATATCGACTTCACAGCCATCGCTTCTAGCCTCTATAGTATATTTAATGGTATAACTGATGCCAACGGTGTAAAGGCCACATGGCAGGAGAATGGCAATTCGCACAGTGTTTATTCTACCTATAGTGTAGCTGCTACTGCTGTTAAACCTCTTTCCTACGCTTTCTTGTACGACACGAATCTTGGTGATCAGATTGCCGGCAAGTTCCCCACATTGCCTACTATCAACCCCATCACAGAGGGTGTGCTGGATGACCTCATCAATCTGGATGAAATCAATTTGGAATTGGATCTTTCTCTCGACCTCAGTTCTTTGGACTTTACTGTGGAGATTCCCGAAGCCAACATTCCTTCCTTTGCGATTACTTTCCCTGACATCAATATCAGCGACTTAGGTATGATTGAAGTAAACGGTGAAGTGGAAGTGCCCGTTTATGAGGGTGCTGATACAGATAATGATGGCTATGTAGATGATGTTGTACAGAACGGTACTACAAGACAGCCCTTTACGGCTTGGGCTTCTACAGCCGATTTGAAGGCAAAGATTGAGGATGCCATCAATTCTTCTCTTGAAGAGGCAGGAGAGGACATAAGTGCCCAGATTAAGGAACAAATGGAGGATGCACTGAACAGTCAGTTGGAGGATATCGTGGCCAGCATCGAAACCTCAGTCAACGACCTTATCCAGAACCAGCTTGGTAATGCCATCAATGAGCAGTTTGCCAGCATCAACGGCCAGCTCAACGGTGCTATTAATGATGTACTGGAGCAGGTAAAGGGTCAGATTATGAGTGGTGTGGGTAACTACATCGATCAGGCCAATGGCTATATCAGTAAGGTAAATATTTGGAGCAACAAATATAACTCTTTGGTTGAAAAGATGGCCAACTACATCAATAACATTAACACCAAGCTTCAGGTTACCATGCTTTATCAGGATGCCAATGGTAACTATCGACAGTTGAGTAACAGCCGTGGTGTACCCACCGTGTTTACTGGTTCTGGTGCGACTCCTCTCTACCTGACTTCCTGCTCTGGCGAAATGCTGGCTCCCGCTGTGAAGAAGTTTGTAGGTGTCACCAATGTATTCAAGGCTGGCGCTTCAGCCCAGAAGGGTAATGCTGAATGCAAGGCCGCTCTTGATGCGGTTAACCAGGGATGGTATTTCAATAAGGTTATTCCTGGAAACCGTTATGGTATTGCAGTAGAGAACCTGAAGGCTGGTTACACCTATGAGATCTTCTACTCTGCTTTGGACTTCCAGGGTAAGATTTCCGCACGTAAGTTCTATGTAACTGTAAAATAACTGGGATATGTTTCTCTGCAGGCCTCTTATGAGGCTTGCAGAGACAACTTCTGTGAAACCATTTAAATATAAGTATTATGAAACTGAAGAAAACATTGCTTACGGTTCTGATGGCTGTGGGAGGTGTGACCGCCATGGCACAGCAGACTACTACTGAGACCGTATTCAATCCCCACTGGTACATTCGTGCCCAGGTGGGTGGACAATATACGCTTGGTGAAATCAAGTTTGGCGACCTGTTGTCTCCAAATGCGCAGGTGGCTGCTGGTTACAATTTCAACTCCATCTGGGGTGCCCGTCTGAGTGTGAACGCTTGGCAGAGCAAGGGCGGCAGCAAAATTGAAGGCAACACCTACAAGTGGAAGTGGAATTATGTGGCTCCTACCGTTGATGGAACCATCAATCTGACCAACCTCTTTGGAGGCTTTAAGGCTAATCGTCTGGTAGACCTTACTTTGTTTGCAGGTATTGGTGCCAATATAGGTTTCAATAACGACGAAGCATGTGATGCAAACCGTGCTATTTTGGCCACTTATGGTGCAGACCCTGCCAATGACCAGTATTTGCGTAACCTTTGGGATGGCAGCAAGGCTCGCTTTGTGGGTGAAGTAGGTCTTGACCTCGATTTCAATGTGTGCGAAAGAGTTGCTGTAGGTCTGGAAGTTTCAGCCAACACGCTCTCAGACAAGTACAACAGCAAGAAGGCTGGCAACAGTGACTGGAATTTCAACGGTTTGGTTGGTGTTAAGGTTAATCTTGGCAAGACCACTCGCCAGCAGACGGTTAGGAAGGATGTGCAGGTTGTTGAGCGTATCGTAGAAAAGCCTGTTGAGAAGGTTGTGGAGAAGATTGTATATCGTGACCGTGAGGTGGCTGCCAAGGCAGTGGCTGAACCGTTGCGTAGAGATATTTTCTTCACTATTCGTGCTACACAGATAACTTCTCAGGAGATGAAGAAGGTGGAAGAGATTGCTGCTTACTTGAAGGCTAACCCTAATGCACGTGTGTCTATTACCGGTTATGCAGACAAGGGTACAGGTAACGCCACCATCAACAAGAATCTTTCTGTAAAGCGTGCTAATGTTGTGGCTGAAACTTTGAAGAACAAGTTTGGTATTGCCGCCAGCCGCATCACTACCGATGCTAAGGGTGATACTGAGCAGCCATTCTCCAAGGATGAGCAGAACCGTGTGAGCATTTGTATTGCTAAATAAGTTTAATTATCATTTTGGGGGGGCCTGCCAGACTTTATCAGCGAAGGGGCAGGCCCTTTTTAATTTAGGGTTATGAAGTTATTAAATACTTTTTTAGGTTTATTTTTTGTCTTGAGTATCAATGCCCAAATCAAGAACGGTCTTTACAGAGTGAAAAACTATAAGACAGAGCGATACGTTTATGTTTTGGATAACACGGGTAGCATCAATTATAGTACGACAAGTGCAGACATGGGTGCGATGGAGCTATGGAAAGACTTGGACAGATGTATTGACAATCCAGCTAGCATTATTCAGGTGATAAATGTAGGCAACAATAATTATGACTTGCAGAGCCAGGGCACTGGTGTCCATGATATTATATCCCATTATGTCACCATCTATCCTTATGGGGATGGAACGTATCAGTTGTATGCTAGTAATGGTTCTCTGGGCAAATATCTTAGCGATGAGGAGACCACCAATGTCCCCGATGGTCAGTTGGGTACTACCAACAAGGGTGAATATAGGAAGTGGCTTCCCATTCCGCTGGATACAGAGACCAATTATTTTGGTCTCCGTCCGTCGCTTCAGTGCGGAAGTAAGTTTTACCAGACTTTTTATGCTGATTTTCGCATCAAAATGCTAGGTGAAGGCATGAAGGCATATACTGTCAAGGAAATTTACAAGCATATTGTAGCCATTGAGGAAATTACGGATGAGGTTATTCCAGCCAATACCCCTGTCCTCATTGAGTGCAGTAGCAATCAGGCGGGTGACAACAAGTTGGAACTCTTTGTGCGCGACAAGTCTCAGCTTGGCAGGGCGAATCTTCTGAAGGGAGTTTACTTTAACAATCCTTATCGTCCTAAGTCTAAGGATGCACGTACTGCTTACAATGGAAATACCATGCGTGTGTTGGGGCTTACGGAGAATGGCGAGATAGGCTTTGTAATGTCCTCCGACCCCTATATTGCTGCCAACAGTGCTTATCTGCAGGTTCCTGAAGGCACAGCCTCAGAGCTTGTCTTTATGTCACCTGAGGAATTGGAGAAATACAAGTTGGAGAGTGGCATTATCGGAGTTTCCGGCGTTTCTGTCGCAAAGGCTGTTTATACGCTTTCTGGCTTAAAGGTTGCCGAAAAGGTGGAAGACCTGCATACGCTTCCTGCTGGTATATATATTGTAAATGGAAAGAAGGTAATCAGATAAGAAAATGAAGAAGGCCCTATCCTTGCTTGTCGTGTGTTTCTATACCTCCGTGGTAGCACATTCTCAGTTTGTGACTCAGGAATATAAGATATTCAATCATATTGATTTAGGTGTTACGGCTGGTTCCACTGGTATTGGACTGGAGGCTTCTTCACCTGTGGGACAATATCTGCACGTAAGGACAGGGGTCGACTATATGCCTCAGTTCAAGTACCGTATGAAGTTCAACATCCAGTTGGGAGATGAACCTGTAGGAAAGTATGATTCCAACAACCAACTGACCAGCTTCGGCAAGATGGCTGAGCTGATGAAGGACATGACTGGCTACGAACCTGACGACCATGTATATATGGAAGGTACACCCTCGATGACCAGTTTCAAGTTTCTGGTCGATGTGTTACCGTTTACCAATAAGAAGTGGCATTTCACTGTAGGATTCTATGCGGGAAAGCATGTTGTGGCCCGTGCGGAAAACGTGATAGAAGATACTCCGACCTTGGTAGCTGTGAACATGTATAACAACATCTATGATAAGGTGGTGAACGAAGAGGATCTTTTCATGGGTTTGGAACTCCCGCCTGATGTATGTGCCACTATCAGGAGCTATGGCACGATGGGTATGTCATTAGGTAGCTATAAGAGAGACATCTTTGATGAAGCGGGAAATTTGTTGCACAGCAAGGGTGATACCTATAAGTTGTATCCAAACGATGAATGTATGGTCAAGTCCAAATTGTCTATCAATAAAGTGAGGCCTTATATAGGATTCGGCTATGGTAATGTGCTGTCAAGGCAAAAGAAGATAAACTGTTCCTTCGACTGTGGTGTGATGTACATTGGCAAAACACCCCATGTGTACACGCATGATGGCACATGCTTGACTCACGAGGTGGAGAACTATGGACGAAGCATCCGCGAGTACATGAATTTTGCCAAGAGTATTCGAGTATATCCCGTAGTCAATTTTCGGATAGCATATAGGTTGTTTTAATCTACCATTATATAATCCTCACCATATAAAGGTGAGGATTTTTTGTGCCTAGACATGATTTTGTAACATAAAAGTATTGTATATGTAATAATATTTACATATTTTTGCAAAGAAATAAACACTATTTTTACATTTATGGAGTTTCTAATCAATCTTCTGAGCCTCCTGGGCTCACTAGCGTTGTTCCTCTACGGCATGAAAATCATGAGTGAGGGCCTTGAAAAATTTGCAGGTGAACGTCTGCGTAGTATTTTGTCTTCAATGACACGTAACCGTGTGATGGGGGTCCTTACGGGCATACTGATTACCGCTCTCATTCAGAGCTCCAGCGCTACTACGGTGATGGTCGTGAGTTTTGTGAATGCGGGCTTGATGACGTTGGCACAAAGTATTGGTGTGATTATGGGTGCCAATATTGGTACCACTGTTACTGCATGGATTATTTCAGCCATTGGATTCAAGGTAAACATTGCAGCTTTTGCTTTGCCTCTTTTGGCCATAGGCATACCGCTTATCTTCAATAGTGAAAGCAAGAAGAAAAGCATTGGCGAGTTTGTTTTCGGTTTTTCTTTCCTGTTTATGGGTCTCAGCTATTTGCAGAAGAATGCCGAAGCCCTTCAGATTGGCGATATGGTGGCATCGTTGCTGGCAGGTTGGGCTGGCAGTGGCGGATTCCTCACTATTCTTCTATTTGTGTTGGTAGGAGCCATTGTTACGATGGTTGTTCAGGCCTCTGCAGCCACCATGGCCATCACCCTCATGCTCTTTGACATGCATATTCCTGGTTTTGGGTTTGAACAGGCGGCAGCACTTGCAATGGGCCAGAACATTGGTACCACCATTACTGCTTTCATCGCATCCATGACCGCTAACACACAGGCAAGGCGTGCTGCTCTTGCGCATATGTTTTTCAACGTGTTTGGTGTAGTGGCTGTTCTGTGCATGTTCTATCCGTTCTGCGATTTTATTACATGGATAGTCACCGATGTGCTTCACATGAGCAACAATGACCTTTTCAAGCTTTCCGCCTTCCATTCAGCCTTTAATATCTTCAATACGTTGGTGCTGATATGGTTTGTGCGTCAGATAGAGCAGCTCGTGTGCAAGATTCTCCCGCAGAAGGACCAGGACGAGGAGTACAGGCTGCGTTTTATCTCTGGCGGTTTGTTGAGCACGGCCGAGTTGTCCATTTTGGAGGCACAGAAGGAAATCAATGTGTTTGCCGACCGTTGTCAGCGTATGTTCTCCTTCGTAAAGACGCTTCTTCAGACGGAAAAGGATGACGAGTTTGTGAGTCTTTACAGCCGGATTGAGAAATATGAGAGTATCACAGACAAGATGGAGCTGGAGATAGCCAATTATCTGAACCAGGTAAGTGAGGGCCGTTTGTCCAGTGAGTCAAAGTCGCGTATACAGCGAATGCTTCGCCAGGTGGACGAGCTTGAGAGCATTGGTGACTGTTGCTTCAACATGGGACGTACGTTGAGCAGAAAACGTCAGTATACCGAGGAGGATTTCGTTCCTGGACAGCTGGATCATATTCGTAGCATGATGAGTCTTGTGGAGGAGGCGCTCAATGAGATGGTTGCCATTGTTGCCAAGAGCGACCTTCAACCCAATGTGCCCAGCAAGGCATACAATCTGGAGCATGAGATTAACAACTATCGTTCACAACTCAAGAATCAGAACATTCAGGACGTCAACAATCATGTCTACAGCTATCAGATAGGTGTATTCTATTCTGATTTCATCAGCGAGTGTGAGAAACTGGCCGATTATATTCTGAATGTGGTACAGGCCACCTGCAAGAAATAGTTTTTATTCCTTTCGCGATGTGATTGTATGTAATAAGATAGCAACTCTGATGGGTGGAATTCAATGGTGCCCTTGTAAGGTGTTCACGGTTACAAGGGCATCTTTATTGTTTCCTGTCCTTATTATGCTTTTCTTTGTTCACCTATAGAGCAGATGGCAATGAGAAAACTTAAAAGGAACCCATCTTAACAAACTGGTTCCTACAACGTATCCCCCCGTTTATCGGCTTCTTCGCGGAGAGAACAGGATTCGAACCTGCGAACCGGTTTTGCCGGTTACACGCTTTCCAGGCGTGCCTCTTCAACCACTCGAGCACCTCTCCTTGTCGCAAATTTAGCTTTAGCGGCTGCAAAGGTACATCTTATTTTTGAATATGCAAGGTTTTCTGACATTTTTTTGTCCGTTTATAGCAAATTTGAAGGGATGGACACACGGATGTTTGATTTTTCCATAGTTTTTCTATAAATTTGCAGACAGAAAAGCAAATAATTATTTTTTATTTTAAACAGATTTCAGTCAATGGGTACACATAAACGTATTGCAGTGGCGGATGCCATCAGAGGCATTGCCGTGGCTATGATTCTCATGCTCCACGCAATTGAGCATTTCAACCTCTACAACCAGCCGGTTCCCGACTCTCCCTGTCTTCAGTTCATCGACCAGATGGTGTGGGACAGCCTTTGGTTTGTGATCGGAGGCAAGGCCTACGCCATTTTTGCCCTTCTCTTTGGCTTTAGCTTTCACATTATGCTCATGCATGCTCGCGAGCGTGGTGATGATTTCCGTTTGCGTTTCTTGTGGCGTATGGTGCTGCTGTTTCTCTTTGGTAACCTCAATGCTGCCTTCTTCTGCGGGGAAGTGCTGGTGCTCTATAGCCTTGTAGGCCTTATCATGCCCTTTATTTGCAACTTGCGCACCCGTACGGTGCTGGTATTGGCCGCCATGTGTCTGCTTCAGCCCATCGAATGGGTGAAGATGGGGCTTGCTTTCGTGGCTCCCGAAAAGCTGGGTATCTTCGATTTTCCTTATGGTGAGCATTGGATGCAGGCCATGAAGATGTTGGCAGAAGGAAGTTTTTTGGAAACGGTGTGTGCCAATCTGTGGCATGGCCAGATTTTCAGTCTTGCATGGGCTTGGGGTGCTGGCCGTTTCTTCCAGACAGCTGGCCTGTTTATGCTGGGCATGGTGGCCGGTCGCATGGATGCCTTTTCGCTCACACAGCGCAACACTCGGCTGTGGGGTTATATCTTTATAGGTAGCCTGATGCTCTATTTTCCTTTGACTGGTCTGGGCAGCCTGCTTCCATTGTTTGTGGGTGGGATTGATGGTGAATCGCTCCGGGCGAGTTGCATCGGCTTCCTGGCCAACGATGCTTTCCGTGGTTCCCTACTTTCGGTATTCGGATCCCTGCAGCGTTTCTTCTTTATGCTGATGATTGTGTGTACCCTGCTTTTTGCCTTCTATTATACGCCCGTCCAGCACGTCATGCGCTGGCTCATGCCATATGGAAGGATGAGCCTCACCAACTATGTAACTCAGAGTATCATCGGTTCATTCCTCTTTTACCACTGGGGGCTCCATCTGGTATGGTGCGACACGTGGAGCGAACTTCTCTGTTTGGGTGTGCTGTTGTTGCAGGTAGCTTTCTGCACATGGTGGATGGCCCGTCACAAACGAGGACCGCTGGAGGGTATCTGGCATAGGCTCACCTATCTGTAAAGACTTGGGATGGATAGAGGGCTGCGGTTTGCCCTGAGATCTTGATAAAACAGGCCAGAGCCATGTCATAAGAAGTCTATAGAATGAAACACGAAATTGGTATTAGAACAAGCTTTTCTTGTCGAAAAATGCTGGCTGAGAAGATGGGTTTTACAGTTAACCTATGGTAGATACTGTGGAAGGCCTGCCAAGCAGTCTCTGGTAGGCCTTCCTAGGGGGATATGGATGACCATCTAGAGACGGCTTGGTTGGTCATTCAGGCGTAAAAGACTATCTTCAAGGCCACGAATGGCCTTTTTCGCTCTTTTTTAGATTCGTCCGAGTGGCAACGGAGATTCTTTCTTCGCTCAGAGGGTCAAATTGAAAGGCCAGAATCAGTAAAATATCTGAACGTGTCAACACCCTTGGGCTTTTACCCTTTCCATAATAAAATATTATTCCAGTTTGAAGATGCGCTCCATCAGTTTCCACTTGTCGGTCGAGGGCGCGTTGGGGTCGGCTCCCTGGAACTGGGCTACATAGGCTTCCCATTCAGCTTGTCGGGGAAGGCCTGCCAGGCGTGCGTTGTCGCGCTCCCAGTCAAACTCGTCGGTGGTGTCCATGATCATGAAAAGGCTGTTGCCCAGGGCATAGATTTGCATGTCCAGAATGCCCACTTCTTTGATGCCTGCCTGAATCTCGGGCCACACGTGGCGATGAGCCTCAATGTAGTCGGCTATCAGCTGTGGGTCGTCCTTGAGTTGAAGTGTTTGACAATATCGTTTCATAATGCAGATAGATGGGTTAGGGATGTTACATGCCGGAACGGCGGATACGAATCGCAAAGGCTTCTGGATGAGCATTGCAGAACTGGTTTACGTCGGTGACTACACATGCTAAATAGCCTCCGCCCCCTGCACCGGGCATTTTCCATGCCAGCACCTCGGGGCATTGTGCGTAGCGGTCGATGTGCTGCTCCACGCTTCCCTGAATCATGGCGGGGAACATTGCCGTCTGGGCGTTGAAGGAGTCCTTGTAGGCCTTGGCAAAGGCCGGTAGGTCCCTTGCCATGATGGCCTCCCAGCATCGTTCTGCGGCGTCTGCCAGCCGTTCCACTTTGACTGTAGTGATGTCTTTCCCCTCCACCACCGAGCATCCCACAGGACGGGGGTCGATGGGAATCATGCACAGATGGGCTTCTAGCCATTCCAGCACATGCTCATTCTCGCAGGTCTCGATGCGGTCGGGCCAGAAGTGGTTGTCGTAGTAATGGCGGCAGAGTCCGGGTACACAGATGCCGATGGCGTCCTGGGCACCGCTGATGATGCCGTCCTCCCGCTCGGGATGGTTCTCGAAGCAGAATACCAGGCGTGCCAGTGTTTCAGGATCCATATTGGGCAGTTGGTAGGGCCAGATGCGCTTGATGACGTTGCGTGTGGAGGTGCTCAATCCGCATCGTTCCCTTATTTGGAAGGAGGGCTCAAGGCTGATGGTGAGTGCCCATCCCGGGGCATAACAGCTCACGTAGGGCTGGTCAATCCATGTTCCAGCAAGGTCGAGGCGTGTAGGCAGCTGGCAGGGACTCTTCTTCAGTTCTGTGCTACTGCGTGCAGCCAGCCCTTCGTGGGGATCACGCTCCAGCACCACGTATTCGATGCCGCGCTGCTGGCACACTTCCCTTTTGGCTTCGCTTCCGCCGTCGCTGTTGACAATCAGGATGTCGGGCTTCACGATGTCGAGTGTGGGCAGGAAATCCAGAATGCCGTCGCCGGCATTGATGAAAGCCTCCTTTACGTAGCGTATGCTTTTTACCATAAACAGGCGTTCCTGTTCGGAGTAGACGGTCTTGTGGTTCTTGTAGTGCAGGATGGTGTTGTCGGATCCTATGCCTACGTACAGGTCGCCATACTGTGCTGCCTGACGGAAGAATTCCACGTGGCCGGAATGGAGCAGGTCGTAGCAACCGCTCACAAATACCTTCTTGTTCATTTGCTTGTGTTTATGTTTTGCGGACAAAATTACGTAAAATTCATTGATTCTGCAACATTCCGCCTCAGTTTTTTTTCGCTTTTCCGCCCGTTAGGAATTGCATGGCCTGCTCCATCATCATGTGGCGTGCCCTGGCCGGACGCACGGTCTCCAATGGGAATCCCACTACCAGCGTGCGGTAGGGGCCCTGATAGGCCACGGCTGCGCTGATGCCGTTCTCACTGTAGCGCATTACGGTGTGGGCTTCCTCGGATGCCGGCTCTATGCCATCGGGCGACTCTACCATGTAGCATCTTCCGTTCAGTTTCTGGCAGAAGCGCACGTGGCCCTGGAGCATGGTGAAGGGTGAGGGCACGAAATGGGCTTTTCCCTCACGTGCGGCTCTTCCCACGCGCCATTTGTACTTGAGCACCTCAGTGGCAAACCGGCGGTCTTCCTCCAGGGAGGGTGCCAGCGGATTGTCCCACAGGTCGGAGGCCACATAGCTTCCGCTCACCAGCAGGCTTCCCCCCTGCCGGCAATAGGCGGTGAGGGCCTTCTGCATGTCGGGGGTGAAGGTCTTGAATGCGAGGGGGCAATAGCCTCCCCGTCCCGTTTTGGTCTGTTTCTGCTTGCCCAGGATAAGGTCCACACAGTCGTAGGATGTCAGGTCCACTTCCTGCGCCTCTACGCTCTCGTGGCTGCAGGAGACGAACGAATATCCGGCTTCCAGCAGGGCCCGTCCATGGACGGAGGGGTAGTCGAAGGTGTTACCGGCAATCACCTTTGTCTCGTAGTTCCCCCAACTGTCACCGAATCCCGAGGCGTTGTCGTCCATCCAGGGCACATCGCGGCGAAACTCCTTCATGCTGCCGATATAGCTTATGTCCTGCAGATAGGGCACGCCATGGTCAAAATTGTCGAGGAATCCGGCATAGAGCGTGTCGTGGGGGGGCGGTGCCACAAAGTCGTCTGGCGCACAGATGCGGTCAAATCCGTTCACAATCATCACGGTGCCCTTGGATGCACCTGTCTGGATGCCGGCACTCAGCGTTTCTGAGGGAAAACTGCGGCCGCCTGCGTTGACGGCCTCCACGCGGAAACTGCATGGCACACAGGGTGTGAGCGCCGTCTCGAATGAAGTGCCCTCCACGTACCTCCCATTGTCAAAGTCCTGTCCCCCGATGCGTGTGTATACGATGTAACCTGTGGCTTCAGCACTGGGTTCGAGCGGGTCGGTGACGGGCTGCCAGGTGAGTCTTGCATGGCCTTCCTCGGTGAGGTTGAGGGCCAAATGGCGGGGCGGAAGGGGTGCCACCACGGCCTCTTGCCTGCGCTGGGAGGCAATGAAGCGAAGGATGCCCTTGTAGATGGCGCGGGACACGCTGAAGCGGAAACGCGGGTCGATGCCATAGCGCATGTCGGCAAAGTTCTGGTGGGAAAGCAGTTCCAGCAGCATGGCGGGCACTCTGGGCACACGTGCCTCGAAATAGGCCTGGTTCCACATGCCCCTGCGTGTCCAGTTGGGCTCGTACAGTGCGCGTATGTCATCGGTAATCTGCGACACCACCAGGTCGCACAGGTCGTGGTTGAGATAGCGTGTGGTACCGTCGGCAAAAGTGACCTGCCCCTCCGACAGGGTGCAGTAGATACCTAGCGTGCCGATGATGTAATCGGTCTTGCGGGTACCGGCATCGGAATGGAAGGCCAGCGAGAGGTCGAGTGGGATGTGCAGGCCATCCCTGTCGGGGCACACCTCGGAACCGCCAGCCAGATGGTTTACCCATTCGCCACGGCAGCGGTAGTCATCTACATAGTCGTTCTCGTTGTGGGTGGGACTGTATATAGAGTCGGGCATACCGGCCCATTGGAGCCAGTAGCGTGCACCCTCTGTCCAGCGGGGGTAGCCGCTGACCTGCTGCTGTGGGCCGGTGCCTCGACGGATGTTCCCCATGCCGCCGCCAATCTTCACAGCATCGGCGGTGACGATGTCTCCTGCATGGGAGGTGCGGTTGGTAAGTCTTATGCCGTGTGCTGGGTTGTCTTTCTCAAAGGTGAAACTGCCCAGATAGATCCATGTGGACCCGCCCATCTGCTGGTTCACATGGAACGTTGTGTGTCCACCCAGGTGGCTGACCGTATAGCAGGCCTCGCGGGTGCTTTTGGGAAGGGTCTTATAGGAGACATACACAGCGTACCGCCCGGTGTGGGGCACCGAGGGAGTCCAGGTGATGATGCTCTCCTGGCCTTTACTGACGGTACGGGTCTGTCGGCATGTGCCGTCCTTGAAAGGATTCTGCCCGTAGTCAAGGGCGGCCGCCGGGTGGGCAAATCCTTCACCCTCAGCGGATGTCCATGCCTTATCGCCCTGCATTTCCGCGTATCGGGCTTTTGGCCAGGAGCAGCCATCGTTGTCCACAATCACCTCGTAGTCGTTCACGTCGCGCTCTCTGGGCAGCATCACGTAGCCGCCTGCCCGTTCCAGCATGGGTACCAGATAGGGGAGCACGTAGCTTTGTGTGAACAGGTCCTCCACCGTCTGGAAGATGCGGGCACGCTGCCACTCCCACCGGTCGAGGCTCTTCTCGTAATAGTAGCCGTGGCTTTGCCACAGTGCGATGTGGCGGCCCCGGAGTCCCTTGGTGGGCACATGCGGCTGCTGGAGGGCGGTCACCAGGGGGATGGGGCATTCGGGTGCAAAGCGGGGGGCTCTCCTGTCCTGCTTCTTGCGTGTAGCCAGCGGGATGAGTTCCTCAATTAGCCGACCGTTGGTGAAGAGCTTCACGTTCCTCCCTTGCAAATGGGCAGGGAGCATTTGCCTGATGCTGGAATAGATGCGATCCACGTTCTCCTCGCGCAGGGGGATGTAGGAGCAGTTGATGCCGGCATACAGTTCTAGTGTCTTGCCCGTGGCACTTACCGAGTCGATGTGCACGGGTCCTATGGTGCAGTGCCGGCTGGCTTCCTGATCAATCATCTGTTCTATGGCCGTGCGTACCTCGGGGGTGAGTACGGCATCCTGTGCACGGGCCTCGCCGGCACACAGGCATCCTGCCAGCAGGAGCGTTGCTCTGCGGATGGCGGAGAAAAGGTGTCTGTAATCCATATACACGTATTTTGGTTGCTGCAAAATTACACTTTTTCTTTGAAAAACGGAAGAAAAAGTGATTTTCAAGCCATTTTTCATAATAATCTTGCTGAATGTTTGTGCAATATGGGCAAAGTTCATATCTTTGCATACAAAACATCCCATGATTGTAAACATTTTGTAATAAACGAAAAAGTGATACGATATGAAGAGTTTGACTAACTTCTACAGTTTATGTGGCGTACTTCTACTGGGGGCGGCCATGCTGTTGGTTGGCTGTAAGGAACAGGTTGATACCAGCAGTCGTTATGTATTCGAGATGGAGACTATTGCCTCTTACCTGCTGAAACATGACGACTACAGCGAGTATGCACGTTTGCTCGACGAGGTGAAGATAAGCAAACACAGCGAATCCACTGTGATGCAGCTGCTCTCGGCACGTGGCAATTACACCTGCTTTGCACCCACCAACCAGGCCATCGGCCAGTATCTGGACAGTCTGGTGGCCAAGGGGCTGATTACGGCACCCAGCTGGGAGGCTTTCCCCACCGACGAGATGCGCGATTCGGTGATGAAGGTAATTGTGTTCAACAGCATCATCGACGGCGGTGACTTCGACTATGAAGGGAATAGCGTGATTTACGAGACGTCCTCCTTCCCCGCCAATCAGAACGAGGAGATTGCCTCTCCCACTTTGTCTGACCGCAAGTTGTCGGTGCTCTTCGGTAACGACCCGGACAGCATCTATATCAATAAGACGGCGCGTATCTCGGTGAGAAACCGCGACATCCCCGCCATCAATGGTGTCATCCACCAGATGGAGGATGTAATCGCTCCCGGCAACGATGCCCTGACGGCTGTGTTGCAGAGCTATATCGATGCCAATCGCGATGGATTCCAGGTGATGGCCCGCCTTGTGTTGGCATGCGGTTTGGGCGATACACTCTCCAAGATCCGCGACGAGGCCTATGAGGACCTGTATCAGATGGGTGTCATCCAAAACCTGGGCACCCATCCTACCGAGGGTTCGCTGGGCTATCTGCCCGAGCACCGCAAGTATGGGTTTACCATTTTCTCGGAGACTGACCAGTTTTGGAGCCAGACACTGGGCAAGGAACCGCGTGACATCATGCCAGAGGATGTGATGAACTATCTGGAGGGGGAGGCCCTTTATCCGGATGCGGTGCGTGACAACAATTACACCAACGAGAAGAACCTGCTCAACCAGTTTGTCACCTATCATATCTTGCCCGTACGACTGCCTGCCGACAAGTTGGTGATTCACTACAACGAGCGTGGCTACGATCCCAAAGTGGGTACTCCGGGCGTATGCATGTACGACCTTTATACCTCGATGGGTGAACGCCGCATCGTGAAGATTTTTGAGAGCCGCGAAAGTGATGGTGTATACCTCAACCGTTTCCCGAAAATCAACAACGGACGCAGTGAAAACTATCATGAGAAATATTGCGATGCAGACAAGGTGGGCGTGTTCGTGGACCGCGAGAATGCCAATGTGGAGTCTGTGAATGGCATCATTTATCCCATTGACAAGTTGCTGGTCTATGACGAGGCCACACGCAACAACCTGCAGCGCCAGCGTCTGCGCTGGGATGTGTCGAGCCTGTTCCCCGAATTCCTCAACAACGACATCCGCGGCCAGTCGGTCACTACCAAGGAGCACATGACGGTGGGCATTCCTTCGGACGACCAGTATAAGTACTTCAACGACATGGACATCCTTCGCGGCACCAAGTTCTATTACCTGCTGGGCCGTGGAAAGGGGTGGCCCAACTATTTGGGTGACGAGTTTAATGTGATTGGACGGTATGAACTGGTGATGCGTCTGCCGCCTGTTCCCAAGAAGGGAACCTATGAGTTTCGCATTGCCAACTCTACGGGTGTATCCTACCGTAGCATGTGCCAGGTGTATTGGGGCTCCGACAAGAACTCGCTTACGGCTATGGGCACACCGCTCGATTTCCGTGTGAATGGCCTTTACAGGCTCACGGACGCTGGTACGTTCCCCAGCCCTGTGGGTTGGGAACTGGACACCGATGATGATGACTACAATGCCGAGGTGGATAAGAAGATGCGTAACAACGGCTTTATGAAAGGCCTTCAGCTCTATTGTGCAGGTTCTCCGGGTTCGGCTACGCCTGGTCGCGGCAGTGTATATCTGACCCGTCGCATCATGTTCACCGCCACGATGGATCCCGATGTCACCTACTATCTTCGCCTGAAGAATGTGCTCGACAAGGAAGACAAGCAGTTGTATATGGATTTTATCGAGATTTGCTCAAAGGAGGTTTATGACAATCCCGAGGAGCCTGAGGATATCTGGTGATTCGTGGCCATGTGCGATGTGAATATTGACTGATGCCGTTTATACATTAATATATTAATCAGAATAGGAATAACATGAAAAATCTTTATGCGTCAATGTTGCGCAGAACCATGATGCTCCTGTGCCTGTGGCCCACTTTGGCCTTTGCACAGATGGACGAAGCTTACTCCGATAACAACGACGGGCTGAATGTGCCCTTCGAGATTACCGCTGTCCGCAACGGGCAGTTCCCTTCTGACACTCACTGGTATAGCATACGGGTGTCTTCGGGCCGCTATTGGTATACCGACACCAGTGGACGCCTGTGCTGCAGGGCTGTCTCTGCCGGCTCTACGTTGAGCGACAAATACCTGTGGTGTTTCACGGGCGACAATGTGGCTGGTTACCGGTTGATGAACAAGTATTGGGGTACGGAGTATGTGGTTTCTGTCCCCAATTCGGATAATGCAGCACCTGCATCCATGAAGGCGTTGGCGGATGCTCCTGCCCCCCGTACCTTCAAGGTGTCGACTAACGGGGATGGCTACAATTTCTATTTTCCTGGTGTACAGCAAGCCTGCCTCAACGATTTTGAGGTGAAGGGCAAGTTGGCATTATGGAACAGTGGTGCCTCGCCTGGTGACGGTGGTAGCCGCATGTATGTAAAGTTAGAGGTTGGGGAGGCCAGCATGCCATCGGCCGAGGGGCTCCCGTTCCGTCCCACTACTGTTGGTGCCGATGGGCAGCTAGCTAGCAGTACCCACTGGTACAAGATGACTATCCGTGGCAGCAAGACCATTTATGCAGACAAGTCGAGCCTCTATTGTGACTCATATTTGGAATCCCTGAAGGGCAACCAGTTGTGGGCCTTCGTGGGTGACATGGAGAATGGCTTCGAGGTGTACAACTATCAGACGGGTATGCCTTATAAGGCTTACTGCGTGGAGAACAGCAACGAGGCATACGTGGTGATGGAAGAAAAGGACCAGGTGCAGGGAACGTCGCGCTGGCAACTGAAGGCCAACAACCGTGGTGGCTACAATCTTTACTATCCCGGCTCGTCCGAATCCTGTTGGAACGACTTTGCTGACCGTGGTGTCATCGCTTTGTGGAAGGACCACAATTCGTCCGATGATGGTGGTAGTACCATTGTGTTTGTCGAGGCCAACCTGAACATGATTGACCAGACGGTGTATGTGGACAACATCACCCTTGACAGCTATGATGTGTCGCTCTTTGAGGGCGAGTCGGTGGAGATGGTGGCCCATGTAACACCCGAGAATGCCCACAACAAGGAGGTGGAATGGTACAGCAATGACGAGACGATATGTACCGTTGACATGACGACGGGCGTTGTCACGGGTGTGGCTGCAGGCTCTACCTACATCGTTTGTGTTTCCACCGACGGATCCTATAAATACGCTCTTTGCAAGGTGACGGTGAAGGAAAACAAGTCTATTCTGCCTGTCAGCGGTCTTGTGGTGTATGTCTATAAGAAGGATGGCACTGTGGATGCCTTCCCCGAAGCCTACCTGAGTTCGTATGAGCAGAAGAACGGTGGCATCAGCATCGTGGCCAACGATGGTACCAGCTACCAGTATGCCGCATCCGAACTGATGGAAGCCACTTATCAGGCACCTGACGACTTTGCACACATCACATCGTTCAAGTTCAACAACAAGTACAACCCCGATCTGCCAAAGGACTGTCTGGGTGAGATTGTGGAGGACAGCATTATCAAGCTGACCGTGGCCTGTATCGGTAAGCGTCTGGCACCTTCCTTCCAGCTCTCTGACAGCGAGCAGGCCAAGGTGTATGTGGGCAATGTGCTGCAGGAAAGTAAAGTCACCCGCACACGTTTTGAGGGCGATGTGTGCTACACCGTGTCACGAGACGGGTTCCAGATGCTGCGCAGCAATGCCCGAGGCGACCTGATGATGCTGCCTTTTGGCCGCGATTATGTGGTGAAGGCTGATTTCCTTACCGACCATTCCACCAATGACTATAATGTGCCCGTCATCTATATCAACACAGCCGACGGAAAGAGCATTACCAGCAAGACTGTCTACAAGGATGCCACTATCAGCATCCAGGGTGGAGGCGTGTTCCCCGACTTGGAGGAAACGGCCATTCTCATCAAGGGACGTGGCAATTCTTCCTGGGGAGAGGCTAAGAAGCCATATCACTTCAAGTTTGATAAGAAAACCAGTGTGCTGGACCTTACCAAGGGCAAGCACTGGAACCTTATCGCCAATGCTCAGCGCATGTCCATGATGACCAATGCCATTGGCATGAAGGTGGCCAGGATGGTGGGTACTCAGGCTGCCAATGATGAGGTGCCTGTAGAGCTTTACCTTAATGGAAAATACCTGGGCAGCTATCAGCTGACCGAAAAGGTGGGATTTGGCAACAACAGCCTCGATATCTCCGATACGCTGGTGAATGCCACCCTGTTGGAACTGGACACCTATTACGACGAAGTCAACAAGTTCCGCACCAGCACCACCTATTACAATTTGCCTGTCAACATCAAGGAACCGGAGTCGTTTACCGACGGTTCGGTGGCATTCAAACTGTATGATGTGAAGGACCGTATGATGGGGATGCTGATGGCTCTCAAAAAGGGCGAGAATTTCGAGGCACATGCCGATGTGCAGAGCCTTGCCACCTTCCTGATGACCAATGAGCTGATCCTGAACCGCGAACTGATGCATCCCAAGAGCACATACATGTTCAACCGTGATATCCTGAATCCCG
The DNA here is from genome assembly GCA_945865175.1 of uncultured Prevotellaceae bacterium. Taxonomy (GTDB): domain Bacteria; phylum Bacteroidota; class Bacteroidia; order Bacteroidales; family Bacteroidaceae; genus Physcousia. The sequence continues at coordinate 76,167 of CAMBDA010000002.1, read as the reverse complement.
ATAGCCTGTTCTATTTCGGACCTGTGTGGGACCTCGACTGGGCTTACGGTTACGAGAGTAGTGCAACGTATTATGTCAGTGATGCTGAGATGGACTACTGGAACGGCTCGAAGAGCATGGAGTCCTGGACTTTCATGAAGGCCCTGCGTTACAACAGTGGCGAGAAGTTTGAACGCGAGTATTTCCGTGTGTGGACACGTTTCATGCAGAGTCAGTTGGGTGAGCTGCTTGAATATTGCGACGATTACCTGGACTTTGCCAGACCCAGCTTTACACATAACAGTGAGGTGTGGGCATGGTACTATGAGGATTATGACTCCAATGTGGAGCAGGCAAAGGCATGGCTGCAACAGCGTGCCAACTATGTGTACGACTATCTGTGCAACACTTTGGGATTGAAGGAAAAGTATTCCGATGTGTATGAAAACCCCGACGGCCTCCAGGATATCGTCAATACACGTCCCGCCCTGCGTTTGGAGGATCATAATGTGTACACGCTTGATGGTAAGCGAGTGACCAATACGGGCAAGTTGCCACGTGGCATCTATATCATCAATGGGCGTAAGACAGTGATACGCTAGTAGGATATGTGAAATAAGGTAAAAATCAGAGGATAATTATGAAGGAAAGGTATGTAAAACCTGATACGGAGGTAGTGGAGGTTCAGTGCGAAAGCTTGTTGCTTGCTGCTTCTCCTATTCCTGATGACCCATTGGACATCATGGCGATGAATGACGATTAGATTTCTTTAGGTAGAAATAAGCGTAAAGGGGGTGTGGTGCTGAATGCCGCACCCTTTTTGTGTATGATTCAGGTCTTCCGTGTATGAGTTTGCGTGACATTATATAAGATTGTAGAAAAATGATAAAGAGTACTAATTCTTCGCGCTCGTATGTAACAATATGCCTTCATCATACGTTCTTTATATAGAGAACCGCAAATGACGACATTATGAAAGAATCCATTATCGCTACATTGAAGGGCTGCTTCGATTCCTCCCTGCATGTCCTTCTTCACACAGCCCACACAGTGGGCGAGGTGCTAGACATGAGTAACGTCACGCATATCGTACCCAGTGGGTATGACTATTACGCATTTTTCAAGGAATATGTGGACTTTTGCAAATGCAATGGCAGCAAGCAGTTCCGCATTGACTCTATCCATCATTTGGGTGATGACTTTGTTTTGAAGGTCAGCCCCCTTTGACTCTTTTTTCTTAGCTGCGCACATTCCCTCATTTCAACCCTCTGGCCTTGAATATTCGCTCTTTGGCCTCGGTTATCTGGCGGAATGTGCGTTCTGCTTTCTCCTTGGCTACCTCTCCTTTGTTCGCCACACGGTCGGGGTGGTGCTTCAAAGCCAGTATCCGGTAGGCCTGTCTCACTTCCTCATTCGTGGCATTGGGGGAGATGCCCAGCACCTGGTAGTCGTCTGTGACGGTGGGGCTGCAGTGGGTGACGGTGTGTTGTCGCTGCTTGGCTTTAGGCCTGAAGAAGTACTGTGAGAGCAGCATGTCTACCATGAGCCCCAACCAATAGCCTAGCATCGCGCCCCACAGGCGTCCTCTTACAAGCCCGATAAAGGCAAATGTCCATCTAAAAATACGCATCAGTTTGTTGGTTTGTAGTAATATGGGTGCAAAGTTACAAAAAAATACCCCAACCTGTCTCAGGCTAGGGTATGAATTTCAAATCAAAATATTAAGTCAAGGTAGTTTCCACTTTCATAGTCAGGTCGTTTTTAATCCCTTTTACTAATCTTTGATGCAAATTTATCCTGTTTGTCGGTATCGGCAAAGGGAAAAACCCCATTCCTCATGGGAATATCCCTAAAACGGCCCTTTAGGTAGGATTATCACGAAAAATGGAAAATTTTTCATCACTTTCCTAGGCGTTTTGGAGGATTTTGGGTAACTTTGTAGTCGATTTCGATAGTATAGCAAAAACGTTTATTCAAATATCACATTAAAGTATACTCATTATGGGTGGTTTTTTTGGCATTGTCTCGCAGCAGCAGTGTAATGCTGATTTGTTTTATGGTACAGACTATCAATCCCATCTTGGCACCAAACGTGCCGGTATGGCCACGTTCTCCGTTGAGAACGGCTTTTATCGCAGCATCCATAATCTGGAGAATACCTATTTCCGCACTCGTTTTGAGCCCGAGCTTGACCGTTTCGTGGGGAATAGTGGTATCGGTGTCATCAGTGATACCGATGCGCAGCCTATGCTGATGAACAGCCATCTGGGTCGTTTCGCCTTGGTCACTGTAGCCAAGATTAACAATATGGAACAGCTGGCACAGGCACTCCTGAGCGAGAATATGCATTTGAGCGAGTTTTCGAGCGGCAAGATCAATCCCACTGAGCTTGTCGCTCTTTTGATTATCAAGGGCAAGGACTTTGTGGATGGTATCAACAATGTTTTTCGCCAGATAGAGGGCTCGTGCTCCATGCTCCTGCTCACGGAGGATGGTATCATTGCTGCCCGCGACTCGTGGGGGCGTACTCCGATTGTAGTGGGCAAGCGTGCCGGTGCTATGGCCGTAACAAGCGAGAGCACAGCTTTCCCCAACCTCGACTTTGAGACGGTTCACTTTTTAGGCCCGGGCGAAATCATCCGTATTCGTGAGCATGGTATGGAGACATTGCGTCAGCGCAACAAGCGGATGCAGGTGTGCTCTTTCCTGTGGGTTTATTACGGATTCCCTACCAGTTGCTACGAAGGTCGCAATGCTGAGACCGTGCGCAATGAGTGTGGGCGTGTCATGGGAATGGAGGACCCTACCGAGGTTGATTGCACCTGTGGCATTCCCGATAGCGGCATAGGTATGGCTGTGGGATATTCTGAGGGGCACAAGATCCCCTATCAGCGTGCCATCAGCAAGTACACCCCCACATGGCCGCGCAGTTTTATGCCCAGCAATCAGAACATGCGCAATCTTGTGGCCAAGATGAAGTTGATACCTAATAAAGATATTCTGCTGGACAAGCGCGTCCTCTTCTGTGACGACAGCATTGTCCGTGGCACACAGTTGCGGGACAATACCCAGGTGCTTCATGAATTGGGAGCCCGTGAGGTGCACATGCGCATTGCCTGTCCGCCCCTGATTTATGGTTGTCCCTTCATTAACTTCTCTGCCAGCAAATCTGAAATGGAACTCATTACACGGCAGATAATTGCTGATTTTGAGGGTGACATGAACAAGAATGTTCAGGCATACGCGACTACCGACTCCCCGGAATACAAGCGTATGGTGAGCGAGATAGCTCGTCGGCTCAAGCTTGACTCCCTGATGTTCAGTAAGCTTGAGACCCTGGTCGCAGCCATTGGTCTGCCTAAGTGTGACATATGTACCCACTGTTTCGACGGTAGCAGTTCCCATTCGCTGAGGGGACAGGTGGATTGAATTTGGAAACGAAAATAACTATTGTTTATGAATTTATATTTGCGATACTTTGACAAGGAGGTCCTTGTCACTAAGGTCGAGGATGCCCTCGGCTTCATGAATGAGATTCCTGGTTTCGAACCCGATGATTATTTCGTGCAGGAGTTTGTTGCCTACGTGAACAGTCCGGTTCAGTTTCCCAAACGCTTTAAGGTGAGGAATCGTTCCTATTTTATTGTCATCAAGACTACGGCCAAGGATTTGGAGGAATTCAAGCGCATTGGACAGGCTGCTGCTTCGCAAGGTGCTGCTAAGATAGAATCTGTTTCTGCTCAGTCAAACTCCTCGGCGCATGTGGGATGGTATGATGCTTCCTTGAGTTTCAAGCGTGTGCTTGCCCATCCCGATACGGGCAAGTTCTGTTATCTCAATACGGACTTCAGTGCGCGCCTCAAGGCCATGTCTGTACAGGATTGCTATGATAGGGTGACGAACTATCTTCGTCGGCGTGATGATATTGACCCTCGCAGTCAGTTTCCTAGTATAAAGGGCCGTAATTTCCAGGCTGTTTTCCTTGGTCGCAATGTGGAGGACGTGATGGAAAAGATAGACGAACAAGAAACGGATTGCTGATTGCAATCCGTTTCTTTTACTACAGTGTTTTGACTGGTGTAGGCTGGTAGGGATAGGGGGCGGAATCCCTATCCTATGTTTTATTTCTTCTTTGAACCGTAATGATATTCACCATCTTTAGAATATCCATACCGGTATCCATACCTGCTTCCGTAACGTCCGCCCCTTTCGGCTCCGTTGATAAGTACTGCCATGTTCTTGTACTTGCCTGTCTGATAGTCCTGCTCAAGCTGTGTCAGCATGGAACGTTCCAGTAGGCCTACACGAATGATGAAGATGGTACGGTCGGCCAACTTCTCTACGATGGTGGTATCTGCCACAATCTCTACGGGAGGACAATCCAGGAATACGTAGTCATACTTGTCTCGTACGCTGGATATGAGCGTCTGCATGCGTTCGCTGAGCAATAATTCTGTGGGGTTAGGTGGCATGGTCCCGATGGGAATGATGTCCAGGTTGGGGTGGAGCGTGCCCTTTACGATGATGTGTTCAATATCGTTTGTCCTAGCGGCCAAATAATCTGACAGACCTTCCTCAGGGCTGTTGATGTAGGCCGATGTTGAACCTCTACGCAGGTCGGTGTCGATGATGAGCACTTTCCCCTTCTTGATGGCAAGGCTTATACCCATGTTGATGGCAAGGAAGCTCTTACCGCTGCCCGGGTTGTAGCTGGTGATGACGCTTACATTGCGTCCGTCCTTCTTGCCAATCATAAACTCCAGGTTGGTGCGTACCACACGGAACGCTTCATTGATAACATCTCTCTTGCCTTCTTCCACTGCTATGAGACCTTCTTCCTGTTTTTTGCCTTTCTTGCCCAGGAGAATTCTTTTCTTGCCCTCACGGTCATTTTTCTTGATAAATGGAATTTCACCCAGATAGGGAAGGGTTACCTTTCCTTCAAGATCCTTCTTGCCGCGTATTTTTGTGTTCAGCGATTCACGTGCATATAGGATGCCTGCGGGTATGCACAGACCTAGTACAAAACCTATCAACAGGATGTTTCGTGTGACAGGTGCAGTGGGGAATTGTGAACCGTGTGGTTCCGATACGATACGTGTATTATAGGCTGTAAACGCTTGGTTCAGTTCGTTCTCCTCGCGCTTTTGCAGCAGGAAAAGGTAGAGCGATTCCTTTACCTTTTGCTGACGTTCTACGCTCAGCAGATAGCGTGCCTGCTTGGGATTGCTCGAGATTTGTGAAGTGGCCTGTCCGCTGTATTGCTGCAATGAGCGAATGCGGGTGTCCAGGGCTTTCAGTTCGTTGTCGATACTGGTGATGATGGCACTACGCATGTAGGACAGCGATGCATCCATGTCCACCACCAACGGGTTTGTTTCCGAACTGTTGGCCACCAGGTTGTTGCGCTTGAGCAGCGTGGTGTTATATTCGCCAATCTGGTTCTCAATGGCTGCGTTGGTGATGCCGCTGTTGGCTGGCAGCAACTGGTTACGGTTGGAATTGTTGCTCAGGTAATTCTTGATATAGCGTGCCATGTACACCTGATTGTTGAGGTCCATCACGCTGGCATTGGCTTCGCTGGCTTGCTGCATGGCCATGTTGCTTGCTGCAGCAATGTCCGGAATCAGGTGTTCACTCTTGTAGGAGGAGATGTCGCTGTCCACATTGCCAAGGTCTTTCTCGATTACCTTCAGACGTTCATTGATAAAGGCACTGGTGCTCACGGCTATCTGGTTCTTGTCCTTCACCCAGTTCTCGTTGTAGACCGAAATCAGAGTTCGTATGGCATCCTCAGCACGGCGGGGAAGCACATCGGTATAGGAGATTTCGATGATGGTTGCCTCCTTTTGGCTGAGCGAGCACTTGAAACTCTTGGTTATGTCGTCGGTAGTGGTGTAGATGTTATTTCGTTTTACATGGATTACGCCTTCTGGGAGTGCATCCTTGAAGTGCTCGGTTTTCTCAATCTTTATTTTGCCAATGGGCGTTTCGATAAGGTTGGAGTCAATCTTGCTGTTCACAACGTCATCGTACTCGTTTTCTATGTCAGCAAAGCGTGAAAGTGATACAGTTCCGTTCTCCTGCACATCAATATCGAACGACACGCTCATGTTGTCGGCTATTTCGGGAAATGAGACCTTGATGGGGGCAGTGGTTCCATAGAGCTGTTCCTCATGGAAAGTGCCGTCTACGGAATAGGAGACATCCATGCTCATTCGTCGTACGATTTCCAGCATCAGGTCGGGCGATTGGATGCTGATGAGCTCATTCTGTACGTTTGTGTTGGATTGAAACAGTCCCAACTGGCTGAATGCCTGATCCATGCCTCCGATAGAGCTTCCTTTCTGGTCATCCTTGATCATGATGGAGGCTGTGCGTGTGTAGGATTTTGGTGTATGCAGCAGGTAGACTGTAGCCATGCCTACGCACAGGATAACGGAGATGACAAACCATAGCCAATGTCCTAGACAGAGCGACAGAATGTCCTGGATGGACAGACCGTCTTCCTGTTGCACGTTCCCCGGGTTGTTGTTTTGTGGTGTCATTTTGATAGCAGTGATTGTATGGTTAAACGCTATGAATTATTATTTCACGGAGTTGATGATAATGCTGGCAACAGAGGCTACAAGTGATGCCACGGAAATCCAGAAGGATGTGCTCAGTATGTTGTTGCCATTGACGGTGGATTCCCTCATTCGCTTTTCGTTGGGGGTCACATAGATTACATCATTCTGCTGAAGGTAGTATACTGGCGAATTTACCAGTTCTTTGTAGTTGGTCAGGTCTACTGTATAGGTGGTTTGCTTTTCCTCATCCGTGCGCATCACCAGCACTTTCTCGCGTATGCCGTTGATGGTGAGGTCACCGCACTGTCCGATGGCGTCCAGGATAGAAATCTTGTCCTTGCTGAAGGCATAGCGGCCAGGGCGTGCCACTTCTCCCAGTACGGTATAGGTGGTGTTCATATAATAGATTACCACTACAGGGTCGTTCACCAGATTCCTTTTCTTCAGCTCGTCCTCGATATATTTTTTTGCTTCTTCCCTTGTTTTTCCTCCTAGCTCCAGTTGTCCCAGAGTGGGGAAATTGATTCTTCCTTCGCTGTCCACTACATAGCTGGCTACATATTGGGAAGGACTGCTTCCACTGGACTCGCCGTAACCCACACGATGAGAAACAATGGGCATGTTAAAGAGGTCTGCTAGCAGTGCATCCTTGCTTTTTACGATGATCGACAGCTCATCGGCAGGCTGAATTTTGATGATGGCTGCCTCTTTCATTTCTGTGGTTGTCTGCTGACTGATATCCTGAAAATAGGCAAGATTTTTTGGGCTACATGCGCCAAGCATTGTAGCAAATACTATCGCTAATAATGGCTTTATCTTCTTCATGTTCTAGTTGTGATTAAACGTTTGTTGCCTGTTTGTCTTATTTTACCGCGCAAATTTACACATTTTTTCTGGTTTCACAAAGAAAAACAATGAAAAAGGTGTGTAATAGGGGATTTCGTGTGATTAATTTTGCCAATAGGAACAAAAAAGGTCATTACCTCCTAATGTTGGCAATCCAGGTGATGGCTCTTTTGGTGAGATAGGTGGGCATGAATATCAGCATCAGGTAGGCATACGACATGATGGGAGAGTAACCAAATACATGCTGGTACACCTTGGCGTTATAGTTGATGAGCCTGAATTTCTTGCGGCTTATCCCCTCAGGGGTTTTTCTGTAGTGTGCGAGGGGCTCCACCATGCCGTATGCAATCTTGCACTTCTGCATGATGGTAAGAAACAGTGCCCAGTCCTGTCGCTTGCGGATGGTGGGCATGTAGAATTTTCCAAAGGGCTTGGTGTCATAGATGGCTGTGAGGCACCCTATCTTGTTGTCGTGCTTCAGCTCGGATAGTGTGAGGCGCGAAGGGGCAATCACAATGCCTTTGTGAAGCCCGGATGCATCACATACCAGATAGGAAGAAAAGCATAGACAACACTGGTGGGCCTGCATGTAGGCAATCTGTTTCTGCAGTTTCTCGGGGAACCATCTGTCATCGCTGTCGCAGAATGCGATGTAGCGTCCGCGGGCTTGCCGGATGGAGTGGTTACGTGCAAATCCTGCTCCGTTGTTTTTGGGGAGGAGGAATATGCGCACACGTGCATCTTTGCGCTCGTATTCCTGCAGCAGGCGCAACGTTCCTTCGTCTGTGGAGTGGTCATCTGTAATCAGGAGTTCCAGGTTGGAATAGGTTTGGTTCAGTATACTATCTATGCTTTCGCCAATGTATTTGCTGGCGTTGTACGAGGGCATGATGACAGATACTAGTTCCTTTTCCATAGATGCTTATTTTGAGAAACGCTGCAGGGTTATGAAAAATCCTTGTGATGTTCTTTCATTGGAAGGAGGCTGGATTACAGGTCTTACCCGTACTCCCAGCCTCCTGGATATCTTCCTTGTTGTTCGTGAACGAATGTTTAATCGTTAGCTGCTACGGCTTCCAGGAACTCCTTGCAGGGCTTGAAGTGAGGAATATCGTGTGCGTCGATGATGATGGTAGTGTTCTTGGAGATGTTGCGTGCGGTCTTCTTTGCACGATGCTTGAGGTCAAATGTGCCGAAGCCACGGAGATATACGTTCTCCTTGCTGATAAGAGAATCCTTCACTACATTCATAAAGCTTTCCACTGTAGCCAGAACGGTGGGCTGGTCAATTCCTGTTTCTTTGCTGATGGCGCGAACTAGTTGAACTTTAGTCATGATGATTGATATTATTATATTGTTTTGTATCTCGATATGTCTCTGTAATGTACTTGTGCCCGGCCTTAAAATGCCGAAAAACGGTGCAAAGTTACACAAAGATTTTTGGGCATGCAAATTTCAAGTACCCTAAAATGCTTATTCCGCTTATTTTTCTCCTTTTCATGCTATCTTTGAGGCATTTCACCCTTGCAGATGCTTTCTATTATCCGTTTCATGACAGGGTGGGCAGCCTGTGGCATGTTGCCATGGTCAAAGCCTTGCATTTCGTAGAGCATGCAGTGGGTATTCCCGTTGAGCTGCATCATCCTCCAGAAATAGGCCTGTTCTTCATAGCGTCCATAGAGTTCCAGTTCTCGGTCGGCCGAAAACAGCACCAAGGGCATGGGCAGCTGGCGTACGTAGTAGAGTGGGGCAGTCTCGTCCACCATAGGAGTGACGGGTGACAGACCGCGTGCCTTTCGCACGTTGAAGTGGGTTATCACCTGGCCGCTGAAAGGGAAGGCTCCTGCGATGGAATCGGCATCCACATTGTAGTGCTGCAGATAGTCCTTCTTCAGTACAATCATGTCCGTCAGATAACCTCCTGCCGAATGGCCTGCCACGAAAATGCGTCTGGGATTGCCTCCATATTCACTCACGTGCTTGAAGGCCCACGCTACGGCGGCCGCAGCATCATCAATACAGTCTCCTATCTCCACCTTGGGCAGCAGCCGGTAGTTGACGGCCACAATGCCCAGCCCTGCTTCCTTCAGCTCGTTGGGGACGAATTTGGACCCGCCTTCCAGCCCTCCACCGTGAAACCACACCACCACAGGATAGTCCTTGATGGATGTAGGATGGTAGAAGTCCAGTTTGCAGCGTTCTGTCTGGTAGGAGTCCCCATTCGTGCGATAGGGGATGTCCGATTCCGTCTGATAGCCCTCGGCCCACGCCTTCAGCCCGAACAGGCAAACCACCATGCAGACCATGACGGCCCGCAGGTGAGTTTGTGAATGCATGCTCATACAGCTTATCTTACGGCTACAACCTCTATCTCCACCAGTGCCCCTTTGGGCAGGTCTTTCACTGCCACCGCACTCCGTGCAGGGAAAGGCTGGCTGAAATATTGGGCATACACCTCGTTCATGTTGGCAAAGTCGGTGATGCTGCTCAGGAACACGGTGGTCTTCACCACATGGGCAAGGTCGGTACCTGCCGCCTCCAGCACGGCTTTTACATTGCGCAGCGACTGGTGGGTCTGCTGCTCTATACCTCCCTCCACGATATTGCCTGTAGAGGGGTCTATGGGAATCTGTCCGCTGGCAAACACCATACCGTTTGCCTCTATGGCCTGACTGTAGGGGCCGATGGCTGCTGGAGCAGCCGTGGATTGGATTTCTTTCATATATTTTATGTATTATTTTAATAATATAAGTAGAAGTCTCTTTCTTGCAAGGTGGCTAGATGGCTGCCAGCAGGGCTTTCAGGAAGGTCCAGAACTTGTCCACCGATGGGATATGGCATCTTTCTCCTGGTGTGTGCGGACTGCGAAGAGTGGGACCGAAACTTACCAGATCCATTTGCGGGTACACACTGCCGATAATGCTGCATTCAAGGCCTGCGTGGCACACCTGTACGGTGGCTTCTTCTCCGAAGAGTTCACGGTATACTTCTACCATGCGGGCGGTGATGGGACTGTCGAAATTAGGCTGCCATGCACCGTACTGTCCACCGTATTCCACCTTCATGCCGGCCATGTTGAAACAGCTGGCCTGCATTTCCTGGATGTACTCCATCATGGAGTCGCAGCTGCTGCGGGCCAGTATCAGCACCTTTGCCTCACCGGCACCTATCTCTACGATTCCCAGGTTGCTGCTGGTCTCCACTACAGAGGGGATGCTGGGGATGTTGCGTAGCACACCGTCGTGACATGCCATGATGGCATCCACCACATTGTCCTGTATTTCCTGGGGAACCAATCCCTTGGGCATCTCCGTGCTTTCCACCGTCAGGCTGATACCTTCTTCCACGCCCCGGTATTCGTTGTTGAAGGTTTCCTGACAATAGGCAGCCAGTTCGCGCAGGTCTTCTTCGTTCTCCCTGGGTATGGTCAGGACGGCCTGTGCTGTGCGGGGGATGGCATTGCGCATGTTGCCACCTTTCCAGGAGGCTAGTCGTGCGTCGTCATCGATAATGGCCTGGCGTACGAGCCGTGCCATCAGTTTGTTGGCATTGGCGCGTCCCTGGTTGATTTCAAGACCGCTGTGTCCGCCTTTCAGGTTCTTGATGGTAACGATGAAGGCGGCATCTCCCTCCTCTGCTTCGCTTTCCCTGTATTGGATGGATGCGGTGATGTTCACACCTCCTGCACTGCCAATCACGAATTCTCCCATTGTCTCATTGTCGATATTCAGAAGGATGTCGCCCTTCAGCGTATCAGGAGCCAGATGGTTCACGCCATACATGCAGGTCTCCTCGTCGGCGGTGATGAGTGCTTCCAGTGGGCCGTGTACCAGTTCGTTGCTTTCCATCACGGCCATGATGGCAGCCACTCCCATGCCGTCGTCCGACCCCAGTGTAGTGTCCTTGGCTTTCAGCCATTCTCCGTCCACCCATGTCTCGATGGGGTCTGTTTCAAAGTTGTGGTTGCTCTCGTCTGTCTTCTGCGGCACCATGTCCATGTGGGCCTGCAGCACAGCGGTCTTGTGGCCTTCCATACCCTTGGTGGCTGGTTTGCGCATGACGATGTTCTCTGCGTTGTCCTTGAAGGCCTCAATGCCGCGCTCGGCTGCCCAGCCGAGCAGGAAGTTCTGCACTTTCTCCAGGTGGCCGCTTGGGCGGGGAACCTGTGTGAGCAGATAAAAGTTTTTCCAGATTTCCTGTGGATTCAGGTCGTGAATAGTTTGCTTTGACATAATGGTAAGTATTATTTGTTGTATGGGGTTTCAGATGTATTCTTTGCACGTATGATGGCCAGTACGCCCACGGCATAGATTCCGAGTGCGGCCACCAGGAGCGTCTGCAGGGTGTGTACCGTGAGGGCATAGGTGGCTGCCTGAGTGGCATCCACGCCATAGAGCACCAGGATGGTCTTCACTGCAAAATGCCAGGGGCCTGCTCCGTTCGGGGTGGGCACGATTACGGCAAAGCAGCCCACGACAAATGCCATCAGGGCCACTGTGACTCCCAGCGATGTGGTGAAGCCGAAGCAGAAGAAGGTCAGATAGAAATGCAGGAAATAGGACAGCCAGATGCCCGCCGAATAGAAGAGAAAGAGGGGCAGGTTGTCCACTCTGGCCACCGAGAGCAATCCATCGCGCAGGTCACAGAGCAGACCTTTGGTGCGCATGGCAGTCCGAAAGCGTCGTGTAAGGATGACGAGTGTGAGCAGAATGGCCAGGATGCACAAGGCCGTTACCATATATCCTGTAGCCGTAAACTGTCCGAACACGCTGTCCATCGACAGGCCTGTCTGCCTGCAGAAGCGGATGAACACGGGAATCTGGCACAGTACTGTCGCAAAGGAGAGCAACAGAATCATGACCATGTCTATCACCCTTTCTGTCACCACGCTCCCCACCGAACGGGTGAAACTTACACCGTCGTAGCGGCGGAGAATGGCGCATCGCAACACCTCTCCCACTCGAGGCAGCACCAGGCTGCTGGCATAGCTGATGAAGATGGCGGCCGAGGCGGTGCTATGGCGGGGATGTTCTCCCATGGGGGCCAGCGCCTGCTTCCACCTGAGTGCCCGGAACACCTGTGCACTGATTCCAAATGGAAAACTCAGCCACATCCATGTCCAGTCCATCTTGTGGGTCAGTGCCTCGCGGAAATCGTCCCAGGCAAAATCACGGTACATCCACCACAGAATGGCCGTGGCCAATGCCAGTGGAAGCACGATTCTGGCGATGTATTTAATGAGTTTTTTGTAAAAACTGAACTGCAATTCCATTATATATTCGTAACTTTGCAACAAAATTACAAAAAACTCGGCATATATGAAACCCGTTAAACCCAAAAAGTTTCTGGGACAACACTTTTTGACAGATTTGGGCATTGCAAAGGACATTGCAGACACGGTGGATGCCTGTCCCGGCCTTCCAGTCCTTGAAGTTGGGCCGGGAATGGGCGTGATGACGCAGTTCCTCATTCCCAAGCCCCGGCTGCTCAAGGTGGTGGAGCTGGATTTCGAATCGGTGGCCTATCTGCGCAGACAGTTCCCCAGCCTGGAACCACACATCATCGAAGACGATTTCCTGAAGATGCACCTAGACCGTCTCTTCGACGGCCATCCTTTTGTGCTCACTGGCAATTATCCTTATAATATCAGCAGTCAGATTTTCTTCAAGATGCTCGACAACAAGCATCTCATTCCATGCTGTACCGGCATGATACAAAAGGAGGTAGCCGAGCGCATCGCCGCCCGTCCGGGATGCAAGGCCTACGGCATCCTGAGTGTGCTCATCCAGGCATGGTATCATGTGGAATACCTGTTCACCGTGCATGAGCATGTATTCAATCCACCGCCCAAGGTGAAAAGTGCAGTGATTCGCATGACACGCAACGACACGTCTGCCCTTGGCTGTGACGAGAGGCTCTTCAAGCGGGTGGTGAAGACTACCTTCAACCAGCGGCGCAAGACCCTTCGCAACAACATCCGCCCGCTGCTCACTACCCTCAACCAGGAGCGAGAAGCCAAGGGCCTGCCTTCCGTGGATGCCACCCCCCTGTTGCAGGACCCTCTGTTCGACCGTCGTCCTGAGCAGCTGAGTGTGGGCGAGTTTGTGGACCTGACGCGCCGCGTGGAACAGTTGTTTTAGCCGATATTCATAAGCCCTCTCTATCATGGCCTTGCTCCGTTTCTTGCGCAACTGGACGCTGCCTGTCAGTATGCTGGCAGGTGTGTGTGCCTATTTCATGGTGGCCGGATGTCCTGCCCTCCTTCCATTCAGATCCTGTATTCTCCATGCCATCGGTGTGGTGCAGCCGCTTCTCATCTTTGCCATGCTCTTCATCTCGTTCTGCAAGGTGGAGCCCGGCGACCTCAAGTTCAGACCCTGGCATGCATGGCTCCTTTTGCTCCAGTCGTCGGTGTTCGCTGTCCTGTGTGGCTGGCTCATGCTCATGCCACACAGCCATTGCCGCATTGTCATTGAGGGTGCCATGCTGTGCATGATATGCCCCACGGCCACTGCGGCCACGGTGGTCACTGGCAAGTTGGGCGGCAATGCCGGCACGCTCACCACCTACACCATTCTTGTCAACCTGGCGGTGGCTTTGCTGGTGCCGGCTTTTATCCCGCTTGTCCATCCTTCGGCCGAGATGGGGTTTGTGCGCAGTTTCTGGCTGATTATATGCAAGGTGTTCCCGCTGTTGTTCTGTCCCTTCCTGCTTGCCTTGTTGGTGAGACGGATGAGCAGGCGTGCCATTGTCTGCATCACGTCGGTGCGCGACCTTGCCTTTTATTTGTGGGCTGTTTCCCTGGCCTTGGCCATAGCCGTCACTACCCGGAGCATTGTTCACAGCACATGCCCATTGGTCTATCAGGCGGGCATCGCCCTGGCGAGTCTTGTGGCCTGCATTGTCCAGTTCGCCTTCGGCCGCTGGATAGGGTGCAAGTATGGCGAACCTATCAGTGCAGCTCAGGCATGTGGGCAGAAGAACACGGTTTTTGCCATCTGGATGGGATACACGTTCCTCACGCCTGTCACCAGCATTGCTGGCGGCTTCTACAGTGTGTGGCACAATGTCTTCAATTCTTGGCAGCTCTATCAGCAACGCAAGCATGGGGGGGACTGATATAGTCTTGGCAAGGATAAGGTTATTAATCTTTCGGCATGAGGGTTATTAATCTTTCAGCACTAAGGTTATTAATCTTTCAGCTTTAAAGTCTATGACCTTAGCAGATAGAAACTATTATATGGACGCGCACGACGTAGGAGATTTCCCCTCGTTTGCTGCCTAACTGGAAAAAATTTGTTCCCCAGTTGGGCAGCAAATGTTAGCCAACTGGGGAACAAAAACGGGCCAATAGGGATGGGCGGAAAAAACATTACTTCCGGGAGGGGCAAAGCACTATTCACTCCGCATTGATATAGGGCTCTATGTGTATGCCTACCTGCACTTCGGGCCCAAACTCTTCCTTCAGCCGCCGTTCTACTTTGGAGGCTATATTGTGGCCTTCCACAATGGTGATGAACGGAGACACCACGAGGTGGGCTTCTATGATAATGCTGGGTCCGTTTCGCCGTGTCTTCAGCGCATGTATGTCCTCCACGCCTTCCACCTGACGGGCAATCTGCAGTATCTGCTGCTCCATCTCAAGAGGAAGCGATACCTCCAGCAGTTCCTTGAGGGCAGGCAGCATCATCTGGAAGGCAATGTAGAGGATGAACAGGCTTATGCCACAGCAGGCTATTGGGTCGAGGATAGTCCAGAACCCGCCAAACAGGATGGCACAGCCTATGCCTATGGCAGAGCATACGGACGAGAGGGCATCCGTGCGGTGGTGCCATGCGTTGGCAATCACGGCATTGCTTTTCACCTGGTGGCCCACCCGTACTGTATACTGGTATAGCGCTTCCTTGCTTGCAATGGAGATGAGGGCTGCCCAGAGGGCTATTGCGCTGGGTGCAGCCAGCGGTTCACCCTTGATGACCTTGTAAATTTGTGCGCAGCCTGTGCTCAGCAGCTCGATGCTGACAAACAGCAACAGTATGCCAATACACACGGCCGCCATTGTCTCATATTTGCCATGCCCATAGTTGTGGTCGGCATCCTGCTTCTTGGAGGACACCTTTATCAGGGCGAGGACGATGAAGTCGGATACAAGGTCGGAGAGCGAATGCAGGCCGTCGGCCATCATGGCTCCACTCTGGCCCAGCACGCCTGCAACAATCTTGCCTGCTGTGAGCAAGAGATTCACTGCCGACCCGATTAGGGTGGTTGCATAGATGCGTTTCTCCCGCGAGGACTCCGGTGAGACTTGCTGTTGGTCTGTCTTGGTAATCATATATATATGTATGCCTATTTGTAATACTAGTACCTGATGACAACGGGTCCCATTAGGCCTGATTCCCGTAGAGGTTCGTCTTTTGAGGGTGAACCGATGGTCCAGGTCTTGCGCGCAGCTTCGGGCAGTGCGGCATCGTAGACAAGACGGTTGAACCATGTGCTTGTCACATCAATCTCTATCTCATTCCGGCCCTTTCGCAGCCATTGGGAGATGGGCAGGACGTAAGGTGCAGCCCATAGTACGCCGGCCTGCTGCCCGTTGATGCGCACTTCGGCTATCATGTCTACCTTCCCGAGGTCCAGCACATAATAGGCTTGTGGATTGAAGGTGTCGAGCTGCAAGTGGTGCGTGTAGGTGGCAGTGCCGGAGAAAGCGCGTCCCTCAGTGCCTAATTGCAGGTCTTTCCATGCCTTGAGCGTATCGGTTTGCAGGCGTGCAGGGGCACCCCAGCCATTGGGGAAAGCTACCTGCCATGAATGGTCGAGCGCTATGGTCTTTCCCTCGTTGGGGTGGCGCAGGGGCGTGGCATGAGAGTCACCGCTCCGCCTGAACACAATGAAATAGGCCTCGGCAGGATGCAGCTGTAGGGGCACCTTGGTATAGCCGTTGGTTGCTGACGCGTGCATCTTGTGGATGGATCCGTCACGCATGTCCCAGCGCTCCACCTCACCGTCGTTTCGGAACAGAACGTCTCCCTGGAACTGTCCCTTCGCCGGTGCTGTGACGAGATACCAGTCGGCACCCTCGGTGGCACGGTGGAACCATTGCACGTTTCCTCCTTCACACATCACGTCCGGCCGAATGGCAAAGGCGCGGAGTGCTTCCTCCAGGGTCATGCCGATGGCGATAGCACCCTTTCCCACCTTGCGTATGCCTTGGCGGGAATTGCCGAAAATGGCCTGGCAGGCCTTGTCGAATCGTTTCTGTGTCTTGTGCCCGCCTTGTAGGGTGGCAGGGGAAGCGGGTCGTTGGCAGACAATCCTTGCCCCCTGACGGAGGAGCTCAAGCATACGCTCCAGTGTCTCGGGCAGCATGCGCTCTGTGTCGGGCATCCACAGCAGCCGGTAGGACAGTCCTTCAGGTGTCTGCAGGGTGCTGTCCTTCACCTGGATGCGATGAAGCAGGATGTCGGGATTGCAGTAGTCGAACTTATACCCTTCGGGGAAGGGTGCGTGCTGGTTGGGGCGGTGGTTGATTTCGTCCCCCAGGTACCACAGCACATCAGCCACGGGTTTACCCCGTTCCAGCATATAATTCATGCGTGCGAGGTAGGTTGTGAAGTGGGGCATGTACTTCCACCATGTCTGCCCTCTGAGGAAGGGAGTGCCGATGTTGTTGCCGAAGCTGGTGCCTGGTGGTAGGAATCCCACTTGCGGGTTGTGGGTATAGGTGTGGAAGACACAGTGGGTGGCGCCCATGGACATGTTGTAGTGAATCACGTCCTTCAGCATCTGCCAGTGTTCGTCCCATGTGAGATGGAAACTGGTGAGTGCTTCGGCAGCCACGCGAGTCTTGCCGTAGAGATGTGCAGCAGAGGCGGTGGGGTAGATGGGCTTGAAGTTGGCATCGCCCACAAATCCGTCCTCGAATGGTTGCCAGAATTCACACATGGGCACGTCGGCATGCTTGTGGTACTCGATGGCATCAATGGGCAATACGTCGCCTGCGGCCGTCTCGTATTGCACCTCCATGCCCTTCTCATGTGCCAGGTCGGTCATCCGGCGGAAGAAGTTCTCAACGTACAGGTCGCCCAGTGTCCGGCGCCAGTCGAGCAGGAAACGGCTGGTGGTCTCCGGGTTGTCCACCACGTAGCCCATCAGTGCGGGGAACCATTGCCGCAGGGCATATCCTGTGTGCTGGCGAAACATCTCCTCCATCTGCCAGGTCCACGTTTGGGTGCTGCATTCCCAACTGTCCATAAGCATCCCTTGCGGTGGGCAGTCGCGAAGCGGCACATCATGGAGATGGCCCACATATCCGGCGAATTGCTGATGGGCACCCTTGACATCCAGTTTGTCACACTCCCAGCCGGTGGCCTCCTTTGGTGCAGGCCCGTTCTTGCGGCCGCTATTGACGTGGCCAATGCGTAGAACCGTCCATTTCCTGTCCTTTGGTGCCTTCCAGGTCAGTTGTCCGTCGGGTGTCATCCGCCCGGACAGGTCAATGATTTCGTCCTTGCGGATATAGGCATTCTGGTCCTGTCGGAAGCCGTCGGGCAGCTGGATTTTCCCCATCAGGGTCCATCCGGCCTCTGCTCTCCAGCTGTTCTTGCGGGCGGCAGAGTAGAACTTCACGTATTGGAGATTCATACCGTGGGCATTGCTGATGGTGAGGGTATAATGGTCTGCCTGAGGCACTTCGTTGCAGGCCAGCACCAGTTCAGAGTTGTCCTGCCAGTTGCACATCGGAGCATCCAGGTCGACCAGAATCTTCTCCTGCTTCTCCTTGCTTGCGGTCAGGCGCAGATGCACATCGGGCTGGAACACCCATTCGTGCCGCCACGAATTGATGCTGGGCAGCTCCAGGGTGCGGATTGTCTGTCCTGCAGGAAGGCGGAAACGGATGGTGTGGACACTGCCCGCTGGCAGCTGGATGGGATGGCTGAGCTGGTTCCTGAGGCAGGCGTTCCAATCGAGGGACGAACTGCTCTCCACCACCTCGGGCAGCAGTATGCCTGACGTATCACCAGCGGGTGTGGGGAAAGCCACCACCGCCACGTCCTGATAATTGCGCCACTCCTCTTGAGAGGGTTGGGGCATGGGCAGCGTGTGGGGTCCGTCGGCGTTGCCCGCAATGTCTGTCCTGCTCCACACCAGTTCGCGCATGGCGTTCTCTGGTGTAATCCATGGACCCCCGGCCATGGCCCATCCCGGACAAGTCTGCACGGTGAGCCTCAATCCCAGTTCCTTTGCCTTGTTGCCCATAAAGGACACCATTTCTTCCCATTCCGGCGTAAGTGCCTTGATTTGCTGGTTGGTGGCAGGCCATTGTCCGCCAAAGTGACCGTGGAACCATTGGAATCCGGAGAACCCGGCTTGCTTGATGGCTTCCAGGTCGGCCACAATACCTTCCTTCGACACGTTCCCTCCAATGAAGTGGAACCACGTCTCGGGATGGTAGAGAGCGGATGGATGCAGGAAGGATGTTTCGTCGGCGGGCGAGAAGGGCGCGCCCACCTCTTCTGCTGAAGGTGCAATGGAAGGCTGCGGCCAGGACGGAATGGGAAGAAACAGTAGAAGTGTACCTATAAGGACGCGGCGCATCATTTGCCCTCTCATATCATGCCCTCCTTTCCGAGGCCTTTGAGTGCCTCTACAAGGCGTGTGTTGTCGGCATGGTTGCGCACGGCCAGACGCATGTACTGCTTGCCATCGAAGCCCGATTTGTCGGAGCAGTCGCGCGTGAGGATATTGTATTTCCGGAGCAGTTTGATGACAATTGACCTTGCATGGAAGGGTGGCAGCACCTCGCACAGGAAATAGTTGGCCTGGGAGGGCATCACATGGAGGAAGGGAATGCTGCGGAGCTTCTGTTCGAAATCGTTGCGCTCGGCAATGAACCTGTCGCATGCCTTCTGGTAGTCCTTCTCGTATTTGTTGAAAATCTGCATGAAGAACTCGGCAAAGCTGTTGATGTTCCAGATGCTCACCTCCTTCTTCATGCTGGCCACCAGCTGGCGGTCGCTGCTGCACAGGATGCCCAGCCGGAGACCCGGCACGCCATAGCTCTTGGAAATGCTCTTCATCACCACCAAATGGGGATAGGCTTCCAGAATGGAGTCATGGAGCAATGTGTTGCCGGCATAGCCAACGCTGAAGTCCACAAAGCTCTCGTCCACAATCAACCGGGTGCCGGCCTCCTCACACCAGGCTGCCAGCCGCAGGATGTCCTTCATCGGGATGAAGTTTCCGGAGGGATTGTCGGGATTGATGAGCAGCAGGTTCTCCGCGGGATGGGCACCGAAGAAGGCCATCAGGTCATCGGCCGTATAGCGGTAGTCCTCTTTTTGGGGGATAAAGGTGACAAGCGTGTTCTGTGGACGTCGGTTGGGGTATTCCTCAAAGGTGGGGCGGGTGATGCCCAGCGTGCCGGGCAGATGTTCCATAAGCACCTTGATGAGCTCGGCCGCGCCATTGCCTGGTATCACATAGTCCTCGCTCACTCCCCAGCACTTGCTGGCCAGAAGCGTGTTCACCTTCATGCCCGACGGGTACTCGGCCAGGAGCGTGCGGAAATTGGCTTCCAGCTCGTCCACGATGCGCGACTCACCGAAGTAGGGATTCACGAGGTAGCAATAGTCAAGCATCTTGGGGAAGCGCCAGAAACCGCCATAGCGGCCGTAGTACTTGCGTATGACGTCTCCGTCCTCGGCAAAGAGTGCCTCTGCAATGTCGAGGTCCTGCTTGTCATCGATTTCATACCATCTGAGGTCGCCCACGGGGAGCGCCTTGAGGTCGTGGCTGTTGAGGAAGGAGATGATACGCAACACGTTCTCATAGTATTCATTGTTGCCCACGGCCTTGGTGTAGGCTTCCAGGAAGGGGATATATTTGTGGCAGGCAAAGGAGCGGGAGAACTTGTAGATGTTTACCGTCTTGTAGTATTCGTCCACGTGCCTGTAATCAAAGGCGGCCTTGGTGATGAAGTCTACGATGTTGTTCTCATCATCGATGCGTACCATCGTGCCGTCCATCCAGGTCTCGTACTTGGCTACCAGCGCAAGGTTGGGCGCTTCGTTGTCGATGAGCAGCTGGAGCATGCGTGGGTCGAAGATGAGGTCGCTCTCCAGGAGCAGGGTGTCGTCTTCCTGCATCTTCTCCTTGGCCAGTGCCAGTGAGTAGATGTTGTTGGTCTTGTCGTAGATGGGATTCTCCACATACTCGATGGGTGTGCCCTGATAGTCAGGACCCAGGTATTCCATCAGCTTATGCCCCTCGTATCCTACCACGATGACGATGCGGCCCAGGTGAAGGGCCGACAGATGCTTGAGCATCCGGTCGATGAGGGGAGTGCCGTTGACAGGGACCATACACTTGGTGTTGTTGCGGGTGTATTCGCCCAGGCGTTTGCCCATTCCGGCGGCCAGGATAATTGCTTGCATGGCTTAGTAGAGGTTAGGGTTGTGACTGTTCTTGAGTTCGTCTATCACTTTGAGCAGATACTGTCCGTACTGGTTCTTTATCATGGGTTGTGCCAGTTCGCGCATTCTGTTCTCGTCAATCCACCCCTTTCGGAAGGCAATGCCTTCGAGGCATCCCACCTTCAGGCCCTGACGCTTCTCCAGCACTTCGATGTAGGTGCTGGCCTCGCTCAGCGAGTCGTGTGTCCCGGTGTCGAGCCATGCAAATCCGCGTCCCAGCGTCTGTACCTTCAGTTCCCCGTCTTCCAGGAAACGCTGGTTGACGGTGGTAATCTCGTATTCGCCGCGTGCGGAGGGTTTGATTTGACGGGCCACGCTGACCACCTTGTTTGGATAAAAATAGAGGCCCACTACGGCATAGTTGCTCCTGGGCTTGGCCGGTTTCTCCTCGATGCTCAGACAGTTGCCATCGCGGTCAAACTCTGCCACACCGTATCGCTCGGGATCGTTTACCCAGTAGCCGAAGACGGTGGCCTTATGGTCCTGTTCAGCTGCGCGGACCGCTTCCTTCAGCATCCCGGTGAAGCCGGCACCATGGAAGATGTTGTCGCCCAGCACGAGGCATACGGCATCGTCTCCGATAAAGTCGGCTCCGATGGTAAAGGCCTGTGCCAGACCGTCGGGCGATGGTTGCTCAGCGTATTCAAACTTAACACCATAGTCGCTACCGTCACCCAGGAGCCGCTTGAATCCGGGCAGGTCGAATGGTGTGGAAATAATCAGTATTTCCCTTATTCCTGCCAGCATGAGCACGCTGATGGGGTAATATACCATTGGCTTGTCATAGATGGGCATCAGCTGTTTGCTGATTCCCTTGGTGATGGGGTAGAGCCTTGTGCCGCTACCACCGGCTAATACGATACCTTTCATTGTTGTTCTTTTTTTACGTTCTTTTCCTCTTGGAGCAGGGCTTCGCGCTGGATGGCCTCCCGAAGCAGGTCGTCGAAGGTCTTCACCTGGTCATAGTGTTCCAGAATCTTGCGCGTGCGTTTTTTTCTGCGTTCCATCTTCCGTTGCTTAATGGCAAAGGGATGGGTGATTTTGTCGTTGATTCCCGGGGCCACCTTTTCCAGAATTTCGCCCAGCGAAGGGATACGCAGGGGGACTTTCTGCTGGAGGTTCTTGTCGATGGCTTTTTCCAAGGGCAGCCTGCCTCCTTGCACTGTCACCTCCTTGAGCGTGTCCACCCGCATCGAGTCGGCCACCTGTGGTGCAAGGCTGTCGCGTGGGGCGGTGACCGTATCGTTGGCCATGAAGAGCATGGCAAGCAGGGAGTAGAGCATATACAATTAATTAATGGAATGGTGAGTGGCGGGGAGAGGGGGCTATATCAGTTTGAATACAATACGGAACCGGCCGTCCTGCCAGGATGTGCTGTTGATGTGGAACTGGCCTATCTCGGCAGTGTGCGACACATGCAGGCCTATGCAGGCACACACGTCGTAGTCGCCGATGCGCACAAGCCGTAGGGTGGACGACGCATCGCCGGGCAGCTTGTCCAGACTTACTTCCTGTGGCACGCTGCTGCGTTCCACAAACTCGTATGTGACGGGCAGGTCCTGGGCGATTACCTCGTTCACCCTTCGCTCTATCTCGGCAATTTGCTCTGCTGTGGGCATTGCCGGAAGCTGGTAGTTGATTTTGCTCTTTTTCCTTTCGATATGCGCATCACGTGAACGCTCGCATCCAAACATCCTCACCATCGTCTGGTTGAGGATATGTTCGGCCGTGTGCATGGGAGGGTATTCCTCCTTGTTGTGTGCGTTGAGGGCAGGTGTTTCTTCCATATTCCAATAGCAGAGGGCGTCTCCCTGTTACGGGAGAACGCCCTCCTCAGATTTGAATGATATGCGGTATTCTTTCTGATTACTTGTGGTTCAGTGCGAGGTCAACATTCACGGCACAGGCTACAGAGCAGCCTACCATGGGGTTGTTGCCAATGCCCAGGAAGCCCATCATCTCCACGTGTGCGGGCACAGATGAAGAACCGGCAAACTGAGCGTCGCTGTGCATGCGGCCGAGGGTGTCGGTCATACCGTAGCTGGCAGGACCTGCAGCCATATTGTCGGGATGCAGGGTGCGGCCTGTGCCACCACCGGAAGCAACACTGAAGTAGGGCTTGCCGGCGCGGATGCGCTCCTTCTTGTAGGTACCTGCTACAGGATGCTGGAAGCGGGTGGGGTTGGTGGAGTTACCGGTGATAGATACGTCCACGTCTTCCTTCCACAGGATGGCTACGCCTTCGCGTACGTCATCGGCACCATAGCAGTTGACAGCTGCACGGGGGCCGTTGCTGTAGGGAGTGGTCTTCACCACCTTCAGCTCGCCAGTGAAGTAGTCAAACTCTGTCTGCACATAGGTGAAGCCGTTGATGCGGGAGATAATCATGGCAGCGTCCTTGCCCAGACCATTGAGGATGCAGCGCAGGGGCTTGTCAGCTGGTCTTGACTTGTTGGCCATCTGTGCAATCTTGATGGCACCTTCAGCGGCAGCGAACGACTCGTGTCCGGCCAGGAAGGCGAAGCACTTTGTCTCGGGTGAGAGCAGGCGTGCAGCCAGCTCACCGTGTCCGATACCCACCTTGCGGTCGTCTGCTACGGAACCGGGGATGCAGAACGACTGCAGGCCTTCACCGATATACTCGGCAGCCTTCACGGCGTTTTCTGCCTTCTCCTTCAGTGCAATGGCAGTACCCACTACGTAGGCCCACTTTGCATTCTCAAAGCAGATCATCTGTGTCTCCTCACAAGTCTGGTAGGGATCCAGACCTGCGTCTTCGCAAATTTGGTTGGCTTCCTCGATGGAAGCGATTCCATGAGCGTTCAAGCAAGCGAGAATCTGCTTGATACGGCGGTCTTGTGATTCGAACTTTACTTCTCTAATCATAATAGCAGTCCTCCTAATTATTCTTTACGTGGATCAATTGACTTCACAGCACCGTCCTCTGCTTTGGTACGGCCGTAAGTACCTGTAACACTCTTCAGCGCCTCGTCGGCGGGAACACCCTTCTTGACGGCGTCCATGAACTTGCCCATGTGAACGAACTCATAGCCGCACACCTGGTCGTCGCTGTCGAGATACATCTTGGTGATGTAGCCCTCGGTCAGCTGCAGGTAGCGTGTGCCCTTCACCTTGGTGCCATACAGGGTACCTGTCTGAGAGATCAGACCCTTGCCCAGGTCTTCCAGGCCGGCACCAATCATGAGGCCACCTTCAGAGAAGGCACTCTGGGTGCGTCCGTAGACAATCTGCAGGAAGAGCTCACGCATGGCGGTGTTGATGGCATCGCACACGAGGTCGGTGTTGAGTGCCTCGAGGATGGTCTTTCCTGGCAGGATCTCAGATGCCATGGCGGCGGAGTGGGTCATGCCGGAGCATCCGATGGTTTCCACCAGACATTCTTCGATGACACCTTCCTTGACATTGAGCGTCAGCTTGCAGGCACCCTGCTGGGGAGCACACCATCCCACACCGTGTGTGAGTCCGCTGATGTCCTTGATTTCTTTCGCTTTAATCCACTTTCCCTCTTCAGGGATAGGAGCAGGACCATGGTTGGGGCCTTTTGCCACGCAACACATGTTCTGTACTTCATGAGAATAAACCATAGTTTTGTATCCTTTTATAGATTTATGTATAACGTGTAAACGTTTATTTTGGTGCAAAAATAGTGATATTTGAGTATTCTACCTAATATTTGGTATCATTTTTTCGTGGAATGGGGAAATTTCGCCGATTTTTCATACCTTTGCAGCACAATTAGTGCATTCAACCAATATACGATGATGAGAATAACTGTTCCCGAGAAGAAGATTCAGGAGGCTGCAACGCAGGGCATGGACACTTTCGTACAGTGTTTCTACGATGCCATCTGGGAGACCATCGGCTGCCAGCTCACGACGCAGAACATGCAGGAACTCCACCCCGACCAGGTGACGCTCATTGCCTATATGACCCTGCGTGAGGAGGTGATGGACGGCGGATTCATCCAGCTTATCTACAATGGCTACGGGCCTTTCATCTTCCTCAATCCTTTTGCCAAGGCTATGCGGCTGTGGGGCGCGCGAGAGATGTGCAACCTCATCTACGACGGGCGTAGGCTGTTTGAGCAGTATGGCGAGGAGATAGCACGCCCCTGTACCGACGAGGAGTTCATGGCCCGTTTTGAGCAGTATCCTATGCTTGACGACCTCGACGACCGTTTTGTGGAAATGGAGGAGGAGGTCACCGAGCTGGTGGCCCATTATATCGACGGGCATATCGGCAATTTTGTGGAAGTAACCAAGGATTGAAACGCTATGGCAAAGAAAACGACGACCCAAAGCAAGGTGAACATCAAGAACAAACGCGCCTCGCACGACTTCCTGCTCATGGACAAGTACACGGCGGGCATTGTGCTCACGGGTACCGAGATAAAAAGCATCCGCCAGGGAAAGGCCAGTCTGGTGGACACGTTCTGCTATGTCCACAACGGGGAGGTGTGGGTGAAGAACATGTATGTGGCCCAGTACAAGGAGGGCTCCTACAACAATCATGTGGAGCGTCGCGACCGCAAGCTCCTGCTCAATGCGCGGGAGATACGCAAGATACAATCCACCGTGAAGCAGCCTGGATTCAGCATTGTGCCTACACTCATCTTTCTCAACGAGAAGGGTCTGGCCAAGCTGGACATCTACATTGCCCGGGGCAAGAAGGAATATGACAAGCGTGAGACGCTGAAGGAGAAGGAGGACCGGCGTGACATGCAACGTGCCTTCAAGAAGAGTTACTGACAGAGGCGGGCGCCTGCCCGCTACCATAATTAATATATATAGCCCCGGCAGCGCGCTGCGGCCGAAGGAAAAGGCAGAATGCCGGAAAATAGAAGCAACAACAAACAAGATAAACCGGATGAAAGCATTGATTAGGACACTGGCAGGTGTGGCTCTTGCCGTTATGTGTATGGCGGGATGTACGCAGGACAAGTATGCGTACAAGACCGTGGAGGGCGATCCTCTGAAAGCCAAGATGTATACCCTTCCCAACGGGCTGAAGGTGTACATGACCGTGAACAAGGAACAGCCGAGAATACAGACATTCATTGCCGTACACGCGGGAAGCAAGCATGAGCCCGCGGAGACGACAGGTCTGGCCCACTATCTGGAACACATGATGTTTAAGGGCAGTTCCCACTTGGGCACCACCAACTACGAGCAGGAAAAAGTCCTGCTGGATCAGATACGCGATCTCTATGAGACCTATCGTGTCACTGAGGACGATGCAGCGCGTGCGGCCATCTACAAGCAGATTGACAGCATCAGCTATCTTGCAAGCACCTATTTCATCCCCAACGAATATGACAAGGTGATGGCGCACATCGGCAGCGACGGCACCAATGCCTATACCAGCTACGACCAGACGGTGTATGTGGAGGACATTCCTGCCAATGAGGTGGAAAACTGGGCCCGCGTGCAGAGCGACCGTTTCAAGAACATGGTGCTGAGAGGGTTCCATACGGAGCTGGAGAGTGTGTATGAGGAATACAATATGTATCTTAATGAAGACTGGGACAGGATTCTTCCGGCCATCACGCAGACTCTCACGCCCACCCATCCCTATAATCACACGGTCATTGGCTACGGCGACCATCTGAAGAATCCCAGCATCAAGAACATCGAGGCCTTCTTCCACCAGTACTATGTACCCAACAATATGGCCATCTGCCTGAGTGGCGACTTTGACCCCGACGAGATGGTGGACATCATCACCAAGTATTTTGGCGACATGGAGCCCAACACACAACTGGAAATGCCCCAGTTCGACCCCCAGCCCGAGTTGAAGGCTGTGGTGGAGAAGGAGGTGCTCACGCAGAATCCCGAAAACATCACCCTGACATGGCGCTTCGAAGGGTCGGCCAGTTTCCAGAACGATACGCTGGCACTCCTTTCCAAGGTCATGCGCAACGGTAAGGCCGGCCTCTTTGACCTCGACCTCAACCTTCCTGGCAAGGTGGTGGAGAGCCATGCGATGGTAATGGACCTGTGCGACTATACGCTGTATGTACTCTTTGCCATGCCCCTGCCCGGCCAGACACTGGAGGAGCTGCGCGGTATGATGATGGCGGAGGCAGACAAACTGCGCAAGGGTGATTTTGACGAGAATCTGGTGGAGGCTGTCAAGACGGAAATGAAGCTGAAGCAGCAGCATGCGCTGGAAGAGAATGAGTCCAGGGCCAGCATGTTTGTGGATGCCTTCATCAACGACAAGGACTGGGCTGATGAGGTGGGTCGTATGGAACGTATATCCAAGCTCACGAAGGAGGACATCGTGGCCTTTGCCAATGCCCATCTTAGGGAGGACAACTATGTGTGCGTCTACAAGCGTCAGGGTGAGGACAAGGATGTGAAGCCCGTGCAAAAGCCTGCCATCACACCCATCCAGATGAATCGCGACACGGCCAGCGTCTTTGCCAGGTCCATCCTTGACAGTACGGCTGCGCCCATTGAACCTGTCTTTGTGGACTTGCAGCGCGACATCGTGCGCCTTTCCACCCAGGACGGCCTGCAGGTGCTCTACAAGCACAACGAGCTGAACGACCTGTTTCAGCTCTCCTTCCGTTATGAACTGGGCACGGCCAGCCTGCTCGACAACGGGCTTGCCCGCTATCTGCCTTTGGCTGCCAACTACCTCGACTATCTGGGCACTGACAGCCTTACGGCCGAGCAGATACAGCAGAAGTTCTATCTGCTGGGATGCAACATGCGTCTGTCTACAGGTATACGCAACACCACACTCACCGTTTCCGGCCTTCAGGAGAACATGGAAGAGGCACTCCGCCTAGTGGAGCACGTCGTTTCGCGTCTGAAACCCGATACGGCTGCTATGCGGAAGCTGGTGGTGACCAAACTCAAGGACAGAAGCAATGCGCTGGAGACATTCGACCTGTATATGCCTTACATGCAGGATTTCCTCCATTATGGTCCCAAGGGTGTGGCGCTCACGCTCACCAACAAGGAGGTGGAGGAGGCTGTACCCGCACAGCTGACCCAACTGATTGGCGACCTTTCGCGCTATCAGCACCGCATCACCTATTATGGTCCTCTGAAGGGAGAGGACGTGGTGGCCGTGCTGGATGCCACCCATAGGGTGCCGGGAATTGTCACGCCCACTCCTGCTCGCGACGTGCCGGCCTATATCCAGCCGGAAGAGGATGTATGCTTCCTGTTGCCCTACAAGGGTACCAAGAGTTTTGTGATGAACCAGTTTGCCTGCAATGGAAGGTTGTGGAATGCCGACAAGGTGGGCGTGACACGCATGTACAACGAGTATTTCGGTGCGGGCATGAACACCGTAGTCTTCCAGGAAATGCGCGAGAAGCGAAGCCTTTGCTACGGAGCAGGCGCACGGTATTTCATGCCGCAGCGGATGGATGAGTATTGTACCTTCAGGACACACATCCAGAGCCAGAACGACAAGCTGAAGGACTGCATCACCGTCTTCCAGGACATCAACAACAACATGCCCGAGAGCCAGACTTCCTTCGATGTGGCGCGTCAGGGATTGCTCACCCAACTGCGTACCCAGCGTACGTGCAGGGACGCTGTTTTCAATACCCTCTTCCGTGCCGAAGACTTGGGCATCAATTACGACCCCGATAGCCTCTGCTACCACCAGTTGCTCCAGACCAGGCTGGCCGATGTGGTGCAGTTCCAGCAGGAGAATGTGCGCGGACTCAAATACCGCTCGGCCATCACGGGCGATCCCGACGGACTGGACATGAAGCAGGCAACCAGCCTGGGCAAGGTGGTTGTGGTGTCTCCGATGGAGGTATTTGGATTCTGAGAATAGTTTTAGAATAGAGGAACCAGGAAAAGGGGGAGAGGAAGGTATGAAGATGAAGGATAATAAGGAACAGGAAATATCAGTGTGGTCGGCTGCTCCAAGTGAGCGGCCGACCCTACAGGAAGCCTTGAGGAAGGGCTTGCTGGTGCTTGACGGTGCTATGGGTACGATGATACAGACCTATGGACTCACGGAAACCGATTTCCGCGGGGAGCTATTCAGGGATGTACCCTTCCAGATGATGGGCAACAACGACATTCTTACGCTTACATGCCCCCATGTCATCGAAGACATCCACCGGCGCTATCTTGAGGTCGGGGCAGACATCATTACAGCCAATACTTTCAGCTGTCAGCGCATATCTATGGCCGACTACCATTGCGAACCGTACGTGACCAGGCTTAATATCGAGGCGGTGAAACTGGCCCGGAAGATGGCCGACAGCTACGCTACCCCCCAATGGCCGCGATTTGTGGTGGCAACCGTGGGGCCTACTAACAAGACCTTGTCCATGAGCCCTGATGTGAGCAACCCCGGCATGCGGGCTGTCAGCTATGATGAGATGTACCAGGCCTATGTGGAACAGATGGAGGCGCTCTTTTCCGGTAATCCGGATGGCATCCTCGTGGAAACCATCTTTGACACGCTCAACTGCAAGGCTGCCATTCATGCCTATCTGGATGTCAGGCAGCGGACGGGACGTCCCATTCCGCTCATGCTCAGCGTGACGGTTAGCGACAAGGCCGGTCGTCTGCTCAGCGGGCAGACACTGGAAGGCTTCCTGGCCAGCGTGCAGCATGCACCCCTGTTGAGCGTGGGAATCAACTGCTCTTTCGGAGCCCTGGACATGCTGCCATCGCTGCGCGTGCTGGCAGAGAAGGCACCCTGGTACATCAGTGCCCATCCCAATGCGGGACTGCCCAACTCGATGGGCGGCTACGACCAGACTCCCGACATGATGCTCAGCGAGATGCTCTGTTTTGTGGAGGAGGGTCTTGTGAACATCATTGGTGGATGCTGTGGCACCACCCCCGAGCATATTGCCAGGTTGTGTTCCCTCAGGCAGCAGGGCACGGTGCATGTGCCGGCACCCCGGCCACAGGGAATGTGGCTTTCAGGGCTGGAACTCATGGAAGTGCCTTCCGATGGGAAAATCTTCGTGAATGTGGGTGAACGGTGCAATGTGGCAGGCTCGCGCAAGTTCCTGCGCCTTATCAAGGAGAAGGCCTACGAGGAAGCGCTCTCCATTGCTCGCGGGCAGGTGGAGGATGGAGCTATGGTCATCGACGTGAATATGGACGACGGTCTGCTGGATGCCCGTGGGGAGATGGAGGAGTTTCTTCGCCGCATGGCCAGTGAACCTGATATTTGCCGTGTGCCTGTGATGATTGACAGTAGCAACTGGGAGGTCATCCGTGCGGGACTGAAGTGTGTGCAGGGAAAATGTATTGTCAACAGTATCAGCTTGAAAGAAGGTGAGGAGAATTTCCTCTCCCATGCCCGTGAGGTGAGGCGCATGGGTGCGGCTGTGGTGGTGATGGCTTTCGACGAACAGGGACAGGCCGACACGCTGGAGCGTCGCATTGAGGTATGTGCCCGTGCCTACAGGTTGCTGGTGGAGAAGGTCGCATTCGATCCGCACGATATTATCTTCGACCCCAATGTGCTGGCCGTGGCTACGGGTATGCCCGAGCACGACGGGTATGCCCGCGATTTTATAGAGGCCACTCGCTGGATTCGCACCCATCTTCCTGGTGTGCATGTGAGTGGCGGGGTGAGCAATCTCAGCTTCAGTTTCCGTGGCAACAACTATCTGCGCGAGGCAATGCATGCGGTCTTCCTTTATCATGCCCGTCAGGCAGGTATGGACATGGGTATCGTGAATCCCGCGGCCAAAGTGATGTATGCTGATATCCCGCAGGATGAGCTGGAGGTGATAACGCGTGTGATGCTCCATCCGTCGAGCCAGGCCACAGAAGCCCTCATCGCGCTGGCATCACAGCTTGCGGTCAAGGCATCTGGCTCGGCTTCCCCGGCTTCTATGGTCGCCGGGCCTGAGGTGCAAACGCTGCCTGTGGACCAGCGGCTTGTGAACGCGCTGTTGCAGGGCAGGGGAGACCATCTGGAGGCCGACCTGCAGGAGGCACTCACCTGTTTCCCTCGTGCCGTGGACATCATCGAGGGTCCCCTGATGGAGGGCATGAACCAAGTGGGCACCTATTTTGGTGAGGGCAAGATGTTCCTGCCTCAGGTGGTGAAGGCCGCCCGCACCATGAAGCAGGCCGTGGCTATCCTGCAGCCTTATATCGAGAAGGAACAGTCGGCCTCGGGTGGAAAGAAGGCGGGCAAGGTGCTGGTGGCTACTGTGAAGGGTGATGTGCACGACATCGGCAAGAACATTGTCTCCGTGGTGATGGCATGCAACGGCTATGAGATTATTGACCTGGGTGTGATGGTACCTCCCGAGGTGATTGTGCGTGAAACTCTGGCACAGCGTCCCGACATCATCGGGCTCAGCGGTCTTATTACGCCCAGTCTGGAGGAGATGGTGCGCGTGGTGGAAATGCTGGCAAAGGCAGGGGTGGACATTCCTGTAATGATTGGCGGTGCCACTACCAGTGCGCTTCACACGGCGCTGCGGATAGCCCCCGTGTATGCAGGCCCTGTGGTGTGGGTAAAGGATGCTGCGCAGAATGTGCCGGTGGCTAATCGCTTCCTTCATGCCGGTACTGCTTCGGCTGCCCGTGAGGCATTGTGGCAGGAACAGGCGGATTTGCGTAGCCAGGAGGAGAAAAAGGAGAAGGCTTCGCTTGCTTCCATCGAGGAGGCCCGCCATCGTCGCCCCGAAATCCGTTTCTAGCGATGCAGCCTGATAAGAAGACACTTCGCAGTTTCGTGCGCAGCCAGAAGGCCATCCATGTGCCTTCCCAACTGGCTGAGGCATCCCGTTCCCTGTGCAGCCGCATCCTGTCATCTTCCCAGTGGAACATGGCCGGATGTGTGTTGCTCTATCATGCTTTGCCCGACGAGGTGGACACTTCCCTTTTGTTGCAGAATGCGCTTCAGCAGGGCAAGCGTGTGGTGCTCCCCGTGGTGGTGGGCGAGGTGCTTCAACTCCGTCTGTACGACGGGCGCATGGTGGCCGGCGCTTTTGGCATTTCCGAACCTGTTGGTCCCCTGGTGACGGCCTATGATACCATTGACCTGGCCATTGTGCCTGGCATGGCCTTTGATGGACATGGCAACCGGTTGGGTAGGGGGAAGGGCTTCTACGACCGCCTTTTACCCCTGCTCCATTGTCCCAAATGGGGGGTGTGCTTCTCCTTCCAGTTAGTGGACGCTGTGCCTGCCGAGAACCACGACATACCTATGGACAGGGTCATCACCCCTTAAAGCCCTGCTTCCACCACAAAACGCAGTTGCCACCGGTTGTATCCGTCGGTGGGGCGCGCCTGGTGGTTGTACGAGGCATCTGCCTGCACCTTCAGGTTGTGGCCTATAAGGTATTTGGTCACAGCCAGTGTGCTCTGATTGAATCTGCGGTAGCCGGCCATTTGCTCCACTTCCTTGTCGGGCAGCAGCGTGGAGTTGCGCAGCGCCACCTCCCAGTTCTTCTTGAACAGATAGCTCGTTTGTACGTTCACACCCTTTCCCGTATATACGAACAGGCCGTTTTCCTCATCCACTATGGGCCTGTCACAGACACGTCCCATCAGATCGGTGTAGAAGGCAAATCCTCGGAACTTGAGGATAAAGTCCATATAGTATTGCTTAAGGTCGCGCACGTGGCCCGTGGGCATGAGGCTTCCATTTTGTCCGCTTGTGCGGTTGGTGCGGTCATTGTAGGTAAAGGCCCCGGCCAGCATCATCTTCACCTTCTCCTCGCGCTGGAAGTCGCCTTCCACTACTTCGCCCAGCCCCTTGAATCGGCCCAGCGGGAACAGTTCCAACCGTGTCGTGTAGGCAAAACCCTTGTTTTTGTCGGTCCCCCAGTTTCGTCCTTCTCCCAGGGTCACGGAACCCTTGGCTGCCAGGCTGAGGTTCTTGTCCCATGTCTTGTGGTACTCGCCGAACACTCCGAAGTCGCGGTCGGGATTAAACTCCGAGTTCACAATGCTCCTGTCTACAAACTGCAGGGCGCTAGAGGAATTGATGCGCGCGCGGTTGGCTTTCACTTTTGTCTGGCCAAAGCTGATGTTCCATGTGGAGGAAGGCATATAGCAGATAATGGCATCCCGCACGATGTTGGTGTTCCCGTTGGGTATCGTTTTGGTATCATAGGGTGTGAATCCCAGTTGGATGGTGTAGAGCAGCTTGGGTGAATAAAGGTATCCGTCGAATCGCAGGCGGAGCCTTTTCACTTGTGCCTGGGTCTCCTCCAGACGGAAGTCATCGTCAAAGAGCATGGTCACCTGGTTCTGCATCCTGAATCTGAGTGTCATCTTGAACAGTTTGTTTTTGGGCGCAAAGGAGACCCCCTTTCCCACCTCGATATAGGGCATGTTCATGAGCTGTTCCATCAATTCGTCCGATTCGGACTCAATCAGGTTCTCCCATTTCTTGTTTTCCTTTGTCTGATTGTTCGCTTGTGCCACGCAGGTGGCAGTTGTGGTCATGGCCATTGCCAGAAATGCCATACGGCATCGAGTGCTGAATGTAGTCATGTGGTGTTTTATGATTGTATCTGGCACAAAGATAGTGCGTCCCTGTCTTTTTGCCAAGAAGGGCCTCCGTGAATGGCTGCATTATATGCAAAAAAAGGCAAAAATAGGATAAATTATTACAATCACATTACATTATCCCCTGGCTTCGTTTTATAGAAAGGAGGGGGGTGTCGAAAGTAACTGACACGCCCCCTCATGCTTACTTGGAGGCGTCCCCCTTCATGGTCCATTTCAGGGCGATGGTTGGATTCAGATAGAATCGTTTGTGGCCGGCGGTGGGGTAGATGAAGTTGTGGCTCATCTCCCACTCTGTACCGATGCTCAGATGGGTCTTGCGTGCACCGCGCATGCTGTCGAAGTTGTACCACAGTTGCGGTTCGGTCATGGCTGCCACCTGATAGTCGCCTCCGCCTTTGTGGCCCCGCCACAGGTCGATGTAGCCGCTGAAGGTGAACATGTCATCGCGTGCGAAGTTGATGCCCCACACGCCTGTCACTTGCCATCCGGGGTAGGCACTGGCATCAAACTGTCCTCCGAACGTTTGGCGGAACAATGCCTGCACGCTCCATGTGCGGCGGAAATCGGCACTGGCATGGTTGTAGCTTGGTCCTAGCAGGAATACATGCTGGAATTGGCTCGCATACTCGCAGTGGTGTCCTGTTGTCAATCCTCCGTTGTATTCGATATGGGCAGCCAGTCCCTTGGCGGAGACGTTAAATTCACGGCTGAACTCCAGGTATGCCCCCTTCATTCCCTTTGCGTAGAAATCCAGGTCGATAAAGTAAAAGATGTTGCCCAATCGGTCGGGACGGAACTGTTCGATCGTAGCAGTAAAGTGCTGACGGTCGTTTTGTGACTGTGGGTAAAACTGACGGCCCAGGTCATAGTGGAACTGCACGTTCACCTGAGCGCTGACAGCTGTGCCCATCAGGGCACACGCCGCCAGGGAAAGAAGTTTTTTTTTCATAAGAACTGTTTTTTTATTTAGGTTATCAGTGACTAAATGCTTGGGGAGCGTGTGGAGGGGTTACCTGTACACCCGCGGCACGATGATGTCGTTCTTGTTACCGCGCATGGAGATCATAAAGAGGCCCGAGGTGCGATGGCGCGTCATTTTTAGCTCCATGATTCTTACGGAACGCGGATCCACGGTGCTGTCGTTCTGGTGGACATGGAACACGTAGTAGGGCTTCTTGTCCAGGCCGATGAAGAAATCTCCATGTCCGGAACCATTTTCGCCTATTATCCGTCGGCTGATGATGGGGCCTTGCTGCTTTGTCCAGGGACCATAGGGGCTGGTGGCTGTGGCATAGCCCACTGCATAGTCGATGCTGCGATAGTCATTGGCCGAATAGAAGAGGTAATACACGCCGTCACGTTTCATCACCGTGGGGCCCTCAACCGTCTTGTAACCCTTGTCCATCCCGTCGAGGGTCAGTTCCCAGGGCTCGTCCACCTGCAGGCACAGCGTGAGCGTCTCCTCTTTCATGCGCAGGTTGTCCATGTCCCACTCTGCCACCTGTATGGTGTTGCCGGGGTAGTCCTCCTGTTCCATATAGCGTGCGTGGAACATGTACCATTTGCCGTCGTCGTCCTGGAAGAGGAAGGGGTCGATGTTCATCTCCTCACAGTCGGATATCGGACGTATCTCCCGCTGGCGATAGGGACCTGTCACCTCGTCACTTTCGGCTATGCAGAGTTTTTGTTCTGCCGAATAGGCAAGCAGGTATTTGTCATTGTAGGGCACTATTTGGGGTGCCCAGAAACTGTGCGTCCCGAAGATGCCGTCGCCTTTCTTCAGGATAAAGGGAGTTTGTTTGCAGGGTGTCCAGTGCTTCAGGTTGGCCGACTCCAGCATGGTGAATCCATCGCTGCCAGAGGTGCCTGTCATGTAATACTTGCCGTTGGCCACAATGATGGTGGGGTCGGCGTAATCTATGAGTTCTCCCTCGTTTCCGAAATAGGAACAGCCTGCCAGCAGTGTCCCGCAGAGGGCCATTGTAAGAAGTCGCTTCATTGTCGTCGGTATTGATGGTTATTTATAAAGATAATGTTTGCCATAGTTGTAGCCGCCTGCATCCAGCAGTTCCTTGTCGGCATTGAAGCGACGCACAAAGTCGGGGAAGTCCTTCTTCTCCTTGGGTGTCCATCCGGCTTCTGCCACAGCCATCAGGCGGGGCAGCATCAGGTATTCCAGGTAGCTGCGTGTAGCCACAAACTCTGTCCAGAAGGTTGCCTGCACGCCCGTGTAGCGTGCTGCCATTTGGGGAGTGATGTCGTTGGGTACTGGTTCGTAGCGGTAGGTCACACTCAGGCTGTCGTTTCCCGGGCCGGCTGCGAAGGGTTCGTCTTCGCTGTTCCACTGTTTGCGGTTGATATAGTATGGGCCGATGGGCGTGATGATGGACGTGAGTCCGTGGCTTGTGGCCTTGCGGGCAGCCGCCTGTGCGCCCACCCAGCACATAATCTTTACACCGTTCTGCTGCAGCGGAGCCAGGTCCGCCCCTTCCGAAGTGATGCTCTCGTTCCAGGCAAAGAGTCCTTTCCCATGACTGGCAGCCACCTTTGCCATCTCGCCGATAAACCAGCTTTGCAGGGCACGGAAGGTGGGCAGTTGCAGTTGCTCCTTCATTGTCTTGCAGGCTTCGCTGTTCTCCCATTGCATAATGGGGCATTCGTCCCCTCCTATGTGGATGTCGGGACCTGGAAACAGTTGGCACAACTCGTCCACCACGTCACGGGCAAACTGTACCGCCACGGGGTTGCTCACGTCCAGGATGTCCACGCTCAAACCAGGGTTCTCCTTCCACACCTTGTAGGTGCGATCGGGGTGGCAGCTAATTTCGGGATAGGCTGCAAGGGCGGCCATCATGTGGCCGGGCATGTCCACCTCCGGAATGATTTCTATGTGCCGTTCGGCGGCATATTGCACGATGTCGCGTACATCCTCCTGGGTGTAGAAGAAGGGGCCGTAGGGTTTCCCGTACCAGTATTTGGTGCGTGTCTCATCGTTCATCAGCATATCTTCCGACTTGCTGCCCACCTCCGTCAGGAGCGGATATTTCTTTATCTCAATGCGCCATCCCTGGTCGTCACTCAGGTGCCAGTGGAAGCGGTTCATCTTGTATACTGCCATGATGTCGAGCACATGCTTGATGTCCTCCACGGGGAAGAAGTGCCTGCTCACGTCCAGCATGAAACCGCGGTAACCGAAGCGGGGGGCATCTGTGATGGTGAGGCAGGGAATGCTGTAATCGGCTCCCTTGGGGCCGGGTTTGCCCAGAATCACGTGGCCCGGCATCATCTTGCGCAGCGACTGCAGGCCGTAGTAGCAGCCTGCTGCTGTGGCAAAGCGCAGGGTCACCCTTTGCGGTTCCACCTGCAACCGGTAGCCTTCTTCTCCCATCGAGGGATCGGCCATGAGCAGGATGTCGCTCTTTCCGCTGTTTTTCAGTTTGCCCTTACAGTCGGTAGCCAGCCGCATCTGTTCCACAAAACGTCCGATGTCCTCCATCGTGCGGTCGTCCAGGGTTCCCTGGGTGGCGATGCTATACTTGGCGGGAAGCTTGAAG
Organism: uncultured Prevotellaceae bacterium; assembly: GCA_945865175.1. Lineage (GTDB taxonomy): Bacteria > Bacteroidota > Bacteroidia > Bacteroidales > Bacteroidaceae > Physcousia. Next base: position 39,244 of record CAMBDA010000002.1, on the reverse strand, counting down.
GTGGCGGGCTCAGGCCGCATCTCCACCTCCTTTGGCAGGGGTGTTATGTTGAGCTGCTGGGCCGCGGCCTTGAGTGTTCCCAGCGTCACGATGGCTACCATCAGTGTAGCCATTCGCAGTGTAGCATGTCTTAGGTCCATCATAGTGTTGCCTTTTGTGGTTGGATATATGGGTTGGCTTGAAAGATGCGTGTCACAGGGCGGGCATGATTATCTTCGTTGCGCCTTTGTCCGTGAGGCAGATATTCACGCCATGGGTGGGTACCGGGAGCTTGCGTCCGCTCAGGTCGTAATACTGTGTCTTTCCTTTGGGCGTTGAGGGGGTGACGGCGGATATGCCCACGCCTGTGCTGGGGCTGATGCGTACCAGCTGCCAGTTGCGGGTGTCGGCATCCACTGAGTTTCCGTATGTATATATGCCCACTACGGTCCCTTCCGTGAGTCCGTTGCCTTGCAGGTCAAAACCCTTGCCGGAACTGTTCACAATCTTGAAGAAATAGTCCTCCACAGGCTTGATGTAGAAGCTCTGCGAGGCTGAGCTCACGGTCTTGGTGGTGAGCGCATAATCCGTGGGTGTGAGTGTCTGTCCCTCACCATTGGTCAGCGTGTAGGCGGTGCCGCGTGCCTTCAGAGTCCACTGTTGCCGTTTGTCATGGAGGTTGGCTGGCTGGATGGTCACCTTGCCGTCGATGGCCGAAATGGCCATGTTGCAGTTGCTCTGCGGTACAATCAGGTAGGTGGCTCCTGTTTCGATGGCCTGGTTGGTAGTCTCCAGTTCTACGGGCATCACCATTGTCACGATGCTCAGGGCGGGCAGGGTCACCTTCATTTGCCCGTTCTCGTCCATCTTGCTGGCATTGATTTGCTGCATCATCACATTGTTTGTAGTTCTGTAGGCCTTGGTGATACCCTTTGTCTTCACTCCGGGCAGCTGTATGCGGTGGTGTACCTGGCTGGCCGTATTGTTGAGCATCACCACCACCAGGGTGTCACCGGCGGGATTGACGGCTGCCAGGGCCTTGTTCGAAAGGGCCGTTACCATGGTGTAGCCTTGCCGGATGAAACGGGTTACCTGCTGGCGCACGTAGTAGTTGGGAACACGTGCCACACTGTTCTCGTCGGCAAAGCTGCCGCGTGCCAGGCACCACTGGTCGTTGTTCTCCTCCACAAACTGCCAGTCCACCCATGCTGAGGGCAGGATGTAGTGCATGTCGTCGAAGAACTTCTGGCACAGGTTCAGGTTGCCGCTCAGACCGCTGCCTCCTGCGCCTACCTCACTCATCCATACGGGCTTGCCTGCGTTGCGTGCCAACGAGCCCACCTGGCTGCGTGAGCGGTCGGTGGCCGAATAGGTGTGGGTATTCCACTGGCCCACTAGCGGGAGTGCGTTCTGCTGCGTGTAATAGATAATGTCAGTCACGCTCTGGCGCGAGTCCGTTTCATCGCTGCTCGAGATGATGGTGCTCAGGCCGCTCTTGTCCAGAATGGGCTTCAGCACCTTCAGGAATTTCACCTGCTCGGGTGTGCTGAAGTGGCAGCCTTCCTGTCCACCGTTGGCACCCCAGTAGGGCGTGACGGGTTCGTTGAAGGGTTCCAGTGTCTTGAACTCTATGCCGTAGGTGTCCTTGTAATGTTTGCACACATCCACCAGGTATTGCGCAAAGGCCTCATAGTATTCCGGCTTCAGGTTGTCGTCGTTGGCGTTCACGTTGCCAGCACAGCAACCACTGTATGTCATCCACCAGGGAGCGCTATTGCTGAAAGCCTCGAAAATGGCATCCGGCCGGCGCTCCTTTATCTTGAGCATGATTTTTCGCTGTGCTTCGTCGCGCTCCCAGAAATAGGGGCCGCCGGGTTCGTCCTGAAATCCCTCCATCTCGGCTCTCAGCCCCTTCCCCTTGCCCATGTGATGGGGGTCGCAGTGACGGTTGAGCGGGTCGTCTCCTCCGCCGATGTTGTAGCGGAAGATGTTCCAGTTCAGCCCTGTGGGGCTTACCATCCAATCCACCAGCTGCGTTATCTTCTCGTCGCTCCATTTGCCGCACATGTTAGCCCACCAGCACAGGCTCACTCCCCATCCTTCCATCTGCTGGCGGGTGGCCTGGGCATGGATTGAATAGGCGATGGTGTCCTCTGCGGGACGGTCGGAGGTCTTGTCGGCCAGGTACCACAGATGGTTGGCCTCAGTCCCCGATTTGTCGGAGTATACGGCACTTCCGGCCGAGGTGTTGTCGGTGCCCAGGTATTTGCCCGTCTGCTTGTTTTTCAGTTTCACAAATTCACCGTTGGCCTGCTCGATGGTGTACACGGTCCTGTTTCCTGCCTTGGCGCTGAGGAAATAGGTACTCCATCCGTCCACGGTCCCCAGCCCCAGATAGGAGGGCGCACCGTTCACGTCGAGTTGTATGCTGTACGAGCCGTCGCTGGCCTGTACGAAGTTGAGCGGCTTGGCACTGGTGGCGTCCGCGAGCACGGCTTTGCCGTCCGATGTGTTGCGCGACAGGAATGTGCAACTGCTGTGCATCAGGTATTTCTGCATGTTTTCTGCGGTTGCAGGCACGGTGAGCAACCACAGGGCCAGGAGGATGATGTCTTTTATCTTGTTCATATGGACTGTTTTATTTTTGGTTTGATAGATGGGATTGTCTAGCATTCATAGAATTGGCGGAAGGCGCGGATACAGTATGCATGGTCAGCCACAGCTCCCAGTTCGCGTGCGCTGTGCATAGCCAGGATGGGGTTGCCCATGTCCACACCCCGCATGGGGAGCGAGGAAGCCAGAATGTTGCCCAGGGTGCTGCCTCCGGCCACATCGCTGTGGTTCACAAAGCGCTGACAGGGGACGCCTGCCTGTTGGCACACCTCGGCAAAAACGGCTGCCGATGCGGCATCGCTGGCATACTTTTGGGCGGCATTGAACTTGATGACCGGTCCTCCGCCCAGTTGGGGATGGTTGGTGGGGTCGTATTTTTCCTTATAGTTGGGATGCCAGGCGTGTGCATTGTCGGCCGACACCATGAACGCGCGCTCCACGGCACACAGGAAATCCTCCTCGTTTCCACCCGTGGCTCGGACGATGCGCTTGATCATCTGGCTCAGGAAAGGGCTTCCGGCCCCCTGCTTGGTTTGGCTGCCCGTCTCTTCGTTGTCGAAGACGGCCAGTACCGATGTATGGTCGGTGGGTGTATCGTCGGTTTGCAGCAAGGCCTCCAGACCTGCATGCACCATGCTCAGGTCATCCAGCCTTCCGCTGCTTATAAACTCGTCGTGCAGGCCTACGGTACAGGGAGGTGTTACGTCGTACAGGTACAGATCGAAATCCAGGATGTCCTCGGCCTTCACGTTCAGTTCGCTGCAGATGAGCCCTTCCAGCAGGTGACCCCTCTCCAGTTTTTCGTTGATGATGCCCAGTAGCGGCAGCACGTCCTTTTGGCGGCTCAGGGCCACTCCGTCGTTCACTTGGCGGTTGAAATGGATGGCCAGGTTGGCAATCTGCAGAATGGGACGCTTCACGTGCATCAGCCGGGTCACGGGATGGAGCGCATCCTTGCCGCGCAGGATAACGCGGCCGGCAACGGACAGTGGGCGGTCGAACCATGTGCTCAGGATGGGGCCCCCGTATACTTCGGTGTTGAGCCTCACCAGTCCCCCTTCTTCGTTCATCTCGGCCCGGGGCTTGATGCGGAAGGTGGGCGAGTCGCAATGGGCACAGATGATGCGGAACCCCGCCTCGCCTATGGGCTTCTGTCCCAGGCGGAAGGCATAGACGGAGGAATCGTTCTTGGTGACGTACACTTTGCTGCCTGCCTGCAGTCCCTGAAGGGGCAGGGTGGGGTCAATGCATGTATATCCCGCATCCTCCAGCGTGCGGCATACCTCGTCTACTGCTAGGAAATTGACGGGTGCATGGGTGAGAAACTTTATGAGCCGGTCTATCATGTTGCTTTCTTTTTTTTTGTTTGTTTGACCAAAAAGTCGTAACTTTGTGGCATGGAAATAGGTTTTTCTCCTGCAAAGATACAACAATCTGCGGGGAATGCAAAATTTATGGTAGAAAAATGACATGAAACTGACTGACAAGATTACAGAACAACCCTCTCCCTACAGCCATCTGGAACAAATGGAGCCTGGAGAGATACTGCGCGACATCAACCGGGAGGACCATCGCGTGGCCGATGCTGTGGAGCGGACCATTCCCAGCATAGAGGCCTTTGTGAAGGAGGCCGAGGTGCGTATGCGCCAGGGAGGGCGTATGTTCTACATGGGAGCGGGCACCAGCGGTCGGCTGGGCGTGCTGGATGCTAGCGAGTTGCCGCCCACCTTTGGGGTGGATGCAGGTTGGGTGAGGGGCGTGATTGCAGGGGGCGATACGGCCCTTCGCAACGCCGTGGAGCGTGCCGAGGACAACATTGACCAGGGATGGGCCGACCTGAAACCTTTTCGTCCCACCAGTGTCGACATTGTGGTGGGCATAGCGGCCAGCGGCACCACCCCCTACGTGATTGGGGCCATCCGCGAAGCACGTGCTCATGGCCTGCTCACAGCTGCCATCACCAGCAATCCCAACACTCCGCTGTCCCAGGAGGCCCACCATGCCATCGAGACTATTGTAGGCCCAGAGTTTGTCACGGGCTCCAGCCGCATGAAGAGCGGCACGGCACAGAAGATGGTGCTCAACATGATTTCCACCTGCCTGATGATTCGTCTGGGGCGCGTGAAGGGCAACCGCATGGTGAACATGCAGCTCACCAATGCCAAGCTTGTGGACAGAGGCACACGCATGGTGCAGGAGACGCTGGGTATCGGCTACGAGGAGGCGGAAGCTCTGTTGCTGCGTCATGGCAGTGTGCAGGAGGTGCTTTCCCAGGCAGGAAAGGATGTGCCAACCTCTGGGGGTGTCTCGTCCGCCACGGAAGGGACGGAATTTTTACTGTAGCGCTTGCACTGTACGGCAAGGCCTTCCCCTCGTTACTCTCCCGTGGCCCCTATGCGGCGGTACACATAACTGCGCTCGGCATCGGTGATGCCAAAGATGTCAAACACCACCTTGTCCAGTAGCCCTACGCTTTCGCGTGAGGCACCCTCTTCGTACACCTTCCCCACTGCCATCCTCAGGCACTGCTGTTGCCTGTCGTCCAGTTTGGGGAAGGGCAGTTGTTGCAGGTTGCGCTTGAGCACCTTGATGTCAGGGAAGTGCACGATATAGTAGAAGTGGTAGAGGCTGGAGTTGAGCAGTGCGCCCACCCAGCGTACCGGGATGCCCTCGATGTCGGGAATCAGAATGTTGGCACTGTTGAGGCACAGCCGCTGCTGGTTGTCATAGGCCACAATGGGGTGGCGGGCGATGAAGCGATACACCAGTTTTTCGGGGGCGCGGTAGAAGCGTTCCCTGGCACATTGCTGGAATCTGGAGGGAGAGAACTCGATGAAAGGCGTTTGTCCGGCAGCTACAAAGGGCTGTATCTGTTTGCCCGTGAGGATAGGTTCGGCCAAGAGGGTGCGGCTGTTCATGAGCCATTGTTTGTTGTTGCCCGTGACGATGCCCAGGGCCCACTGGCTGTGGGTGAGCGCGTCGTTCCGCTTTTGCTTCATTTTGTTCACGATGCTGTCCTCCGTAGCATCGGCTGGTGTCACGGGAATGCGGTGTATACGTCGGTCGGTTGGCGTGAGCCGGCGCAGGTGTGTGCCAGCAGAGGTGTGCACCTCATAGGCCTGCTCTGCCGTGGTGCTTCCTTCTACACACAGGCTGAAAAAGCCCGTGAACACACCGTCAAACCGACCGTCATACAGGTGGATGCTGCGCATGGTGGTGTGCTCCATCACCAGTTGCCTGAAATCGCTGTGCATCTGGGCATGTAGGAGCGCATTGGGGAGAAGGAAATGCAGCGTGCCCCCGGGCTTGAGCCAGGCGAGAGCCTGGGCGAAGAAGAGCGAAGCGCGCTCGTGGGAGTGTATGCCCTGGACGCTGTATTTCCATTCCTTGTCGGTTCCCCATGGGGGATTGGTGAAGATATACTGGAAGCGTGTGTCCGGTTCCCAGCCGCACCCCTCGGCGTCGGCCAGGAAATCGTGACAGTAGATGTGGGGGACAAACCGTCTGTGGGCATATTTACACAGCAGGTTGGTGGTGGCCAGCATCACGGCCACTGGGTCGGTATCTACGCCGTAGAGGAGAGAAGGGTCGGCACATTCTGCCTGCATCAGGAAGGCTCCGCTGCCACAGCAAGGATCCAATAGCCGCTCACCTCGTTTCAGTTTCACGTTCTCCAGCATGGTGCGGGTGACAGGGAGGGTGGTGTAATAGCGGCCCGTTTGGTTGCGCTCGCCCTCGGTGAGGAGTGACTGGTACACATATCCCAAGATGTCCTCTTCTTCGTCCCACACGGCCGGCGGGATGCGCCTGCGGAGAGGGGCAGGCTGGGGCTGCTGGCGGAAGATGCGTTTCACGCGGGCGCTGCGCCACAGTCCATATCTGCGCAACTTGCACATGCACAGGTAGCTCATGATGCCCTCCACGGGGTGGGGCAGTCCTTCCACGCGGCGCAGCACCTCCTCGGCAGCAGCCGACTGGACATAGGTGGTCACCAACGTCTTCCGTTGCGACAGCGTTTTGTTGGCTCTTTGGGTGAGCCTTCCGTTTCCGGTTGTGTCCAGCCGTTTCCAGTTGGCGGCGGTAGACTTGCTGATGGCGGACGTTTTGACAATAATAGGGGGGCACATGCAGGAACGCGTTTATTAATTAATGTTCCGCACACGCGACACCATTTCGGGAGTCACACGTGTGCGGATGTTTAACGATTTTATAGGGATGACAGGAATGTCACATGGGGGCTAGAGCACCATCTTGTAGAGTGCCACAATCTCGGCCTCCGTCACGTCGCGGGGGTTGCCCGGAGTGCACACGTCGGCAATGGCCTGGGCGGCCAGTGCGGGAATGTCGGCTTCGGTGATGCCCAGATCGGACAGGTGCTGTGGAATGCCCACACGAATGCTCAGTGTACGCACGGCATCCACGGCGGCCTGGGCAGCCTCTTCGGGGGTCATGTCCGTGGTGTCCACGCCCATTTGGCGGGCAATCACGCCGTATTTCTCAATGCGCGTGGGCATGTTGAACTCCATGATGGTGGGCAGCAGCAGGGCATTGGCCACACCGTGGGGGATGTCGTGGAGTGAACCCATGGGATGGGCCATGCCATGTACCAGGCCCAAACCTACATTGGAGAAGGCCTGTGCGGCGATATATTGTGCCAGGGCCATGCCTTCGCGGCCTACGGGGTTCTGGGGCTCTTCTACGGCCAGCGGCAGGTTTTCGGCAATCATCTTGATGGCCTGCAGCTCATACATGTCGCTCATCACCCATGCGCCCTTGGTGATATAGCCTTCGATGGCGTGGGTAAGGGCATCCATGCCGGTGGCGGCTGTCAAGCCCTTGGGCAGGCTGTACATCAGTTCGGGGTCTACAATGGCCACGGCAGGGATGTCGTTGGGATCCACGCATACCATCTTTGCCTGACGCTTCTCGTCGATAATTACATAATTAATAGTCACCTCGGCACCTGTGCCAGCGGTGGTGGGCAGGGCGATGATGGGCACACTCTTGTGTTTGGTGGGGGCAACGCCTTCGAGCGATACGATGTCGGCAAACTCGGGGTTGTTGGCCACGATGCCGATACCCTTGGCGGTGTCCATGCTCGATCCGCCTCCGATGGCAATCAGGCAGTCGGCTCCGCTGGCCTTGAAGGCCTCTACGCCCTGTTGCACATTGGTGACAGTGGGGTTGGGCTTGATTTCGCTGTATATCTCGTAGGGGAACGATGCCTCGTCGAGCACATCAGTCACCATCTTGGTGGTACCCACCTTTATCAGACCTTTGTCCGAGGTCACCAGCGCCTTCTTCAGGCCCATGCGGTTCAACACTTCCGGCAGTTCCTTGCGGGCTCCGGCTCCGAAGTAGGACACTTCGTTCAAAATAAATCTCTGTGCCATGTCTGGTTTAAATGATTTTTATTGGTTCTTTATCTGTATGCTTAGGTATATTCTCTAACAGGGTGCAAAGGCTTTCAGCGCCTCGGCCAGCTGTCGGTGCGGAAGGGGGCCACGTGGAGTCCGCTGGCCGTGCGTAGCGTGCAGGTGGGATTGTCGGCCCATCCGTAGCGTACGGCCACTGGGCGTGGTACATCATCGGCCCACACCACTACCTTGTCGCCCTTGGTACGTGCCTTGGCCACGTGCCAGCGGCGGTCTGCACTGGCGATGATGAAGCCCGGCAGGTTGTCCTCCTCCACCAGCGGCTCGCATCCCTCTGGCCGGTCAAAGGTGATGGTCACCTTGCCGTCTTCGCCCACGGTGTAGCTCTTGTATACGGGTGCTGTCCAAGGGGTCTTCTTCTGGCCGTAGGTATGGTGGAGGGCAATGGCTGCCATGCGGCGGCCCACCTCGCGTTTGGTCTTGGGATGGATGTCCTTGGCATCGCCCAGGTCGATATTGCACACCATGCCCGTGTGGGGCAGGCATAGGGCCTTTGCTTGCGACTCGCGCAGGAATGCCCATGGCGACTCGGGTTGCAGGTCGCTAGGTTCCAAATAGTTGGATAATTGCACAAAGTAGAATGGCATGTCGGGGTTGCACCATTGCTTGCGCCAGTCGTGGATAAGCGTTTGGAAGAGCACTTCATGCTGCTCGTCGCGGCCTACATTGGTGCAGCCTTGATACCACAGGATGCCTCTTACGGGGAAGTCGACGAGCGGATGAATCATGGCATTGAACAGCACGGTGGGGTGATGGGCACTGTTGGTGGCCAGGGGCCTGGCACCTGTCTGGCGCAGGTCGAATCCTACGGCATAGTGCCATGTGCCTGCCAGTCCTATGCGCTGGTCGCCCTGTATCAGGGCCATCTGCTCGGGTTTGCCCCAGATGCCGCCCTCATTGCCATCGTCTTTCACACGCACGGCGATGGTGACCTTTCCGCCCTTCACCAGCGAGGCATCGATGGTGTAGGTGCGGGGGGCATCGTAGCCACCTGTGGCACCCACCAGGGTTCCGTTCCAATAGGTCACGTCATAGTCGTCCACGGGGCCCAGCGACAGGGTCAGCTGTTTACCTTCCCATGCGGCGGGCACCTCTATGGTCCTGCGGAACCACACTACACCGTCCAGCCCTGGCAGCCCGGCCTTCTCCCATTGGGCGGGCAGTTCCATCGTGCTCCAGTGGCTGTCGTCGAGCTTGGCGTCCTGCCAAGGCGTGATGCCGGTACTCCCCTTGTCGCCCCCTTCGGTTGCCTGCTTCCAGGCGGCTGTACGTGCATCGGTGTCCTCCTGGATGGCCTGCCGGTTGAAGCCTAGACCCCTCATGCGGTCCACTTGCTCCTCAAATCCCGTCACTGCGCCCAGCGCGTCTGCGCTCACCCATGCCTCGCATGGGGTGCCGCCCCAGTTGTCGTCAATCACGCCTACGGGTACCTTCAGTTCCTCCCAGAGGCGCAGGGCATAGAAGTAGCACAGCGCACTGAACTGGGGAACCGTTTGGGGGCTGCATTCCTGCCATCCACCCATGTCATATAGTAGGCTGAAGCGGTCGCGCTCCTGCACGTCGGTTTGTCTTTTCACCTGGAACAGGCGGATGTTGGGATAGTTGGCATTCCTTATCTCCTCCTCATAGTTGAGCACCTTGCCCCATCCTGCCACGGGCATCTCCATGTTGCTCTGGCCGCTGCCCAGCCATACTTCGCCCACCATCACGTTATGGAGTGTCAGTTCCTCGCCGTCCGAGAAGGTGAGGGTGTGCGGGCCGCCCGCCTTGGGCGTGCCCACTTCCATATACCAGCATCCCATGGCATCGGCCTCCACCAGCTGGGCCATACGGCTCCAGCTGGTTTGCAACTCCACCTGGCTGCCGGGTGCAGCCTTGCCGTGGATGCGCAGGGTGGACTGCTGCTGCAGCACCATGTTATCGGTATATACGCTGGGCAATGTCACTTTCGACAGCATTGGCACGCTCGTGAGCGTCATGGCCAGTGCAAAGCATATTTTTCTCATGGATAAATGACGTTTTTTTGTTTAAACTGTGACAAAGATATGAAAAAAAACATCCTGGCCAAAAAAAAAATGGAAAAAAGATGCGGGGGAAGCGAAATTTCCCTAACTTTGCGTGCGAAATCATAAATATAGAACTTCTCAACAGCAACTAATATGAAAAAAGCCCTGTTTGCATCTTTCTTCTGCTGTGCGCTCAGCATGGCTCCTCTTACCCTCATGGCTCAGCACAAGGTGGTGGCCCACCGTGGCTACTGGAAGGCCGAGGGCAGTGCCCAGAACTCCCTCGCCTCGCTTCGCAAGGCTGCCGAAGTGGGCTGCTACGGGTCGGAAATCGACGTGTACCGCACCATAGACGGGGTGCTGGTGGTAAACCACGACAACAAGATAGACGACGTGCGCATCGAGGACACCACCTATCCCAACCTTCAGTACCGCAGGTTGGCCAACGGGGAATACCTGCCCACGCTCATCCAGTACTTGCAGGAGGGTGCCCGTTACCCGCAGATGAAGATTGTGCTGGAAATCAAGAGCCATCGCGATGCTGCCAGAGAGCAGCAGGTGACCGACGACATCGTCAAGCTGGTTCACGACCTGGGTCTTCAGCAGCAGGTGGAGTATATTGCCTTCAGCCGGGTGGTGTGTGCCCGCGTGCATGAGGTGGACCCTCAGGCAAAGATTGCATACCTCAACGGCGACCTGTCGCCTCAGGAGGTGAAAAACCTGGGATGGACGGGCATCGACTATGAGAAGGGTGTCTTCCAGCGCAATCCCTCCTGGTCGCGCGAGGCCAAGGAACTGGGGTTGGAGGTGAACGTGTGGACCCTCCGTGGCGAGGATGACATCAAGGCCCATCAGACGGACCCCAACATTGACCTTTTCACTACCGACGATCCCGATGTGGCCCTGCGCCTCACCCAGCCCGTGGAAGAAACACCGAAGGACAAGAAGTCCAAGAAGAAATCCAAGTGATAAATTCGTAATCCCTTTTTTCCGTAAATTTGCAGCCCAAAACATACCATTCGCTGCACATTCCATTGGCAAAGGAGAAAAGACCCGTCAGGTGGTTCCGCTATTTCTTCCTTCTGGTGTTTGTGATGCACCTGGGAAGCATTACACTGTTCAGCCACACGCATGTGGTGAACGGTGTAATCATCGTGCATTCCCATATCTATAACGGCCAACACACCCATTCTGCCCAGTCGCTGCAGACCATTTTCTTCCTCTCCGAGGTGCTTATTGGCGGTGGGCTGCAACAGCCCTGGATGCCTGTACTGTGGGCGGTGACGCTGATACTCACGCGGGTAGCTCCGCTGTCTGGAATGCTGGCTGCCGGTCTGCCCTGCATTCCCTCCCTCAGGGCTCCGCCCGCCCGTCTCTGACATTTTCCACAATCTTTTCATACACTCGCATGTGCGCGCCTCCTGCCGTCTCCCGTACGGCACGGGCGGGCTATACCCGTTTACCTAATTTAAAGAAAAAAATAAATCGAATGAAATCCCTATATATCATTATATTGGGAGCCATGCTCATGTGGCTCCCCCAGCTGTCCTATGCTTGCATCAACCCCGTCGACGACTCGGATGCCAATATCGTGGGGCATGTCACCGACCGGCATACCGGCGAACATCTCTCCTATATTAAGGTAATGCTTCAGGGCACCACTTTGGGCACTGCCACCGACGCCACCGGCCATTACCATCTGGTCAATCTTCCCGAGGGTTCTTTCACTGTGGTGGTATCGGCCATGGGCTACAAGACCGCCACACGCAAGGTATATCTTACCAAGGGCAAGACCTTGGAGATGAACTTCGAAATAGAGGAGGACATGATTGACTTGGAAGGGGTGGTGGTATCGGCCAACAGGAGTGAAACCACGCGTCGCATGGCACCCACCCTGGTGAATGTGATGGATGCCAAGGCCTTTGAGCAGACCAATGCGTGCAACCTGGCTCAGGGACTCAACTTCCAGCCGGGTGTCAGAGTGGAAAACAACTGCCAGAACTGTGGTTTCCAGCAGGTGCGCATCAACGGTCTGGACGGACCCTATACCCAGATTCTCATCGACTCGCGCCCCATCTTCTCGGCACTTTCGGGCGTGTATGGCCTGGAGCAGCTGCCTGCCAACATGATTGAGCGTGTGGAAGTGATGCGTGGAGGGGGGTCGGCACTCTTCGGCTCTTCGGCCATCGCCGGAACCATCAATATCATCACCAGAGAACCCACCCGTAGCTCTGCTCAGGCGGCACACATCTGTACCGGGTTGGGCGACGGCAAGACGATTGAGGGCAATACTACGATCAATGCCTCGCTGGTGACCGATGACAACAAGATGGGCATTGCAGTGTTTGCCCAGAACAGGGAGCGTGGCGGTTATGATCACAATGGCGACGGCTTCACAGAACTGCCCGAGCTCCGCAACCAGACGCTGGGTATGCGCTCCTTCATCAGAACGGGCCTCTATTCGCGCCTTACCCTTGAATACCACCATTTGCAGGAACACCGCAGGGGCGGCGACCAGCTTTCCCGTCCGCCCCACGAGGCGGACATTGCCGAGCAGGTGAAACATCGCATCAATACGGGGGGGCTCAAGTATGACTTCTGCACCTCTGACCAGAGGCATCGCCTGGGCCTCTATGCCTCGGCCCAGCATATCGACAGGGAAAGCTATTACGGCGGCGGACAGGACCCTAACGCGTACGGCGGCACTACCGACCTCACCTTTGTGGCGGGCTCCCAATATGTTCTCCACATGGACAGGTGCCTGTTCATGCCGGCCGACTTCACCGCAGGGCTGGAGTACAATCAGGACAACCTGGAAGACACACAGTGGGGTTACGACAGGCTCATCACACAGAGGGCCAGGATAGGCAGTACATTTGTGCAGAATGAGTGGAAAAATGATCGCTGGGACCTGCTTGTGGGCGGACGTCTGGACAAGCACAGCATGCTGGAAAAGCCTGTCTTCAGCCCGCGTGCCAACCTCCGCTACAACCCCTGCAAGGACATCAACCTGCGTGCCAGCTATTCATTCGGGTTCCGTGCACCGCAGGCCTTCGATGAGGACCTCCACATCGAGAATGTGGGCGGCACGGTGTCAATAATCCGTCTGGCCGATAATCTGGAGGAGGAGAAGTCACAGAGCCTGAGCCTTTCGGCCGACATGTACCACAGCTGGGGCCCCTGGCAGACCAATCTGCTGGCAGAGTGCTTCTTCACCCACATCGATGATGTGTTTGCGCTTACTGAAATTGGCCAGGAGAACGGCATCATCATCCTGGAGAGGGGCAACGAGAGCGGCGCGCATGTGTACGGCCTCACGCTCGAGGGCAAGCTGGCATGGAAAAACAAGTGGCAGATGCAGGCGGGCTTCACGCTTCAGCGCTCGCGCTACAAGGAGGCCCGTTCGTGGGATGACGGAGGGGTGCCTATGGAGCGCAGGATGTTCCGTACGCCCGATGCATACGGCTATTTCACTACCACCTGGTCGCCCCTCAAGCCCCTGTCCATAGCCCTTTCGGGCACCTATACGGGCCCCATGCTTGTGGAGCATCATGCGGGCTATATCCCTGCCAACTGCACCAGTCGCACGCGTCGCTTCATGGATGTGGGCCTCAAGGTGGCCTATGATTTCCGTCTCTACAGGCATTCCACACTCCAGGTGAACGCCGGCCTCCAGAACATCTTCAATGCCTACCAAAAGGATTTCGATAAGGGTCCCGACCGCGATTCGGGCTACATCTATGGGCCCTCCGTGCCCCGTTCCTTCTTTGCCGGTGTGAAACTCAATATCTGATAGGGCCAGCGTTACCCTCTCAGGCATGGTCTCCATAGGATGAGGGGCATTTTGCCACTCAGTGTTTGTCTTGTACGGAATGATTCCAAGACGTAGAGTGAAAATAACCTTTGAAAACCGTAGTGCCTGATGTACAGGCACTTGCGGTGTTATCCCAAAAACAAGGAGGAGCCATTCAGACGGGCTTTTGTGCCCTTAATCCTCCTCCTCTTCTTCTTCCTCAAAATTGTGACGCCGGGTGTCCTTTGGCAACGTAAAACATGCTGCTGGGGCCGGAATTTCAGGCAAAGTGAGGGGAAGCCTGAAGATGTGATAGATGAAAAGTCGTTTCAGAAAGTTCATAGTCATAGTTGTTTTGTGTTGTTATTGTTGAAAATTCTTGTATGCACGCATGAAATGACGCAGTTCGCTGAGCAATTGCTGGCTTTCCTGCAGCACATTCAGGTATACAAACTGTACTCTGAGCCCTTTTTGGCGGTCGCTCGATAGGATATCTATCTGCCTCTTCCGCAGCTGGGAGAGTTCCATCGTATAGGCATCCATCTCGGTGGTGAGCGCGTCCACCTGCTCCATCATGTGGCTGCGGAGGATTACCTGTGAGCGGTTGAGGTAGCCTTCCACCTGCTGCGCCACTCGCTGCAGTTCCTGAAGTTGTTCGTCGGGCAGGGGACTGAAGTTGTTGTCCACATGCTCCAGGCAGGGTTCGGCCATACGGCGCAGGCCGTAGTACATCTGCTCGCCGCTGTTGAATCCCAGATGGAACCAGGTACTCTTCTTGAGCGAAATGCTGTCATCTACCTTGCGCAGACCTAGCATTTCGCGCTGTCGTGCTTTCTTGAGGCGTGGCTTCATCTGGCTGATGTCGCGCACGGTGTGGCGCAGGAGTGAAAGGTTTTCATCTGTGAATCCCTGTGCTACGCTATGGTAGTACCGGAGGATTTCGCCCAGCAGCATCTCTTGTGTAAGGGCCACATGTCGGCTCAGCAGTTCCCATCGCTGCCGTGTGTCCTTGGCGGCCAGCAACTGGCGGAAGATGGTGTCACATTCGTCGTCGGCCTTCTTCTTGCTGCCCAGCAGGTTGCTGCGCATGAGGATATATACGGCCAGCCCGATAAAGAAGATGCTGGCTGGCAGGCTGCCAAAGTACATGCACACCGTCACGAAAGCTGCACAGGAGAATGCCACGCCCGCCGTGATGAACCATCCGCCGATGACATTGAGGACGCCAGTGATGCGGAAGACCGCGCTTTCGCGTGTCCAGGCACGGTCGGCCAGACTGGTGCCCATGGCCACGATGAAGGTGACATAGGTGGTGCTCAGCGGCAGTCTCAGGCTGGTGCCCATGATGATGAGCAGGGCGGCCAGCACCAGGTTGACCGAGGCGCGCACCAGGTCAAAGGCAGCCCCTTCGGCCATGATGGCCTCCTCCTTGTTGAATCGTTTGTCGAGCCAGCGGAAGAAACATTCGGGCAGTATGGTGTGCAGCGCACGTCCCATATGGTTGGCTCCGCGCACGATGCTCCTTGCCATGGCGCTGCTGCCAAACATCTCTTCGCCCTCCTCTTGACGGCTCAGGTCGATGCTCGTCTTCACCACATTGTGTGCCTTCTTGCTGGTGGCCAGCGACACCACCATCACCAGTCCTGCCAGCAGCAGGAAAATGAAGGGCGTGCGCGCACTCTCGTTGAGCGCACCCATCATGAAGGTAGAGGGGTCTGCACCGGGTGCGACGGAGAAGTACTGGTAGCTGCTCAGCGCGGCCAGCGGCACACCCACGAAGTTTACCAGGTCGTTGCTGGCAAATGCCATGGCCAGGGCAAAGGTGCCCATGAAGATGATGATGCGGAACACATTGACTCCCATCCAGTGGAGCAGCTGCATGAAGAGCGTGCTGCCTGCCAGCAGGCATAGCAGGAACAGGCTGTTGTTGGCCGACAGCCACTCGCTGAAAGCAGCGGGCAACGCAGGGCTTCCCTTCAGCCCCTTCACAATGATGAAGTAGGCAATGGTGGTGAAGGCGATGCCACCGAACACGCCGATGCTGTACTTCAGGCGCGGACGGTAATTGAAGGTGAGCAGCAGGCGGCTCACCCATTGCACTATCGAGCCGCACACAAAGGCTACGGCCACGCTCAGGAAGATGCCCATGATGACGCTGAGCGCCTTCTCCGTATTGAGCAGTTGTCCCAGGTCGAGCGAACTGTCGCCCGCAATCTTCAGCAGTGCCAGGATGAAGGTGCCTCCCAGCAGTTCGAATACCAGCGACACGGTGGTGCTCGTGGGCATGCCCAGCGAGTTGAACACGTCCAGCAGCACCACATCGGTCACCATCACGGCTAGAAAGATGCAGAACAGCTCTTCGAACGAGAACATCGCCGGCTGGAAGATGCCGTGGCGGGCGATGTCCATCATGCCGTTGCTCAGTGTGGCTCCCACAAACACGCCCACCGAGGCTACAATCAGGATGTTGCGGAAACGTGACACGCGGGCGCCTATCGCGGAATTAAGGAAGTTGACAGCGTCGTTGCTCACTCCCACCCACAGGTCGAAGATGGCAAGCATGAATAGGAAACAAATCAGGCACAGATACATAATTGTCGATATTTAAATTGTTTGACGCTGCAAAATTACCCAGTAGTTGTTAAGCCATAATGAAGAAAATGTTTCAATCGTGTTACAATGTGCCCTAGCATGTATTTTTAACAGGCCGAACGTGGAAAAAATGAGGGAAAATGCGTAACTTTGCCATACCGAATCGTAATAAACCCAATTGAAAAATGGAATTCAAGAACATGCGACTGCTTGTGGTCGACGATGAAGAGGACCTCTGTGAGATACTCAGGTTCAATCTGGAGAACGAAGGCTATATGGTGGATGTGGCCTACAGCGCCGAAGAGGCCATGCAGACCGACCTCACCACCTATGACCTGGTGTTGCTCGACGTGATGATGGGCGAGGTGAGCGGCTTCACCATGGCCAAGCGTCTGCGGGCACGACCCGAGACGGCCCAGCTGCCCATCATCTTCCTTACCGCGCGCGATACGGAGAACGATACCGTGACAGGACTCTCCCTGGGAGCCGACGACTACATCTCCAAGCCTTTCAGCATCAGGGAAGTGGTGCTCAGGGTTACAGCCGTGCTGCGCAGAAGCAATGCACCTGCGCTCACGCGTCCCGACTATGTGGGCTACAAGGGCCTCCAGCTCGACATCATGCGCAAGGCGGCTACCATCGACCTGCAGCCCATTCAGCTCACCAAGACCGAGTTTGAGATACTGGCCTTGCTCATCCAGGGAAAGGGGCGCGTGTTCAGCCGCAGCGAGATTCTGTCGCTCGTGTGGCACGACGATGCCTATGTGCTCGACCGTACCGTAGACGTGAACATCACCCGTCTGCGCAAGAAACTGGCACAGTATGGTTCCCGCATCATCACCCGTCAAGGTTATGGATACTGTTTTCAGATGGATTGAGCGCGCTGTGCTGCGGTGCCGACTGTTCCCTGCCGATGAATGGCTGGGCATGCGCCTGTTCCTGAGTGTCACGGTGCTGTTGTGGGTGTTTGTGGGCTGTTTTGTGTACTATCAGGGACAGCGCGAGCGCGAGTTCAAGGTGAGACTGCTCACCACTCAACTCCTGCAGCTCAACGAGGAGATGGCCCTCATGGCAAATCGGGGAGACAGTCTGCTGCGCGGTATCATTGAGACCAGCGAGAAGAACTCCCACCTGCGCAACCTGCGTGTGACGGTGCTCGACACCCTGGGCCATGTGCTGAGCGACAACATGGAGCCTCAGGCCGACAGGCTTCCCAACCACCTGCAACGCCCTGAGATACAGCAGGCCCTCCGCGAGGGCACGGGCTTCATCCTGCGCCGCAATTCGGAAACCATGGGCGAGGACTATTTCTATGTGGCCAGCAGTTTTCCGGACCAGGGCATGGTGGTGCGCACAGCCCTTCCCTATAACGTGCAGCTCATACACAGCCTCAGTGGCGACCGCGGCTTTGTATGGTTCTCGGTGTGTGTGGCGTTGGTGCTTACCCTGGTGTCCTACCGCCAGGCGCGCCTGCTCGACCAGATGGTGCGCCGGGTGCAGGAGCAGGAGAACGCACGCCTGAAGCGGCAGCTCACCCTCAATATGAGCCATGAACTGAAGACCCCTGTGGCCAGCATCCAGGGCTATGTGGAGACCATCCTGCAGAATCCCGACCTTGACGAGTCACACCTGCGCCAGTTTCTGCAGCGCTGCCATGTGCAGACGCTCCGCCTCACCAACATCCTCCGCGACATCAACACCCTCAACCGCATCGACGAGGCACCCGAGCAGCTGCCCTGTGCCTGCATTGACCTGCGCCCCCTGATAGAGAACGTGTTCGGGGAGTCCAAACTGGCCGCTGCCCAGCGTCAGATGACACTCTCGCCCGACCTCCCGCCCGAGATTCCGCTCATGGGCAACGAAGGACTGCTCTACAGCATCTTCCGCAACCTGCTGGACAACAGCATCGCCTATGCAGGCATAGGTACTCGCGTGAGCCTTCAGTGTCAGGGTCCCTCGGAGGGCTGTTGGCATTTCACCTTCAGCGACAATGGCGTGGGGGTGCCTGCGGACCATCTGCCCCACCTGTTTGAACGCTTCTATCGTGTGGACAAGGGGCGCAGTCGCCGCATCGGCGGCACCGGACTGGGTCTGGCCATTGTCAAAAATGCTGTCCTGTTTCACCACGGTACCATCATGGTGCGCCAGGTGTCTGCAGGAGGACTGGAGTTTGTGTTCACCCTTCGTGCACTGGAGTAGGAAAAACGGAGAGAAAATCCATGTTGACAGCCTTTTAGCACTTGTTTTCACCCTCTTTTCGTTTTTTTTTGGCTTCTTTGAGAAGAAATTTGACTGTTTCCTTGTCTGTTTCGGGGGAAATGCGTAATTTTGTATACTTAAAGAACCTTAAGAAGACAAAAGTGTAAGAAACCAGATGATGAAAAGGTGTAAAAAGGTATTTCCAGTGCATATTGTCTTCACCCTGCTCCTGTGCACGGTGATGACGATGCCTGTATATTCGCAGCAGGAAAAGTTGCTCGCGGGCCAGTTGCTGGGTACGTCGCCCAGTACGAACAACGGCTTGCGTGAGCATGCTTTTGACGGTGATTTCAACACCTATTTCAGTGCTTCTGTATCCTCTCATGCCTGGGTGGGTCTCGACTTGGGTTCCCGCCATGTCATCACCCGCATCTCATTTGCCCCGCGCATGGGTAAGTCCTATTCGTCCCGCATGTTGCTGGGATTGTTTGAGGGCGCCAACAACCCTGACTTCCTGGATGCTGTCCCCCTTTATCTGATAGACCAGTCGCCGGCCAGTGGTGTGCTCACCACGGTGGACATCCATGTGAGCCGTGGCTTCCGCTATGTGCGCTACTGTGGTCCTGCCGACAGCAAGGCCTATCTGTCCGAGCTGGCTTTCTACGGCTATGAGGGCGATGGCGACGACAGCCGGTTCTATCAGCTTACCAATCTGCCTACACTCTCCTATCACACCCTTTCGGGCAATGAGCCCATGGACAAGGTCAATGAGCTGGAGGCGCAGATGTGTCTCATCTATGATGAAGGCACGCTCATTCAGGAATATCCCATTCTGGCCCGTGTGCGCGGAAACGCATCGGCCGGATTTCCCAAGAAGCCCTACCGTATCAAGTTCAACGATGGAAAGAGCCACCACATCATGAAGGGCGGACGGCTGGAAAGCCCCGCCAAGGCCAAGAAGTGGACCCTCATCAACAACTATGGCGACAAGACGTTGATGCGCAACATGGTGTCGTTCGAAATCAGTCGTCGCCTGCAGATGCCCTATACGCCCTATTGCCAGCCTGTGGACGTGATAGTCAATGGCGAATACAAGGGCTGCTACCAGCTGTGCGACCAGATTACCATCGACCCCCACCGTGTGCCCATCGTCGAGATGGAACCCTCGGATGTGGAAGAGCCCTTTGTCACGGGCGGCTATCTTATCGAGGTGGATGCCTATGCCTACAGCGAAAAGTCGTGGTTCACCAGCAGTAGGGGTGTTCCCGTGACCATCAAGGAACCCGGAGAGGATGACATCGTGCCCGCACAGTCCGAATATATCCGCAACTATTTCAATCTGCTGGAATCGGCCCTATGGAGCGCACAGTATACCGATTCCACCTATGGCTATCGCAGCCGCCTGGATGTGGAGAGCTTCCTGCGCCATTTCCTGGTGGGCGAATACTCGGGCAATACCGACACCTATTGGAGCGTGTATATGTACAAGAACCGGGAGGAGGACCTTTTCCATGTGGCCCCTTGCTGGGATTTCGACCTGGCCTTTAACAATGACTACCGCATCTACCCCGTTTGTGACAAGCCCGGCTGGATTTTCCGCAGCGGGGGTAGCGGAGCAAGCGGCATGGCCGACTTTGTCAACCGCATCCTTTCGGACAAGGCAGCCTCCCGAAGGCTGGAGACCCTGTGGGCGGAAATGCGTGATACAGGCGTTTTCACGGCCGAAGGGATGCAGGCCTATGTGGACAGCGTGGCCGGCGTTCTCGACCAGTCGCAACGCCTCAACTTCCTGCGCTGGCCCATTCTCAACCAGTATGTCCACATGAACGCCTTTGCCCTGGGCAGCTATGAGGCCGAGGTGGGCGTGGTGCGAACCTTTGTGGCGGAACGTCTGGAATGGCTGGACACCAAGTTGCGCTATGGTATGGAAATACCCGAGGATAAACTCTATGAGATAGGCACGGCCAAGGAACTGATGGACTTTGCCAAGGTGGTGAACCAGGGTGGTCTCACTGCGGCCAATGCTGTGCTCACGGCCGATATCGACATGAAGGCCTACAAGGGCAGTTTCAATCCCATCGGCACCGAACAGTTCAAGTATGCGGGCACCTTTGACGGCCGCGGCCATACAATCAGCAACCTCTACGTGTCTTCCACCAGCGACTATGTGGGTCTGTTTGGCGTGGTCAGCGGTGGTGCCGACATCCGTAACCTCACACTCGATGCCACCTGCTACCTGCGCGGCAATGCCTTTGTGGGTCTTATCGGTGGCAGCCACGGTTCGGGCACGGTGTGCATGAGCCGTCTGGGCAACGAGGGTACGGTGGTGGCCAAGAACCAGAATGCCGGTGGCATCATCGGCTGCAACATGAACAGCCTGTCCACCTATGTGATGGACGCCTGCTATGTGAGCGGCTGTGTACAGGGCGGTTATGAGTCGGCTGCGCTTACGGGCTGGGCCGGCAGCGGCGGCCAGTTGAGTAACTGCTACAGCATTGCCTCCGTGTCGGGCGTAGAGGGTTCTAGTTCCTTGCTCCGTGGCGGTTGGGCGTATATCGACAACTGCTACGATGTGAACGGTCAGCCGGGCCTCCCGGGCATTTCCAGCGAGGAACTGGCCAGTGGCTGGCTCTGCTACAGCCTGAACGGCAGTTCGGCAGACGACCCGGTAAGTTTCTTCCAGACACTGGGCGAAGACTTGTATCCTGTGCTCAACTCCACACACGCGCGCGTGTATTATATTAATGATGTGTATACCAATGTGCCCGAGGGCGGGAACGGCCTGACGCAACCTACGCTGGTGGGAACGGAAGTGGAGGCCATCTATGGCACCGACGGTAAGCGACGCACGCGTCTGATGCCGGGCGTGAACATCGTGCGCATGACCGACGGCACGAGCCGCAAACTGTATGTGAAACCCTGATAAAAGCAATAGAAAACAATGATAAAAAACATTCAATTATTAACTAAACAATTTTTCGCTTATGAAGCAATTAAAGACTTTCATGCGTTGGTTCACATGTGCACCAATGCTTGCAGCTGTTGCTCTGCTTGCCCCTAAGGCAGCCTATGCGGAGGATGTGACCCTGAAGTTGGACTACAACGAGGGCGACAAGAACAATGTCGAAATCACAGAAACCGCAGAGAATGAGTATGTGGTAAAGTGCGTGGGGGCTGACCCCTTCTGCGCCACCTTCCCTCTGGAAGCCGCGCTGACAGAGGACTACAAGTACATCATTTTTGAGTACACAGCTGATCAGGAGATTGGTAACGAGCTGGAGTTCTTCTTCTCTCCCTGGCAGGGAGGACGTTCCATCAATTTCGGCGGTACACCCGCAGTATCCGAGTGGACAGAGAAGGTTGTGGAGGTTTCTAGAGCTGTTGCCGAGTGGGACTTCGGTAAGGTGGGTAGCAAGATTCGTTTCGACTTCGGTAACAACAGTTCTGCCACCCTGCAGATTCGCAACCTGCGTGTCACCAATGTCAATCCCGTTTCCACTACACTGGAACAGGTGGACGGCGTATACCAGATTAACAACGCTGCCGACCTGAAGGAACTGTCTGCCTTTGTGGCCAAGGGTGCCACTGGCGTTAAGGCTGCGCTCACTGCCGACATCGACATGGCTGGTGTGGAAATGGCTCCCATCGGTTCCAAGGCCACTCCTTTCAACGGTAGCCTCAATGGACAGGGCCACAGGATCAGCAACCTGGTCATCAATATGCCCGAGGCAGACTATGTAGGTCTCGTGGGTGCCATTACCGGCGACTCAGAGGTGAAGAACCTGGTGCTCGATGCTACCTGCTCCTTCACGGGTAAGGCCTTCATGGGTATCATTGGTGGTGGTATCAATGGTGGTACCATCGTAATGGACCGTCTGGGCAACGAGGGTACCATGACAGGTTCTGCACAGAACGTGGCTGGTATCATCGGTGTGAACATGGAGGGCAAGTGCTCCTTCCAGATTAGCAACTGCTATGTTACTGGTACCATCTCTGGTGACAACGAGTCTGCTGCCATCTCTGGCTGGACTTCTGGCGGTGTCCTCACCAACTGCTACAGCATTGCCACAGTAAGTGGTGTGGAAGGCTCGAACTCCTTTGTTCGCAGCAATCCCACTGTCAACAACTGCTACGAGAATCTGGGCAACAATGGCTGCACCGCCATCACCGAAGAGGATGTAACCAGCGGTCGCCTGTGCTACCTGCTCAATGGCAACCAGCAGAACATCGTCTACACCCAGTGTCTGGGTGAGGATGCTCATCCTGTTATCAATGAGGGTCACAAGCAGGTTTATCTGAACTGCTCCGAGGGTCTGCGCTGCGATGGTGCCGCCCTGAGCGAAAATATGGTATACACCAATGAGCCTCAGGTAATTCCTCCCCACACTTATGAGGATGGTATCTGCGCTGTCTGCGGACACGTAGATGTTAATGCATTCGAGATGGTTGACGGTGCTTATGAGATTGCCAATGCCAAGCAGCTCTATTGGTATGCCACTATCATCAATACTGTCGACAATACACGCAATGCACGCCTGACCGCCGACATCGACTTCTCGGACTACAACATGTCCATCGGTATCGACTATCACGATTTCGACGGTGTATTTGATGGCCAGGGCCACAAGGTTACTATCAAGCGTGTGAAGACCGACGGTTCGGAGAACTGTGCTCTCTTCCAGTGCCTGATGGGTACCGTGAAGAACCTCTGGATCGACGGTACCATCACCAGCAACGGTAAGTATGCAGCCGGTGTGGCTTCTCACATCTGGAAGTCCGGTGCTGTCATCGAGAACGTGCTGAGCACTGTCACCATCGAGAGCAGCCTGCAGGGCGATGCCACCAACGCTGGTATTCTGGCCGTTTCCGACAATCCTGTCACCCTCAAGAACTGCGTGTTCGCAGGTAAGCTCACCACCACTGGCGGTACCTCCAACTGTGGTGGTCTCATTGGTTGGGCTAGTAGCGCTACAACCCTCATCAACTGTCTGATGGTGGGCGACATTGAGGTAGGCGAGAACGATACTCATACCATCAGCCGCAACGTAGGCAACTGCAACATGAACAATGTATGGGTCAACAAGTACTTTGCAAACTCTCAGCAGGGCGAGCTGGCTTCTGCAGAGATGCTTGCCAGCGGTGAGCTGGCATACAAGCTGGGTATGGGTCAGCAGATTGGCCAGGACGGCTATCCCTCTCCCGTAAGCACCGCTCAGGTGAACAGCATCTGTGGCAGCTACACCAACAATGTAGTGCCCGAGTTCACCACCGGTGATGCTCCCAAGCTGTACTACATCAAGAACACCCGCACAGGCAAGTACCTGAAGTTTGCCGGCAACGGCGCTCGTCAGCCCGAGGTTGCTGAGCCCGAAGGCGCAGCTTCTATGTACTACTTCGTAACAAATGGCAGCCTGAATGGCCGCTTCCAGCCCGTACGTATTTACAACGCTGCTGCTGGCGACGCTTGCATGTCTTCGTTCGACACCTGGTCTACCGGTTACAACCAGTGGAACCTGCTGTTCGATCCTTCCATGTCAAAGGATGGCTTCTACATCGGTCTTAACACCAGCACTGGCGACCAGGGCGCATGGTGGAACGACTGGGGTGGCAATGAGATTGGCAGCTGGAACTGCGACGGCGGTTCTATCTTCGCCTTCGAGGTGGTTCCTGCTGAGGAGTATCCCGAATTTGAGCATCCCGCATTTGCACAGGTTACCTACTACCAGCTGTTGGACAAGAAGAACGTACGCACCCAGAAGACTACCGCCACTGTAGGCGAGGCCTTCCCGCCCGTGCTTACTCCCGCGTTCGTGGAGGCTGTTGCTCCCGAGGGTGTGGTAGAGGGTGACCAGACCTTCGACATTCCCGTGACCGTGAACACTCCGTTCGAGGCCAGCGAGAGCTTCGCTGATGCCAAGTGGTACGAGATTATCAACATGCACGAGCCCAACAAGTACCTCCAGTATGAGGGCGAGGAAGCCGAGGTATACAACATGGTTACCGAGAGCCTGGCCACCGACAAGTATCTCTGGAGTTTCTATGGCAATCCCTACGACGGCTACAAGGTGATGAACCTCGCTGCCGGTGAGGGCAAGTATCTGCATCTGGATGCTGCCGGCAACGGTCAGGCTCCTCTGATGACTGCAGAGCCTACTGTATGGGAAATCGGCCAGAAGGACGACAGCACCTTCGGTCTGGGTGTCAACGGCTACTGGATCAACCGCTCCGGTGGTGCCGGTGGTAGCGAAATGCGTCTGTGGCAGTCAGGTCCTGCCAGCGACCAGGGTTCTACACTGACTGTGGCATACGTAGACGTAGACAAGCGCTATGTCATCGCTGACGCCAGCGAGAACGTAATCGCTACCCGCGACAATGTAACCCTCGTGTCCACCATGAACCGCATCACCCTCACCACTGGTTCCAGATTGGCAGAAGTGGCTGCAGACAAGCAGATTACCATCTACGACTACTTCGCAGGTGAATACATAGAGGGTACTGTTACCGTAAACGGTGGCTTTATCAACGTGGATTTGGCTGAGCCTATCACCACCAGCAAGCTGCTCTATGTTACTGTTCCTGCCGGAATGGTTACCATGAACGGCGAAGTTGAGCAGGACAAGGACGTTGTGCTCACCTACTATGTTCACGGTTCTGAGATTGTCGACGAGGCCACCATCGAGCGTATCATGGCTATCGTAGCCGGTGGCGCTACAGGTATTGAAGGCATCAATGCTGCAGAGTGCAACTACAACGTAGTGAACGTAGCAGGTGCCCAGGTACGCAACGGCAACAGCCTGAAGGGCCTCAAGGGTCTGTACATCGTAAACAAGAAGAAGGTGGTTCTCAAGTAATCATCCTTTTTCCATCAACCTTATCATGGGGTGCGTCGCTTGCGGCGCACCCTTTTTTAGTTAACATCACATAAAATAGGCCTGCATATTTTGCCATTTCGCAGGATTGCCTTATCTTTGTGGAGATAAAGTGAATATCCGCATGAATTTGAAGATAAGATTTGCGTTTTTGGCCGTATGCTTGCTGGCCACGCTCTTTGTCAGGGCACGTCATTTCCGTTTTGCACAGCTCACCGACATCCATCTCACGGGCAGTGAGGGGCCCCACACCGATGACCTGATGCGCAGCATTGCGCATATCAATGCCTCACAGGGTATCGACTTTGTACTGGTGACCGGTGATGTGAGCGAGTGTGGCGACCGTGCCACCCTGCTGTCCGTGAAGGAATGCCTCTCCCATCTGCAGGTGCCTTACTATATCGTGCTGGGCAACCATGAAACCAAATGGAGTGACAGCGGCTGTACGGCATGGCAGCAGGTGTTCGGCTATGAGCGATTCCAGCACAGCCATCAGGGTGTCCATTTCCTGGGATTCAACACCGGTCCGCTCATGCGCATGGCCCTGGGTCATGTGGTGCCACAGGATCTCACCTGGCTGGAGGAATGTATGGCAGGTTATCCGGCTTCCGACCCCGTTGTCATAGTCACCCACTATCCGCTGATGGAGGGAGATGTGGACAACTGGTACCAGGCCACCGAACTCCTCCGACGTTACAACGTGAGGCTTTGCATCGGCGGACACTACCACGCCATGCGCAATCTCAGTTATGACGGAGTGCCAGGCGTGCTGGTGCGGGCCAACTACCGCAGCGATGCCCAGGACAGGGGTGGCTATGGCTTGTACGAGGTCACGGACGACAGCATCCATGTGAGTGTTCAGGAGATAGGCATGTCAGCCGTCCACTTTGCCAGTTTCCCGCTCCATGGCGACCGTCCCGGCACGCAGGACCCCATCCGGTATCCCAGTGATGCTGACAATGCGCGCTATGCCCAGGTGGAACGTGTGTGGCTGCAGCATACGGGAGTGGGCATCTATTCCTCTCCCTGCACAGATGGCAGGCGGGTGTACGTGGGGGATGACCTGGGTCGCCTCTCGGCCTATGACCTTCTGGACGGCCGCCTGCTCTGGACTGCGGCCACAGGGGCGCGTATCGTGGGTACGCCGGCCGTGGACAAGGGTAGGGTGGTAACAGGCTCGGCCGATGGCAGCATATATGCCTTTGATGCCAAAAGCGGCTGTCTGCGTTGGCGTCATGAGTGCCAGGGCCCGGTATTGGGGGCGGTGGCCATTCATCGTGGCATGGTTTTTGCTGGTGCCAGTGATGGGTGCATGCGTGCGCTGTCGTTGCGTGCGGGCCGTCTGGTGTGGCAATACGATCAGGTGAAGGACTATATCGAGACCAAGCCGCTTGTAACAGCCAGCAGCGTGGTGTTCGGTGCCTGGGACAATACCCTGTATGCCCTGGACAGGAAAACAGGACGCGAGCAGTGGCAGTGGCACACCCAGAAGACCCACTCGCATTACAGTCCGGCTGCCGTTTGGCCTGTGACCTCGCATGGCATGGTCTTCATCGCAGACCCCGAAAGGGCCCTCACGGCCGTAGACCTGGCTACGGGTGCCCAAGTGTGGCGCACCAAGCAGTCGATGGTGCGCGAGACGGTGGGCCTGAGTGCTGATGGCCGCCGTATATACAGCAAGACCATGCAGGACAGCCTGGTGTGCTATTCGGCAGAAGAGCGGGTGCCCAGAGAACTGTGGGCCTGCAACGTGGGTTTCGGATACGAACATGCGCCCAGCATGCCTGTGGAGAAGGACGGTGTGGTGTATGGCAGCACCAAGGAAGGCATGGTTTTTGCCGTGGAGGCTTTCACGGGCCGTCTCTTGTGGCGCCACCATGTGGGCAACAGCCTGATTAGCACTGTGGTGCCCCTTTCAGGACGGCGTGTGCTCTTCACCAGCACCGATGGTACGGTGGGGCTGCTGAGCGTAAAGGAATGATTGTTTAACGTTTAAATAAGATTAGAAAAATGAGTATGTATTGGATATTGTTTATTGGTATTGCAGTGGCCAGCTATCTGGTGCAAAGCAATCTGAAGCGCAAGTTTGAGGTGTATTCCCGACAGCCGTGTCCCTATTCGGGCAAGGAGGTGGCCGAGATGATGCTACGTGCCCACGGCATTTATGATGTGCGTGTTATCAGTACCAGTGGAAGGCTCACCGACCACTACAACCCTACAGACAAGACCGTCAATCTGAGCGAGGACGTGTATGCCTCCTATAGTGTGGCTGCGGCTGCTGTAGCAGCGCATGAATGCGGCCATGCTGTGCAGCATGCCTGTGCCTATGGTCCCCTGAAGATGCGCAGTGCCCTGGTGCCTGCTGTCAGCTTTGCCAGCAGCTGGATGCAGTGGATATTGCTGATAGGCATCTTCACCATCCAGACATTCCCCCAGATTATGCTGGGCGGCATCATCCTCTTCGCCATGACCACCCTCTTCAGTTTCATCACTTTGCCCGTGGAGATTAATGCCAGTATGCGGGCCACCCGGTGGTTGCGTCAGGCCGATATAGTCAGCCCGTCCAGCTATCCCATGGCCGTGGATGCCCTCCGCTCGGCTGCCTACACCTATGTAGTGGCTGCGCTCAGTTCCCTGGCAACCTTGGTATACTACGTCTCCATTTTCTTGGGACGCAGGGACTAAGCCTGGCTACAGGGATGAGGGGGATTGTGTGTTTTCTTTGTATGTTGCTGGTGGGAGGACAGGTGTGTGCCCGCACCCATCGCAAGGATATGCGTATGCCCGCTGCGGACGATGTCATGCAGCGGGTGTTTGCGTCCGCCCCCGACTTCAGTGCAGAGGTGGGAGGATATGAGGCAAGGTTGTATGTAAAGGGCGTGGTGCGGGTGAAACGCAAGAATTTCATGCTCCGCTATCTTCCCTCCATGTTCAAGATGAATCCCCGCGAGCGTGAATACATCAGCGAAACTGTCAGTAACCTTCATTTCAATGCCCCCGGCACCTATGACATTAAAATCCTTTCCCAGAGCGGCACGATGAACCGGATTTGGCGTGCCGACTTCCAGTTGCCGGAATACTTTCACCTCAACGTCTATTCCACCTATATGATTGACCAGCATCTGCTCTCTCCGCTCTCGCCTGTGGGACGCAAGTATTATCGTTTCCAGGTGGACAGCGTAGGGGGAGAGGAGGGGAAACGCATGTATTTCATTTCCTTTATCCCGCGCTACAGCAGTTCCCAACTGGTCGACGGGTCGATGACCGTGAGCGAGACCTCCATGACGGTGCGGACCATGAAGATGAAGGTCTATTCCGAGTTCTTTGCCTGCACGGTGGACCTGACAATGGGTGCCGAAGATACCCCCGAGCGACTGCTGCCTTGCAGGGTGGCCGTCGACGGGACATTCCGTTTCTTTGGTAACAGACTGGACGGACACTATCTGGCTCTGCTGCAATATGATGACATTTTCCCCGTGGTGGAGCAGCCGGTCAGGGACAATCTCGACCTCAGCAGTTTCTACACCTTGCGCACCGACACCAGCACCCTGCATTGCGATGCCGAGTGCTTCCGCACCCTGCGACCTGAGCCGCTCACATCCGAGGAAAAAGGTATTTATCGTGCCCACCAGCTCCACCTCGATTCGGCCCATTCCCTGCCGCATGACAGCATCAGAGGATTGCGCTGGCGCAAGGTGGGCGATGTGCTGGCCGATTCCCATACATTCCGTTTCGGCGAGGAGAGTTCGTTGAGGATGTCGCCTCTTTTCAATCCTTTCAGACTGGGCTACAGCCCTTCCAGGGGCATCTCCTACAGTATGAAGCTGAATTTCCAGCATCGTTTCTCCGGTGACCGCCTCCTGCAGGTGACACCCCGCTTGGGTTACAACTTCAAGCAAAGCGATTTCTACTGGAACCTGTTGACTTCGTATGACTATTTGCCTTCCCGATGTACGGGCGTGTCGATGGAGATTGGTAATGGCAACCGCATCTACAGCAGTGCCTATATTGACTATCTGAAGGATATTCCCGACAGTCTCTTCAACTTTGATGACTTGAAATTGCGCTACTATAACGACCTGTATGTGAAGTTCAGGCACAAATGGGAGATTGTGAACGGGCTTTCGCTGGACGTGAAGCTTGATCTGCACCAGCGAACAGACTCCAAACGCTACGACCCGGCGACCGACGGCCAGCTGGGCCCTGACTGGTCAACGGTCTACATCCCGAGAATCTACAACAGTTTTGCACCCGGTTTCCGCCTTACATGGACTCCCAGACAGCATTATTATCGCGACGGGAAACGCAAGGTAAACCTCTACTCGCGTTATCCTACGATAAGCCTGGATTGTGAGCATGGGCTCAAGGGTGTCCTCTCTCATGCCGACAGCTACGGACGTCTGGAGATTGACTGGCAGCACCATATCCCTCTGGGCCCCATCCGACAGCTCTTCTATCGGCTGGCATGGGGCGGCTATTCCAGAAGCAAGGGAATGTATTTTATTGACTATGTGAACTTCAGGCGTTCCAATCTGCCCACGGGGTGGAACGATGACATGGGAGGTGTGTTCCAGCTGCTCGACTCACGGTGGTACAACTCTTCCCGACAGTATGCCAGTGCCAATGTCACCTATGAAACCCCTTTCCTCCTGTTCCCCTATTTTGGACGTCTTTCGCGTCACGTGTTCTCGGAGCGTCTCTATGCCGGTGCTCTCATCGTACCCCACTTGCGTCCCTACATCGAACTTGGCTATGGCATGGGCACCCGTGTCTTCGATGTGGGTGTCTTTGCCTCGTTTGCCAATTGGAAATATTCCGAGATTGGTGCCAAGGTTACCTTCGAACTGTTTGACAGATAAGGTGCATACCGGAAGGAGCACCAGACGACACTACCCTGTGCTTGTCGACAGACGGGCACAGGGTAGAGAAAAGGTGGATGGGGGTAAAGCAATTACTTGCCCATAAGGATATTCATGATTTCGCAGGCCGACTTGGCGATGCTGGTACCAGGACCGAAGATGGCGGCTACACCTGCCTTGTAGAGGAAGTCGTAGTCCTGAGCGGGAATGACACCGCCGGCAATGACCATGATGTCCTCGCGGCCCAGTTTCTTGAGTTCTTCGATGAGCTGGGGAACCAAGGTCTTGTGGCCGGCGGCCAATGAGCTGGCACCCACCACATTCACGTCGTTCTCCACAGCCTCGCGTGCAGCCTCGGCAGGTGTCTGGAACAAGGGTCCCATATCCACGTCGAAACCGCAGTCAGCATAACCGGTGGCTACAACCTTGGCACCACGGTCGTGGCCGTCCTGACCCATCTTGGCAATCATAATACGGGGACGGCGTCCTTCCTGCTTTGCAAACTCTTCGGTGAGACGGCAAGCCTCCTCGAGCGCCTTGTCGTTCTTGCTTTCTGAACTATACACTCCTGAAATGGTTCTGATAATGGCTTTATAACGGCCCACGACTGCTTCGCAGGCATCACTGATTTCTCCAAGGGTGGCGCGATGACCGGCAGCGGTGACAGCCAGGTCGAGCAGGTTGTGCTCGCTCTTCTTGCCCTCGTTGAATTCACGCACACACTCCGTGATGGCTTCCAGGTCGGCCTTCACCTGTGCTTCGTCGCGGTGGGCACGCAGTTCCTTCAGGCCAGCCTCCTGCTCCAGACGGACAGCGGTGTTGTCGATTTCCAGAATATCGATGGGGTCTTCATGGTCGAGACGATACTTGTTGACACCCACAATGGTCTGGATGCCAGAGTCGATGCGGGCCTGTGTGCGGGCAGAAGCCTCTTCGATACGCATCTTGGGCAGACCCGTCTCGATGGCTTTGGCCATACCGCCCAGCTTCTCAATTTCCTGAATGTGCTCCCATGCCTTGCGATACAACTCCTGTGTGAGTTTCTCCACATAGTAGCTACCAGCCCAGGGATCGATGTGCTTGCACACCTGTGTTTCGTTCTGGATGTAAATCTGTGTATTGCGGGCAATACGCGCACTAAAGTCGGTGGGCAGGGCAATGGCCTCGTCGAGGGCGTTGGTGTGGAGCGACTGGGTGTGGCCCAGCACAGCAGCCATAGCCTCGATACAGGTGCGTCCTACATTGTTGAAGGGGTCCTGTTCGGTGAGCGACCATCCAGAGGTCTGGCTGTGGGTGCGCAGTGCCATGGACTTGGGGTTCTTGGCACCAAAGCTCTTCACAATCTTTGCCCACAACAGACGGCCTGCACGCATCTTGGCAATCTCCATGAAATGGTTGACACCGATGGCCCAGAAGAAGGACAGGCGGGGTGCGAAGGCATCCACGTCGATACCCGCATTGATACCTGCACGCAGATAGTCCATACCATCGGCCAGCGTATAGGCCAACTCGATGTCGGCGGTGGCACCGGCTTCCTGCATGTGGTAGCCAGAGATGGAGATACTGTTGAACTTGGGCATCTTCTGGCTGGTGAACTCGAAGATGTCGGCAATAATCTTCATGGAGAATGCAGGCGGATAGATATAGGTGTTGCGCACCATAAACTCCTTGAGGATATCGTTCTGGATGGTACCTGCCATTTCTTCCAGCTTGGCACCCTGCTCCAGACCTGCATTGATGTAGAAGGCCAGCACGGGCAGCACGGCTCCGTTCATGGTCATGGACACGGACATCTTGTTCAAGGGAATACCGTCGAAGAGTGTCTTCATGTTCTCGATGGAGCAGATGCTCACGCCTGCCTTACCCACATCACCCACCACGCGGGCATTGTCGGGGTCGTAGCCACGATGGGTGGGCAGGTCGAAGGCTACAGACAGGCCCTTCTGGCCACTGGCCAGATTGCGGCGGTAGAATGCATTGCTCTCTTCTGCAGTGGAGAATCCGGCATACTGGCGGATGGTCCAGGGGCGGAAGGGGTACATCATGCTGTAAGGACCACGCAGGAAGGGAGGAATACCGGCAGCAAAATCGAGGTGCTCCATGCCTTCCAGATCCTCACGTGTGTAAACGGGCTGGATATCAATCTGCTCGGGAGTCTTCCAGTTGGCAGTGATACCCTGCTCCTTTTGCCATTGCAGACCATCACGCTGGTCAAGTCCGGCAAAGATATCTATATCATTGAATTGTTTTCTCATTTTCGTAATCCTCCTTATTAAATTCCCAACTTCTGATTATAGGCTTTGAGTGTCTGCAACTGGTCTACACGCACATGGATGAAGTTCTCGATGCCAGCAGCCTTGAGCTCCTCGGCACAAGCAGGTGCACCGGCAACCACGAACATGGCACGGCCGTCCAGATACTTGAATGCGGGGATGGCATATTCGGCATATTCATCATCGCTCGAACAGATGACCACGATGTCGGCCCCTGCCTCGATGGCCTTGTCCACACCTTCCTCCACGGTGGGGAAGCCCAGGTTGTCGATAACCTTGTAGCCGGCAGCAGCCAGGAAGTTGCAGCTGAACTGGGCGCGTGCCTGACGCATGGCCAGATTGCCGATGGTAAGCATGAAGGCAACAGGAGTCTTGGGGGCCTGCTCGGTGGTTAGGCGTAGGGCCTCGAAATCGCTGGCCAGACGTGTAGACTGGATGGCAACCGTGTCGGTGCCTTCCTTGCCACCGCCACATGCGCAGCAGCAGGCCGCGGGCTGCTTGCCTTCGCTCTTCTCGGTGAAGTTGGGGAACTGGTTGGTACCCAGCAGGAACTCCTTACGCTTGCCTGCATTGGCGTGGCGTGTCTTGTTGGTCTCGTTGATAGCGGTCTGGATGGTGCCGGCCTGGGCAGCCTTCAGGAAGCCGCCG
Organism: uncultured Prevotellaceae bacterium; assembly: GCA_945865175.1. GTDB lineage: Bacteria > Bacteroidota > Bacteroidia > Bacteroidales > Bacteroidaceae > Physcousia. The sequence goes on along the minus strand of CAMBDA010000002.1, from coordinate 5,978 downwards.
GCCTCTTCCACGCTCAGGAACAACTTCCAGGCCTGCTGTGCCAAGGCTGCTGTGAGCTCTTCAATGAAGTAGGAGCCACCGGCTACGTCCACCATGCGGTCGAAGTGACATTCATCCTTGAGCAGCAACTGCTGGTTGCGGGCAATGCGCTCGGCAAACTCGGTGGGAGTCTCATAGGGGAGGTCGAACGGACGAACCACGATGCTTTCCACGCCACCCAGGGCAGCGCTCATCGTCTCCGTCTGGGAGCGGAGCAGGTTGACATAGCTGTCAAAGATGGTCTGGTTATAAGTGGTCGTATAGGCGCACACGTGCATCTTTGCAGCTTCCTTGTCGGCTGTATACTGTGCCACCACCTGTGCCCACAACATACGTGCAGCACGCAGCTTGGCAATCTCCATGAAGTAGACTCCATTGATGCCAAGGTTGAACTTCAGGTTGCCGGCAACTGTCTCGGGGGCCACGCCCAGTTCTGTGAGGCTGTTGAGGTATTCGTTACCCCAGGCAAGGGCATAGCCCAGGTCCTGATAGCTGTAGGCGCCTGCATCAGTGAGCTTGAAGGCATTCACCGCCAGGGCACGGAAGTTGGGGTATTCGGCAAAAATTTCAATAATCTGCTTGCCGTCGGCCAGCAAGGCAGAGCGGTCGGCACCCTTGGTGAGCAGTTTTTCAAGCGGGTCAAAGGCAATGCTGCCCTCAATCTTTGTAAGGTCGGCACCCTTGGCACGGAAATAGGCATCCAGCAGGCGGGCCAGTTCCAGCGAATGGCGCTGACAGGTGTGGAAATTGAGCTCCACACATTCCACATAGATACCATCGAGCAGTTGCTCAATGTATTCGGCGCTGAGCTTGTCTGCAGGAATGCAGAAGCCAAGGCTGTCCACACCCTTGCCCAGGATGTCCAGTGCCTTGGCATTGGCTTCCTTGGGGCAAGCACACTTGATGTTCTGGCGCACATGCCAGGCATTGTCAGCGGCCTTGTTGCCACGTACGTAGGGGAACTCGCCCGGCAAGGCGTTCACCAGAGGGAGTTTGTCCACATCCTCCTTGCGGTAGAACGGTTCCATACTGAACCCCTCATTGGTCCTCCACACCATTTTCTTCTGATAATCGGCACCCTTGAGGTCAACCTCAATCTTCTCCCTCCATTCTTGGGCGGAAGGGGCCGTGAAATCAGAAAACAGTTTTTCTTTGTTATCTGCCATGATTCTTGTAATTGAGTTGTGTTTTTATAAGTGTTGTGTTGTATGCGTATATGTTGGTTTTTATGCGTTATTTTTGAGCAAAATTAGCCATTTTTCTCATTATCTCAAAAAATATTTCCAAAAATAGCACAAGAAATACTCCTAAATACCATTTTTTCGGAAAGAGTGGAGCCAAAAAGGAGATAAATTCATACCTTTGTGTCGTAAATAAAAAAAACTATGACAACAGAAGAGTATGGATTTGATTCGGCCCTCAGCCGATGGGGTACAGGTTGCCTCAAATATGACAAGCTGAAGGACAGATTCGGCAGTGAAAAGTTGCATCCCATGTGGGTGGCCGACATGGATTTCGCTTCGCCGGCCTGCGTGCGCGAGGCCATTGCTGCACGGCTCAACCACCCCATCCTGGGATATAGCGTTTTGCCGGATGATTTTATCCCAAGCATTATGGACTGGGTGATGACGCACCACCAGTGGAAACTGCAACCAGAGTGGATAACCTATATCCCGGGTATCGTGAAGGGCATTGGAATGGTCATCAACCGTTTTCTGCAACCCGGGGACAAGGTCATCATCCAGCCTCCCGTGTACCATCCCTTCCGCCTGGTGCCTGAGGGAAATGGCATGGATGTAGTGTACAATCCACTCCGTGAGACTTCCCGTGGCCATTACGAGATGGACTTCGACAATCTGGAGAAAGTGTGCGATGAACGTTGCAGACTGCTTATCTTGAGCAATCCGCACAATCCTGCCGGGCTGACCTGGAGCAAAGAGATACTACAGCGGCTGGCTCAAATATGCGAGAAACACCATCTGCTGGTAATCAGCGATGAAATCCATTGTGACATGTGCCTCTGGGGCCACAAGCATGTCCCCTATGCCACGGTCAGTCCTGAGGCTGCTTCCCACAGCATCACTTTTGGTGCTCCGTCCAAGGTGTTCAACATACCTGGCATTGTCACCTCCTATGCCATTGTTCCCAACGATGTGCTGCGCAAGAAGTTCTATGGCTGGCTGGAGGCAAACGAGTTCAACGACCCCAACATGCTGGCACCCCTTGCCACCATTGCTTGTTACCGCAAGGGCGAGCCCTGGCGCAGGCAGATGCTGAAGGCCATAGAGGACAATATCCTCACTCTGGAGGACTACTGTGCCAAATATGTCCCCCGCATCCGGCCTATCCGTCCCGAAGCCTCGTTCCTGGTGTGGCTGGACTGTCGCGACTTGGACATCCCGTCGGGCAGTCTGGGCGATGCTTTCATCCAGGCAGGTTTGGCGCTCAACGACGGACGGATGTTCGGCATGGAAGGCAAAGGCTTCATGCGGATGAATGTGGGCACCACCCCCGCACTCCTCATGGAGGGCCTGGAAAAGATGCGCGCGGTTTTCGGCAACTGAGTATACAATAATTAATTATATATCGTCAAATTTCATCACTCTAAAACATCTATTATGGATTGGTTGCAAAATCTATTTGTCAACACCGAGTCAATTGCCCACATCATCGTACTCTTTGCATTGGTGATTTCCGTGGGAATCGGTCTGGGGCGTATCAAGATGTTCGGCATATCGCTGGGTGTCACCTTCGTACTTTTTGCCGGCATTCTGGCTGGCCATCTTTACAATTATTTTGGTACGTCACCGGGTGGAGTCACCTATGCTTGTCCGCTCAATGTGCTGGGCTTTGTGCAGGACTTTGGTCTCATCCTCTTTGTCTACTGCATCGGCCTGCAGGTGGGCCCGGGTTTCTTTGAGAGTTTCAAGGAAGGCGGCATCCGCATGAATCTGATGGCTATGGCCATCATCCTGCTCAACGTCATCTGTTGCGTGGCATTGTTCTTCATTGTCTTCTATGAAGGCGGAAGTCTGGCAGGCAAGAACTCGTACAATCTGGCCATGATGGTGGGTGTGTTGTGCGGTGCCATCACCAATACGCCCGGTCTTGGTGCGGCCAATGAGGCTTGTACCCAGATCTTCGGAGCCAACGCCCCAGCCATCGCCAACGGCTATGCTTGTGCCTATCCCCTGGGCGTGATTGGCATCATCGGAGCCACCATTGCCCTTCGCTTCATCTGCCGTATCAGCCTGAAGAAGGAGGAGGAACAGATTGCCAGAGAACAGGCCGAGAATCCTCATGCCAAGCCCCACAAGATGACACTCATTGCTGAGAACCACTCGCTCGACGGCCGTACGCTGATGCAGGTGAGCCAGTTCCTGGGACGTGACTTTGTGGTGTCGCGCATCCTGCATGACGGACATGTGAGTATCCCCAACCGTGACACCATCATCCACGAGGGGGACAAGATGTACATTGTATGTGCCGAGGACGATGCCGAGGCCATCATTGCCTTTATCGGTCCCGTGTGCGAGGTGGAATGGGAGGAGCAGGACGTGCCGCTGGTGAGTAAGCACATTCTGGTGACCCAGCCTTCGATGAACGGAAAGACTTTTGGCTCGCTGCACTTCAGCTCGGTATATGGGGTGAATGTCACCCGCATACGTCGCTCGGGAACCAACCTCTATGCCGACCGCAATCTGCGCATGCAGGTGGGTGACAAGATTGTAGTGGTGGGACCGGAGGATGCCGTGGACCGTGTGGCCAACATGATGGGCAACTCGGTGAAGAGCCTCGACCATCCCAATCTGGCCACCATTTTTGTGGGTATTGTCATCGGTATCATATTCGGGTCGCTGCCCATCGCCATCCCAGGCGTACCCACCCCTGTCAAACTGGGTCTGGCTGGTGGTCCCCTCATTATCGCCATTCTTATCGGGCGTTTCGGCTACAGGGCCAAATTGGTGGCCTACACAACCACCAGTGCCAACCTGATGTTGCGAGAGATTGGCCTGGCTCTGTTCCTGGCCAGTGTGGGCATCAAGGCCGGTGCTACCTTCGTGGACACGGTGGTTGCAGGCGATGGCCTCACCTATGTGTGGTGTGGGTTCCTGATAACCGTGATTCCCCTGCTTATCGTGGGCATCATCGGTCGCATCCGTTACAAGACCAACTATTTTACACTGATGGGCCTGATTGCAGGCAGCACCACCGATCCTCCTGCCTTGGCCTTCGCCAACCAGACAGCGGGCAACGATGCACCGGCTGTAGGCTACAGCACCGTGTACCCTCTGAGCATGTTCCTGCGCATTCTCACTGCGCAACTTATCATCCTGCTGCTGTGCAGTGTGTAGGTATCTTACGAAACTACAGAAAATTTCATCCCGTGCCGTGGGCTTATACCTGCGGCGCGGGCAACCATCTTAAAAATACGATAATACTATGGAAGTGGAAAAAATCATGCAAGACCTGCAGCGTAAGCATCCTGGTGAGACAGAATACTTGCAGGCCGTGAGAGAAGTGCTTGTTTCCGTTCAGGATGTGTATAACCAGCATCCCGAGTTTGAGAAGGCCAAACTGATTGAACGCATTGTGGAACCCGAGCGTGTCATCACCTTCCGTGTGCCCTGGGTGGATGACAAGGGCGAGGTGCATGTGAACATCGGTTATCGCGTGCAGTTCAACAGTGCCATAGGCCCCTACAAGGGCGGATTGCGTTTCCATCCGTCTGTCAACCTGAGCATCCTCAAGTTTTTAGGCTTCGAACAGACATTCAAGAATGCGCTTACTACCCTGCCCATGGGCGGAGGTAAGGGCGGCTCCGACTTCTCCATTCGTGGTCGCAGTGATCAGGAAGTGATGCGGTTCTGCCAGTCATTCATGACGGAACTGTACCGTGTCATCGGTCCGGATGAGGACATCCCGGCAGGTGACATTGGAGTGGGCGCACGGGAAATCGGCTATCTGTTTGGAATGTACAAGAAACTCACCCACCAGTGGAGTGGCATGCTTACGGGAAAAGGTCTGGAATGGGGAGGCTCACGCATCCGTCCCGAAGCCACGGGCTACGGTGCACTCTACTTTGTGCGTGAGATGTTGCAGACGCAGGGCCACTCACTGCAAGGTAAGACGGTTGCCATCAGCGGATTTGGCAATGTGGCATGGGGAGCAGCCAAGAAGGCGACCGAGCTGGGGGCCAAGGTGGTTACCATCTCCGGCCCCGATGGCTATATCCATGACCCTGCCGGACTGAACGAGGAGAAGATTGCCTACATGCTGGAGTTGCGGGCCAGTGGCAATGACATCTGTGCACCCTACGCAGATGAGTTCCCGGGCTCCACCTTCATTCCAGACAGGAAACCATGGGAAGTGAGGTGCGACATTGCCCTGCCATGTGCCACCCAGAACGAGCTGAATGGGGAAGATGCTGACATGCTGATTGCCAATCATACGCTGTGTGTGGCCGAGGTGTCGAACATGGGATGTACAGCCGAGGCTGCGGAGAGGTTTGTAGCAGCCCACCAACTCTTTGCCCCTGGCAAGGCCGTAAACGCTGGTGGTGTGGCCACCTCTGGACTGGAAATGACCCAGAATGCGATGCGCCTGCTCTGGAGCGAGACAGAGGTGGACGAGAAACTGCATCGCATCATGCACGACATTCATCAACAATGTACCCAATACGGCAGGCAACCTGATGGGTACATCGACTATGTGAAGGGTGCCAATATCGCAGGCTTCATGAAGGTGGCCAAGGCCATGATGGCACAGGGCATCGTATGACAATACCTAAAAAAGAACCGCCTTCAGCATTACGTTGAAGGCGGTTCTCGGCATATTGCTTGTGTCTCTATTGCCAGCTTGCCTAATCTGCTTCTTTTGCCAGTGGCGAAAACGGAGCATGTCCACCCACTCGGAGCGGTCTAATCCACCCACTTTTG
>CAMBDA010000001.1 GCA_945865175.1 uncultured Prevotellaceae bacterium | reverse complement strand
AACTCTTAAACAAAGAGGAGGATATGATGAAAGAAGCAAAACCATTTGTGATAGACAAGACGTTAATCTACAAGGCTTACCTTAAGGTAAAGGAAAACAAAGGCAGTGCAGGCGTTGACTCGGTCAGCATCGAAGATTATGAGAAAGACTTGGGCAACCGCCTCTACAAGCTGTGGAACCGAATGAGTTCGGGTTCCTACATGCCGAATGCCGTTCGGCTTGTGGAGATACCGAAGCCTGGTGGCGGCAAGCGTCCCTTGGGCATACCTACGGTAGAAGACCGTATAGCCCAGCAGGCAGCGGTATTGTTCATAGAGCCGTCCATAGACCCCTGCTTTGACCAAGACTCGTATGGTTATCGTCCAAACCGCTCCGCTTCCGATGCCATAGCCAAGGCACGTGAGCGATGTTTCAAATTCGGTTGGGTACTGGATATGGACATATCCAAGTTCTTCGACACGATAGACCACGACCTGCTAATGAAGGCAGTGGAACATCATGTACGCGAGAAATGGGTGCTGCTTTATATCCGCAGGTGGCTCAAAGTCCCTTACCGCACGTCAAAGGGAGAGACGATAGAACGTACTATGGGAGTGCCTCAAGGCTCGGTCATAGGTCCGGTTCTTGCCAATCTGTTTCTCCACTACACGTTTGACAAGTGGATGCGCATCCACTACCCGAATATACCATTTGAACGTTATGCCGATGATACGATATGTCATTGTGTGAGCAAGGCGCAGGCGGAATATCTGAAAGAAGTTCTGACCTGCCGCTTTGAACAATGCCGCTTGAAACTCAATGCGGAGAAGACAAAGATAGTGCAATGCCCCACATCAACCCGAAAGAAGGTTGAAGGCTATGAAGCTTCCTTCGACTTTCTCGGCTATACTTTCCAATGCCGCAAGTCATGGAATCGAAAGCAGTGTCAGTGCTTCACGAGCTTTCTTCCTGCCATCAGCAAGAAATCGGTGAAGAAGCTGCATGAGAAGATGAAAGAGTGGAAGCTACATTCCCATCTTGACTGGAAACTCCAGCAGGTGGGGATAGAGATTGAGAGCCAAGTGCGAGGTTGGTACAATTACTACAACAAGTTTGGCAAGACCGAGTTTGTCAAAGTTATGAACCACCTGAACATGGTGCTTGCCTATTGGGTACGCAGGAAATACAAGCGCTTCCATCGCAAGCCCATTGTCAAGGCTTTCAGTTGGCTGCAAGAGATAGCGGGCAAAGACCGCAGTCTTTTCTATCATTGGCAGAGAGGCCAGACCCCCAGATTATGTCTATGCACAAAACGTAGAGTGTGAAGAGCCGTGTGAGGGGAGACTTTCACGCACGGTTCTGTGAGAGGGTGAGGGTGAAACTCCCTCGCTCTACTCGACCCTTGTCCCCCATAAACTGTTCATAACTATTATAATTTGAATGTTGTTCTTATCATTGCGGTACGACCGCAGAGGCCGTAGTCATAGGTGTAGGTGTTGATGCCGTCGAAGACGGTGTAGGAGTAGCTGCGCTGGTTCAGGAGATTGGTGAGTTCCAGACGGAGGACGCACTGTTTCCACTTGTACTGAGCCGAGGCGTTGAAGAGGGACATACGCTTGTATTGGTCGGTAGTTATCTGGCGGCGCACATGATCATAGTCTAAGGAGAGGTCGAGGGTGGCGATGGGGAAAACGTGGATGGCACCGCTATGGGTAAGGGAGGTTACTGTGTTGCTTTCCTCGGAATAGCGGGAGCGTGACCAGCCATAGCGGATGTCGTAGCGCAGTTCGAGCCACTGGATGGGGGTGACGGAGGCATTGCCGTGGAGGTCGTAGTTGTTCGAACGAATCTTGATGATGTTGGCATTTACGGCCTGCTCACTGTCGCCAAAACCATAAGAGGCATCTGCACCAAGTTTGGTAAAGATAGAAGGGAAGTTCTTCGTGCTGCTGACGGAGAAGTTGGTGGAGCGGCTGCGAGTATCGCGTTGCAGGGCAGAGCTACTGATGTCGATGCCGCTGACACTCTGCGAGTAGAGCGTGTTGCGCTTGCCCTCGCTGTGGCTGGCCGCGAGGCTCAGTGTGAAATACTGCATGGGAAGCTGCCACTTCCAGTCGCCCGATGTGTGCCACGTGTCCTGTTCGCCGATAATGCCCGAGGAGGTGCGCACCGAGCGGTAGTCCACCTGCATCGGCTCCGTCAGCAGCGTCATCATGTCGCCAATCTGCGTCGTGTAGCCCGTCGAGAACTGCAGCTTGCTGTTGGCAGAAAATGTGTAGTTGATGCCCATCGAGGGATTGAGCACGGGCTTCGTGTAGTTGAGCTTGTTATAATAAAGACCCTTCAGTGCGGCCCCCAGTCCGGCACTGAGGTAGAAGCGGCGGTTGCGCGAATGAATCTCGAAGCCGGGATTGATGCTGGGTGTGAATGACCAGCCGCGGATGTCATTCACTTCTCCCGTTGCCACGCGGTTTGTTTCCACGTCATCATACATCGCGCTCACCCTGACAGGCAGACTGAGCCGGAACACCTTGCCGATGGGGATGTTGAACGATGAACCGACGTTCATCGAGAGCGTCGATGACTGCGCCGTCTGTCCATAGCCCCGTCCGTCGTTCACGAAAGACAAGCGCAATGTCGGCGTCCTTTTGAACGACACCGACGCATTGACATGTCGGCGAGTGCCCTTCTCCGTCCTGCCCATCCAGAACAGGTCGTTGCCCACCTCAAACGAAGATGTCTTCCTCCGCTGCTCCACCAGCTGCTGATTGGCTAACACATCACCTTCGTTCTGCTCAAACTTCCCCTTTACAACGAACGTTTCGCTGAAATACACGCGGTCGGCGTTCTTTAGGTAGTTCACCGTCAGCTTAGGCAGATGCACCTTCGTCAGCGGCGAGGTCTGTTCGTTTACGGTTACGTAGTCGCCTGTGCCAGTCAGATACGTGCTGCTCTGACTGATGTCGTGCGTGGCGCGGTGGTAGCTGTAGTCGGCATTCACCTTCACCGTCGTGGCCGAGTCCAGTTTATGGATGCCGTTGAGCGTCGCCATGCCATTGCGCTGGTAAAGGTATTCGCCTTGCGGAGGCGCACCGCCATCGAAGCCGCCGAACAGACTGGTGGCGGGTGTCGTCACGTCCGAGCCGCCGAAATGGTCTATCATGTCGGCCTGTGCGAAGCTCTTGTAGTTACCGCCTTTCAGCGAACAGATGGTCTGGAACTTATCGGTGAACATCATGCCCGTCACGCCGAGCAAGGCTTGGAGCCTGTCGTTCCCGTCCTTCATGTATCCAGCGCCCGCCTCTTCCTGCCCGAACGGCTTGAACTTCGCCTTGTTCGACAGCCGGATGTTCATCGACACCTCGTTGCTCGGCACGTCCTTCTCCACCCGTCGTCTGTGGTGGTTGCGCACTATCTCCACCTGCGTCACGTAGTCCGCCGGGATGTTCCTCGTCGCCAGGTTGTACTTGCCACCCAGCATGTCCAGTCCCTCGATGTTGAACTGCGAGATGGGCTTACCCATATAACTGATGGCACCGCTCTGTGCCACGTCCACGCCTGGCAATCGCCTCAGCCCGTCCTCCAGCGTCACGTCGCCCTTGCCGAGGAACGACGCGAGGTTGTGGCTCAACGTGTCGCCACGTTGCCGCAGCGGGTCGGTCTTCACCGTCACCTCCTTCAGCGACACAGCCTTCGGAGTCAGCAGCATGTCCACCTTTACAGCCTTTTCCTTGAAAGACAGCCTTTCCGACTCCTTCTCATAACTGATATGGGTGAATTGTAGCGTCACCTCCCCGCTGGGCACGTTCTTGACTTCAAGGCTATACTCGCCCTGTGCGTTGCTGCTGGTGAACGCCAGCGTCTTGCTGCCGCTCACCAGTTTTACAATCACATCACTCACGGGCTTGTTCTGCATGTCTGTCACCCGCCCCGTCACCATGGTTTGTGCCGATGCATGGACGGCCAGCACCACATATAATATAGTGTATAGGAGTCGTTGCATGGTTCTTTACTTCAGTTCCAGAGGTTGATACACATGTGCTTTCGTTAGTAGCGGATGACCGCCATTAGCAAATACAAGTTTCTGGCCGTTGCGTTTGAGGACACTCATATCCGTGATGCTGCCCTGGGGGTTGGGCACATAGTACATGGGATTCTTGGCATACTGGCGGTTGCCATAAATCTCGTTCTTGTGCTTCAACAGCTTGGCGTACTTCATCCTATGCACTTCGGGGGTTTGCTCTGGCGCAGTGATGGGTGATGCCTCCATCCGCAGTTTCGCAAGACAGAACGTGTGCACTTCGCTTTCTGCCTTGACTATCAGCCCTGGCAGACCACGCAACCGCCACGGCCCAGCTGACGATGGAATCTCCTCGGTGTACCATACATGCCACTCCAAGCCTCTGAATGTTGCCGTGGCTTGTTGACAGAGGTGGTCGCTCACGGTCACGGTGTCTTCGCTGAGCGTCCACGCGATGTCTGGCGTAGGCTCGTAACCCTCGTAATCATGGGGGAAGATGAACTCGCGCACGGTGGTCTGCCCTTCGGGGTAGCCTGTCCACACCGTCGGCATGTGCATCAGAGCCTCTTGGAATCCTGCTGCCACATCGGGTTTTGATTCGGCGTCATACACAGGATAGGCCGAGTACGGCATCGACTTCGTTACCGTCCGTCCTACTTGTACCACTACCTGCATCCTGTCCGTGACGGGTGCAGCCTCGTCGTTCTGTGTTCTACACTCGTAGTCGTACACAGCCACGAACTGCGCCGTGTCAACTGTCTCTGTTTGTGCCTGCGCTGCTGTTGTCAGTGCGAGGGCCATCATGATCACTAAAATCTTTTGCATAGTTTATGATGTGTTTGGGTTATTATTACTTCTTTCGCATCAGATGACAGGTTCATCAGCGGCTCCTCAATTCTTGTAAGTACTGCATCCATAGCCGTCGGTTCGTCTGTATGCAGCGGTATATAGTAGATTTCTGCATAATTCTGTATGATTCTGTATGATTTCTACCGCAAAGATACTATTTTTTATCGAAATATCAAAATAAATATCCAATTGTTAGCAAGTTAATTTATAGAACATCCCTTAAACCTAGATAAAGTTGACAATCTATTTCAGTTGAGGTCATTTTTATGCTGTTATTCCTCTGACTTTTTGCAAAAATCACCATATTATTCCTCTGACTTTTTACAATTTTTATAGTAAAAAGTTGCGGGAATGACTGAAAATGTGTAACTTTGCAGCCGAAGTATAATATTACTCTAATGTATATAGAAAGACTGATAGACAAAGAGCTGCTTGCATGGAAGAATGCATCAACCCACAAGCCATTGCTCCTGCGTGGGGCAAGGCAGGTGGGAAAGTCGAGTAGTGTCAGGCATCTCGCAACATTTTTTGACTATTTTATAGAAGTCAATTTGGAAAGAAACGAGGAACTAAAATCCCTGTTTACCTCCAACACGAATGTGAGAGAAATAGCTAACCAGTTGAGTGGTCTTTATGGAGTGCCTGTTGTGCCTGGCAAGACATTGGTTTTCATCGACGAGATTCAGGTATGTGAGAACGCCATTAAGAGCCTGTGGTTTTTCAAGGAGGACTATCCCGAGCTACATGTCATAGCCGCAGGCTCATTGCTTGAGTTTGCACTGAAGAACATCAGGTCTTTCGGTGTGGGAAGAATCCGCTCGATGTTTATGTATCCGCTGTCATTCGACGAGTTCCTCTTGGCAGAGGGTAAGAAGACGTGGGTGGATTGCAAGCGCAATGCTGATAGCGACCATCCCTTGTTTGACAGTATGCACAAGGGACTTGTGGATGAATTCAGGAAATATCTGATAGTGGGAGGCATGCCCGCCTGCATAGTGCAATGGCTGTCCACAAATGACTATCTCGCATGTGCCGCAGAGCAGGAAGACATTCATCAGACATATTATGATGACTTTGTAAAATATTCAGAACGCATTGACCCGCAATTACTTAGGAATACTCTACATAGCGTGGTAGCTCAGACAGGAAGCAAATTCGTATATAGCAGAGTTGAGGGTGGATATAGGACTGATGACATAAAGCGCGCATTGACAATGCTGTGCGATGCAGGCTTGATAAAGGAAGTGATGCACACAGCTGCTAATGGCGCACCGTTAGGAGCAGAGGGCAACCCCAAATTCAAAAAATACATATTCTTAGACAGTGGTCTCTTGCTTCGTATATGTGACCTGTATCTTGGCGGTGCAAAAGAGCAGATGAACGTCATTATGCTCGGCACGGCAGCAGACTTGGTGAACAAAGGTGGATTGACGGAAATGGTGGCTGGATGGGAGTTGATAAAGTATTCAAGTCCCCGCGTGCGCCATGAACTCTACTATTGGGAGAACCTCGAAAGAGGGACGACTTCAGAGGTTGATTATATATTAATGAATGAAGGAAAAGTCATGCCGATAGAGGTGAAATCTGGTATCAGCGGCAAGATGAAGAGTCTGCGGCTGTTTATGCAGAAGAAAAATATTACCAATGCCATACGTGCATCGCTCGAGAATTTCGGCAAACTGACGGTGAAGGATGAGGCCAATGGCGAGGAAAGGCAAATAAGCATACTGCCCCTGTATGCAATCTCCAATCTGCAGCATTAGTTAAACTATATTGTTATTTATAGATTTTTGAATGCTGAAATTCCAAAACGTATTTTGTTCACATATGGTTATGGTTATAGATACCTACAAATATAAGGGGAATGATCAATATCCCTCAACTATGATAGAGGAACATTCCCATGTTAAGTTCCGAAAAGTGTATCAAAACAACACTAATCGGAATTTGTGACTGAAAATGGACGACGCAATACGACATCGTGGAGACGCTTACAGATATTTGAACAAAAATTATGGGGAAAAGTTTTTTTGTGATTTTTTTTGTGATTTTTCTTGCATATTTCAATGATTCTTTGTAATTTAGCCGCGAAAATTTAACCAAATTATAATGTATAGGTATGAAGTTAGGCTTACATATTAAAAATAAAGGTAATTCCTCAGAGAATTGTAATGAATAGAACCTACCTAATAACAACAACAACAATAATGAAAAAGAAAACCAATGGCATTGCTCTGGCGCTTCTAATGCTATTGTTATGCCCCAACACTCTATTAGCCCAGAACACTGAAAATGCCCGATGGTATGTTGGTTTGCAAGGCGGCCCGCGAATGGCTATGAGTACCTTCTCCAGTTTCGGAGCCGACAAAACCCGTTGTGGATGGTCGGTCGGTATGTTCGCCGGCAGGCAGTTAACAAATATATTCGGTATAGAGCTCCAAATGAACGTGGGCAAGGCATTAATGTTTCCCCGTGACTGTTGCTTGCAAGACAGCTGGTTGGGCCAGGACGGCAATCACTATTTCTCTCCCGTTCTCGACATGCCCACCCTCCCCTATAAGGACATAATGAGCAAGTCAACATTGTTTGACTTCGGTATGCATATCAATGTCAATATTCTGCCGCTGTTCGTTTCCTCACCATCACGATGGAGTGTGACCCTCTCCCCGGGTATCACCGCGCAAGGCTCCAAGGCCACCATCTATCAGAATGACAACCACAGCAAATTCATTTCGCGTCCAGCCGATTGGCATCTGGGTTTGGCATGCCGCCTGCATGTTGACTATGCAGTGAAGCCCGACGTGTCATTGGGTCTTTACACAGGCCTATCGTATATCACCGGTGACGGCATCGACGGATTCCCCCGTTTCTATCATACTGCCAACACCATCTGGGACACTGGTCTGCGTATAACGTATAATTTCAAGAAAGGAGGCCGGCGATGACGTATAAGCAGAGACATCTACTCTATATTATATATATAGGTATATTGTTTGTTTTTCATGGTCTGTTGGTGTCGTGTCACAATACCAATAGCATCGAGAATGAGTTTCACCATCAAAACTTCTCGTATATCACCTTTGCCACCAGATGGCAAGACCCCGAAGGTGGCGATTATTCAAGCAAGTCATTCGACGTGATTATCTATGACGCCAACGGCGAAGTAGCATTCTCCAAAAAGTCGATGACCCCGAAGGATATTGCTTCCACCCTCATCAAACTGGAAAAAGGCTCGTATTCAGCCTCCATCAGCGATGGCACGTTCTACTCGGTTGTGAGTTTTCAAATCGTCAACTCTGGCACCCAGGTTGTTGAAGCCATACTCCAGCGCATAACCTCCCGTATCACCGTTGTTGTGGAGAATGCACCAGAGGGCTCTACGCTCAATGCCCAGGTGCTCAATGCCTCCAAGGGATGGTCATTAGGCCTTGACTCCGACAATAAGATAGCCTTCAGCTTGTCGGATGTCTCCACCAAGGTGGATATACCCTCAGCCAGTGCGGTTGATGGCACAATCACCACCACTCCAATATACCTTATGCCCACTGTGCCCACCGACAGCAATTCGTATATCCAGGTGGAAATCACCGAGAGCAACGGAGCAAGCCGAAGCAGTCTCCTCACCTGCGACCGTATGGAGTCGGCAGGCAAATACACCGTAAAACTCAATTACAATGATATCAGCACCCCGCTCACCCTCTCCACCATCACTATCAACCAGTGGGAGACGCTCTTTGTATATTACGGCGAGGTGCTTAACCCAAATAACTGATTATTGGTATGAAAAGAAAAGCATATCTCCTGTCGCAGTGCATGTCGGCTCTCATGCTGCTCACTGCCTCTTCGTGCCAGTCGGACGACAAGGCTGACGGTAATGCCATAGCCAAAATGGTTGACATCGAGGCTTCTGTCGGCACGGCCACTCGTGTTACCTACAATGGCAATGAGGCTGAGTTCGCCAATGGCGATGCCATCACCCTGATTCGTGTGCCTAAGGACGTCACGCCCGACCTTGTTGGTAACAACACCTCCACCGAGAAGACCACCTACACCCTCGCCAGCGGCAAGTGGTCGGCATCTCCTTTAATGTTGTGGTATGAGCAGTATCTCGAAACCCCCTACGATTTCTATGCCATCTATCCTGCTCTCACCTCTTCCTCCGACATCAGCGCCATGACGCTCACGGGCAATGTCAGCAGCGACGATGTGATGTTGGCAAAGAAGGGAAATCACACATATTCCAACGGCAAGGTGAGTCTTGCCTTCAGTCATGCCATGGCAAAGTTGGTGGTCAACCTCAGTAAGTTGGCCAATGAGGTTACGAATAAAGACAATCTTACGGTCTCGGTGAAGGTCCAGAAGCAATACTCCGTCAACTTTTCGGATATGAAGGTAAGCGCCCAGGGCACACCAACCGACCTTCAGCTCGCCAAGCAGACCAATTCTTCTGCCTCACAACCATCCACATCCATCATCTACTCCCTCCTTCTGCCTCCGCAGGACGGGGTGACATCCATCACAGTGAACGACGGCACCAAGACATACACATGGACCAACTCCTCTGCCATATCTCTCCTTGCGGGCAAGGTGACCACGGTCACTCTGAATGTAGGCGAGAATTATGTCCTCATCGGTTCGGTGGCAGTGGAGGACTGGACTCCTTCCAGCATTGCCGGAGGCGAAGTTGAACAAAAATAGAATTGAATATAAATAAATAAATCAACAAATATTAATAGAAATGAAAACATTAAGAACAATTGCTTATGCAATGCTTGCTGTCACACTCACAGCATGCAGCAGTGACGACAATGGGACACCCGCTCCCAAGTACATCAACATCGACGCACAGTTGTCACCAGTCACAAAAACTACAGTAGCCGCCGACGGGACAATGAGCTTCACTTCCGGTGACGCCATCTCGGTGTATGCATGGACAGGCAGCGCTACAGCCGCTCCCACCTCTGCCTCTGATTTTGTAGTGGCAGGCAGCACCAACACCTACGACGGTTCGAAGTGGACAGCTTCTCCACAGATGTTGTGGAAGAATCTCACCACTCCCCACTTCTTCCTTGCCGTTTATCCAAGTCGTGACATCTTGACCGACAAGAGTTTCACTCTCGATGTCAACAACCAGGACAAGTGCGACATTATGTCGGCCACCAACTTCGGCACCAACAATGCCGGTATTGTTGCCACCGAAACGGCTATTCCTCTTGTGTTCAACCACCTCATGGCAAAACTGCAGGTTAATCTCCAGTTCCGCAACCAGTGGGGCGAGGCAGGTCCTACGTCTGTATCTACATCCGTCAACACCCACACCACGGCCGAGATTGACTTCTTCACCAATGAGATTAACGCCACTGGCGCAAAATCAGACATAACACTTCCCTCGGTGGCAACCACAGTCGAAGGATATGCCAAAAGCTATGAGACAATCCTGATTCCTGTCGCCGACTTGAAGACCATCACTATTTCCATCGACGGTCACGACTATACCTACACCCACGACAACAACATCCAGTTCCAAAGCGGCAAAACCACCATTGTCAACCTTGTTGTAGGTCGCAACGAGATTACACTCGGCAATCTCTCCATCAAGGGTTGGGAGGACTATGTCATCATAGGTGAAGACGATCCAATAGAAGTAACAGATTAAAAGAATACACAAAAAAAATAATAAAGTTATGAAAAAGACATTCATTATTGCGGCTCTCGCACTTACATTTGTAGCATGTTCATCAGATGATAACATTGCATACACCAATGAGGAAATCAAGATTAAGACAACCATCGGAACGATGACCAAGACTGCCCTCGACGACAAAAACGCAACTCAGTTTGTTGCCGGCGACCAGTTTATGCTCTATGCCTGGGACGGAACATTCTCCACTACCAACACTCCGTGGATTAATGGTGTGAACATCACTCTCGGCACCGACAACAAGTGGGTTCCCGCTTCTCAGATACTGTGGAAGACCGAGACGACAGCTCACGATTTCCTCGGCATCTATCCCTCAAGCATCATCACAACAGGCGCCCAGCTTGATAACGTATCATACACTTTCGACGACAATGGCGCAGTAATTGCCAACGACATTCTGCGTGCCTATTCTCCGGCGGTGAAGATGCCAGAGGACAATGTGCTCACTCTGCCCTTCAAGCATATCATGGCCAAGCTGAAGGTGAACCTCACATTCCGCAACCAGTGGGATACGGCTCCTACGGTCACTTCTGTTGCCGGTAATCTTGCCTCTTCCGCCACTATCAACTTCTATACAGATGCAGTCACTCCTGTCATTGGCACAACTGAGTCATCGCGCACCCTCACCGCTATGACTACTCCTGCCACTGGCTATACCTATAGCTACGAGATTATTGCAGCTCCTGGCGACAACAAATTCAACAAGATTGTCATCACCATCGACGGCAAGACCTACACCTATACTTATAGTCCCGCCAACACTAATGATCCCAATAATCTGTCGCTCATCGCCGGCAAGATTACCACTGTCAACCTCATCGTAGGTCGCAACAAGGTTGACCTCGACATGGATGGCTCGGGCTCTCAGGGTATCACTATCTCCGACTGGACCGACAACCAAAACTACAGTGGTGACGCCTACGGTGATTAATCCCGCAATAATTCAAATAATACAAATTCATTCACAACAACTGATATGAATAAATTAAATAATATCCTCGCAGTGGCAGCAATTGCCCTCACGTTCACCGCATGTAGCAGTGACAACGACATTCCCGCTGACAATGGCAAGGAATATCCCATCTCCCTGTCTGTAGGTATCAGCGACCTCAGCGTGGTGACTCGCACTTCTTCTACGCTTGAATTTGGCGAACTCGGCCTCTATATCACAAGAAATGGAGAGAAGACTTTACAAGGCAAATATCTCTGCAACAATGCACAGTTTACTTATGGCAGCAATGGATGGTCTTGCACCAATACTTACTATTGGGCGGCAGACAATGCTACTATAGATTATGTTGCGTATTATCCATACCAATCAACTGTAACAGGTAATTCTATTTCTTGGGATGTGACAGATCAGCGTAACGTAAACCGCGACCTTCTCTATCAGAATGCCTCTAATGTTGCGAATACTGTCAACCACTCTATCGGCATCATCCTCGGTCATGTCTGCTCAAAGCTGGTTGTAAATGTTAGCAAGCTCGGTAGCGAGATAGCAGAAGGAACAAAAATCTCTTCTATCAAGATTGGGGGACTTAAGCCAAAGGGTACATTCAATCTGACAGATGGAACATGGGATAGCTCGAATGAAACAGCAGCTGACATTGATATGGTTAAAAGTACCACAACTACTTCAGGTATGAATAGCACCTACGAGGCAATCCTTATCCCTCAAACAGCTCCATTCACCTTGACAATACGTCTCAGCGACAATTCCGAATACCAGCTGGCAGTTCCTAGTCATACTTTTGCTGCTGGCACTTGCTACACCCTGACCATCCAGGTAGGACAGGACAAGGTGAACTTGGGTAGCATCACTCAAGCAGACTGGGATACACAGGATGGCGGCCCCCTCAATGCACAATAATCATTAAACATTGAAAGATGAATAAAACGATAAAAACATGGGTGGCACTATTGCCCCTCTTTATCACATCCTGCTATAACGACGACACGACCGTCACGACCAATCCCCAACAGGATCGGGTCGTGGCGGTCAACGCCGGCATCACACGTGAAGGAAACTCCACAACAGGTTCTGCTTTTGCCAATAACGACAAAATCCTCATTACCAATGTCACACGAAAAAATGCCGGTCTCATTTGCAATTCCGCCGTATTCACATACGACGGCTCTTCGTGGACATCCGAAGGCACACTCCTGTGGAGTGCCGGGGAGGAGAACACCTTCCAGGCTGTATATCCCTCCACGGCTTCCTATTCATCATTCACTGTGCCATCTGACCAAAGTGATACAGATAAACTCAAATCTGCCGACTGGATGACTTGTGAGACAACAGTCACTCTCAACAATCTTACCACCGCCTCATCTCTTAACCTAGAGTTTAAAAGAAAGATGGCGATGGTGGTGGTAGAGATATTAAATGCAACAGATGTCAGCACATTAACTTCGTTAGTAGTAGAGAGTCCTAGTCCTGATAATAATATTACATTTGAAACCCAAGACCATAAGATTACTGCATATAGAGCTTCCAATACAAGTAACACGTTCTCTGCAATAATCGCTCCTGGATCAAAGAGCTCAGAGGCACTATTATGCACTCTAAAGCTGAGTGATTCAACTGAAAAATCACTCACACTTCAAAATGACATAGATTTCCAAGCTGGCAAGAAATATACATTTCAATGTAGTCTAACCTCTCAGTCAAATTCCGCCTCCACCCGCTCTGCCTCTCCCGACAACTTAACCCTTGTCTCCGTGGAGCCGATGTAAAAAAGACAACACCCGCAATAACACCCGCAATAACACCCGCTGTAGGGTCTTTACTTTATGTAAGACCGCCCGCCGCGATAACCGCCGACAACACTCAACGGGAATATACAACGGGAATACTCAACGGTAGTTTTCGGTCTTACATAAAGTAAAGACCCTACAACGGACAGAGCAACCGCAGAGACAAAAGACAATATATAATAATATATATAAATACAAGATGAAAAAGACAACGACATATTGGCTCCTTGCAGCCACAATGACTCTCGCAGGCTGTGCCTCCGACAACGACCTCGACAACAACGACAACGACGTCGATGCCGTGAAGATCACTGCCACCCGAGCCGCAGCAAATACCGCCACCTCGACACCATTAGCCGAGGGAGAAACCTTCCGATTTATCAACACCACAAGACAAGACATCGGAAGAACAACAAAATATGATGCTGTATATCAAGTGACTTCCGCTGGAATTACACCTGCGGCAAGCAGCAATTATGTCGTTTGGCAAACAGGCAAAGACAATGCCGGCAACACCATAACGCAGAACGTGTTCAATGCCGTCATTCCGTCAAATGCCGATTATGACTCCTTCACTCTCCCCGCCGACCAATCGTCTGCCGACCTTCTTAAGTCTGCCGACTGGCAAACTGCCACCGCTACATACCCTGTCACTGCGATGGAGGACAAACCAACTATCTCTCTCAACTTCGAGCATCAACTCTCTAATATTGTCATCACAATATCCGATGATGCCAAATCCGACCTCGCGTCATTATCCGACATCAAGGTCCTCGGCACCATCACTCCCTACTACAACTCCACTGCCCATACCATCCAAGCCATCGTGGAGCCAGCAACAACTGTGCCCAACACCTCTCTCCTCACCTTCAAAGATGCCGCAGGTGAGTCCTACACCATTCCCTTCCCCTCGTCCATAACATCCCTCGACAAGGGCAAGCAATATAACTTCACCCTCACTGGTGGTCACAACACCCTCACCATCTCCTCCGTCTCCGTCACCGACTGGCAAAACACTACTATATCAGGAAAGAATGAGGTATGGAGTGAAGAAGACGGAACAGAATACGTTACATTCACTGCCGATAGTGAGCAGGGATTTACGTTTGTTAAATCATTATCCAACCTACCAGGTTTGGAATATTCTGTAGGTAATGGAGCATGGACTCCTATTCCAGATGCCGGCCTCACGGAACCTGTAAAGTTCGGCGGAACTTTAGGCAGTCTCAGATTACGAGGAAAAAGCCAATATCTATTTGGCACAAATAGCGAAAGAACAGTGAAGTTTTCAAATAACACACCTGTAGCATGCTCAGGCGACATTCGCACACTCATAGATTATACTCAATATAAAACTGTGGATACTGGTAGTGCCAAGTTCGGATTTTTATTCAATGGCTGTACTCAACTCACTACTGCTCCTATGCTGCCAGCAACAAAATTGGCTGATAATTGCTACGAAGGAATGTTCAATGGCTGCACTGCTCTAACAAATGCTCCTGCTCTGCCGGCAACAGAATTGACAGAGAGATGCTACTATAGTATGTTCTATGGCTGCACTGCCCTGAAATCAGCTCCTGCTCTGCCGGCAGAACAATTGGCTAAATTGTGCTACTATAGTATGTTCTATGGCTGCACTGCCCTGAAATCAGCTCCTGCTCTGCCGGCAACAGAATTGGCAGATAATTGCTATCAAGGAATGTTCAATGGCTGCACTGCCCTGAAATCAGCTCCTGCTCTGCCGGCAGAAAAATTGGCATTATTTTGCTATAATAATATGTTCAACGGCTGCACTGCCCTGACCCAAGCACCAGAATTAAAAGCATCAACTATAAAAACATCTTGTTATTCATATATGTTTGATGGCTGCTCGAACCTTAGCTCAGTAACTATGTTGGCGGAAGATGTGAGTGTAGGAAATTATCTAATGCAATGGCTCAAAAACGCAGGAACATCCGCACAATCGAGAACATTGAAATTAAAGAATTCGGATGTTTATAATGCATTAAAAAGTCAAAGTTACTATCTCCCCGACAATTGGAAATCAGACGCAAGCGGTACAACGATAATATTTGAAGAATAATATAAATACAATGAAAATGAACAAAATATACGCATGGATGGCGGCGGCGATGACTCTCGCCGCATGCTCCACCAACGACATTGCCGACCTCGGTGGCAATGATGCCGACAATGTGGTGAATGTGGCGGCTACTCGTGCCAATACATCCTCCAACACCACTAAGGCCATATCATCTTTCCATCTTATTAATACAACTCAACAGGAAAAATATAACACAAAATACGAGGCTGACTACATCCTCGAAAACAATTCATATACAATGAAAAACGGTAAGGCAGTGTGGTATAACGAGGACGACGCTCCTGCTGAGGGCAACGTCTTCAAAGCCTTCACCCCACTCACCACAGCCGCCAACTTGGCTTCCTACGACCGTTTTTACATCCCTATATACCAAGCCTCTCCCGAACTCTTGGCTGCTGCCGACTGGATGACTGCCACTGCTACATCCACAAAGGCTGCAGCAACGGATGGCTTGTCGCTCAACTTCGAGCATCGCAATGCCAAGCTCCACTTCGACGTGACTGTCAAGGACGATGCCGCTGCCCTCACCTCTGAGGACATCACCGTGATAGGCAACATCACCCCATACTATTCCGCCAACGAAAGCAATAAAACCATAGAAGCCATCGTCGCTCCCGTCAGCGCCGACGAAATAACCTCTTCCACATCACGCCCCACCCTCATCTCCTTCCGCCTTGCAGGAGGTGATGAAATCTCCGTACCCCTCCCCACCTCCATCACCCAGATAGAGGCAGGCAAACAATACAACTTCAGCATCACCGTAGGTCACAACACCCTCACCATCTCCTCCGTCTCCGTCACCGACTGGACAGCAGCAACAGTTACCCCCGGAAAGGAAGATGAAGCAAGTTGTGCTGATGAAGATATAGATTACATCACATTTACAGCGGAGAGTGAGCAACAGATTAAGTTCGTTGATTATGAGGATGATCCTAGAGAAGATTTGGATTCAATCAATCCTTATGGAGGTCAGTCTTATGCTATCACAAGATCTACTGATACATATAAATACGAATATTCGATAAATAATGGAGAATGGATACCTTTTGATGAAATTTATGATAGTGACAATGTAATATTCGGTGGAGATAAAGGTACTCTTCGTCTGAGAGGAAAGAATACAAGTGGAACAGAAACAAGTTTTATAGCTTTTAAGAACGAAACTAAAGTAGCTTGTACTGGCGACATACGTACACTATTAGATTATGAGTCATATAAGACTGTAGATACTCGTGATGCCAATTTCAACTTTCTCTTCATTTATTGCAAACAGTTGATTTCTGCACCAAAATTGCCTTGTATGAATCTTAATAAGGATTGTTATGAGGGTATGTTCTATGGTTGCACTTCACTTGTCGAGGCACCTGCATTGCCGGCTACAACATTAGCGGTAAGTTGTTATGAAAACATGTTCTATCGTTGCACTTCACTTGTCGAGGCACCTGCATTGCCGGCTACAACATTAGCGGTAAGTTGTTATGAAAACATGTTCTATCGTTGCACTTCACTTGTCGAGGCACCTGCATTGCCAGCTACGACATTAGCTAATTATTGCTATGAAAGCATGTTCGAAGATTGCTCATCGTTGAAAGTAGCACCTGCATTACCTGCTACAGAATTAGCGAAAAGTTGCTATAAAAGCATGTTCGATGGTTGCTCATCGTTGAAAGTAGCACCTGCATTGCCGGCTACGGAATTAAAATATGCATGTTATGCATATATGTTTGACGACTGCACTTCATTGACTGTTGCTCCTGAGCTTCCTGCCACAATATTGTATCCCTATTGTTATAATTATATGTTTAGTGACTGCACTTCATTGACTACAGCACCAGCTTTGCCTGCAACGGATCTTGCTGAAAGCTGCTATAGTGGAATGTTCTCTGGCTGCACTGCCCTGACCAAAGCACCAGAACTAAAAGCATCAATTCTTGTAACTGATTGTTATTCATATATATTTCTCGACTGCTCAAACCTTAGCTCTGTAACTATGTTAGCGGAAGATGTGAATGCAGAAACTTGTCTATATTTATGGCTCTGTAACTCAGGAACATCCGCACAATCGAGAACGCTCAAATTAAAGAATGCAACTGTATATAATACAATAATAAACACGGCATATTATGAACGTCCCGCACTCCCCGACAACTGGAAATCAGGCGCAAGCGGTACAACGATAATATTTGAAGAATAATATAAATACAATGAAAATGAACAAAATATACGCATGGATGGCGGCGGCGATGACTCTCGCCGCATGCTCCACCAACGACATTGCCGACCTCGGTGGCAATGATGCCGACAATGTGGTGAATGTGGCGGCTACTCGTGCCAATACATCCTCCAACAGCAATGCCATTAAGGCTTTCCATCTCGTCAATACCACACAACAAAGCGAATACGACAAAAAATACGAGGCTGACTACAAATACGATGATGCCTCTTCGACGTATGTCATGACAAATGGAACAGTGCTGTGGTGCAACACCGACGACAACGAAGGCAATAAGGTAGAGAACGTCTTCAAAGCCTTCACCCCTCTCTCCACAGCCGCCAACTTGGCTTCCTACGACCGTTTTTACATCCCTATATACCAAGCCTCTCCCGAACTCTTGGCTGCTGCCGACTGGATGACTGCCACTGCTACATCCACAAAGGCTGCAGCAACGGATGGCTTGTCGCTCAACTTCGAGCATCGCAATGCCAAGCTCCACTTCGACGTGACTGTCAAGGACGATGCCGCTGCCCTCACCTCTGAGGACATCACCGTGATAGGCAACATCACCCCATACTATTCCGCCAACGAAAGCAATAAAACCATAGAAGCCATCGTCGCTCCCGTCAGCGCCGACGAAATAACCTCTTCCACATCACGCCCCACCCTCATCTCCTTCCGCCTTGCAGGAGGTGATGAAATCTCCGTACCCCTCCCCACCTCCATCTCCCAGATAGAGGCAGGCAAGCAATACAACTTCAGCATCACCGTAGGCCACTACGCCCTTACCATCTCCTCCGTCTCCGTCACCGACTGGAACAACCAGGATATTACAGAAGACGAAAATGACGAGGCGGCCTCCAGCCTTCCGATTCCCCCCTATGTCACATTTACATCTAATGAAGAAGTGGGATTTAGGATGACAACTGACTACGGTTATACCATCTCTGACTTAGAGTATTCTGTTAATTATGGCGAATGGAAATCAATTCCTGAAAAAGGAATATCTGACATTCAATTCGGAGGTAGTTATGGAAATTTGAGGTTAAGGGGAAAGAATCTTAATGGTACAGCTACTAATGAACGTACATGTTCAAATATATCATTTTCTTCTAATGAAACAAATGCCAAAGTAGCATGCACAGGTGACATCCGAACATTATTAGATTACGAAAACTACAATACTGTTAATACAAGTAATGCCCGTTTCTGCAAATTATTTAGTACTTGTGATATATTAACCTCAGCGCCAGAACTGCCAGCAACGGAACTTGCACAAGGCTGCTATTATTGTATGTTCTTTGAATGCCAATCGTTGACGACAGCACCAGAATTGCCGGCAATGACGCTTGCAAAAGGATGCTATTATAATATGTTCAATAATTGTAGAGCATTGACATCAGCACCAGAATTGCCGGCAAAGAAACTTGCAAATGACTGCTATAATGGCATGTTCTTTGAATGCACAAACCTGGAATCTGTAACTATGTTGGCAACTGATGTTAGTGCAAGGGATTGTCTATATAAATGGCTTTATGATGCAGGAACAGACGATAGCGTGACACAGAGGACGTTGACAGTAGCAAGTCAAGATGTATATAATACAATAGTAAATACAAAATATAACAATAATCCCGCTCTCCCTGATATATGGCAATCAGGCGAAGGCAAGGCAACGGTAATTTACAAAGAACAATAAATATATATACAATGAAAAGGAATAAGATATACGCATGGATGGCGGTGGCAATGACTCTTGCCGCATGCTCCACCAACGACATCGCCGACATCACCGCCAATGATGCCGACAACGTCGTGAACATCGCATCCGTAACCCGTTCTGGCGAAACAGGAAATACTACGGCTCAACAAATGACCGCACCTTTCCATCTCGTCAACGTGACACAAATGGCGAAATTCGATATGAAATACGAGGCTGACTACACCTTCGACAACAACACATACTCTGTCAACGGATTGGTAGTGTGGTGCAATAGCTATGACAACGAGTTCCAGGCTTTCTCGCCATTACATACGTCAGCCAACAATGCGTCATTCACCACCTTCACTATCCCCACCGACCAATCGACTGCCGACAAGTTAGCCGCTGCCGACTGGATGACTGCCTATACACACGGAAAGAAAGAGGAAGGCGGCATCACGCTCAAATTCGATCACAAGCTCTCCAAACTCCATTTCGACGTCAATGCCAAGGCTGATGCCACTGCTATGCGCAGCTCCGACTTCAAGGTAATCAACAGCAGCATCACCCCGTATTACAACAACACCTCAACCCCCACAACGATTGAGGCGATAGTTAATCCGCGTGAAACTGCCTATACCTCAAATGATGAACTCATCAATATCACGTTGGGCAGCGAGACATTCTCCCTCAAATTCCCCTCAGATATCACCTTCGCGCCAGGCAAGCAATACAACTTCACCCTCAACTTAGGTCATGATGCCGTAAGCATCTCCTCAGTCTCCGTCACCGACTGGACCTCAGCCACCATCACCACTAACGACGATCAGGCCTTTAATGATAGTGGAATAGACTATGTGACATTCTCTGCCGATAGTGAGCAGGGATTTAAGTTTGTGGTAACTATCGACAACGTTCTCCCTCTTCCTATAGAAGGCTTTGAATACTCAGTGAATAATGGCCCTTGGATTGCCATTCCGGGTACAGGTATGACTGACTTCGTCACTTTCGGAGGAAACAAGGGTAAATTGCGATTAAGAGGGAAGAGTATTGCAAATTCCGGCACATACCGCGTACAGTCTGAAGTATATACTACATATTATGGATATGCAATAGTGAAGTTTGAAAACGAAGTTAAGGTGACCTGCTCAGGCGACATACGTACTCTTATAGATTATGAGAATCATTTCATTGCAACAAATAATGCCCGTTTTATGTATCTGTTCAAGAATTGCACCCAACTAACCTCTGCCCCCAAGCTGCCTGCAACAGATTTGGCAGATGGGTGCTACGCTAATATGTTCGAAGGCTGCAAATCATTGACTAAAGCTCCAGAACTTCCCGCCACTAAATTGGCATATGGTTGCTACTATTTAATGTTCTCCGATTGCTCCGCATTAACAACTGCTCCAGAAGAATTGCCTGCAACAGAATTGGCAAATGCCTGCTATAGAAATATGTTCTCTGGCTGCACATCATTGACCTCCGCCCCCCAATTGCCTGCCACTACATTGGCATATAATTGTTATATGAATATGTTCGACGGCTGCACATCATTGGCTTCCGCTCCAGAACTTCCTGCCACTACATTGGCATATTATTGCTACTATATGATGTTCAGAGGCTGCACTGAATTGACCAAAGCCCCGGAACTGCCTGCTCAGACATTGGATATGAAATGCTATGATCATATTTTCGAAGGTTGTAAAAAAATCAGTGAAATAAAGATGTTGGCACCTCCTTCAGAAATATATAACAATAATAATATGGATGGTTGGCTTAATTATGTAGGCACAGACAAATCAGTGACATCGAGAAAATTGATATTAGATAGTCAGGCTGCATATGACGCATTAAAACGACATAATTTGCTGCGCCCTGAATGGCAAGCGACCACAACAGGCGCAAAAGTGTACGATAAAAATGGAACAGAAATAAAAGAAGATGATGATTGATTACTGATGATTGATTACGTCCGCGATAACGTCCGCGATAACGTCTGTAATAACGTCCGCGAAAACATCCGCTGTAGGGTCTTACCTTGTGTAAGACCGCCCCACCGGATGGCAATGACGACGGTTTCGGTCTTACACGAGGTAAGACCCTACAGCGGCGGGGGCTGCGCATCCTGCCATCCGCATGGCAACTCCACGTCCTCCGTCGCTTGCGACTAACTCCAAGAAAATGAAAATCTCTATAACTCATTTTCTCTGTGGTTCAAAAAATAATAAAATAAAAAAATATATGTTATATATGAAGAAGAAAAAGATATTCGCCTTGATGGCTGCCGCCCTCTCACTCACGGCATGCTCGACAAACGACATTGCCGACATCACCCACGATGATGCCGACAACGTGGTGAACGTGGCATCTGTCACCCGTTCAGGTGAAGGTGCGTCAACCACCTCCCCAATGACCGCACCATTCCACCTCATCAACATCACGCAAGCAACAAAACGCAACGTGAACTTTGAGGCGGACTTCACCTTTAATAATAACACGAATCAATACGCCCAAACAGGAGACAGCAAGGTGGTATGGTATAACGTAAAAGACGCTGACGGCAATGAAATTCCCAACGAGTTCAAGGCCTTCTCGCCAATAAGAACCGTGGCCAACGAGGCATCCTACACCACATTCCAAATCCTTCCCGACCAATCGACTCCCGACAAGTTAGCCGCTGCCGACTGGATGACTGCCACTGCTACATCCACAAAGGCTGCAGCAACGGATGGCTTGTCGCTCAACTTCGAGCATCGCAATGCCAAGCTCCACTTCAACGTGACTCTCAAGGGCGATGTCGCAGCCAGTGCCCTCAGTTCCGAAATCTTCAAGGTCTTAGGAGCCATCATGCCGTATTACAACTCCACCGACAACAGCAAAACAATAGAGGCAATCGTAAAGCCCAAAGACTACTCCACATCGGGCACAAACCTCATTGAGCTATCTATCAAGATGAATGACAATACCACCGAGTTCCTTGCCGCTCCCTTCCCCTCAGGCCTCAGCGAATTATCCCCTGGCAAGCAATACAACTTCAACCTCGTCATCGGCCACAACGCCGCCACCATCTCCTCCGTCTCCGTCACCGACTGGAACAATAGTAGTATTGACCTCGGAGGAAAAGATGATGCGATCTTGGATGGGTATAAAGTAGAAGTAGATCCCACTACAGGTGTCCGCACATACACTGTCAGCAACTACAATGCCTATAAAGCATGGACACAGGCCAACGGTGCAGATAATACCAATATAACTCTTGATGGCGATATTACAGTGCCGGATGGAGAGACATTGCCGTATATCGATGGGTTCTGTGGTATTTTCGATGGTAATGGTCATACTATCACGACAAAATTATATAATACTAATAATGGAGAAAATGGATTATTAGTAGGATATAATGATGGTACAATTAAAAATGTCAAAGTTAATATAGACGGAGGAAATAATACACTGTATGGTATTGCAAAAGTAAATAATGGAACAATAGAATATTGTACCATAGATGGCAAAGTCACTGCGTATGATGCTTTTGGAATTTGTCGTATAAATAGAGGAAAAATTATTGCTTGCACAAATAATGCAGACTTTTCAGAATGTAATACTTCTTCCGCTGGAATTAGCTGCTATGGATTGAACTACTCTGGTTATAGACCTACTATAATAGGATGTATAAATAATGGTAATACAAAAACTGCGGGAATAACCGTTGAAGTAGGATATCATTATAATTCGGATTTTCCAGGTACAATGATTTCATGTGTAAATACCGGAAGCATATCGGATGGTGATTATGCCTTGTATAACATATTTGCCACAGGCAGCACCATGAAGAATTGCTATTGGACAAGCGGAAATCAGTCAAATTATGAGTCAAATAAAGCAAGCGACAGTGCTGGAGGTCAAGTCACTGGCGGCTGGACTGAAGAGATAATCAATAATCTCAACACCGCCAAGGACGGAGATAACAAATCCATCCAAGACTACGGATATAAGTTCGAGACCGACGCTAATGGAAAACTAATAATAGTTCCCATATCATCGTCGTCAGCAGCAGCAAGGCGATGATGTCTGCGAAAACACCCGCGATAACGTCCGCGATGTCCGCCGCAAACGCCCGCGATAACGTCCACCGCAAACACCCGCCGCTGTAGGGTCTTACCTCGTGTAAGACCGCCCGCCGCAAACGTCCACGGGGGAATAACATATACGGGTTGCGGTCTTACACGAGGTAAGACCCTACAGCGGCGGGGACTGCGCCAATGATAATGTCACAATATGATAATGAACATACATAATATAAAAATATGAACGATATGACAAATGTGAACAACAAACTGCCTCAACGCAAACGGCTACGGATGGAAGGCTACGACTATTCCTCCGCCGGATGCTACTTCGTCACTATCGTCACCAACGACCGACAATGTCTGTTTGGCGATGTGACCAATGGGACAATGTTGTTGAATGATGCGGGCAAGACCATCGACAAGGTCACACGCGACATCGAGGAGTATGATGACAACATCACGGTGCCATTCCATATCGTAATGCCCAATCACGTGCATATCATGATAATGCAGACGGGAAACAATACCCTCCCGGAAATCATACGACGGTATAAAAGCGATACCACCCATCGATACATAGAGGGCGTGAAAACAAAGGGATGGCAACGGTTTGACGGCAATCTATGGCAGAAGGGTTATTTCGACCATATCATCCGCAACCAGCGCGCCCATGATTACATAGCGCAATATATCATGGACAACCCCAAGCGTTGGAACAAGGACAACATCAACCCCCATCACGACGATGATCCAGACCAGATAATGAAACATATATTGAATTATTAATTTGAAAAAAAATATATATACAATGAAAAGGAATAAGATATTTGCATGGATGGCGGCGGCAATGACATTTGCCGCCTGCACCAACAACGACATCGCCGACATCACCGCCAATGATGCTGACAACGTCGTGTCTATCGGAACGGTGACTCGTGTCGGTGAAAACTCTACGACATCGCCCGCCCCCAGCCCATTCCTACTCACCAATGTCACTCAACGCGAAAATGTTGGATATGATTATGAGGCTACGTATAATTATGATAGCAATAACTCAACATGGACTGCACAAGACAATGCCAAGATAATGTGGTATGGCTCGGGAGATAACGTATTTCAGGCTACTTATCCATGTAAAACAAAAAATGGGAATGTTCAGAAAAACGATGACTTCAATAAATTCGTGATTCCTGGCTATCAAGATGGAAGATATGACTCCATCCCCGACTGGATGCGGGCAACTGCAACTATAAAAAGAAATAACGTAGCCTTAGACTTAAATTTCGAGCACATGCTGTCGAAAGTAACTGTAGAGATCGACTATAATAATATAACATTAGATGGCAATGCAGTTACAAGCGCGAGTGTAAGTAAATTATTCACAAGAGTGCAATATTGTGAGGCTGTTACTGACGCAGACGGCAAGGTGACTATCAATCCATACCAGAAGACGGACTATAATACAGATGGCCGATATGTCTGGACAACTGCCCAAAATGATGACACAAACAAAAAAGCATCCACAACAGCCATAGTTGCCCCTGGCGATTATACAAATATCGCCAAGGCGGTAATTTCTTGTGGTGGAGACGATAAAGAGATAGAATTATCTATCCCTACTGGCTATACTCTCGAAGCCGGCAAGCACTACACCTTTACCCTTTCGAATGCCGCGATTACTCACGACCAAGCCACTATATCCTCTGTGTCTGTGGAGCCGTGGACAGAAGGAGCTATTTCAAGCTCAAAGCCAGCCGAATTTATTCCCTATGTCACATTTACATCTAATGAAGCAGTGACTTTTAAGATGACAACTTCAGGAAGTTATTCCATCTCTGACTTGGAGTATTCTGTTAAAAATGGCGAATGGACGCAAATTTCTGGAAGCGGAATATCTGATATTCAATTCGGAGGTAGTATAGGTAATCTGAGGTTAAGGGGAAAAAATAAGAATGGTACAGCTAACGATATGGATAATTATGCAACCATCTCATTTACTCCTTTTAATGAAAATTCAAATGTCAAAGTGGCATGCACAGGCGACATCCGAACATTTTTAGATTATGAATACTACAAAAATGTTAACACAAAGGATGCCCGTTTCTGTTCTTTATTTAAAGATTGCACTCAATTAACCTCTGCACCAGAATTACCGGCAACGACACTTGCTGATTGGTGCTATGAAAAAATGTTCTATCGTTGTACATCATTGACGAAAGCACCTGCATTGCCGGCAACGACACTTGCTGATTGGTGCTATTCTGAAATGTTCTGTCGTTGTACATCATTGACGAAAGTACCTGCATTGCCGGCAACGGAACTTGCTTATTACTGCTGTTATAGTATGTTTGAGGGTTGTACTTCATTGACAACAGCACCAGAATTGAAGGCAACGACTCTTGCAAGCGGCTGCTATTCTTCTATGTTCGTTGGTTGCTCATCATTGACAACAGCACCTGCATTGCCGGCAACGGAACTTGCAAGCGACTGCTATTCTTCTATGTTCGAGAGTTGTACATCATTGACGAAAGCACCTGCATTGCCGGCAACGGAACTTGCTGATTGGTGCTATTATTGTATGTTTGAGTTTTGTAGTTCATTGACAACAGCACCAGAATTGAAGGCAACGACTCTTGCTGAGAGCTGCTATTTCAATATGTTCTCAGGTTGCACAAAACTGCAATCTGTAACTATGTTGGCAACTGATGTTATTGCAAGCGATTGTCTATTTGATTGGCTTTATGATGCAGGAACAGACGATAGCGTGACATCAAGGTCGTTGATAGTAGCAAATGAAGATGCATATAATAAAATAGTAAGTAATCTCCCTGATAATTGGAAATCAGGCGAAGGCAAGGCAACGGTAATATACAATGACAGCAATACGCAATAACGGGAATACCCGCCGCCGATGTCTCCCGCTGTAGGATCTTTACTTTATGTAAGACCGCCCCAACACAGGGCCATCCGGATGTTTCGGTCTTACATAAAGTAAAGACCAGGGGCAGGGTCGAGTAGAGCGAGGGAGTTTCACCCTCACCCTCTCACAGAACCGTGCGTGAAAGTCTCCCCTCACACGGCTCTTCACACTCAACGTTTTGTGCATAGAGGCTCGAATGAAACGGCTATTTTGAACACCCTACCCGAAGGGGCCTGGGGTGGACGGGTTATCGATATTTGGGGATATTCGTGGAACACAGGGCTGGTGCCCTGTGCTGAATGGTATCACCCCTTTTGGGGGGTGTTGGCTGGTAATCCTTGGGGGAATTTTCCTTGCGTACGGTGTGGAAGATTCCTGTTAATGGCTGGGATTGTCCGGTTTGTCGGGATGGGAGGAGTCGGACGGATGATGGTTCTTGAACTGTATGTGCATGGCCAGGCCGGCCAGCACAAAGCCCACGAAGCTGATACACAGGATGGGGGTGTCCACGAAACTGCTGTTGATGCAGGTGAAGATGTGCTGGTGGCATGTGCTGGGCAATGCCTTTTCATCCGAAACGGGTATGGGAGTCTGGATGATGGGGAGGGCCTTGCCCTCCGCCATGGGAATGATGAATCTGTTCATTTTTTTTCTTGTATTTTAGGGGTTTGTAGATAGGTGGAAGGATGGCTCGGCTAGTCACCGCAGCGGCTGGATTGCAGCAGGGTGAGTAAAAGACAGAAGCCTGACAGCATCGTCAGCGTGAGCATCATGAAGAGCAGGAGCACCTTGGAGAGCGGGTTGCCCAGAAAGAGGTCCTGGCCATGGCCGGAAAAGTGGGCCGCTGCCAGCAGCAGTGCCAGCACGGCTTCAAGGCCTATGAGGTCCAGGATGCATGTCCGCAAGTTGGAACAGGCGGTTCCTGGGCGACCGCAGGAGCGGGGTGGGGGCGTGCTTGGGGAGAGGTGCACGTGGACCTCGTATTTCTGATCGTAGTTCTCCACGATGTTCTTAACGGAGTCAATCTTGTCGGCCTGGAAGTGGTTGGCCTGGTTGTCGCTGCCATGGAGATGGAGCGGAGTGGAGGGTGGGCGTGTCGTAATCTCTTCTTTCATAGGATTGTGCGTCGTTAGGGTGATGTGTCTGTTCCTGCGTCAGTCCGATGTTTGAATCGGTAATGACTGTCAATGCCAATGAGAGAACCGGCAAAGGTGAGAAGCTCACCGAATGCAGTGAGAACGGTGGGGTCGATGACCCCCATGGGCGGCACAAAGAAGGCCGCGGTGATGAGCGCTACGCCAAAGCACACTGTGAATGAGGCGGTTAGCTGTTGGATGGTATGTTTTGATGACATGGGCGATACGGGTTTCAGATGGAGGGGTGGAAGTGCAGCGGGAGGAGGGGCTCCCCCCGCTGCAGATCAGGAGGGAATGGGGCTAGTTGAAGCTGGGCGCGTCACTGCCGCCGGTGTTGTCGCTGCCGCCTGTGTTGTCGCTGCCGCCGGCTTCATCGGTGCCGGAGCCACTGCCGGAGGGGTCCTGCGGATCATTTTCGGGATCCTCCACGTTGCCCTCGTCGTCAGCGTTCACGCGCTTCACAACCTTGCCGTTGCGGTCGTAGCAGGTGATGCTGATGGTGGTTTCGGCCAGGGAGCGCTTGATGTCGGGCGTGGGCGTGAAGATGACACGGCGCGAGGTGATGAGGCTGGTGGCCACCTTGTTCACATCGTTTACGGAGGTGGCACGTACCCCGAAGCGCATGGTGCCCAGACCGGGGATGGCTACGCTGTGGCCCTCGGTGCTCCAGGCCCCGATGACCTCTCCGATGGCATCCCAGGACGAGCTGATGGTGCCGCGGGGGATGCCCGAGCGGAGGGCCGCTTCGGTGATGACTTTGTCCTCGGAGAGCCTGTTGTACAGCTCTGCCTGGAGGAAGTAACGATACTCGCCAGCATTCTGGCCTACCTGCAGCTTGCGCTCGATGGCTTTAAGTCTGATACTCATGGTGATACGAGTTTTTTGAGTTTTGGCGATTTATCTGTTTAGGTGTCTCCGGCCGTATGGTGCCCTGTAGCATCTCCGGCTTTTCGACGGTGCAAAGTTACGACATGTTTTCCATCCCTGCAAGGGGTTTCCGACCTGGCGTGGCTTCGTTTCCGACCTGCCGTGCAGCGTGGCTGCTGCTACGCGGGTGAGCGCTCGCATGTGTATCGCGGTGGACGCGGGACACCCGTTTTCCGAGGGCCTTTAGAGGGGGGGGCAGAGCCCTTTTTGTTTCCTAACTGGAGAAATTTTGCTACCCAGTTGGGCCGCAATTTTTTTCCAGTTAGGCAGCAGCGCGGCACTGTCTGATGCCCTGAGCGTCCACAGTGTCCCGCGTCCACTGGAACCGAATTGGGGCGTATGATCCTCATTTTATCCATCAATCAACAGTTCTTTTCTACTAATCCCAAGTCTACATCGCGCGTGCGAGATGAATTAGTATTTATTAACTCGAAAAACCGTTGTTATTCCCTCTTTTTATCCTCTCCAGGCCTCAAACAGGGCAGCCGGTTGTAGGGTGTGCAGGTGCAAATCGGTTCCAGTGGACGCGGGACACTGTGGACACCCTGGCCGTTGCATCATGAGGCTTCAGGGCGATGGCGGGCCACCGCAGCGGCCAGCACCTGACAAACCTCCCTGCCCTCGGGAAGGTATGAAAATTGTGTTCTCACCTTTGCGTCGTCCGTCCCCTCCAGTGCCACACCCAGCTCCGTGTTGGTGGCCGACTCGCGCAGCACCTTCTGGCCCACGTGGAGGTAGTGGATGATGCGGCACAGCTGGCGGCGGTTGTAGGGTACGCCCTGCTGATGGCGGCCGCCCAGGAGCAGTTCCTCCACCTCGGGCTGCTGCAGGATGTCCTCCCACAGCGGCTGGTAGGCAGGCTGCCACAGCGGGGCCACATAGCGCGGATAGAGCCTCATCACATAGGCCAGCATCTGCTGCCTCACCTCCGACTGGGACACCTGTGCGGCCAGCGGCCCGGCCTCCTCGGCATCGTGAATCTCCTCGGCCTCCTCCCTATCCCCGTTTTCCTCAAATGCGCCCTGGCTGTAGCCATTCCTGTCCTGGCAGTGTACAGGGCTGTTGATAAATTGTTCAATATTATTGATATTGAACACGTTGAATTGTGAACCTGTGTAGTGGATTCTCCTCTTCTCTGTCGTTTCCATAGCGATTAAAAATTTGGTTCACCACAAAATTACAAATTTTCCTTAAACCGGACAAGAAAAAAGTGAAAAAAAATTTCAATTCACGTTGAACATGCTTTGAACGTTCAGCAGGCGTTCATGTTTCGTTCAGCCGAATTTCTGGCGTACTTTTGCACCGACAATTTGATTATCAACCATTTAACTCAATGTTACACTATGGCACAACATCTTCTTCCCGGCCGCCGCGGCTACGACCCGCACTTTGTCAGCGCCCAGTCGCTCCTCTGGCCACTCCTCAATCATCAGCAGCAGGTGCTGGTGGCAGGCATCTTCCACAGCCTGAAATGCCATCTCCAGAACGAGCTGTCCGTGGCCCTGGCAGCCCATCTCAAGGACAGCCGCACCTACTGCGAAGGCTACCTTTCCTCACCGCTCAGCTGCCTGATTTTCCACCACATCGTAGAACAACTGAAAAAAGACATTCCCGCATGAAAACCCAGAACAGCTTCCCCTCCCTGGACGAGCAGGCAAGTGCCGGCTTTCCCCTCCGGCCCTCCGAACTGCCCAGTCCGCTGCGCGAAATCGTGAGCAATGCCCCTGAGGGCCTGATTCTCCAGTATTTCCTGGCCTCCGTGTCGCCGCTGTGCGCCCTGCTCCCCAGGGTGCGGCTCCGCTACTATTACGACGGCCGCCCCTCGGCCCTGCTGCTGCAGGTGATTGTGGTGGGGGCGCAGTCGTCGGGCAAGTCGTATGTCTGCATCATCGAAGACCTCATCATGGGCTACACCCTGAAGGAGCACGACAAGGGCGAACGCCAGAAGGAGCAGGACCACCGCGAGCGCAAACGGTGCCGCAAGGCCAACGAGCGCCTGGAACCCGAGCCCCTCACCATCATCCGCCTGATACCGCCCACCATCAGCAAGACGATGCTCGTGAAGCGAACAGCCAACCATATGCGCAGGTATGGCTGCTCGCTCACCTTCTTCATGTTTTCCGACGAACTGGCCCAAATGGTGGATGCCGGCAAGAACGGCTACAGCAACCTGCGCACCATCCTGCGCAACAGCTTCGACCTGGGGGCCACGTTCGGCATCGACTTCATGTCGGCCGAGAGCTATTCGGCCATCGTGGACATCAACATGTGCACCCTGTTCTGTGCCACCCCCTCGGCCCTGGACCGCTATATGGACGAGGACTCCATCGAGGGCGGCAACATCACGCGCTGCATCCTGTGCATGATGCCCGACCAGCTGGGTGCCGACGGCTATCGTTTCCGCCCCTACACCGAGGAGCAGCTCTCCGCCATCCGGGCCACCCTGGACCGGATGATGGAGGACACCTTCAAGCCCGACGGCACGCTGCAGCCCGAAAACCATCTGGACATGAAGTGGATCGACAGCACTGTGGCTGCCTGGTGCCGCGCCAAGGGGCACCAGGCACTGCTCAACGGCTCCACGGCACTGGACGTGTTCCGCAAGCGTGCCAGTGTGAATGCCTACCGCATGACGGCCCTGTGCTACTACCTGTACCAGCTCCAGGGCACCGCCGAAAGCAAAGCCCGCCGCCACTGCAAGAAACTCTACACCTTCCTGGCCGAATACTGCCTGCACACACTGCTGGAAATGTGGGGAGAACGTTTTGAGGAAATCCACAAGAAGTCGTCCAGAAGGCAGAAGCAGGTGCGCTTTCCCGGCATCTATGCCCTCCTGCCCGAACGCTTTTCCCGGCAGATGCTCTACGACCTGGTGGAGGCCAGCGACTTGTGCACCTCAGGACGCAAGTTCCTGTACCTCTGGACCAAGTCGGGCGACATTGAGCTTGTGGAGAACGACCTTTATCGCAAAACCCATAAAACCGACGCAAAATGATACAGAATCTGGAAACCTTTCGCAGCCTGCCCATCGAGGCTGTGGCTGCCGACCTGGGCATACCCGTGGTGCGCCATCTGGCACGCTGCCCTTTTCATGAAGACAGGCATCCCTCGCTCCACTTCCATGTGGGTCGCAACACCTTCCACTGCTTTGCCTGCAATGCCCACGGCGGCCCCATCGACCTGGTCATGCATCGGTGGAACATCTCCCTGCCCCAGGCCTGCCGGTGGCTGGAAGCCCGTCATCACGTGATTCTGTCCATGGCCTCCAGCCGCCTGCCGCTTCCGCGGCTACGTCCGGCTTTCCCTGTGGACACCGAGTACCTGGAGTCGCTGGTGGCACGTCCTGTGCTCAGCCCGGAGGCACGACAGTTCCTGTTCCAGGAGCGTCACTACCGGCCCGAGGTGGTACGCTGGCTGGGCATCACCAGCATCTCGCACCCGATGCCCTGCTGGCGCTACGGCAGGCCGTTCTATGACGCACCGGCCCTGCTCATCCCTTACCGTTCGCCGGCGGGGAAGCTGATTACCGTGCAGTCGCGCTACCTGGGCCCGTCGGTCTCAGATAAGGGGCACACACTCGTGCCCGTGCCTCCGCGCTTCCGTTTTCCCAGTGGCGGACGGTGTGGCATCTACAACCTGCCCGTGCTCATGCTGCTCCAGCCGGGCGAACCGCTCTACATCGCCGAGGGCGTCACCGACTGTATGGCCCTGCTCTCGGCCGGACACAAGGCCATCGCCATTCCCTCGGCCACCCTGCTCACCCAGGCCGACAGGGAGGCCCTGCGCATGCTGGTCGACCGGATGGGACCGCTCGACCTGCACATCTACCCCGATGCCGACGAGCCCGGAGAGCGGCTCTTCCAGTCGCTCCTCCAGCTGGCCACAAGCCTGGGCACCACGCTCCGGAGGCATTCTTTGCCGGCGGGCTGCAAGGACTATTCCGACCTTTTCCGGCTTCATCATGAATCCATTCAACAACCCTCAAACTGACTCAGACATGACTCTCACCCTCATTCACACACAACTGACAACGGACACCTGCGACGGTGTGCTGTATGTCGACGGGCAAAAGCTCTGCGAAACCTCGGAGCATGCGTCCAGGGCATTGCGTCCGGGCGTGTATGCTGTCCTGCGCCACTATTGCCGCCAGTACGGGCGGCACGTGCCCCTCATCCTCGAACATCCCACACAGGATGTGCTGCTCCGCTGCCGGCGGTGCGGGAAGGGCGGCGAACTGTATGCCAACACCCTGCTCCCCGTATGCTGCCCCCAGCTGAAGATGGGCAACGGCGTGCACCGCCGCACCGACGGGTCCGTGCTCATGGGCACCCTGGTGGTGCCCGGATGCATGAAGCACACGCGCGCCCCTTACGGCCTCCTTTCCGAACGGCTCAGGAAGGCCTTCGGCAGGGGCGTGGCCGTCACCCTTGTCGTCACTGGTTTTCCCCATCAACTTCCACAAATCTCCGTCCGGCCATGAAACATCCCGTACTTCCCCTTCTGCTGGCTGCCAGCCTCATGGCGGCATGCCACAGTGCCCGTGTGGTTCCTTCTGCCTCCAGCCGCCTTGTTGCGTGCGACACCGTGGAGTCCCACGGGCTCCGATACGACAGTGTCTTTGTGCTCCACGATGTGAGGCAGGACTATCGGCGGGCCGCTATGCCCGACACGGTCCTGTGCCGGATGGCCCCCGACACCGTGTACCTGCGCGACACGCGGGTGGAATACCGCCTGCGGCTGGTGCGCGACACCCTTCGCGAGGTGCGCACCGACACCGTCGTGTCGGAGGTGACATGTACTCCTGCGCCTTATCGTGTGCCCTGGTACGACCGTGTGGCCCGCACCATCGCCGCGGCTTTTTTCATTGCTCTTGCCCTGATGCTGGCTTTTCCCGCCGATTCCCGCAAATCCTAACCACGTATATCACGTGAGAACCATCACCCACATCATCGTGCACTGCTCTGCCAACAAGGCGGGCAGTGCCCTCCGCATGGCCGACATCGACCGCATCCATCGCACCCAGAACGGATGGAACGGCTGCGGCTACCACTATGTAATCCCCACCGACGGCACCATCGAGTGCGGCCGTCCCGAGCAGCTGCCCGGAGCCCATTGCCGCGGCCACAACCGGCATTCCATCGGTGTGTGCTACATCGGCGGTCTCTCCCCCGATGGCCACACGCCAGCCGACACCCGCACACCTGCCCAGCGCACCGCCCTGCGCCGGCTCATCATCCAACTCCGCGTCCGCTATCCCACGGCCCGGGTGGTGGGCCACTGCGACCTGGACCCCCGCAAGCCTCATTGTCCCGGCTTCCCGGCAGCAGAGGAATATGGATAGGAGGAAATAGCCAGGAATACAAAAATGAAAAATAACTGCCTTTCTGCTTGTCATTTTCAGGGATAATACGTACCTTTGCCGCGTAAATGTAACCCTTAGG
The DNA here is from genome assembly GCA_945865175.1 of uncultured Prevotellaceae bacterium. Classification (GTDB taxonomy): domain Bacteria; phylum Bacteroidota; class Bacteroidia; order Bacteroidales; family Bacteroidaceae; genus Physcousia. Next base: position 172,952 of record CAMBDA010000001.1, on the reverse strand, counting down.
AACAAGAGAATGACGGAACAGAGGAAAGACATCCCGCTGCGTCGCCATGACGACGGAACTCCCAGCGTAATGCGTAAGCCGACTGTCTACACCGAGCTGTATTTCTATCGTAAGAGTGATGTGCTGGTGCAGTTGACGAAAGTATTCTGTGCGCGCTTCCTGCCTCGCTATGGTGACCGCACGGTCGACCAGATGGTTCAGGCTGCACGCTCCGTCAAGCAGAATATTGCGGAGGGACTCACTGACGGCCAGACATCGTTCGAGACGGAAATGAAGCTGTTGGGGATTGCCAGAGGCAGTAACCAGGAACTACTGGAGGACTATCTGGACTACATCAAGCAGCATGGAATACAGGAGTGGGCGCAGGAGAACCCCGAAAGATATAATGCCATGCGCAATTTCTGCCGCAATCATAGCGACGAACGTGACTACCGTCCTTTCTTTGCGCAATGGACGGATGAGGAAATGGCCAATCTGGCTATCTGCCTGTGTCACATGGTAGACAAGGCCATGACTACGTTTCTGGCCAAGCGTGACCGCGAATTCGTGGTGGAGGGCGGCATAAGGGAACGCATGACGGCTGCACGCCTGGAAATGCGCGGCACCCAAAAGCAGATTATCGCCCAGCAGGAAAAGGAAATTGCCCGGCTGAAAGCCATCGTTGCCTCGCAGCAGCGGGAGATAGAGGCGCTGAGGGCGAGATTGGCTGGGGGAGGCGGATAGAGTGGGGTGTTGGGGGAATCCGGATTATCCGGGTTTTCCGGGTCTTTTCGGATTATCCGGAATTTCCGGAATTTCCGGTGTATTACCATAACAAAAAAAAGAGATATGAGAAAACAGATTGTTGCATTTGCCGCGGCTGCTGTGTGGGCCTCGGCTTCGATGGGCCAGGAAGCGCTGTGGAGCGGTGGCCAGGTGAACTCGCCGGTGGTGAATGCCGACGGCACGGTTACGTTCAATGTGTATGCCCCAAAGGCGGTGAAGGTGGAGGTGACGGGCGATTTCCTGTCTCCCCGAAAGGTGGACACGCAGACGGGACAGATGGAGGTGCCCGGATGGGCGGAACTGAAGGAGACCAACGGTGTTTGGACCTTCACCTCCGACCCGCTGGCCCCCGAACTGTATTCCTATTCGCTGCGGGTGGACGGGATGGAGATGCTCGACCCCTCGAATGTCTACATAAACCGTGATGTGGCTTCGGTCAAGAACATCTTCATCGTGAGCCGCGGGGTGGGGGACAAGGGCTATCTGTATGGCGTGAACGATGTGCCCCACGGCGATGTGGCAAAGGTGTGGTATGACAGCCCCACACTGAAGATGAAACGCCGCATGACCGTGTATACGCCTGCGGGATATGACAAGGGAAAGAACTACCCCGTGCTGTATCTGCTGCATGGCGCAGGAGGCGATGAGGATGCCTGGACCACGCTGGGGCGGACGGCCCAAATCATGGACAACCTGATTGCCCAGGGCCTGTGCAAGCCGATGATTGTGGTGATGCCCAATGGCAACATCACCACGCAGGCGGCTCCCGGCGAGTGGGGACGGGGCATGTACAAGCCGGACTTCATGGCCAGCCTCCGCTTCAAGGAAAAGCCGGCAGCCACCATGGACGAGTCGTTTCCCGACATCATCCGCTATGTGGAAAGCCATTACAAGGTGGCCCGCGACAAGCGGCACCGTGCCGTGTGTGGCCTGTCGATGGGCGGCGGCCATTCGTTTGCCATATCCAAGGCACATCCCACCACTTTCGACTACATTGGCCTCTTCTCGGCCGGACTTCATATCGCCCAGGGTGCCCAGGGGTCGTTCTATGATGCCCTGCAGGCGAGCGGGAAGGACAAGGAACAGCTGGACCGCCTGTTTGCAGCCAAGCCCCAGCTCTACTGGATTGCCATCGGACGCACCGACTTCCTCTATCAGCAGAATGTAGACCTGCGCCGTTATCTGGATGAGAAGGGCTACGGGTATGTGTATCACGAAAGCGAGGGAGGCCACATCTGGCGCAACTGGCGCGACTACCTCACCGCCTTTGCGCAGATGATTTTCAAATAAAAGGAATGCCTTCCGCTCATGTCATAGCATCACATGGGCGGAAGGCGAAGGGAGGTACACCTGTAGGGAATCGAACCCTAATCAACGGAACCGGAATCCGTTATTCTATCCATTGAACTACAGGTGCGCAGCTGCTTTTTCAAAAAAGCGTTGCAAAGGTACACAGTTTTTTTTATTCCTGCAAATAATAGGGACACCATTTTCGGGGGAGGCCCTGCAAAATGGTGTCCGCGGCGCATTATTGCAGGTAGTCCTGGAACCAACCGGTGATCTGGCGGAAGAGGTGGTAGCGTGTGTTGCCGCCGTAGATGCCGTGGTTCTTGTTGGTGTAGGTGAGTTCCTTGAAGTCCTTGTCGGCCTGCACCAGCGCCTCGGTGTATTCGGCGGTGTTGCGCCAGTGTACATTGTCGTCGGCCAGACCGTGGCAGAGGAGCAGGTGGCCTTGCAGACCGGAGGCGCGGCCGATGGGGCTCACGTCGTAGCCTTCCTTGTTTTCGTTGGGCGTGCGCATGAAACGCTCTGTATAGACGGTGTCATAGTATTTCCAGGAGGTGGGGGGAGCCACTGCCACACCGGCGGCAAACACGCCGCGGCCTTCGCTCATGCTCATGAGCGTGTTGAACCCGCCGAAACTCCAGCCCCAGATGCCGATGCGTGCCTTGTCCACATAGGGGAGTGTGCCCAGATAGAGCGCAGCCTGTGCCTGGTCGTGGCTTTCCAGCTGGCCCAGTTTCAGGTAGGTGCATTGCTCAAACTCGCGTCCGCGTCCGCCAGTGCCCCGGCCGTCCACAATCACGCAGATGAAGCCCTTCTGGGCCAGGTATTGCTCGTAGAGCATGCCGCCCATGTTGCCTGCGCTCCAGCTGTCGAGCACCTGCTGGCTGCCGGGGCCGCTGTACTGGTACATGACTACGGGGTACTGGCTGCTCTCCTTGAAGTCGGGGGGCAGCACCATGATGGCATTGAGCTGCACGCCGCCGTCGGTGGGCACGGTGATGAGCTTGCGCTGTCCCAGGGTGATCCGGGCCAGTTTCTGGCGCAGGTCGGCATTGTCCTCCAGGGTCTTGAGCGTGCGCCCCTTGGCATCGCACAGGGTGGTGACGGGCGGTGTGTCCAGGTTGCTGTATACGTTCATGAAATACTTGAAGGTGGTGCTGAAGATGGCATCGTTGGTGCCTTGCTGGGTGGACAGCTTCACCACCTTGCCCTTGGCATCACAGCTGTACACGGCCTTGCGCATGGGGGCTTCCTGGTTGGCGGCATAATAGGTGGTGCCCGTCTTGGGGTCGTAGCCGTAGAAGTCGGTGACCACATAGTCGCCCTTGGTGAGCTGGCGTTTCAGCGTGCCGTTGAAATCATAGAGATAGAGGTGGTCGTAGCCGCTGCGCTCGCTCATGAGCACGAAGGAGCCGGGCAGCAGGCGCAGGTTCTTGTAGGGGTTCTCGTTGATATAGCGTTCGGCATGGTCGCGCACGATGCAGCGGCATTCCGTGGAGCGCGGGTTGGCGATGTAGATGTCCAGCTGGTTCTGGTGGCGGTTCTGGGTGAGCACGAGCAGTTTTTCGGGGTGGTCGGTAAACTGGATGCGGGGGATATAGCCGTCAGGGTCGAGCGGCAACTGCATGTCGCGTATCTTGCGGCTCTTGATGTCGAAGCTCTGCACCTTCACCGTGCTGTTCTGCTGTCCTGCCACGGGGTACTTGTAGCTGTAGCGCCCGGGGTAGTCGGCATACTGGGCCTTGCTCTCGTCCATGCCATAGTAGAGCGGGAACGCGTATTCGGGCACCTTGCTTTCATCGTAGCGTATCCAGGCAAGCATGGTGGCATCCGCGTTGAAGTCGAAGGCACGGCTGAAGGAGAACTCCTCCTCGTTCACCCAGTCGGGCTTGCCGTTGATTACCTCGTTGAACTTGCCGTCGGTGGTCACCTGGCTTTCGCTGTTGTTGAACAGCAGTTTCACCAGGAACAGGTTGCCTTCGCGCACAAAGGCCACCATGTTGCCGTCGGGGCTCCACAGGGGTACTTCCTGCGGACCGCCCGTGGAGAGCACGGCCAGGTTGCGCGACTTCACGTCGTAGATGTAGTATTCGGCGGTGAAGCTGTGGCGGTAGATGGGAGTGGTCTGGGTCTGCAACAGGATGCGGCTCTCGTCGGGGCTGAGGATGTAGCCGTCTATATGGTCGATGCGCAGGCGTCCCTTGATGTTGTCGGCGTCGAAGAGCACACCGGCCTGCTCGCCGGTCTTGAACGAGTAGGTGATGATTTTCCTTCTGTCGCTGCTCATCTGGGCATAGCGCTCGCCATCGGCCAGCGGCTTTACGCCATGGATGCGCTTGGCGGAATAGGCACCCTGGCAGAGGTCCTTCAGGTTGATGTTGTCGGCTTGGGCCTGCAGGCAGAGGAGCGGCAGCAGGGCCATGATGGTAAGTAATCGTCTCATAATGCGGTTTTATTTGGATTTATGGGGACAAATTTACAAATAAAAACTGAGATACCGTGTAAAAACTGTGGCTTTACTGTGAAAAATTGGCGCGATTGTGTTACTTTTGCAGTATGGAACAGACAGATTTCGGCACATGGGTGCGCCAGCAGCTGGGATGCAGGGTACAGAAACTGGCCGTGGACGGGGGCTTCACGTGTCCCAACCGTGACGGGCACCTGTCCACGGGCGGCTGCACCTTTTGCAGCAATGCGGCCTTCAGCCCGCGGTATTGCCAGCCCGAGCGGAGCGTGACACAGCAACTCGAGGACGGAAAACGCTTCTTTGCACGCAAGTACAAGGACATGAAATATTTGGCCTATTTCCAGGCCTACACGGGCACGTATGCACCTGTGGACCGGCTGCGTGCGCTGTATGAGGAGGCACTGGCCGTGCCCGATGTGGTGGGGCTGGTGGTGGCCACGCGCCCCGACTGTGTGCCGCCCGAGGTGATGGCGCTGCTGGAGGAGCTGAACCGGCGCACATTCCTGATTGTGGAATACGGACTGGAAAGCGTGAGCGAGGAAACCCTCTGCCGCATCCGCCGTGGGCACACTTTTGCACAGGCGGAGCAGGCTGTGCGCGACACGGCCGGCCGTGGTATACGCGTGGGGGCACACATCATTCTGGGCTTTCCGTGGGAAGGACGTGGGGAACTGCTGCGCCAGGCCGACGTGCTGGCCCGTCTGCCCCTCACCACCCTCAAGCTACACCAGCTGCAGGTGGTGCGCGGTACACCGATGGCCCGGGAATATGCCCGCTGCCCCTGGCCGGTGTGGACAGCCGAGGAGTATGTGGACATCGTGGCGGCCTACCTCTCGCGCCTGCCCGCCCATTGGGTGCTGGAGCGCCTGATAAGCATGAGCCCCCGGCATCTGGTGGTGGCACCATGCTGGGGGCTCAAGAGCCATGAGTTTGCCGCGTTGCTGGCGCAGCGGGGCTTGTCCTAGCCGCAGAGGCTGGCTCCGCAGTTCTTGCAGATGAGGCAGCCTTCCTGGTAGACGAGTGTCTCCTGGCCGCACTGGGGGCACTTCTGGCCCTTGGCCTCGGTGCCGTCGACCACATATTTCTTCAGGGCGCGTTCCACGCCGTTCTTCCATGTGTTGATGCTCTCGCTTCCCAATTGCAGGGAGCCCACGAGGCGGATGACATGGTCGATGGGCATGCGGTAGCGCAGCACGCCGCTGATGAGTTTGGCATAGTTCCAGTATTCGGGGTTGAACTTCTCGCTCAGTCCCTCCACGGTGGTCTTGTAGCCGCGCTTGTTCTCGAACTGGAAGTCGTACCTGCGGTTGCCCTTCTCGTCGGTCTGCTTGATAATCTTTCCCTTGGTGACGGTCTTGGGCAGCACAATGCCTTCCTCGTCGTCCTGCAGACCGGTGAAGATTTCGTAGGGGTAGCCGCCCAGCAGACCCACAAAAGCCACCCATTTCTCCTTGTTATTCTGGAAGCGTACCACGTCGCAGTCGAGCACCTGCGGGCGCACCTCGGTCACCTCGGGACGCTTGCAGGGAACAGCCTGTTCCTGGGCGGCCGCCTTCTTGTCCTTTCCTGATACGGAAATCATCACGCCGCTGCGGCTGCCGTCGCGGTAGATGGTGCATCCCTTGCAGCCGCTGCGCCAGGCTTCCACATAGAGGCGGCCCACCAGTTCTTCGTCCACGTCGGCGGGCAGGTTCACGGTGACGCTTATCGAGTGGTCCACCCATTTCTGGATGGCTCCCTGCATCTTCACCTTCATCAGCCAGTCCACATCGTTGGCCGTGGCCTTGTGGTAGGGCGAGCGTGCCACCAGGTCATCAATTTCCTCTTGGGTGTAGCGCTTGGTGGTGTCCATGCCGTTGGCTTGCATCCATTTGATGAACTGGTGGTGGTAGACGATGTATTCCTCGAAGCTGTCGCCCACCTCGTCCACATAGTCCACATGTACGGCCTCGTCGCCGGGGTTCACCTTGCGGCGGCGCTTGTAGACGGGCATGAAAACGGGTTCGATGCCGCTGGTGGTCTGTGTCATCAGGCTGGTGGTGCCCGTGGGGGCGATGGTGAGGCAGGCGATGTTGCGGCGGCCATACTTGGTCATGTCCTCGTAGAGCTGCGGGTCGGCCTCACGGATGCGCTGCATGAAGGGGTTGTTCTTTTCGCGCTCGGCATCGTAGACGGCGAAGGCACCGCGCTCGCGGGCCATCTCCACCGACGAACGGTAGGCATTGAGGGCCAGTGTCTTCTGTACCTCTACGGCCAGGTCGGTGGCCTCCTGTGTGCCATAGCGCAGGCCCATGGCGGCAATCATGTCGCCCTCGGCGGTGATGCCCACGCCTGTGCGGCGGCCCATGCCGCTCTTGCGCTTGATCTTCTCCCACAGGTGGCGTTCGGCACCCTTCACCTCCTCGCTCTGCGGGTCTTGGTCCACTTTTTCCAGAATCATGTCGATCTTCTCCATCTCCATGTCCACGATGTCGTCCATGATGCGCTGGGCGGCCATGACATGACGGCGGAACAGGTCGAAATCGAAGCGGGCCTGGGGGGTGAACGGGTCAACCACGTAGGAGTAGAGGTTGATGCAGAGCAGGCGGCAGGAGTCGTAGGGGCACAGGGGAATCTCACCGCAGGGGTTGGTGGACACTGTGCGGAAGCCCAGGTCGGCATAGCAGTCGGGCAGGCTCTCGCGCAGGATGGTGTCCCAGAACAGCACGCCGGGCTCGGCACTCTTCCATGCGTTGTGTACAATCTTGTTCCACAGGGCCCTGGCGCTTATCTCCTTCTTGTACATGGGCTGGTCCGAGTCGATGGGGAACTGCTGCACGTAGGGCTTGTCGTCCACAGCTGCCTGCATGAAGGCATCGTCGATTTTCACCGATACGTTGGCTCCCGTCACCTTGCCTTCGGTCATCTTGGCATCGATGAAGGTTTCCGAGTCGGGGTGCTTGATGCTCACCGACAGCATCAGTGCGCCGCGCCGGCCGTCCTGTGCCACTTCGCGTGTGGAGTTGCTGTAGCGCTCCATGAAGGGCACCAGACCTGTGGAGGTGAGGGCGGAGTTGTTGACGGGAGAGCCCTTGGGACGGATGTGGGAGAGGTCGTGGCCCACGCCTCCCCTGCGTTTCATCAGCTGCACCTGCTCCTCATCGATGCGCATGATGGCACCGTACGAGTCGGCGTCGCCTTCCAGGCCGATGACAAAGCAGTTGCTCAGCGAGGCAATCTGGTAGTTGTTGCCGATGCCGGTCATGGGGCTGCCTGCCGGCACGATGTAGCGGAAGTGGTCGAGCAGGGCATGCACCTCGTCGGCACTCATGGGGTTGGGGTACTTCTGCTCGATGCGTGCCACCTCGTTGGCGATACGCCAGTGCATGTCTTCGGGCGACTTTTCGTAGATGTTGCCGAAACTGTCTTTCATCGCGTACTTGTTCACCCATACGCGTGCGGCCAGTTCGTCGCCTTCAAAATACTTCAGAGAGGCCTGATATGCCTCATCATGAGAGTATATCTTGTGTGGTTCCATATTGTGTTTGTTGTGTTGATATAGTCTGATTTGGGGTATATAGTCCGTTACAGCGGACAAAATTACGCAAAAAAGATGAGATTCTCCTCATAAACGACAGAAAAATGTGTCGCACGGGTCATATTCCTTTTCCCTCGTTGAGGAGGAAGACGCGATGAGTGGCATCGTAGCGTGCGTCCACTTCCCTGAAGAACCGGGCGATGGTGCCGTTCTGGCTCAGGTGGGAGGGACTGCCGGTTTCCAGCCCGTCGTCGGAGAGCAGCCATAGCAGGTCGCTCAACTGGATGGCCAGCTCCACGTCGTGGGTGCTCAGGAGCACGGTCTTCTGCATGTCGTGGGCCAGCAGGGAGAGGATGCGCATCAGTTCCACTTTGCTCTGAAAATCGAGGAAGGCCGTGGGCTCGTCCAGCAGGATGACGGGCGTGTCCTGGGCCAGTGCCTTGGCAATGAGGGCCTTCTGGCGTTCGCCGTCGCTGAGGGTGTGTACCTGGCGGTGGGCCAGCGGGGCAATGCCCACCATGCGGATGGCCTGGTCCACGGCCGTCTGGTCGGCAGGGGTGAGGCTTCCCCAGAAGCCGGTGTGCGGACATCTGCCCAGGGCCACCAGTTCGGTCACGCTCATGCCGGCCACATCGATGCGCTCGGTGAGCACGATGCTCACCAGCCGGCTCATGGCCGTGCGCGGGAGCTGTCGGATGTCGTGTCCGTCGATGGCCACCTGGCCGCCCAGTGCGGGCTGGAATCCTGCCAGCGTGCGCATCAGGGTGCTCTTGCCCACGCCGTTGCGTCCCAGCAGGCTCACCAGCTGTCCCTTGGGCAAGTGGGCAGTAATGTTGCGGGCTACAACCTTGCGGTCGTAGCCCGTAGACAGATTAGACAGTGTGATCATTGTTTATTCCTGGCTGGTGCAGAACTTGTAGCCCAGCTTGCGGTAGGTCTTCTTCAGTCCTTCCAGACGGCCGGTGAACTGTTCGAAGTCCTTCTGGTCCTTCTGCAGCCACTGCACCTCGCTGATGGCGGCCAGTCGGGGCAGGAGCATGTATTCCACATGGTCGGGGCTTACCACATATTCGGTCCACAGGTTGCACTGTGCGCCCAGGATGTACTTGCCTTCCTCTTCGGTCAGTTCGGCCGGTACGGGCTCCATGTCATACACCTTGCTCAGCGGCAGGTAGCCGCCGATGGCCTTGGGCTGTGCGTGCTGGTTCTTGAGCTGGTAGTAGTCGATGTAGCAGTTGTCGGTGGGGGTCATGATCACGCGGTGGTGCTGCTTGGCAGCCTCGATGCCTCCCTTGTAGCCGCGCCACGACATCACTGTGGCGTTTTCGCTCAGGCCGCCTTCGAGCGTCTCGTCCCATCCGATAAGTTCACGGCCTCTCTCCTGCAGGAATTTCTCCACTTCCTTATTGATGTAGGTCTGCAGCTGTGCTTCCTTCGTCAGCCCCAGTTCCTTCATCTTGGCCTGGCACTTGGGGCATGCCTTCCAGCGGTCACGTGGACTTTCGTCGCCACCGATATGGATGAACTTGCTGGGGAACACCTCGCAGATTTCGCCCAGTACCTTCTTGATGAACTCCATCGTCTTGGGATTGCCGGCACAGAGCACGTCGGGGTCCACACCCCAGTAGGGACGTACGAAATAGGGGCCTCCCGTGCATCCCAGCTCGGGATATACGCTCAGGGCTGCCACCATGTGGCCGGGCAAGTCTATCTCGGGGATGATGGTGATGTAGCGTTCGGCGGCATAGGCCACCAGTTCCTTTATTTCGGCCTGGGTGTAGTAGCCTTCCTCGGGAGTGTCGTCATAGATGGTGTTGTCGGCATCCCACAGACCCACGTTGTTGCCCACGATGGTGTGGGGACGGTAGCTGCCCTTCTTGGCCAAATCGGGCAGGCCGCGCACTTCGAAGCGCCAGCCCTGGTCGTCGGTCAGGTGCCAGTGGAACTTGTTGATTCCGTGCAGGGCCAGAATGTCGATATAGGTCTTGATGAATGCCGTGGGGAAATAGTGGCGTGCGCAGTCGAGCATGCAGCCGCGGTATTCGAAACGGGGCTCGGCTGCCACTGTGGCCCAGGGCAGGGCGATGGTGTCGGTCTGTTCGTTGGCCACGCTCTTGCGCAGGGTCTGGATGCCGTAGAACACGCCGCTCTCGCTGGCACCCTGGATGGTGACGCCCTTCTTGTCCACCGTGATGCAGTAGGCATCGGGGTTTTCGCTCTTGAGGCCCAGGGAGAGGGTCACGGCCAGCCCTTTGGCCTTCTTCTCATAGGCCTGCGGGATGAGTCCCAGATATTCGCGTGCAAACTCGGCGTTGCGCTTCATCTGGGCGTTGTCGGCGGGGTAGCCTACGGTCTGTCCCTTAATCAGTGCGGTGGTCTTGCCGCTCTCGTCCAGCTGGATGGTCTGTGGCAAGGGTACCACTTGATAATTCACTTCGGCCAGGGCACCCATGCTGAAGGCTGCGGCGGCCAGAAAAAGATTCATTTTTTTCATGATGTTATTGTTGTTTTGGTATGTGTTATGGTGTCGTTGTTGGGCGTGATTGCTATAATACGTCGGCAAAGATAGGCAATTTTTCGGAAACCCTTGGCTTTTTCCTCAGCTTTTTTTGCATTTCTGTCTTCTGCACTCATTTTCTGTGCAGAATCACATAAAGGATGACGGGTGCGCCGATGAGGGGCGTAATCACATTGATGGGCAACAGGGTGCCGTCGGAGGGAAGGGTGCACAGCAGGTTGCACAGCAGGGTGAGGCAGGCCCCCGTGAGCATACAGGCAGGCATCAGGGAGCGGTGGTTGCTGGTGCCCATGGTCATGCGCGCCAGATGGGGTACGGCCAGACCCAGGAAGGAAATGGGGCCGCAGAAGGCCGTAGTGGTGGCCGTGAGCAGTCCAGTGCAGCAGAGCAGCAGGTTGCGGGTGGCATGGATGCGTATGCCCAGGCTGGCTGCATAGCGGTCGCCCAGGAGAAGGGCGTTGAGCGGCTTCACCAGCATCAGGCTCAGGCCCAGCCCTGTGGCACACAGCGCACTGAAGAGAGGCAGACGGTCGGTACTGACACCGCTGAATGTGCCCATCCCCCACATCACAAACGAATGTACACCCTCTTCGGTGGCCGAATAGTTGAGCAGGCTGATGACGGCACTGGTGAGGTGGCTGATGATGACACCTGTAATGAGCAGCATCACGGCGCTGTGGAGCCAGCGCGAGAGTACCAGCAGCAATGCCATAATGCCCAGCGCTCCTGCCATGGCGGCCATAATCACCAGCATGAAGCCCCCTACGGCCATGCCTCCCACCGACACGCCGCCGCCCATGCACAGCATCACGATGGCCACGCCCAGGTTGGCTCCTGCATCGATGCCCAGTATGGAGGGGCCGGCCAGCGGATTGCGAAAGGCTGTCTGCAACAGCAGGCCACAGGTGCTCAGGGCCGCCCCACAGAGCAGGGCGGTGACCATTTGCGGAATGCGGTTCTCCCACACGATGAAGTGCCATGCCGGGTGGTCGGGCACCTCGTTGCCGCAGAGTATGTGCCAGACCGTGGCGGCAGGAATGGACACGCTGCCCCAGACGATGTTGGCAGCGGCCAGTATCGCCAGAGCCAGCATCAGCAGGGGAAAGACCTCCTTCCTCTCTCCCTGTCCATGGGGAAATGAAGAAATGTTTGTTCTCATTTTCCTTTAATGTTCTTTCTCCGCCTTTTCCGGGCGGCTGCGTTTCATGTGTTTTTTATTTCATAATAGCCCAGGTAGGGGCGGAACATTTTCGTCTTCTCCGCTGTCTGGGTGTTGTTCGTGAAAAATCACTTTTCTTCCTCCAGCAGGGGAGGCTCCGGCTGGAAATACCTACGCTTGGCTTTTATGCCCAGCTCGGGGTGGAAGATAGCGGTCAGGTTTTCCAGGAGCCAGTCGGGATGGAAGGGCGTTTCCTCGTAATACCTTTTCCGGCTGGTGTCGCAAAACCACATCTGCGCTTTCATGAGTCGTAGCGAAGGATTGTCGGCCTCCAGCTGCGCCCTGTCAATGGGGCCGTGGTGCTTCACAATCCACACCTGTGCACGGGTGGCTTTCTCTATCACATGTTCCACGCTCAGGGTGATGCTGCCTGCCGACGGGACATCGGCAAAGGCATACCTGCCGCCGGCATCCTCGTACATCCGCCCCATCGTGCTGCTACCGCCTGCCACATACCACTTCCCGTTTTGTGGCAGTTCGCTCACGACCAGTGGTTTCTGCTCGGTGTTGGCGGCCAGCATGCACAATTGGTTGTAACGGCCAGCAATGGCGTGAAACATACTGTCGGCCCGCTGCCCCTGTCCCACCAGACGTCCGTAGAAACGCATCCATTCGGCGCGTCCCAGAGGCGATGGTTCCATGTAGTCGGCACATTCGATGAGCGGTATGCCCAGGCGCTCCAGCCGTCCGTAGCCTCCGCTGTGCTCAAACGGGCTGGGCATGAGCGCGTCCGGCTTCAGGTCCATGATACGCTCCAGGTTGGGGTCCATGCCGTTGCCCAGATTGGCAATGCGCCCGTTCTTCACCCCTTCCTGTACGTACGGCAGGTTGATGTATTCGGGCTCGCACACTCCGGCCACCACACCGGCGCATCCCAGTTCCTCCAGCAGGGCACAGTGGACACTGCTGTAGACACCCACCCGCTCCAGCGGGGTGCGTACCAGCGTGTAGCCTTCCTGTGGGACGGCTGTTGCCGCTGTCTTGGGCACCAGCTGGTAGCGGTGCAATGTACGTGTGGAATCCCATGGGTCGCGAATGCTCACCCATGTGGTCTCGCCTGCAGTGGTGAGGGTCAGCAGCTTGGCGTGGTGGAATTGCAACGTGTCTCCCTCTGACACGTTGTCTGCGTTGTGCGTACGGCTGTGGCAGGCAGTGAGGAACATCGCTGTTGCCAGCCAGAGCGGGAGAAGGTGTTTACTGTTCATATCTCATTTCCATTGTGGGGTTACAGACAGATAGACGGCATAGTTCCGGCCTGCCATGGGGCGCGAGAGGACGGTCATGTAGTGGTTGTCCAGCAGGTTGTTCACCTGCCCCTTAATGGATGCTGCCGCCCGCTTCCACTGCCATTTCTTTTCCAGCGAGAGGTCCACGCGGTGGTAGGGCTCCAGCGATCCGGTGATGTAGTCCACCTCGTTGCTGGTGGTGGTGTGGCGGCGGCTGTAGAACATCCATCCCGAGGCCAGTGTCCATTGCTTCCAGCCGATGGTGACCGTCAGGTTGGCCGAGTGGCGGGGCACATAGCAGAGCTGTCGGCCATACGACTGGTCGTTGTCATCGGTGGGCTGCCCCTTGTTGATGCTGGGCGTGTAGGCATAATTGGCCGTGGCATCCGCCTTCCAGCCGCGTGGCAGGACCATTTCGCCATGGAGCATGGACTCCACCCCATAGTTGTGCACACGCTTCACATTGCCGGGCTGCCAGAAGCCCTTCACGTTGGGGGTCCACAGTATCCAGTCGGTGATGTGCGAGTCGAAGGCGGTGAACTGTCCCCCAAAGGTGAATGCCGTCCACTGCCGTTTCCATTCGATACCGCCGTCGTAGGTGAATCCTTTTTCTGGCTTGAGGCTGCTGTTGCCGCCCGGTTCGAAATAGAGGTCGTCCATGGTGGGGTAGCGGCAGTTGCGGGCGATGGATGCCTTGCACACCAGTTGCCAGTTCTCCACCAGCAGATAGTCGGCAAACAGGGCGGGGATGGTGGGCACCCATTCCGGGCCATACACTTCCTGCCGCAGGGCCAGGGCCACGCCCATCCGCTTTACGGGCCGCCAGCGTGCCTGGGTGCCCAGGGCGTACTCCATGCGTCCGCGGTTGTAGTTGTCGCCCTGGTGAAAGGGACTGTAGTCGCTGCTCCGCACATGGCTGTAGCCCACCTGCATCTGGGCCTCAATCTGCCACCTGGGGTGAGGCATGAGCATGCCTTCTCCCTCCACAAAGGCTTGCTGGGCAATGCTGCGGCTGTGCGTGATGTCGGTCTGTGCCTGCTGGCGGGTGGTGGTATAGTCGTAGGCGATGCGTTGCCAGCTGTGTCCGGCTCTCAGGCGGGAACTCCAGCGGGCGGCCGTGTGTTGCCAGTCGGCTACGGTGCGGAGCGTGTGCTGGCCGCATTCGTTGCTGAAATCGCTGTCATCCTTGTAGTCCACGCTCAGAAAGGGCAGTCCCCTCAGCAGGTGGCTGTACCAGGAGGCCACCGACACGCGGTTGCCCTGCCGGTCGTTGTAGTAGGCCTCCTGCATGGCATGGATGTCGGTGAAATAGCCGCTCTTGTTCCGTTCCTTGGGATGATAGCTGCCGACGATGTGGCCTTCTTCGTCGCGCACGTCCACTTTCTTGTCTGGGTTGATATAGGAAAAGTCGTTTTGGCTGGTGCTGTACGAGAGGCGTGTGTTGCTCTGCCACTTGCGTCCCGTGAGGGTGAGGCGTGCAAACTCGTCGAAGGTGCTGTACTGGCCGATGCCCTGTACCAGCTGTGCTTCGTTTGTCTCGGTCCTTCCGGGCGCTGTCTGCAAGGCGATGCCGCCACCCAGACCGCCGCCCGCCATCAGGATGCTGCTGGCTCCGTGGAGCAGTTGCACCTTGTCGATAAAGAAGGATGGCAGCGTGCTGAAATCCACGGTGCCCAGCATGGGTGAGTTGATGTGCATGCCGTTCCATGTCACTTGGGTGTGGCTGGGCGATGTGCCCCGGAATTCGGCCGTCGACTCGGTGGCTCTGCCGTAGCTTTTCACAAAGAGGGTGGTGTGCTTGGTGAGGATGTCGGCCATGCTGAGCGAGATGTTGTCGTGCAGGGCGGCCGAGTCGAGGACGGTCTGCTGCACTCCCGTATCCTTGAGCCTGCGGGTGGCGGTCACGTCCACCTTTTTCAGCGAGGTGACGCGCTGCGCGCTTGTGCCCATGCAGGACAGAACCGCCAGGGTGAGGACGATGTGACGGTTTCTCATGCTAGGGCATGTTGAGGTGGATGTCGCCGATATAATATACTTCGGTGGAAATCTCTCCCAGGTTGGGGGTCCAGCCGGTCTGTGCCGTCTGTACTTTCACAAAGTCGATGTAGTCCAGCCGGATAGGACTCCCGTCCCAGGTGCGTGCCTGGCTTATCTTGTAGCGTCCGGCCTGTCCGATGGGACTGTCGTAGAGGTCGCTGCCCATATTGTCGGCATAGCCCCATCCGTATGGCGGCATCTGGCTGGCTCCTTCCTCGTAGCTGTGGTGGCTGGCCAGCCGGGTGCCGAAGAAGGTGTGCTCGGTCCCTTCTACCCACTCCTGCCAGTAGTAGGGCTCCCGGTTCCAGTAGCTCATGTAGGGCACCTCGCCTGTGTCACCGTGATGGTCGCGCCATGCAGTGGCGCATTGGGGATGCTGGGGACGGTAGTAGGTGATGGCATAGTGGGGCTCCCGGTTGTCGGTGCCCTGTTCCGAACCAGCCAGTTCATACCAGGTGTCGTTGGGCAGTCCGTCACCGTTTTCATCCTGGCTCACCCAGATGATGCCCGGTTCCGACTGGTAGTTGAAGGGGTTGCCTTTGATGCAAAGGTCGTAGCCTCCGCTGTTTTCCACACTGTGGTCGAAACCGGCAATCAGGTAGCCTCCGCAGGCACCCAGGCTCACCATCCATCGGCGCTGGAAGTGCTGCCACACGGTGTCGCAGGCCTGCTCGTGGGTGCATGGGGTGGGGAAGGCGCGTCCCACCACACTGTAGCCGTTCACCTGATGGCCGGGGGCGGGCATATAGGCATACACGCGGTTCACCATCGCCTGGCTGTTGCCAGTTGCGGGGCGACGGTAGGTGCCGGCAGGCGGACACACCTCGATGGTGAAGGTGTGGCTCAGGGTGAGCGTGTCGGTGAGGGCGGTAAGGGTGAGCTGATGGATGCCTTGCTCCTTGGCTTCAAAGGGATAGGCTGTCTGTCCGGGCAGTCCGTCCACTTCCTTGCCGTCCAGTGTCCAGGTGTAGGTGGCCATGCTGTCAGGCAGGGTGAAATAGGCCTTCACCAGCATCGTCCGTCCCAGGGCGATATGGCTGGCCACCTCGGGAAATCTCCATGCAGACAGACTGCTGTCTGCGGCGGGTAGGTAGGGCTGGCTTTCTTCCTGTGGCCGCACTACGCTGATTCTTATCTCGTCGGTGGTGGCTCCGGCCTGGTTGGTGACGCAGAGTGTCAGGTAGTAGGTGCCTTCCTGGTTGCTGCTGAAGGTGTAGGTGGATGCATGGCCTACGGTCTCCCCCTGTTCGGTCTGCCAGGTGTAGGTGGTCGTTTCATCGGTATGTGTCACTGTGGGCATCAGGGTGAGGGCTTCACCCGTGAGCACCTGAAACCGGCCCGAGGCCACCTCCCAGGTGATTTGGGGCAGGGGCTTCATGGGTGTGTCATCGCTGCAGGCGCTGAGACCGATGATTATGAGGACCAATAGGGTAGGGGACAGTTTCTTCATGATGGACGAGGTTATGGGATGAATGCACATCCGTTGGGATTGATGCCCACGCGGAACTTGTGGATGAGTGTGCCGTCGGCCTTGTAGCGGTACATGGTGCCGGCCTGGCTATAGTCCACCGCATCGGCCACATACAGGTCACCGCTGGCGGGGTCCACGCTGATGCCGTACAGCTTGTGCCTTGTGCCGTTGGCATCGGTGGGGGCTTTTATGAAGGGGCGCACGGGCAGATGGCTGTCGGTCACGTCCATGCGGTAGATGTCGTTGTTGATGAGATAGAGGGTGTGCCCGTCGTTGCTGAGGGCCATGGCCACGCTGGCATTGTCGGCATCCAGCGGCTGGTCCTGTTCGATAGCCAATGTCTCGGCATCAATACGGTAGAGGTGGGGGATGTTGTCGCCAAAACCTTCATGCTCGGTGTTGTAGCCGCCGTCGGTGATGACCCACAGCTTGCCTCTGGCATCTATCTGCATGTCCTTGGGCTGCCAGCTGTCTAGCAGGATGCTGTCGGTCACCTCATCGGTACGGGTGTCTATCACCAGTATCTTGTTGTTGTAGCTCCAGCAGTTGGTGAACACGCGGTTTTTCCACTCCACCATCTTCTCGGTGCTGCTGTAGCCGTAGGTGATGGCCTGGCCTGTGGGGATGCTGCCCGTATAGGTAAAGGTGGTGGGGTTGAAGATGGTGATATAGGGGGCGTACAGGTCGGTGATGTAGGCTTTGCCGCTGTTTACAATGTGGACATAGCGTGGGTTGATCATCTGTTCGGTCTGGCCGGTGGTGAGACTCCCTTTCACACGGCTGGTGCGCGGGTCGATAGCCCACACGATGCCGCTGTTCTCCATGGCGATGAACAGCGTGTTGCCAAAGAGGGTCATGGACTGTCCCGTGTCGCCCAGCTTGCGGTCGTTGGCCCGCTGGAAGATGCCGTTCTCGATGGTTTGTTTTTCGGGGTCGTAATAGGAGAGCGTGCTGTTTCCGCTGTTGTAGTTGCCCTCGTTGAGGATGTACACCCCCCTTCCTTCGTGGGTGAAATCCTCCTCAGGAACACTTCCTTCAGAATCGGAACACGCTGCCAGCAGCCCACAGGCTACTGACAGCGTTACGCAAAAGCGCGAATGAATATGCATCACAACTCAATTTCTACATTGTCGAATGCAAAATAGGCAGGCGTGTTCAGCCCGTAATCGCTGCTGTCGCTTCCTTGCATGGTGAAGGTGAGAGACTTTACGGCTCCCAGCCCCGACAGGTCGATGCGCTTCCAGCTTACCTGGATGTTGCCGTCGCGGGCCAGGTCTACATCCATCTTGCTGCCGTTATCGGCTTCGATGTGGAGGGTCAGATAGTCGCCCTGTCCCGTGAGTGGCTTGGCCCATCCGTCGCCCAGCTTTTCCACGGCCAGCAGGTAGGTGGTGGGGCTCACGAGCATCGAGCGGATGACGCGTGCCTTGCCGTCCTTGAACTGGAGGCTGGCTGTGCAATAGGCCACGGCAAAGTTCTTGCTGCCGTTGCTGAAGGGCACTTCCAGCTGGTTGTTGAAACTGTTGTGGGACAGGTCGATGCTCACGTAGTTGCTAATGGCAGTGCCGCCTTCCGAGAAGCCGTACATGCCGCCCCAGGCATTGGTCATGCCGCCCGACAGCTGGGTGGTTTCGTCGGTCCATCCGTAGGTGGAGGCGTTGCTGCCATACAGCAGTTCGCCCATGTATTGCGGATTGTCGATAAGACCTTCCCACTGGGAGCCTTCAAATGTCACTGTGGCCACATTGCCGTTGTTCAATCCCATCACTCCGTCTTCTTCGCACGCAGTGAATGCAAATCCTGCACACAGCAGGATTACAGCCTTCTTTAAAGCTTTCATTGTCTTTGCTAATATTTGTTGTTAATCACGTTCTCCTCGGTCCGTGAAACGCTCACTGTTGTCTACGGGTGGCAGGTCTTCTGACTTCTCTCTCTGTTTCGGGCACCTTCCCTTTCGCCTTTTCCAGGCTCCAAGTGGCTCGAATCTCCCTAGCAGATTTGGATTGAGAGTTACAGCTGCGGGACAGTTCGGGATTCACACCCAATTCCCTTATCCACTCTGACGCTGCAAAGTTATCTCTATTTTGCGAAACCACAAAGCGTTTTTGCAAAAAATGCGCTATTTTTGTTTGATGAATGCTTATATACATGCCGTTCCGGCCGCGTGAAATCAACAAACAAAGGGAAAAGAACATTACTTTTCCCCTTGTTTTTTTGTCCCAAATGATTTTGGCCTTTGCACTTGCTCCGCTCGTCAGTTGGCACACACTTCCGTCATGACTACGCCCTCTTTCTTGCTGCCGTCCACCTTAATCACAAGCGGTTGGGGCAGGCGCACGTGGCGCACGTGGGCGGTCTCCTGGACTGCCGGTATCTGATTGAGGATGTCTTCCCGATAGATGCCGTCCCCGCAGAAGGCGTTGATGGTGAGGTAGCACACCCCCAGGCTGGTGAGGTTCTGGAAGAAATGGGTGCCCTGGCTGGGGTCCACCTGGAAATTGCTGAGCCCTGCTTCCACGATGACCTGTGCTGCACTGATATGCGGCCACTTCACGGGGATGCCCAGCCATGGGTCGCTGCTGCCCCACCGTCCGGGACCGATGAGCAGGTAGGACGAGTTGTTGCTGTTGTCCTCGCCCTGTGGCTGCTGGCTGCGCTGCTGCATGAAGGCGCGGTTGATGCGCTCTATTTCCTCGGCAATCTGCGGGTTGTGGCTGGGTGTGTAGTCGGTGGTTTTCACATATACGATGTCCTGTATGTCGGTGAAGACTCCATGTCCGATGGCGCTGTGGGAACGCAGGATGCATCGGTCGTCGGCAATCTGTGCGAGGTCCTCGTCCAGCTCCATGCGGTTGTCCACCATGGGGCGTATCTGCAGCAGGTAGAACTCGCCTGTCTTGTCGGGGTTCAGATTGGCTGCAAACTCAATCTCCACGGGCCTTCGCATCTCTTCCTGGCCGTACTGGAGCACTTTGCGCATCAGTTCGGGGAGCGGGAACACACCGTTCTGGAGTACGCCGGCAAAGGAGATGATCTTGCGGTTGCGCCCTTCGTAGTAGCCGTCGTAGATGCATTGGTCGATGGGGTCGTAGGTGCTGCATATCCAGGGCAATGTGCCGTCCTTCTCTGCCTCACGCACAGGCCAGCGGCGCAGATTGAAACCATCGTCCTTCATGAAGTTGAGCCGTCCGTCCTGCAGGTTTTCCATGTCCAGTGCCAGGAAGTGGGTCTGCGTGTCGCGCAGGGCGATTTCCATCTCGCTCATCTGCAGCACCTTGTTGGGATGGGCAGGACACACGCGCAGGCTCTGTCCGCCGTCCACGATATACTTGCCCAGGCCCAGGGCCAGGTTCACCGTCCCTTCTTCGGCTTTCTCGTCGCCGATGGGGTAATAGTTGATGCTGCGGGCCACACCGCTGATGACGGGATAGAATCGTGACCCGTGCTGTTGCCCCACCACTTCCTGCAGGATAATGGCCATCTTCTCCTGGTCGATTACGTTGCTGGTGGCTGTCATGTAGTCCTTGCTACTGCGGTAGAATACGCTGGCGTACACTGCCTTGATGGCATCCGAGAGCATCGACAGTCGGTCGTATTTGTCGGCCACATAGGGAATCATGTAGGTGCTGTACACGCCGGCAAAAGGCTGGTAGTGGCTGTCCTCGAGCAGGCTGCTGCTGCGAATGGCGATGGGGTGGTCCACCACCTGGAGGAAGGCTTCCAGGTCGGCCAGCAGGCGGATGGGCAGACGTGCACGGAGGAAATGTTGCAGAATCTCCTCGTCGGGCTTGTCGCTGAGGGCGGGTGCATAAAGGTCGTTGGTGTCCATGAACTCGTCGAAGACATCCGTGCAGAGCACCACCGTCTTGGGTATCTTCACATGCACGCCTTGAATGGTGTTCAAGTCGGAATGGCGCATCAGGATGTGGTCGATAAAAGCCAGGCCACGTCCCTTGCCGCCCAGCGAACCGTCTCCGATGCGTGCGAAATTGCTGTATTGGTCAAACCTTTCACGCTGGAATACAGCCACAACGCCCTGGTTTTTCATTCTTCGGTAGGCCACAATGGCGTCGAAGATAATCTGGCGGTGGGCATCCACGTCCTTCAGGCTCTCCCAGGTGATGCCGCGCAGGAATTCAGCGATGGGAAACAGGGCACGGCTGGCCAGCCATCGGCTCACATTGTTGTGGGTGATATGGTAGAGCAGGCTTTTGGCCGGCACGGTCATGATGTGGTTCTGCAGGTCCTTGAGGTTGCGTATCCTCACGGTTTCCTCCATGGTGTCGGGATTGCGGAACACAAAGTCACCGAATCCGAAGAAGTTGTTGAGTCGCTCGCGCAGGTCTACGTCCATCTTTTTGGAGTTCTTGTCGATGAAGTGGGCATGGCAGCGCTTGGCCAGGTCGATGTTGCCGCTTTCGCTGGAGTCCATGATGAGCGGGATATAGGGGTCGTGTGCCCGAATGGCGCTGAGCAGCTTGTAGCCTGCATCAGGTGCCTTTTCTGTGGAGGATGCGTCCATGGGGAACCTGCAGTCACTGATGACACCCAGGGTGTTGTCGGCAAAACGGCTGTACAGGTCCCAAGCTTCCTCATAGTTGCGGGCCAGCACAATCTTGGGGCGGCCTCTCATGCGCAGTGTCTCCAGCGAGGTGTTCAGTGCCTCGGTGGAAAACTCCAGACTCTGCTGCAGCACAAACTTGTACAGGCTGGGCAGAATGCTGGAATAGAAGCGGATGCTGTCCTCCACCACCATAATCATCTGTACGCCGGCGCTCTGTATGTCGTGCTCCAGATTCATCTTGTCCTCAATCAGCTTGATGATGGAGAGCAGCAGCTCTGTGTTGCCCAGCCAGCAGAACACATATTCAAAGGCAGAAAGGTCCTCGTTCTGCATGCGGCGGGTGATGCCGTGGCTGAAGGGCGTGAGCACAACGATGGGGGTGGTGGCATGTTCTTCCTTGATGCTGCGGGCAATCTGGAACACATTGTTGTTTTCGGCGGCAGGCATACAGATGACCAGGTCAATGTTGCCCTGGGCCATCTGCACCTCGGCCTCTTCCATGCTGGCCACCTGGATGAAGCGGGGTGGGAAGCGCAGGCCCAGTCGGGCATATTCCGAGAAAATCTTCTCGTCGATGCGTCCGTCGTCTTCCAGCATGAAGGCATCGTAGGGATTGGCCACGAGCAATACGTTGCACACACGCCGGAGCATGAGATCTACGAAGGATGTATCTTTCAGTGTCATAGGATAATAGGTTTTTATGAGGCAATTTCAGCCGCCTCTGGGGCACTGACCCTAGAGACGGCTGAGCATGTATGTACAGGAAAAGACGGATGATACGCTTTAGAGGACGCCCTGCGCCATCATGGCCTTGGCCACCTTCATGAAGCCTGCCACGTTGGCACCCTTCACGTAGTTGACATAGCCATCGGGCTCGGTACCGTACTTCACGCAGTTCTGGTGGATATTCTCCATAATGGCGTGCAGACGGCTGTCCACTTCCTCGCTGGTCCAGCTCAGACGCTCTGAGTTTTGCGACATCTCCAGTCCGCTCACCGACACACCGCCGGCATTGGCTGCCTTGCCAGGTGCATACAGTATCTTGGCCTCCTGGAACACGCGGATGGCTTCGGGGGTGGTGGGCATGTTGGCACCTTCGCTCACGGCCATTACGCCATTGGCCACCAGTGCCTTGGCTGCCTCTTCGTTGATTTCGTTCTGTGTGGCCGAGGGCAGTGCGATGTCGGCTTTCTCAAACCAGGGCTTCATGCCCTCGACATACTTGGCGGTGGGGTACTGCTCCACATATTCCTTGATGCGTCCGCGGTAGATGTTCTTCAGTTCCATGATGTAGTCCAGCTTTTTGCGGTCGATACCGTCGGCATCGTAGATGTAGCCGTCAGAGTCGCTCATGGTCAGCACTTTGCCGCCCAGCTGGAGCACTTTCTCGGCAGTGTACTGGGCCACGTTGCCGGCACCGGAAATGAGCACGGTCTTGCCCTTCAGGTCGGTACCCTTGGTCTTGAGCATCTCCATGAGGAAGTACACGTTGCCGTAGCCTGTAGCCTCGGGGCGGATGAGGGAACCGCCGAATTCCAGACCCTTGCCTGTGAATACGCCGCTGAATTCGTGGGTGAGTTTCTTGTACATGCCGAACATGTAGCCTACCTCGCGACCACCTACACCGATGTCACCGGCAGGTACGTCTGTGTCGGGGCCGATGTGTCGGGTGAGCTCGGTCATGAAGGCCTGGCAGAAACGCATCACTTCGGCATTGCTCTTGCCGCGGGGGCTGAAGTCGGAACCTCCCTTGGCACCGCCCATGGGCAGTGTGGTGAGCGAGTTCTTGAAGGTCTGTTCAAAGGCCAGGAACTTGAGGATGCTCAGGTTCACGCTCTTGTGGAAACGGATGCCGCCCTTGTAGGGGCCAATCACGTTGTTATGCTGGATGCGGTAGCCCATGTTGGTCTGAATCTGCCCCTTGTCGTCCATCCAGCTCACGCGGAACTGGTAGATGCGGTCGGGGATGCACAGACGTTCGATGAGGTTCACCTTGTCAAATTCGGGATGTTTGTTGTACTCTTCTTCGATAGTTGCGAGCACTTCTTCTACTGCCTGGTGGTATTCAGGCTCATTGGGAAAACGCCTTTTCAGGTCTTCTAACACTTTTTTTGCGTCCATTGTTGGCTGTTTGGTTAGTGAATATTTAATGTTGGTAATTTGTTTTCGGGGGCAAAGTTACTGCTTTTTGCTGATTTTTGCAATAATCTGTCAGAAAAAATGCGCAAAAGATTACATTTTGTTATCATTTCTGCTTTCTATATGATAGACAATCCCCCGAAAAGGCCATTGTGAAGCAGCTTATGCGCAATGTGGGGTCAGCGGCCAGCAGTGCATGGGCGCATGCTGTGAGAGTGGCGCCTGTGGTACACACATCATCCACAATCATCAGGTGGCGGCCCCTCCATTCCGGGGGCACGGTGGCATGATAGATGTTTGTTGCATTGGCCTTTCGTTCCGCCTCGTTCAGTCTGGTTTGCGAGATGCCAAGCCGGTTGCGCCTGAGCATGCCTCCCACCACGGGCAGTCCGTATGTGCGGCCGATGCCTCTGGCAATCCGCTCTGCCTGGTTATAGCCACGCTTCATTTTCTTTCTCCAGTGGATGGGCACGGCCACAATGGCATCCACACCAGCATCGTCCCATTCCCTGCATAGCATCATTGCGGCCATTTCCCCCAGCCGTTCTGCCAGTCGGGCGCAATGGTGGTATTTGATGTCGATGATTAATTTCCTGCTGCCCGAGAGGGGACGGTAGTAGAAAAGGCTAGTGGCCCGCTCGATGGGTGCTTGTGGCCACAGTGTCCTTATCATGATGTTGTCGAGGGCAGACCCGAAGTGCGTGTAGGGAATCAGCGCAAGGCAGCATCCGCATACCACCTGTTCATGGGCGTGCATCACGGTTCCGCATACGGGACAGCGGCGTGGCAAGATGATTTCATCCGTCAGGTCATGCACGTGTTGGAGAAATGTGGTGCACCAGTGTGCTGAATGCGTATTTGTAAACTGCATGCTGGCTCTTTTTTGCTGCTTCTGGTGTGTAAAGGTAGTCTTTTTTTGTGGATAATCGTGAAATATGCCAAAAAAAACTTCTTTAATTCACGTGAATTGATTACTTTTGTAGCAGGAATGACACTGTTATATATAAATAATGTAATTGTAATACCATTTTAACGTAATAATTATATCATGATGCTAAAACAAATTCTATGTGCGTCGGCCATGATGTGTGCCTTGTCTGCCCAGGCAGAGGAGAAGACACCCCGCTGGCTCGACCCTGAAGTGAACCGCGTGAATGTGGTGCCTTCGCGCAGCACCTTCTTTGCTTTCGAGAACAACGCTTCACCCTGCTTTAAGGCCAAGGAAAACAGCAGCCGCTACATGAGCATGGAAGGACCGTGGAAGTTTCTCTTTGTCAAGGACCATGACAAGGCACCCAAAGGATTCCAGATGCCCGGCTATGATGATGCCGCATGGACCACTTTCCCTGTGCCGGGCTTGTTCGAGATGAACGGCTATGGCGATCGTATCTACAAGAATGTGGGCTATGCCTGGGCCACCCAGTTCAGCAGCAATCCGCCCTTCGTGGAGGAGAAGAACAACTATACCGGTTCTTACCGTCGCGAGTTTGAGATACCTGCCGAATGGAAGGGTATGCGCATCTTCATGCATGTGGGATCGGCCACCAGCAACCTCACGCTCTGGGTCGACGGCAAGGAGGTGGGCTACAGCGAGGACTCCAAGATGGAGGCCGAATTTGACCTGACCCCCTATCTCACGCCTGGCAAGAAGAGCCTTTTTGCTATGCAGGTCATGCGCTGGTGCGACGGTTCCTACCTGGAGGACCAGGACTTCTGGCGCTTTACGGGTATTGCCCGAGAGGTATATCTCTATGCCCGTCCGCAAACCTATGTGCAGGACATCTTCGTGACCCCCGACCTAACCGATAACTACCGCAATGGCAAGCTGTCCATACGCGTCAATACGGTGAAGCCTTCCGGCGCTTCCCTCCGTATGTCCCTCGTCGACCCCACCACTGGTGGCGAGGTGTGGACTTCCGAGGCAAAGGCCCAGGCCGAGACGAGCGTGGAATGCCAGGTGCAGAATCCCCGCAAGTGGTCGGCCGAGATGCCCAACCTGTATGAACTGCGCACTACGCTCCTCGACAGCAAGGGCAACAAGCTGGAGGAGATAGCCCAGCACGTGGGCTTCCGCAAGATTGAGCAGAAGAACAGCCAGATATGGGTGAACGGCCAGGCCGTTTACTTCAAGGGTGTGGACCGTCATGAACTGGATCCGGATGGTGGCTACGTGGTGAGCGTGGAGCGTATGATTCAGGATATCCGTGTGATGAAAGAACTCAATGTGAATGCCGTGCGCACCTGCCACTACAGCGACGACCCCCGCTGGTATGACCTGTGCGACATCTACGGCCTCTATGTAGTGGCCGAGACCAATATCGAGAGCCATGGCATGGGCTATGGCGATCGCACACTGGCCAAGAACCCCGCCTACGAGAAGGCACATATTGAGCGCAACCAGCACAATGTGTTGGTGCAGAAAAACCATCCCAGCATCATCTTCTGGAGCCTGGGCAACGAGGCCGGTTACGGCCCCAATTTCGAGAAGGCGTACGATGCAGTGAAGGCCATCGACAACAGCCGCCCCGTACAGTACGAGCAGGCAGGCCAGACGGGTAAAACCGATGTGTTCTGCCCCATGTATTACGGCTACGAAGGCTGTGAAAAGTACGGCCAGAGCGGTGAGGTGCAGAAGCCGCTCATCCAGTGCGAGTATGCCCATGCCATGGGTAACTCCATGGGCGGATTCGGCGAATACTGGGACCTTGTGCGCAAATATCCCAAGTACCAGGGTGGTTTCATCTGGGACTTTGTAGACCAGGGCGTCCGTGGTGTGAGCAAGGTCACGGGCAAGCAGATATGGATGTATGGTGGCGACGAAGGCCGCTATCCTGCTTCTGACCACAACTTTAACTGCAACGGTGTCATCGCCCCCGACCGCAGCTACAATCCCCATGCCTATGAGGTACAGCACTATTATCAGGACATCTGGCTCAAGGATTTCGACCTGAATGCCGGCACGGTGAAGCTCTTCAACGAGAACTTCTTCCGCACGCTCGATTATGTGGATGCCGTGGTCACCTTGAAGAAGAACGGTGAGACCCTCCTCACAGAGCGTATTTTCAACCTTCCCGCTGTGAAGCCGCAGCAGGCTGCCACTATCAATATGGCCGAATTACCCTTTGCACGTACTGTAGAGAAGCTGATGGGTGCCAACAGGGATGCCGAGCTGACCCTCGACGTGGACTTTGTCCTGAAGAAGAACGAGCCCCTGCTCAAGGCCGGCTGGACCGTGGCCGCCCAGCAGTTTGTACTCAACGGCTACCGTTTCCCCACAGCCGCCCAGACTCTCGGCAAGGCAGCAGATGCGAAGACTCCTGTAGAACTGGACGAGATGAATGCCTGCTACACCCTCAGTGCAGGTGGCCTCTCCATCACGGTGAACCGCTGGACGGGTGAACTCGACTATGTGGATGTCGATGGCAAGCCCATGCTGCAGGATGGCTTCTCCGTGACTCCCAACTTCTGGCGTGCACCCACCGACAACGACTACGGAGCAGATCTGCAGAACCAGTTCCGTGCTTGGCTCGATCCCCGGATGAAGCTCAAGAGCGTGACGGCAAAGGAACTCACCGGTGCGCGTGCCGTGGAGGTAGTTTATGACCTGCCTGCCGTGGAGGCGCAGCTGGCCATCACCTATACCCTCACCGCCAAGGCCGACCTGATTGTGGATGAGAAACTCACCGTCAACAAGGATGCCAAGCAGAAGCCCCAGCTCTTCCGCTTCGGTATGCAGTGGGTATTGCCACAGGCTTACGATCAGATTGAGTTCTACGGAAAGGGACCTCACGAGAACTACATCGACCGCAACGGCAGCCAGCGACTGGGCCTCTACAAGCAGAAGGTGGCCGACCAGTACTGGGGCTATGTGCGTCCGCAGGAAAGCGGCAACAAGACACAGGTGCGCACATGGAGCGTGACCGACCTGGCAGGCCGCGGCCTCAAGTTCCAGGCTACAGGTGACATGGAGTGCAGCACCATCCCTTATTTGCCCGCCGACCTCGACAGCGGCACCGACAAGGGTGCCAGCCAGCGTCATAGCGGTGACCTTACACCCCGTCCGTATTCCGTGCTTCAGGTGCAGGCCCGCCAGTTCGGTCTGGGCTGTGTCAACAGCTGGGGTGCATGGCCTCGCAAGGAGTACCAGATGCCCTATCAGGACTACGAATTCACCTATATCGTCAGCGTGCTTCGATAGCCGTAGCTGACCTGTCATAATGTGAGGCGGACGCTGCAAGGTGTCCGCCTCATTGTGTTGTTTGTCCTAAATAACCCCAAAATTGTCAAAAAGAGCAAACACAGTTTGCCCATGTCGTAGAATAGTATTATCTTTGCACCCAATAATATATATTATTTCAACATAAATGAATAACAAACGCTATATGATGCGCGGCGTGAGCGCAGCCAAGGAGGATGTGCACAACGCCATAAAGAATATAGACAAGGGCATTTTCCCGCAGGCCTTCTGCAAGATTATCCCTGACATACTGGGTGGAGACCCTGAGTATTGCAACATCATGCATGCCGACGGGGCGGGCACCAAGTCCAGCCTTGCTTACATGTATTGGCGCGAGACGGGCGACCTGAGCGTGTGGAAGGGGATTGCTCAGGATGCGCTGGTGATGAACACCGACGACCTGCTCTGTGTGGGTGCGGTGGACAATATTCTGGTGAGCAGCACCATCGGCCGCAACAAGATGCTCATTCCCGGTGAGGTGATAAGCGCCATCATCAATGGCACCGACCAGCTGATGCAGGAATTGCGCGAAATGGGCATCGGTATCTATGGCACCGGTGGCGAGACGGCCGATGTGGGCGACCTGGTGCGCACCATCATCGTGGACAGCACTGTCACCTGCCGCATGAAGCGCAGCGATGTCATCAACAATGCCAATATCCGACCCGGAGATGTGATTGTGGGCCTGAGCAGCAGCGGACAGGCCACCTACGAAAAGGAATACAACGGAGGTATGGGCAGCAACGGTCTCACCAGTGCCCGTCATGATGTGTTTGCCAAGTATCTGGCGCAGAAATACCCCGAGAGCTATGACCATGCAGTGCCCGAGGAACTTGTCTATAGCGGCACAAAGCGTCTGGACGATGTCATTGCGGACTGCCCGCTCACAGCCGGCAAGATGGTGCTTTCGCCCACCCGTACCTATGCTCCTGTCATCAAGAAACTGCTGGATGAACTGCGCCCCGAAATCCATGGCATGGTCCACTGTACAGGCGGTGCCCAGACCAAGGTGCTGCATTTTGTCAGCGACAACTGCCGTGTCATCAAGGACAACATGTTCCCCATTCCTCCCCTTTTCAAGACCATTCAGGAGGAGAGCCAGACCGACTGGAGCGAGATGTACAAGGTCTTCAACATGGGTCATCGCATGGAGATTTATGTGCGTCCCGAGGTGGCCGACCAGGTCATTGCCATCAGCCGCTCGTTCCATATCGACGCACAGGTGGTGGGACATATCGAGGAGGGCAGGAAGAGCCTGCTCATCCAGAGCGAGTATGGAACCTTCACGTACTAGACGGGGTCCGGGACTATAAAGAAATGTGAGAAAGAATATTACATGGAACTGTTAGACAGATTGGAAGGACTGGTTTCACGTTATGAGGAGGTGAGCACACTCATCACCGACCCAGCGGTGATTGCCGACCAGAAGCGCTACGTGAAGCTTACCAAGGAATATAAGGACCTGGGCCGCATCGTGGAGGCACGCAAGGAATATGTGGGCCTGCTCCAGAATATCGAGGATGCCAAGGAGATGATGGCCATGGAGGACGATGCAGAGACCAAGGACATGCTGCGTCAGGAGCTCAACGAGAGCGAGGCACGCATCCCCCAACTGGAGGAGGAGATAAAGCTTCTGCTCATTCCGGCCGACCCCGAGGATGACAAGAACGTCATCATGGAGATACGCGGCGGAACGGGTGGGGATGAGGCCGCCCTCTTTGCAGGAGACCTTTTCCGCATGTACTCGAAGTATATCGAACAGAAAGGCTGGAAAATGGCTGTCAGCAGCTTCAGCGAGGGTGCAGCCGGCGGCTATAAGGAGATTGTGTTCAGCGTCACGGGCGAAGGTGTCTATGGCATTCTCAAGTACGAGAGCGGTGTGCATCGTGTACAGCGCGTGCCGGCCACCGAGACCCAGGGACGTGTGCACACCAGTGCGGCCACGGTGGCTGTGCTGCCCGAGGCAGAGGCTTTTGATGTGGAAATCAATGAGGGTGCCATCAAGTGGGACACCTTCCGCAGCAGCGGTGCCGGTGGCCAGAATGTGAACAAGGTGGAGTCGGGTGTGCGTGCCCGCTATATGTGGCGCAATCCGAATACGGGTCTGGAGGAGGAAATCCTGGTGGAGTGTACCGAAACGCGCGACCAGCCCAAGAACAAGGAGCGTGCCCTGGCACGCCTGCGCACCTTCATCTATGACAAGGAGCACCAGAAGTATATCGACGATATTGCCAGCCGTCGCAAGACCATGGTTTCTACGGGCGACCGCTCGGCCAAAATACGTACCTACAACTATCCGCAGGGTCGCATCACCGACCATCGCATCAATTATACCATCTATAACCTTTCGGCATTCATGGACGGGCAGATTCAGGATTGTATCGACCACCTGATTGTGGCTGAGAATGCTGAACGAATGAAGGAGAGTGAACTATGACAAAAGAACAGATTTTTGAGCACATACGCCGGAAACAGAGTTTCCTTTGCGTGGGGCTGGATGCCGACATCCGCAAGCTCCCTGCCTGCCTGTTGCAGGAGGAAGACCCCATCTTCAGTTTCAACAAGGCCATTATCGATGCCACCGCACCCTACTGCGTGGCCTACAAGCCCAACCTTGCCTTCTATGAAAGCATGGGCGTGAGGGGCTGGGTAGCCTTCGAGAAGACCGTCGCCTATCTGCGTCAGCATCATCCCGACCAGTTCATCATCGCAGATGCCAAGCGTGGCGACATCGGCAACACCAGCGCCATGTATGCCCGCACCTTCTTTGAGGAGGCCGACTTGGATGCTGTCACGGTGGCTCCCTATATGGGCGAAGACAGTGTCACGCCCTTCCTCACCTACGAGGACAAGTGGGTGGTGTTGCTGGCACTCACCAGCAACAAGGGTAGCCACGACTTCCAGCTCATGACCGACGAGCAGGGCGAACGCCTCTTTGAAAAGGTGCTGCGCAAGAGTCAGGAGTGGGCCGGCAGCGACCGCATGATGTATGTGGTGGGTGCCACTCAGGGACGTGCTTTTGAGGATATCCGTCGCATTGTGCCCGACCATTTCCTGCTGGTGCCCGGTGTGGGTGCCCAGGGTGGCAGTCTGGAGGAGGTGTGCCGCTATGGCATGAATGCCCAGTGTGGCCTGCTGGTCAACAGCAGCCGTGCCATCATCTATGCCGACTCCACAGAGAACTTTGCCCAGGTGGCCGGTCAGAAGGCCCGGGAGGTGCAGCTCCAGATGGCTGCCGAGCTGGCTGCCCGTAATCTTGTTTAATCCAATATATACCTTAAATTATATTATAGGAAACCAAATATGGAATTTAGTGCTGAAATGATTGCCGGCTTGGTACAGGGAACCGTGGTGGGCGACCCCAAGGCCATGGTGAACGACTTTGCCAAGATAGAGGAAGGTCGCCCTGGCTGCATCTCTTTCCTTGCCAATGACAAGTATGAGCATTATATCTACGAAACGGAGAGTAGTGTGGTGCTGGTGAGCAACAACTTCGAGCCCAAGAAGGAGGTGAAGGCCACCCTTATCAAGGTGCCCGATGCCAGAGAGGCCGTGGCCCAGCTGCTGCAGGCCTACGAGCAGATGAAACCCCGGCGTACAGGTGTCAGCGAACTGGCCTTCATCGACCCCACGGCCAGGATCGGCAAGGACTGCTACATCGGTCCCTTTGTGGCCATTGCCGAAGGTGTGGAGGTGGGCGACGGCTGTGTGCTTCATCCCCATGTCACCATCGGCCGGGGTGCCAAGGTGGGCGATAATACCGAGATTTACAGCAATGCGGTCATCTATCACGACTGTAAGGTGGGCAGCCGTTGCATCCTTCATGCGGGCTGTGTGATTGGTGCCGACGGATTCGGTTTCCAGCCCACAGAGAAGGGCTATGACAAGATACCTCAGATAGGCATTGCCATTATCGAGGATGATGTGGAGATAGGAGCCAATACGTGTGTAGACCGTGCCGTGATGGGTGCCACTGTCGTGCACAGCGGCGTGAAGCTCGACAACCTTGTGCAGATTGCCCACAACGACGAAATCGGAAGCCACACGGTGATGAGTGCCCAGGTGGGTGTGGCCGGCAGCACCAAGATAGGCGAGTGGTGCATGTTCGGCGGACAGGTGGGCATAGCAGGTCATGCCACCATAGCCAACCGTACCATGGCCGGTGCACAGAGCGGCATCCCCAACAATGTGAAAAAAGAGGGGCAGGCCATACAGGGCAGCCCTGCCATTGACGGCCGCCTTTTCTGGAAGGCAAGTGCCGTGTTCAAGCAGCTCCCCGATATGTGGGCCGACATGAACCGGATGAAGAAGGAGATTGAAGAACTGAAAAAGAAATTATAGAGAGAATACGATATGCTAAAGCAGAATACACTCAACGGCAGTTTCTCCCTTTGTGGAAAAGGACTGCACACCGGCCTGAGCCTCACGGTCACGTTCAATCCGGCAGACGAGAACCATGGCTACAAGATTCAGCGCATCGACCTCCCGGGCATGCCCGTCATTGATGCGGTGGCAGAAAACGTGGTGGACACCCAGCGTGGCACGGTGCTGGCCAAGGGCGATGTGCGCTGCAGTACGGTGGAGCACGCCATGGCTGCCCTCTATGCCTTGGGCGTGGACAATGTGCTGATTCAGGTCAACGGCCCCGAATTCCCCATCCTCGATGGCAGTGCCATCCTCTATGTAAAGGAAATCCAGCGTGTAGGCCTCAAACAGCAGAATGCGCCCAAGGACTACTATGTCATCCACAAGAAGATGGAGTTCCGCGACGACAAGACAGGGGCATGTATCACCCTCTTGCCCGACGAGGCTTTCTCCATCACCAGCATGATTTCCTTTAATTCCCAGGTGCTTAACTGCCAGTTTGCCACCCTCGACAACATGGAGCATTTCGACACGGAGGTGGCCGCGGCCCGCACCTTTGTGTTCGTGCGTGAGATTGAGCCCCTGCTGAGGGCTGGCCTCATCAAGGGAGGCGACCTGGACAATGCCGTGGTCATCTATGAGCAGGAGACATCTCAGGAGATTCTCGACAAGCTGTGTCAGGAGACGGGTGCCGAGCACCACGATGCCAAGGAACTGGGCTATATCCAGCACAAGCCGTTGGTGTGGGAAAACGAGCCCGCCCGCCACAAGCTGCTCGACATCATCGGCGACATGGCCCTCATCGGAAAGCCCCTCAAGGGACGCATCATCGCCACCCGTCCTGGTCACACCATCAACAACAAGTTTGCCCGTATGATGCGCAAGGAGATACGCAAGCACGATGTGCAGGCACCTTGCTATGACCCCAACAAACAGCCCGTCATGGATGTCAACCGCATTCGTGAACTTCTGCCCCACCGCTATCCCATGCAACTGGTCGACAAGGTCATTGAGCTGGGCTCCAACCGTATTGTGGGCGTGAAGAATGTCACCACCAACGAGCCGTTCTTCACCGGCCATTTCCCGCAGGAGCCTGTCATGCCCGGCGTGCTCCAGATCGAGGCACTTGCCCAGACGGGCGGACTGCTGGTGCTCAACACCGTGGAGGAGCCTGAGCGCTGGAGCACCTATTTCCTCAAGATTGACGGCGTGAAGTTCCGCCAGAAGGTGGTGCCCGGCGACACACTCATCTTCCAGGTGGAGATGCTCACCCCCATCCGTCATGGCATCAGCACCATGCGCGGTTATGCCTTTGTGGGCGAGAACTGTGTGATGGAGGCTATGTTCACGGCCCAGATAGTGAAGAACAAATAATAAAGCCATTTACCAAACAGAAAATATACTTATGAGCAAAATCAGTCCATTGGCCTATGTGCATCCCGAGGCCGTCATCGGCGAGAACTGCGAAATCGGCGCTTTCTGCTATATCGACAAAGGGGTGGTCATCGGCGACAACAACGTGTTTATGAACAGTGTCACTGTGCTCTACGGCGCACGCATCGGCAATGGCAACATCTTCTTCCCCGGAGCTGTAATCAGTGCCATCCCGCAGGACCTCAAGTTTGCGGGCGAGGACACGACGGCAGAGATTGGCGACAACAACAAGATACGCGAGAATGTGACCATCAACCGCGGAACGGCAGCACAGGGCCGCACCCATGTGGGCAGCAACAACCTGCTGATGGAGAGCGCCCATGTGGCCCACGATGCCTATGTGGGCAATGGCTGTATCATCGGCAACGGCACCAAACTGGCGGGAGAGATTGTCATCGACGACTTTGCCATCCTCAGCGCCAATGTGCTGATGCACCAGTTCTGCCGTGTGGGCAGCTACACCATGGTGGGCGGTGGCACCCGCTTCAGCCAGGACATCCTGCCCTTCAGCCTTACGGCACGCGACCCTGCAGCCTATTGCGGACTCAACAATGTGGGCCTGCGTCGGCGTGGTTTCGACCGCGACCTCATTGAGAATATCCACCGCACCTATCAGATCATCCTTCAGGGCACGGGCAAGCTCGAAGACCTTCTCCATCGTGTGGAGGAGGAGATTCCCATGTCAAAGGAGATTGCATACATCCTCGACTTTATCCGTTCCGGCAAACGGGGATTCATTAGATAACGACCACGGACATGACGCTTAAACTAACGCTTTTTTCACCAGAAACGGAGGATTTCGTGATGGAGATTCTGGTGGATGCCGATACCACGTTCCAGCAGTTCCATGAATGGCTGCTGGAGCGTTGCCACTATCAGGACTTGCGCAACCATCGGTTCCTCCTGTGCGACGACGAGTTGCGTGTGGAACGGCAGATCTGTCAGACCGACGACGGCACCACCTCGGTCGATGAGGACCTCTATCTGATGGACGACTGTGTACTGGGTGACTACCTGGAGGAGGAGCGCCAGACCATGGCCTACCTCTTCGATCCTGCTGGGCACAGGTTCTTCTTGATGGAGGTGTCTGAACTCATCTTTGGCCAGCCCGTGGATGAACCCCAGTTGAGGCGCAGCCATGGCAAGGCTCCGCTCCAGTTGCTGGAGCCTGAAGAGGATGCCGTGGACACACCGGCTACTACAGGACCTGCCGTGGACGAACTCATGTATGGCGATGAAGACTTTGCGGCGGACGAACTGGATGCCGAAGGCTTCGAGATTGACGAATGAACACACTGGTTGTACTGCTCGGTCCGACGGCGGTGGGGAAGACCGCGC
The DNA here is from genome assembly GCA_945865175.1 of uncultured Prevotellaceae bacterium. Taxonomy (GTDB): domain Bacteria; phylum Bacteroidota; class Bacteroidia; order Bacteroidales; family Bacteroidaceae; genus Physcousia. The sequence continues at coordinate 138,368 of CAMBDA010000001.1, read as the reverse complement.
TTTCCCTGGCACTGGCCGAAAGGCTTCACAGCCCCATCCTTAACTGTGACAGCCGCCAGGTTTACCGTGACATGATGATTGGCACGGCACCTCCTTCCCTGGCCCAGCGCAACCGTGTACCCCATTATTTTGTGGCCACCTGTGCGCTTACCGATTATTACAGTGCCGCCCGCTATGAAACGGAGGTCCTGCAGCTGTGCGACACCCTTTGGCCCACCCATCCCATGCTCCTCATGTCGGGAGGCAGCATGATGTACATCGATGCCGTATGCCAGGGCATCGACGACATTCCTACGGTCGACGAAACCGTTCGCCACACGCTCCGCAACCGTTTCTTGGAAGAGGGGCTCGACCCTCTTTTGCGCGAACTGCGGCTCCTCGACCCCGACTATTACCGCATGGTGGACCTGCGCAATCACAAGCGGGTCATCCATGCCCTGGAAATATGCTACACTGCAGGCCGTCCCTATTCTTCCTTCCGCACCCACACGGCCAAACCACGCCCTTTCTCTATCCGGAAAATCGGTCTGCGTCGCGACCGTCAGGAACTGTTCGCGCGCATCAACCAGCGTGTGGACCAGATGATGGCCGACGGTCTGCTGGAGGAGGCCCGCCGCCTCTATCCCTATCGGCATCTCAATGCCCTCAACACGGTGGGCTACAAGGAACTCTTCCAGTATATCGAGGGCCAGTGGCCACTGGATATGGCGGTGGAGCGAATCAAGAAAAACACCCGCGTCTATGCCAAGAAGCAGATGACGTGGTTCCAGCGGGACGAATCCATTCATTGGTTCCACCCCGACCAGTTACAGGATATCTTTAAATACTTGGATGTATGAAACGTTTTGGTGTCTTTGCCGGCCTGCCGGGACGATGTGCTAGCGGCCTTCGCCGGGTCTATGGAGGACCTTGGTACCGGCGCATTGTCGTATGGGGCCTCACCTTCGTCTTGTCGGTTGTGTTGTTGCTCGGGGCCGTCGATTGCAATTTCCTTTACCTCTTTGGTCGTTCGCCCGGCTTTGCCGACATCAAGAATCCCGTGGTGAGCGAGGCTTCCGAAATCTACAGTGCCGATGGCAAGCTCATCGGCCGCTATTACAATGAAAACAGGACACCGGTGGAATATGCCGACCTCTCGCCTTTGTTGGTGCACACGCTGATTGATACGGAGGACGAGCGTTTCTACCAGCATCGTGGCATCGATTTCAAGGGTCTCTTTGCTGCGGCCAAGGACATGCTTCAGGGGCGGGCACGCGGAGCCAGTACCATCACCCAGCAGTTGGCCAAGAACATGTTCCGTGTGCGTACCCGCTATTCCACAGGCCTGCTGGGACGCATTCCCGGCGTGAAGCTGCTTGTCATGAAGGCCAAGGAATGGATAGTGGCCATCAAACTGGAAATGGTGTTCTCGAAGGAGGAAATCCTCACCATGTATCTCAATACGGTAGACTTTGGCAGCAATGCCTTTGGTATCAAGACGGCTGCCCGCAGCTATTTTGGCACCACCCCCGACAGTCTCTCCTATGAGGAGGCGGCAGTCCTGGTGGGACTGCTCAAGGCCACCAGCAGCTACAATCCGCGGCTCAATCCCCGCAATGCGCTGGCCCGCCGCAACACGGTGCTCGACCTCGTCTATGCGCATGGCCATGTCCTGCTTGGCGACAGGCAGGCCACTCCTGAGCAGTTCGACTCCATCAAGCACCTTCCCATCACCTTGGCCCATAGGGTGGGGGAGAGCCGCTACGACGGTCCGGCCCCCTATTTCCGTGAAGCCCTGATAGGCTACATCGACATGCTTTGCAGCAGCGGACTGGTGGCTGGTTGCGACTCTGCCGACCGTCTCGACCTCTATGCCGATGGCCTGCGCATCCACACCACCCTCGACACACGCCTGCAGCAGTATGCCGAGGCGGCCGCCTTGCGTCAGATGCGTGTGGTGCAGCAGCGGTTCGACGAACATTGGGGCACCACGCCGCCATGGCAGGATGCCCGTCACCGGGAGATTCCTGGCTTTATAGAGAAAATCGTGGAGCGCACGCCGGAGTACCGCTATCTCCACAAACGCTTTGACGGCAACATGGATTCGGTGTCCTATTATCTCAACCTGCCCCATCCCGTGAAATTGTTCGGCTACGACGGTCCGCTGACAAAGGAACTCAGCACCATGGACTCCGTGCGTTATATGGTGCGCTTCATGCACTGCGGCTTTGTGGCCATTGAGCCCGACACGCGCCATGTGAAGGCCTGGGTGGGCGATGTGGATTTCCGGTCGTGGAAATATGACAAGGTGACCGCCATGCGCCAGCCCGGCTCCACCTTCAAACTCTTTGTCTACACCGAGGCCATGAACCAGGGCCTCACCCCCTGCGACTGCCGCCTGGATGCGTGGGTGGCCTATCCCGATACGGTCAACGGCAAACCCACCGTATGGGCACCCCACAATGCCAATGGCTATTTCACCAATTTCGACATGCCGCTCAAGAGCGCTTTCGCGCAGAGCATCAACAGCGTGGCCGTGAAGTTGGGACTGGAAGTGGGCATCCCCAATGTGGTGCGCACCGCCCATGCCATGGGCATTCGGTCGCCCCTTCATGCCACCAAGTCGCTCAGCCTGGGCAGTAGCGACGTCAACCTTCTGGAACTGGTAAACAGCTATTGTACAGTGGTGGATGACGGCCGCTACGACATGCCCCATCTGGTCACTCGCATTGAAGACAGCGAGGGTCGTGTCCTCTATGAGGCCAAGCCCCGTCCCGTGCAGGCCATTCCTTACCGTTCGGCCTATCTGATGCAACGTATGCTACGCTTCTGCCTTACAGAACGCGGCGGCACGGCGGCGGCACTGTGGCGCTTCATTCACCCCATCCTTCAGTACAGCGAGTTCGGCGGCAAGACGGGAACCAGCAACAACCACTCCGATGCCTGGTTTGTGGGCATCACGCCCAAGCTCGTGGCCGGTGCCTGGGTGGGTGGCGAGTATCGCAGCATTCATTTCCGCACGGGCATGTTGGGGCAGGGCAGCCGCACGGCACTCCCCATCTTCGGCGATTTCATGCAGCAGGTGCTTTCCGACGAACGCTTCAGCCGTTATCGCCACAAGTTTGCCCAGCCCAAAGGCCTCGACCCATCCCTCTGGTCCTGTGAAGGCTATTTTGCCCAGCCTGCCGACAGTCTGGAGGCCGACACGTCCACTGTCGACACCCTTGGCCTTCCCCGTGTGCAGGAGAGGCACGCTGCTGTGGACACGCTCGAACAGTTGCCAACCGAACCCTCCCTTCCTGAATGAGTGCCCAGATAGACACGTCCACCCCCGAATTTCAGAATGCGCTCTCCCTTGTGCGCTTCACCCGCCAGTCGGTGTTCCTTACAGGACGTGCCGGCACGGGCAAGAGCACCTTCCTGCGCTATGTGTGTGAACACGTGCGCAAGAAGCACGTGGTGCTGGCACCCACGGGCATTGCAGCCATCAATGCCGGGGGCTGCACCCTTCATAGCTTCTTCAAGCTCCCCTTCCATCCCCTGCTGCCCGATGATCCGCGCTATGCGCCCTCGCGGCTCAAGGACTTCCTCAAGTACACCCGCGACCGCATCCGCCTCATCCGCAATGTGGAACTCATCATCATCGACGAGATTTCCATGGTGCGAGCCGATATCATCGACTTCATCGACCTTATCCTGCGGGTCTACAGCGGCAACATGCGCGAGCCCTTTGGTGGCAAGCAGATGCTTCTGATAGGGGATGTGTTTCAGCTGGAGCCTGTGGTCAAGACCGACGAGCGCGACATCCTGGGCCGCTTCTATCCCAATGCCTATTTCTTTTCTGCGCGTGTGTTTGCCCAGATGCAACTGGTATCGGTGGAGCTCACCAAGGTGTACCGCCAGACCGACCGCGCCTTTATCCGTGTGCTCGACCATATCCGCTGCAATGTGGTGTCGGCCGAGGAACTGCGGCTCATCAACACCCGCTATGTGCCCGAAGCTGTCCACACTGCTGGTGCCGACGCGTCCGACATCCAGATTGTGTTGGCTACACGGCGCGATACGGTGGACTATATCAACCAGAACGGACTGGATGCCCTTCCCGGCGAATGCGTCCGGCTGAAGGGTGAAGTGCAGGGCGAATTTCCCGACACCTCCCTGCCCACGCTCCTTACGTTGGAGATAAAGCCGGGTGCCCAGGTCATCTTTGTCAAGAACGACCCCGAACACCGTTGGGTCAATGGTACCCTGGGGCTGGTCTCTTCCATCAACGAGGAGGCGGGCCTTGTGCATGTCTACATAGAGGGAGGCTCTTCTGTGACCGTAGAGCCCATGCAGTGGCGCAATGTGCGCTATACCTATAATGAAACAGAGAAGCGCATCGAGGAGGAGGAGCTGGGCACCTTCACACAGTTCCCCATCCGTCTGGCATGGGCCATCACCATCCACAAGAGTCAGGGCCTCACGTTCCGCCGTGTCACCATCGATTTTGGCGGCGGCACCTTTGCAGGCGGACAGGCATACGTGGCGCTCAGCCGCTGCACCTCGCTCGAGGGCATCCGGCTCAAGCAGAAGGTGGCCCCCTCGGATGTGTTCGTCCGTCCCGAGGTGCTTCAGTTCGCTTCCCACTTCAACGACGAGCAGTCGGTAAGGCGTGCCTTGCTCATGGCCAAGGCCGATACCGAGTACCAGGCCTGTGCCAGGGCTTTCGACGAGGGTGACTTCGAAGCCTGTCTCCAGCACTTCTTCGTGGCCATCCACACACGCTACGACATAGAGCAGCCCCATGTCCGCCGGCTGATTCGCCGCAAGCTCAATCTCATCTCCACCCTCCGTCGGCAGGCACAGGCCGACAGGGAGGCATTGGAGAAGATGCAGCGCAGAATCAGGAAGTATGCACGTGAGTATTACGAGCTGGGCAACATCTGTGCCACACAGGCCCACGACCTGCAGGCCGCCATGGCCAATTTCCGCAAGGCCATCCGCATGCACCCCACTTTTGTGGATGCCTATGTGCGGCTGGGTGCCACCTGTCTGGATGCCGGCGATGCCAGGCAGGCACTGAAGGTGCTCCACAAGGCCGTGGCGCTTTCGCCCGCCTCTTTCAAGGCCGTCTACCAGCGTGGTCGTGCCTTCATGGCCCTCTCCCTTTTCGAGCAGGCTTTGGGTGACTTCAGCCGTGCCACATCCCTCTGCGACACCCATCCGAATGCCCATCAGTTGATGGGTGATTGCTTCAGTGCATTGGGTGATGAAGAAAAGGCCGAATTATACTGGGAAATTGCAGCCCAATTGCGTCAGCAGAAGGGAAGATGATACCAAAAAGGACAGTTGATGCCCGCTGAATTGTTAAACTATCTTAATGAGATAAACTTTCTTTGGCCAATGATAGGCCATATTCTCAAAAAAAAGTAAATTTGCTAATCAAAGTGTGTAAAACCACTAATCTTGAGATAAAACTTATAAATATAATAAACAATAACACAAATTAATGCGTATGAGAAACCGTTTAAGCAATTGGAGCCGCCATTCCTCACGAATGGTGTTCCTGTTGGCAGCCTGCGGGGTGATGTATGCTTGTAAGGATGAGTACTTGCTCGACGACGAAAAGCCGAGTACTCTTTCTTCCAGCATCTATTCTCGTTTGGAGGAAGGCAATTTCAAGACCTACTTGAAACTGCTGGCCGACAAGGATGTGAATCCAGCCAACGCGCGTCCGCTTAGTGAGGTGTTGGGCCGTACAGGCTCAAAGACCGTATTTGTGGCCGACGATGAGGCTTGGAGCAAGTTCTTCGAAAGCAATGCAAAATTGCCGGAGAGTAACCCATGGCACAACGCCACCTGTTACGAAAACCTGAGCGCCGCTCAGAAGAAGTTGTTGATTCATACCAGTATGCTCAACAATGCCATCGTAATGGAGAATCTGGCCAGCAGCGAGGCTTCTGGCAGCAACCGCCCCATCCGTGGCGAGTATATGCGTCGCTACACCGACGTGGAAACCACGGATACCGTCACCTACATGCGTCCCGAGCAGATTCCTTATTCCTACAATCCCACGGACAAGGACTTCTGGTGGCGCTTCCGTGCAGAGAATGGTGGTAATGGTCTTTACCTCGTAAAGGACTCCACCCTCAGCATGATGCTCCATTTCACTAGCGAACACATGGCCAAGAACACTGTCACCGACGAAGACTTCAACGTGTTCATGGGCAGTCCCCGTATTCCTAGCGATGTACACATCTACGACTCCAAGATTCTCAAGCAGGACCTGCGTTGCGAGAATGGATATGTCAACTTGACCGAGAAGCCGCTGATTCCCCTGGCCAACATGGCAGAGGTTATCCGCAGCAATGGAAAGACGAATATCTTCAGCCACATGCTCGACAGATATTCGGCTCCTTATTATTGTCCGGATGTTACACGCGCGTATAAGATATTGTATCCCGAGTTTACGGACTCTATCTTCACCCTGCGCTACTTCTCCGACAACAGTTTCGGACACGTAATCAACAACACCCAGCCCGACGGCAATCCCTACACGGGCGATGAGGGCGGTTCTGTCAGCCTGAAGTTCGACCCGGGATGGAATGGATTCTACGACGAGGTGGCTGTCGAGAAGGATATGGCCGCCATGTTCGTTCCCAGCGACGAGGCACTCTGGACCTATTTCACCGAGGGTGGTGGCTTGCAGCTCATCGAAACCTACGACACCGCTTATGTGTCGGGTCAGACATGGGCCAACCATGACGAGCTCTTCAAGAGCATCGACCAGGTGCCCCTGAGCACCCTGCAGGGTCTTATCAATGTCATCATGCTCCGCTCCTTCGTGGGATCAGTGCCCAGCAAGATGACCAAGCTCCGCGACGATGCCCAGGAACAGCTCTTCTATCCCGAGGATATTGACAAGATCGACACCTGTCTGTTGGCTTGCAACGGTGCGGTTTATGTGATGAGCGACATCTATGGTCCTGCCGACTATACCTCTGTCACCTCTCCCGCCTACATCAGTAAGACTAACCTCGTGATGAAGTGGGCCATCTACAACGGTTCGTCGGGTACCGACTACATGGGTTTGAACTACTATGCCTATCTGAAGGCCATGCAGAGTGAGTTCACCTTCTTCCTGCCCAGCGACGAGGCTTTGAAGTACTACTACGACCCCACCAGCTTCGAGAGTACACAGAAGCGTCTCATCCAGTTCGGCTACAAGAACCAGTCGTTCCCCATCACTTCCCAGATTTACAAGTACGAACCCACAACGGGTGAGATTGGCAACAAGTTCACAGGTAGTGGTGCCACCCTGCAGCAGCAGGAGATCACCAACCGCCTGAAGGATATTCTGGAGTCTCACACCATCGTACACGACGGCACCAACCCCATCGACGGTGTGGATGAGTATTTCCTCACCAAGAATGGTAATGCTGTCAGAGTGGTTCGCGAGAACGGTCATGTGGTGGCTGTCAAGGGTGGTTTCCAGATTGAGAACGAGCGTCAGGGCATTGTCAATGAAGCACAGCCCGGTCTGGACATCTGTCACGTCACCAAGCCTTTCGAGTCGCTCAAGAACGGACAGACCTTCATCCTCGACTCTCCCATCATCCCCACCTACCGAAGCGTGTACAGCATCTTCACCAACGATGCCAAGCAGCAGGGCAACTTTGCTCCTGATTATGAGGATACTTGCCCCTATGCCGAGTTCTACAAGTTGTGCGAAACACAGACCGACATCGTGGAGGCTTGTGGCTTGGTAGATGTCAAGAAGCTCACCACCACCGAGCAGAAATCGGCTATGAAGAAGTACCGCGTGTTTGTCGACAACAATGGTCTCGACTACAACGTGCAGTTCTTCAACAACTACCACTACACCGCTTTCGTTCCCTCCAACGATGCAGTCAAGGCTGCCATTGCGCAGGGTCTTCCCACATGGGAGGAGATTTCCGAGGACTATACCAACAATCTGGAGTACCATATTAATATAAAGGACTCTCTGTACAACCTCATCAGCGAGGGCACGTACACCGAGCAGGATTCTTTGGATTATGTGGCTGCCGACAAGGCCGCTTCTCTGGATAGCCTCCGCCTGCAGGCAAAGATCACTTACCTGACCAACTTTGTTCGCTATCACTTTGCCGACAACACCGTATTCGTGGACAACAGCAATATCGCTGAGGAGGAGATGGTTACCTCCAGCTACGACAAGGAGCTCGGCCTCTTCTGCAAACTGCTCGTCAGCCGCAATGCAGGCGTCCTGTCTGTACGCGATCAGCAGACTGGAAGCACCGCATTCAACATCATTTATGACAATGATACCGAGAAGAATGTACTGGCCCGCGACGTAGAATGTTCCAGCTCGCCTGTCAACACGCCTATGTCTACTTCCAGCAAGAAGATTACCCTGGATGCGTCTAGTGCCTGTGTAATCCATCGCATCGACGGTGTGCTCAACCACACTGCCCTGGTCAATGGCCGTCACGACAGCACATGGGCTACTCCTGAGTCTGCAAAAAGATATTTGAAGAGATACGCTATCCTAAAATAACAACACCATGAACAAGATATCTAGAATTTTACTGCTGTGGGTCATGGCACTCTCTGCCATCCCTGTAAGCGCGCAGCAACGGCGTATCTCCGGTACTGTATCGGATGATATTGACGTCATCATTGGTGCCAACGTCGTGGAGATTGACAAGAATAACCGTATTGTCAGTCAAGCTGTTACGGATATGAATGGTAACTTTACCATGAATATCAAGGACCCCAATAATACCCTCAAGGTTTCCTACGTCGGTTACAAGACGTATGCCCAGAAGGTGGGATCCAAGAATGTGTTTAAAATCCTGTTGCAGGACAATACCAAGACCATCACCGAGGTCACCATCAAGGCTAAGAAGAACGCCCCCACCACGGGTCTTGAGATTCCTGCACGCGAATATGCCGGTGCCGTCTCCAAGTTCGACATGAGCGAGGTGGAAGGTCTGGCATTCGAGTCTGTCGACCAGGCCCTTCAGGGTCAGATTCCCGGTCTCGACATCGTGCCCAACTCCGGTAACCTGGGTTCCGGTACCACCATGCGTCTGCGCGGTACCAGCACCATCAACGGCAATGCACAGCCTCTGATTGTTGTCAACGACCACATTTTCGAACTTCCCGAGGATGCCCAGGACACCAATTTCGAGACAATGGACAACGAGGAGCAGTTCTCTACGCTGCTCAACGTGAACCCCGAAGACATTGAAAGCATCACTGTCCTCAAGGACGCTGCCACCGCAGCCAAGTGGGGTATCCGTGGTTCTAACGGTGTAATCGAAATCAAGCTCCGCCGTGGTCACCGTGGTCCCACCAATGTCACCTTCTCCTACAAGTTCAACGGTACTTGGCAGCCCGACGGCTACAAGATGCTCAACGGTGACGGCTACACCATGATGCTCAAGGAGGCCTACTACAACCCCAAGCAGGTGCCCACCAGTCTTCCTGAGTTGGACTACAACACCGAAATGCCCTACATCTACAACCATTTCAGCCACAATACCGACTGGGTGGGTGAGGTGACACAGTTCGGTAAGGAACACAAGTACTATGTAACCCTCTCCGGTGGTGGTGAAAAGGCAACCTTCCGTATCAGTGCCGGTTACGACAAGAGCACGGGTACCATCATTGGTCAGAATCTCGACCGTTTCACCACGGCTACAGCCCTCGACTACTGGGTGAGCGACCGCATCAAGTTCCAGTCGAACATCAACCTGACGTTCACCACCAACAACAAGAACTACGGCAACGACATTCTGGCACGTGCCTACAAGGCCATGCCCAACATGAGTGTCTATGAGTATGACCGCGACGGCAACCCCACGGGCAACTATTTCAACATGCTGCCTTTGGCTGCTTATCTTAGCACAAGTGATTCGCAGAGACGTGAGAACGACGGTACCATGACTTCGTTCGACCTTAAGGACATGTTCTTCAACGGTAACCCCGTGGCACGCGCCCTGAAGGCCTGGAACAAGGAGCGCCAGTACAACCTGACTCCCCAGTTCAACGTAGAATACAAGCTCTGGGGTAAGGATGACGACCACCACCGCCTGAACTACGTGGGTGACGTGCAGCTCAACATCTACAACACCAGCTCCGATGAGTATTGTCCCAGCGAACTCAAGAACATGGCTTGGTATTGGGGTGCCGAGAACTCCTCCAATCTGGGTAGCAACGAGCGTAACTATGTGTCCAACTCCGAGTACAAGTCGCTCGAGTTCACCACCCGTCACGACTTGCGCTACTATTCCGCCTTCGCCAACCGCGACCACAGCCTGAGCGGACTGGTGCGTTTCGAATTGTATTCAGGTACCAGCAGCAACCAGAACACGGGTCTTTGGAACGTGCCCAACGGCATCACCGACCCCACTGTCGTGGCTTTGCTCCGTGCCGCAGGTGCCAGCAACAACGAATGGCGCAGCCAGAGTTTCTTCGAGCAGATTCACTACTCCTACAAGAGCAAGTATTCAATCGACGCCTCTCTTCGTACCGACGGTAGCACCAACTTCGGCAAGGGTCACAAGTATGGTACCTTCCCCTCTATCGGTGGACGTTGGAACATCAGCGACGAAAACTTCATGAACTGGAGCAAGAAGGTAATCAGCATGTTGGCCTTCCGTCCCACATGGGGTATCACTGGTAACACCGGTGGTGGCAGCTACAACCAGTACAACAAGTACGGTTCTGATGGCTACTACAACGGTCACACCGTGGTTCGTCCCGAGAACCTGTCCCTGACTGAGGTGCGTTGGGAGAAGACCAAGCAGTGGAACCTCGGTTTCAACCTCGGTTTGTGGGAAAACATGATTAGCTTCGAGTTTGAAGTCTACAACAAGAAGACCACCGACCTGCTGATGGACAACCTCCGCATCCCCAGCGCCAACGGTTTCAGCAACCTGGCAAAGGTGAATGCCGGTACCCTCCGCAACAAAGGTTGGGAGTTGAACTTCTACACCGCACGCTTTGCCAAGGTTGGCAAGTTCAGCATGAAGCTGCGTGGCAACATCGCCCAGAATTTCAACGAGATTGAGGAGATGAATCCCCTGATTCTGGAAGCCCTCAACGGTGCAGAGACTTATCAGCCCGAAAACCTGAAGTACAACCAGCGTGTACAGATCGGCAACGCCCTGGGTTCTATCTACGGTCTGCGCTATAAGGGTGTCTACACCTACGACTACGACCACAACGGCTACACCCAGGCCTCTATCGCATCATACGGCTACAACGAGGATCCCAACAATCCCGGCTACAACGTGGACGGTTCCCGCACCAACACCTTCGCAGCAGCCCTGCGTCGCGGCCAGGATGCCACCTGTCCCATCGCCTTCGATGCACAGGGCAACATGCTGACCGATGCCAAGGGTACGCCTCTGCCCATGTACTATTGCTACAACGAGAGTTACCGCTACCAGTTCCAGGGTGGTGATGCCATCTATGAGGATGTCAACCACGACGGACAGATTGACCGTTACGATATGGTTTACCTGGGCAACTCCAACCCCAAGTGCAACGGTGGTTTCGGCTTGCAGTTCTTCTATGACAAGTTCTCTGTCAACATGGGCTTCAACTTCCGTATGGGCAACAAGATTGTCAATCTGGCCCGCATGAACTATGAGAGCATGCTCAACAACGACAACCAGAGCTTTGCCACCACATGGCGCTGGCGTCAGAACGGCGACGGCTTCGACGACAACGGCAACCGCATCGACGTGATTCCCCGTGCCCTCAGCAATGTCAACGGTTACAACAGCTACAACTCGCTGCCCAGCGACCGTTACGTGGAGAATGGTGACTACCTGCGTCTGCAGTACATCCAGCTCAGCTATGACTTCAATGCCCAGAAGTTGAAGAAGTATGGCATCCGCAACCTCAAGTTGTTTGCCTCTATCAACAACATCTGGTGCTGGAGCAAGTACACGGGTGTAGACCCCGACGTGTCTCCTCAGGGATTCGCCGTATGTACCGACAACAGCCGTACTCCTCGTACGAAGTCATTTACATGTAGTATCAACTTGGGCTTCTAAAACTGGAATACAATGAAAAGATTAAATAAATTTTACAAGACAATCTGCCTGCTGGGCCTGGCTGCAGTGGGCACCACCTCCTGTGAGGATTGGCTTACCCTTTATCCTCAGGACCGTGTGGTTGAGGAGGACTTCTGGGAAGACAAGAACGACTTGGAAGGCGTGCGCTATGCGGCCTACAAGCAGATGTGCAGCACCATCGAAAAGTTTGCCATCTGGGGTGACCTGCGTTCCGACAGCTGGGAAATGAACCAGAACCGTCATAAAGACCAGAAATCCTGGGACACCTATAACGAAATCATGCAGGCCGAGCCCGACTCCAGCATGACCCAGTTCGACTGGTCGGGTGTGTACACCACCATCAACTTCTGTAACAAGGTGCTGCAGCATGGCGAGGAAATCCTGGAGAAGGACAAGCAGTTCACTCCGGGCGAGTGGTCACAGATGAAGGCCGAAATGACCGGCCTGCGTGCCCTCAACTATTTCTATCTGATTCGTGCCTTCAAGGATGTGCCCTATACCACACGCGTGATTAATAAGGACGTGGAGGTTACCTATTTTGGTCTTACCAATCAGCTGGATGTGCTCGACTCCATCATCCTGGATGTGGAGAAGGTGGCTGGCTATGCCCGCAACCGTTTCACGAATGTTTCTGACACCAAGGGCTTGATTACCAATGTAGCCCTCTATGCCATGCTCTCCGACATGTACCTGTGGCGTGCTTCTCTGCACGAAGGACGCGGTCTGCTCACCGACACGGTGCGTGTAGACACGGGTCTGGTGGCCCACAGCGTGCAGGGCGACTACATGAAGTGTATCGAGAACGGTGCCAAGGCGCTGGCTATTCTCAGCAACAACAACAAGCTGGAGAGTTCGGGCTTCGGCAACCGCAAGCTGGACAAGATAGACTATGGATTGGCTGCAGTGGGTATGCCCAACTGTGACATGATTGAAAACGATTTCGAGAATGTGGCCAATGGTAGTACGCCTGAACTCACGGCTGCTGCTTACCTCTTTGGTGTGGAGTCGGCTATTATGGTGAATTCGCCCCAAAACAGCGAGGAGAGCATGTTTGAGCTGCAGTTCAGCAGTTCGGATGACCGCAAGAATGATATGGTAGGCTCACTCTATGGCTATGGCAATGGCACACATTTCCAGGTGTGCGAGGCTGCCCTGGGTGCTGTCTATGGCGGTGGCATCAGCGACGACAAGGCCCGCTACGACTCCCGTACCTGGTACAGCACCTGTAACAGCCTGGTGGGCCAGACCGACCTCGGACACTACTACTGTCTGAAGCATGGCCGTCCCGATATTGTGCCCATTCAGAGCGGTTCCGAGATTACCATGCGCTGTTTGTATGCGGGAGGCTACAGCTACAGCAACTGGATTATCTACCGCATGACCGACGTGATGCTGATGATGGCCGAGGCGTATGCTGCCATGGGCGGTACGGCCAACAACAAGATGGCCACCTATATCGTCAATGCCATCCATCGTCGCTCCTACTGTGACCTCAAGACTGCTTCCAACAAGCCTAGCGAGGACATCACGACAGCCAGCACCATCGGCAATGCCGTGTCGGCCGCCAATACCGAGATTCTCGTTATGAACGAGCGCCAGATTGAGCTGTTGGCCGAAGGCAAACGCTGGTTCGACCTTGTCCGCTATGCCGAGCGTCATGCAGGTGGCCAGGACGGCACTGTGGACGAGCGCGAATGGACCGAGGAAACCCCCATTGGCAGTGGCTATGCGGGCGTGGATTTAATGGTCCAGACTTTCCTCAAGAGTAAATTCTCCAACTACACCGTACAGCGCAACCGCATCAAGAGCCGCTATGGTCTGTATTGTCCCATCTACTACATGGAGGTAAAGGCCAGCGACGGCAATGTGGCTCAGAACCCTGTATGGAACAAGTCTAAGTACGATAACTGATAAGATTTAATGATTAACACCATGAGACCTATGTTTAACAAGTTTCTCAAAGGCACGGGATGTGTGATGGCACTTGCGGGTGCCCTCACCTTCCAGAGCTGCAAGGAACAAATAGATACTTCGGCACGCTATGTGTTTAGCGAGGAAACGATATCCAGCTATCTGGAGAAGCATCCCGAGGACTACAGCGAGTATTTCGCCCTGCTCGGTCAGGTGAATATCAGCCCTGTGTCTGCTTCTACCGTGCTTCAGCTGATGTCTGCCCGCGGAAACTTCACGTGCTTTGCGCCCACCAACCAGGCCATCCACGACTATCTGGATTCGCTGGTGGCACGCGGACTCATCAGTGAGCCTCGCTGGGAGGCCTTCACTGATAGCACCATCAAGGACTCCATCCGTCAGGTGATTGTCTACAACAGCATCATCGACGGCGGTGGCGTGGACAGCAATGGTGACCGCACGTATTACGAGACGAACAACTTTCCGCAGAACAACAACGAGGAGTTCTCGTCTCCCACCTTGTCCGACCGTAAACTCTCGGTCTATCGTTCAGAGAACGACCCCGACAGTATCTTCATCAACGGCAATGTGGCCATTTCCATCCGCAACCGCGACATTCCTGCCATCAACGGTGTCATCCACCAGGTGGAGCAGGTCATCGCACCGAGCAACAACACGCTGGGCTATCTGATGAAGAGCTGGATTGACGAGGAGAAGGAAGGCTATCTGGTATATGCCAAGATGCTGCAGGCCTGTGGTCTTTTCGACACCCTCAGCAAGTCGCGCGACGAGGTATATGAAATGAAGTACAAGCGTAACGAGCTCAAGGATCTTCGCAACCATCCCTCCTTCCGCAGCCTTCCCGGTTACCTGCCCGAGCATCGCAAGTATGGCTACACACTGTTTGCCGAGCCTGACTCGTTCTGGACGGCAGTGATTGGCAAGCCCTACAACGAGATCACCCTGGAGGATGTGAAGAACAAGGTAGTGGAGTGGGGCAGCTATCCCGAGGCCAAGACCGACGATGACTACACCAATCCCGACAACGTGCTCTATCAGTTCGTAACGTATCATCTGCTGCCCTGCCGCATTCCGGCCGACAAGCTGATTATCCATTACAACGAAAAGGGCTACTCGCTCACTACCAAGACCCCAACCGTGGCCATGACAGAGCTCTACACCACGATGGGACAGCGCCGTCTGCTCAAGATTTTTGAGAGTCGTGAAAGCAACGGCATCTATCTGAACCGTTTCCCCGTCCTCAAGAACGGACGTCATGACAACTATCATGAGGTTTCTTGCGAGGATGACAAGGCAGGCTTCCGCATTGATGTGGACCATGCCAACACCGATTTGATGAACGCCATCATTTATCCTATCTGTCACGAGGCATTGCCCGGAAAGGCACTCGTGTACGACCAGGATCAGCGTGAGAACCTGCAGCGTCAGCGTCTGCGCTTCGATGTGGCCGGCCTGTTCCCCGAGTTCATGAACAATGACATTAGAGGCCAAACCGTAACCACCGACCGCAATCTCTGCGTGGGTATACCCGTTACCTCCCAGTACCAGTATCTCGACGATTTGGAGATGACCGACCAGACCGACTTCTACTACCTCTTGGGCCGCGGATTGGGATGGACCAACTATCAGGCCGACGAGTTCAACATCGTAGGTCGCTATGAGTACATCATGCGTCTGCCGCCTGTTCCCACAAAGGGCACCTACGAATTGCGTGTGGCCATCCAGTCCAACTCCGGTGTGCGAGGCATGTGCCAGGTATACTGGGGCACCGACAAGGATCGTCTGCCTGCCCAGGGCATTCCTTTGGACATGCGTATGGGCGGTCTCTTCCGCTACACCACTGCGGGCACGTTCCCCAGCACGGTGGGTTGGGAAGCCGACAACGAGGAGGATGACGACATCAACTCTGAAATCGACAAGAAGATGCGCAACAACGACTTCATGAAGGGTCCCGAGCACTATATCGCCGGTTCTCCCGGTGGTTCCACCACTGCCCGTGCCTCTTACAACACACTGCGTCGCATCATGGTGCGTGCCACCATGGACCCCGACCAGGTGTACTACATCAAGTTCAAGAGTGTGCTCGACGACATCAACAAGGAGTTCTACATGGACTACATAGAACTTTGCTCAAAGGAAGTGTACGACAACCCAGAGACTCCTGAGGACATTTGGTAAACAAAAAAAAATTATTATATGGCTAATAAAACTTTATTCAAGTACATCGGTGCAACTGCCGTTGGTGTCACCCTCGTGGTGGCGCCAGCCTGCACCGACACCTGGGACGATCACTATGACGACCTGGGGACAGCGGCAAGCCTGACGCTTTGGGAACAGATTAAATCGGATCCCAACCTCTCCCGCTTTGCCGAGATTGCAGAAACGGCCAAGTATTACAAGGATGAGTCCCATCCGGTGCCTGGCTACACGTTCAAGGACATTCTCAGCAGTGCCCAGGTGAACACCGTGTGGGTGCCTGACAATGATGCTATCAGCGAGGCAGAGTTCGAGCGCCTGAAGGACATGCGTGACAACGATGGATATAATCTGCAGACACAGTTCCTGACCAACCACATCGCCCGCTGGCGCTGGAGACTCACCAACGCGGAGAAGGACACCCTCTATATGTCCAACTCCAAGGAGGTGGTGTTCGACAAGGGTGCCCGCACCATCTACGGAGTGGAGCTTGGCAAGGCCAACATCGAGGCAACGAACGGTACATTGCACACCGTGAAGGGCATCATTCCCTTCCGCTACAACATCTACCAGTACCTGAAGTTCTCGGGCGAGGTGAAGCGCATGCAGGAGTTTGTGCTGGCCAACGACACCCTCTATTTCAGCGAAAGCAGCAGTATTGAGGGTCTGCCCGATGAGAACGGTAACCCCACCTACGTGGACAGTGTGTATTTCCAGACCAATATGCTGACGGGCTATTTTGCCGACGATGCTTCTTCCCTCACCGACAACCTGATTACCAGCAGAAAGGGTCTTGCCGGTTCGTTCAACAACGAAGGCGCGGAATACATTATGATGGTTCCCACGGATGCAGCCTATGATGCAGCCTACCAGATGCTGTCACCCCGCTATGAGTATGCACCCCTGTATATAGACCGCGAGAAGTCTACTTCTATCACCAGTCCCGAGATGACCCGTGCGATTGCCAACACGGATTCGCTCCGCGACGAGAACGTACGCTACGACATCGCTGCCCCTCTGCTGCTCTATCTGGACAACCAGGGCCGCATCGGTGGTGAGGATGGCGCTCCTTGGGTGATGGATGATTTCATTGCCACCAAGGGCGAAGGCGGTGAATACCTGCTCAATACCCGTGGCGATACGCTGCGCTCTACCGCCACCTGGGACAAGTCGGAGTTCTTCAACGGCACGCCCATCGAGATGAGCAATGGCTATGCCATCCTGTCCGACAAGTGGAACATGCCCCGCGAATACTACAGTCCCGATGTGGACATCAAGATGGGCTACGGCTGTATCTACACCGAAGCCGAGACGTTCAAGGGCGTGCTTTCCTACAAGTCGTTCCCCAACAATTCCTACTACGAGATTGGCAGTCGCTATGGCAAGATCAGCAAGGACTACTTCTATCTGCTCAAGGGTGAGGGTGCTGCCGACAACCCCAAGTGCGACGTGAAGCTGCAGGCCGACTACAGCCTGGCCTACAACACCAATGCGTATGTGCAGAAAGGAAAGTATGACGTGTATATAATTATGGTGCCCTACTGGTATTCCATGATTTCCGATGCCGGCGAGATTGACAGCTGCTATTTCGACAGTGCATACGTGGATTCCATCGCCAACACCCAGAAGGTGAAGATGAAGACCCAGATTTACTATGACAACGGCACCAAGAAGGGTGCAAGTTCCAAGACCTTCACTGTAGAGTATATCCCCACCAAGGTGGATACCGTGCTATGTATTCCCGACATGGAGTTCCCCTATTCCTACCAGAATATGCTCCACAGCTATCCCTTGCTGCACATCGAGGCCAGCCCGACCACTGCCGATACCAAGAAAGGCTACATCAGGCAGATTTGTATTGACCGCATTATCCTCAAGAGCAAAGAAGACGGTTCGGTCGTAACAGTAGACCCATCTTAAATTATGATTACTATGAACAGTAGAAAATGCAATAATTTCGTTCACAGAGCACTTGGCGCTGGATTGTGCATGATGGTTCTTTCAGGAGTCAACATGACAGCTGCATTCGCACAGGATGTGGCAGAAGCCGACACCATCATGGTAGCCCGCCGCACAGCCAAGGCCAAGAAGAACTATCCTGTGAAAAGTGTCAGCGGTATCGTCACAGACGATGCCACAGGACAACCCATGGGCGGTGTGCGTGTGCAGGCTTTGGGCCTGGAGGCATACTCAACCCTGACCGAGGAGGACGGCTCCTACAAGCTGGACATCCCAACATTCTCTGATGTGCTCCTGGTTACCGTGGAGGACTACAATCCCCTGCAGGTAGTGGTGAAGGACGGCAGGGCGGATGCACGCCTGCTTACAGGCCATTTCACACCCACCTACACCAGCGGTACCATCATCACATCGCAGAACAAGATGCTGGTCGACGAGTCGAGCAGCATCACGGTGGAAACCGACATGCAGAACCGTCTGGCCGGCGACGTTTATACCTTAAACCGCAGCGGTGTGCCCGGCATGGGCATGTACATGCAGATTCGTGGTGTGAACTCCATCAATGCCAGTGCCCAGCCGCTCATCATCCTCGACGGCAACATGATTGACCCCCAGTATGACCGTACAACCCTCCATGAGGGCTTCTACAACAACCTGCTGGCCGCCATCGATCCCGAAAACATCGAGAGCGTGCAGGTGCTGAAGAACGGTACGGCACTGTATGGTGCCAAAGGTGCCAATGGTGTGGTTATCATCACCACCAAGCGCGGCAAGAGCATGGCCACCAAGATTGGTGTGCGCATCTATGGTGGTGTGGAACTCACTCCCAAGAAGCTCGACGTGCTCAGCGGTGACCAGTACACACTCTATCTGAACGACCTGGTGGGCACCATCAAGGATGTTTCCAGCAGTTCCTTGAGCGGCATCACTTTCCTCGACAAGAGTCCCAGCAACTACTATCGCAACATCTTCAACAACAACACCGACTGGCAGAAGGACATGTATCAGAATGCCCTCACCCAGAACTACAAGATTAGCGTAGAAGGTGGTGATGACATCGGTATGTATGCGCTGTCGCTGGGTTACACCAAGAGCGAGGCTACCAATGTAGGCACCGACATGAACCGTCTGAACCTGCGCTTCAATACCGACATCAAGGTATTCGAGAAGGTGACCACGGGCCTGGACATTGCCTATGCACAGACCAGCTACAACCTGCTCGACAACGGATGGAGCGACAACTACGACATGCAGAACATCGGCGCACCCAATGTGCTCGGTCTCGTGTCCGCTCCCTTCCTGAGCCCCTATGCCTACTATTATGACTATGAGAGCAACGCTCCCTTCTCGTCCGACCGTCTGAAGCTTTCCCAGGAATATGCAGGTAAGTATGCAGCCACTTCCACCAATTGGGTGCAGAATCCCTTCCGCTTCCCCGCTAATGTAGGTATCAACGAGAGCCTGCGCAATCCCTACTGGGTGCTGAGCAACGGCGAGGGCCAGAACAAGAACTATGCACAGCTCACCCAGATTCACTTGAACGTGAGCCCCAAGTACCAGGTGACCAAGCAGTTCAGCATCAGCGAACGCTTCAACTACACCATGAGCCGCAACAACGAGAAGTATTATCTGCCCATCGCAGGTACCACTCCTTACAGCCTGACCGACCTGGGTAACATCACCAGTGTACTGAAGACACAGTTTGCCAAGGAAACCACCCTCAACAGCGACCTGCGTCTGGAATGGAAGAACGTGTATGGTGCACATGCCATCGACGTGATGGGCGGCTGGCGTTACAACAACTACTCATACAGCTACAACAGCATGAGCGGTTACAACAACGAGAACGACAAACTGCCCAACCTGAGCAAGGACATGCAGTACATCAACTACAACGGTACCAACGACAACTGGATTGACATGGCCTACTATCTGGATGCCAGCTACAACTACAAGAACCGCTATTTTGCCGACTTCACCGTCAGCAGCCAGTCGAGCAGCCGTTTCGGCGACAAGACCAAGAGCGGATTCCAGTTGGGTGGCGTGAGCTGGGGCGTGTTCCCTTCTCTGCAGCTGGGCTGGCTCATCAGCAGTGAGCCTTGGTTCAAGACAGGCAAGGGCGTGCAGTACCTGAAGCTCACTGCCGGTGTGGAGCAGAACGGTAACGACGGAATCCTCGACTACTATGCAGCCCGCACCTATTGGGAGAGCCAGCAGGTGACCGAGAACACCGTAGGTCTCTATCTGAAGAACATCGAGAACAGTACCATCCAGTGGGAAACCACCACCAAGTGGAACATTGGCATCGAGGGCAGCTTCCTCAACAACCGCCTGCATGCCGGACTCGACCTCTTCTGGCACAAGACCGATGACCTGCTCACCCTGAAGGAACTGGAGTATGTGAGCGGTATCAACAAGTACTGGGCCAACGAGGGTAGCATGACCAACAAGGGCTTTGAAGCCAAGGTGAATGCCGCGCTCATCAACAAGAAGAACTGGAAGTGGGAGCTGGGTGCCACTGTAGGCCACTACAACAACGAGGTGACCTCTCTGCCCCGCACCTCCGACAACCGCATCGAGCTACAGGATGTGAACGGCAACAACAAGCAGTATATCCATGGCTACACCACCAGTGTATACGGAAAGGACAACATCCTCACGGCTGTGGGCTATGCAGCCGGCAGTTTCTACGGATGGCAGACGCAGGGCGTGTTTGCCAGCGATGCCGATGCTTCCAAGGCATACAACGGCAACGACTACCTGAAGTATCCCACCGGACTGGCTTCCGATCCCTATCGTAACTTTGCTGCCGGTGATGTTCACTTCGTGGACCAGAACGGCGACGGCGTGATTGACGATGCCGATAAGGTGGTACTGGGCGATGCCAACCCCGACATCTATGGTAACATCTTCACCAGCCTCACATGGAAGGACCTGCGCCTCGACATGAACTTCAAGTACAGCCTGGGCAACGACGTGTTCAACTACCAGCGTTCTGTGATTGAAAGCCTGAACACCACCTACAACCAGTCAACAGCTGCCCTGCGTCGCTGGACCTATGAGGGACAGCAGACCGACATGCCCAAGGTATGCTACAACACCAGTGAAGACTGGCGCAACAACGAGCGCTTCTCCGACCGCTGGATTGAGGACGGAAGCTACCTGAAACTGAAGAACGTGCGTCTTACCTACACCATTCCTTACAGCAACAGCTGGCTGCTGGGTCTGAAGGTCTGGGGCGAAGCCAACAATGTGTTCACACTGACCAAGTACTTGGGCACCGATCCTGAGATGAGCTGCAAGAACAGTTCTATCTACCGTGGCATCGACAACGGACTCACTCCTTACGGACGCAGCTTCAATGTAGGTGTATCTATCAACCTGTAATGACATTATAAATGACTACGAATATGAAAAGAAAATCAATTATAAGCTTGCTCATCTTCTGCATGGGTCTGGGCATGTTCACGACTTCGTGCGAGGATATGCTGAAGCCCGACAGCGAGCGTCATTCATACGAGGTGGCAACCGATACCCTCTATTCCTACTGGGGTATTCTGAAGTCGCTCCAGAACATTGCCGAACGCTATGTGATTCTCGGTGAATGTCGTGCCGACCTGATAGGTGGCACAGGCTACTTGAGCGACTCCATCGCTGCCATCATGAACTTTGGCCAGAACGGTACGAAAGAGGACTATAAGGATGGTGAGAACGTCTACCTGAAGGTGAGCGATTACTATCATGTAATCAACAGTTGCAATGCATACATCGCCAACTGTGACACCATGCTCAAGACGGGTGTGAACGAAAAGTATATGATTAAGGAATATGCGCAGGTAATGTCTATCCGCGCATGGACCTATATGCAGCTCGTGCTGGCCTACGGTGAGGTGCCCTTCTACACCACGCCGCTGCTCACCACTGCCGACATTACGGACTTCATGAAGGATTGTCCCAAGGCCAATGCCAGCAACCTGGCCGACCTTTTGGGTCCCGACCTGAAGAACATGGAGTATGTGGAGAAGGTATATGGCTATCCACAGTATGAGACCTATGGACGCACCACTACGGTTTGTCACAGCAGCAAGTGCATGTTCCCCGTGTCGCTGGTATTGGGTGACCTCTACCTGCTCAAGGGCGACGAGGCATCTTGCGCCGAGGCTGCACAGCACTACTATAACTATCTGAACTCAGAGAACGGTGGCCCGTTGAGTCCGAGCTATTACAGTACGGCCGAAATCATGGACCGTTACAATGGTGTGCCGCGTTATGATTTCAACCTTATTCCGTTCAACGATAAGACAGAGGCCAGCAGCATGACTGAGGCCATTACCTGCATCCCCAGCAGTACCAACAAGCTGTGGGGTACGGTGAATACAGGTGTCAACCGTCTGTTTGGCTATGATGCCACCATCCGTGTACAGACCTACAACACGGGCAGTGACAATGAGGAGACCAGCACCGCCACTGTTTCCAGCATCAGTCTTTCACGGAACGACGAGCGTGAATTGGGTCCTAGCAAGGGCTATAGAAACCTTTGCCAGGCACAGGATTATGAACTCTACATCGGCGTGGATGATGCTCATCTCGACTCCATCTACGTAGTGCCCAAGGCCGGTGATGCCCGTCAGGCCTGGATTTATGAGGACCGTTATCACAGAGAAAACATTAATAGTAAGGTGGATACCCTTTACTATATACAGAAGCAGAATCCCAACGGTTCCTTCTCCACCACCTTCCCTGTCATCTATCGCAAGTCTACTGTATGGCTGCGCTATGCAGAGGCTATCAACCGTGCCGGTTTCCATAGCTATGCGTTTGCCGTGCTGAAGAACGGTTTGTGCAACAATGACAACTGGTATCCCGACCTGAACACCGATTTCGATGAAATCAAGGATACGGTTTGGTACTACACCCAGCATCTGGGCGAGGGCGAGACAAAGATCATCTCTTCTGCCGATGGTTCCGATGAGTATACCTTCACCACCAAGGCATCTCTGGTCAGCTACCTGACCCAGGTCTTCGGTGAAGAAGGCTATGCAGCAGACAGCATCGACTATAAGGGCAAGAGTTTCTACAACTACCCCAGCGGTTCCACTCCCGCCATCTGCTACTATCTGGACAAGCGTGAGATGGAGAAGGCCAATGGTCTGGACTACATGAACTTTATCACGCGTTACATGAAGTCCACATGGACCAGTGCACGTTATGAGTACAAGTCAGACGTGCAGGCAAATCATACATCTTCCTCTTACTATCCTACCAGCTCTGGTGCAGAGAACTATATCACCGTGGGCGTTCACTCTCGTGGTGGCGGTCTTCTGATGTACGATGAGCGCAAGAGCCGCTACAACTATGTGGACAAGGTAATCCAGAAGGTAAAGGAGAACACAGGCCGTGTAATCACCAAGAACGACATCTACAGTGGCGATTATGACAACGACGTGATGATTGCCGTAGAGGATCTGATTGTAGACGAAATGGCACTGGAGCTCGCTTTCGAGGGCTCTCGCTTCTTCGACCTGGTTCGTATTGCCAAGCGCCGTGGCGACAACAGCTATCTGGCTGATCGCGTAGCCAGACGTAACGGTGAACTCGACGGCAACTTGCAGTCGTTCCTGATGACCGAGTCGAACTGGTATCTGCCCTTCCCCGTAGACAAGTGGTAATCCCAGATTCCCCCCGATAATTCAAAAAAGGCTATCCCCCCAAAGGATAGCCTTTTTTGAATGTATGTCCTCACCGATAGCGTCCAAAACACCCCCAAAAAAGTATGTCAACATAAATGGCAAAGTATCTAAAGATAAATGGCAAAGTATGTTTAGATAGTTGGCAAGGTATGTTTAGATGGTTAACGAGCTACGTTGACGGTCTTGGACTGTCCGCTGGTGGACGATGACGATAGGCCACCCTTACACCAGTCCCAGAATCTGCTCGGCGTGAATTTTTGTCTTGATTTCCTTGGGGGAGAAAATTTTCTCGATTACGCCGTTCTCGTCTACGAGGTAGGTGGTGCGGAGGGTGCCGATGGTACGTCTGCCGCATGCCACTTTCTCGCCCCAGCAACCCAGCGTCTGGAGTAGGGTGGTGTCGGTGTCTGCGATAAGGGGGAAGGTGAGTCCGTACTTGTCGGCAAACTTCTTTTGCAATTCGGGCTTGTCCTTGCTTACGCCGATGATGGCATAGCCTGCGGCTTCCAGTTCGGCCATGTGGGCCTGCAGGGAACAGGCTTCGGCCGTACATCCAGGAGTGTTGGCCTTGGGGTAGCTGTAGAGTACAATCTTTTTTCCACGATAGGCAGATGCCTTGATTTCATTTCCGTCCTGATCGATGCCTAGCACTTCAGGAATTGTGTCGCCAATATTCATGCTGTAATGTATATATATTAATTAATGTATATAGAATGTCATTCAATCAGGAGGAAGGTGATGAACCCCAGGAGTAGGGCATAGGTGGCCTGTTTCTGGAAGCCGTGGGTGTGAGTCTCGGGAATCATCTCGTCGGAGGTGACATAGAGCATGGCTCCGCCAGCAAATCCAAGCATGATGGGGAGGAATGCCTGAGAGGCTGCTCCCAGGGCAAAACCAATCCATACCCCCACCACTTCGAGCAGACCGATGGAGATGGATATGAGTACCGTGCGGCCACGCTTCACCCCCGCCATCAGCAAAGGGGCAATGATGACCATCCCTTCGGGGATGTTCTGGAGTGCAATGCCGGCAGTTACGGCCAGTGAGGCCTGGCCGTCGGCCGTGTCGCTCATGCTTACACCGGCTGCTATGCCTTCGGGCAGTTTGTGGAGGGCAATGGCCATGACAAAGAGCAGGATGTGGTTGAGGTGGGTGTTGTGGGCATGCTGTTCCTGTTCGAGCCCCGTGATGTGATGGAGGTGAGGCGTGAGATAGTCGAGCAGATTGAGGAAATAGGCACCGGCCATCACGCCAATGGCCACAGTTCCCCATTCCCAGTGGCTGGTGGTGAGGCTGAAGGCAGGCACGATAAGCCCCAGGGTGGACGCAGCCAGCATGACTCCCGCGCAGTAACCCAGCACGGTGTCGTTCCATTTGTGGGGCAGTTCCTTGAAGCAGAAGCCCAGCGCAGCGCCTATCACAGTGGAGATGCACAATCCCAATGCACTCACCCATACCCATGTCATATTATCCATACGCAATAGAAGAATAGATGTATTTATAGGGCAAAGGTACGAATACTTCTTGAAATCTCAAAAGAAATGGGGAAAAATCTGTTTGGGAGAGAGCTGCTTCCGAGAGTTGAACTCGGGACCTCATCCTTACCAAGGATGCGCTCTACCACTGAGCTAAAGCAGCAACAATTTCTCGTTTGCGGGTGCAAAATTACAGCTTTTTTTTGAATTGACCAAGATAATTGTGCTTAAATGCCATGTTTTTTTTGGAAGAATGCGAAATATAGTGTAATTTTGTGGGAAAATAAACGATAAACAACAAGAAAACACTCACACATCATGACATTCAGACTGTATTTTCTACTTTCTCTGTTTTGGTGCGCATCGGCAGTGGCTGATGCCTTCCAACCCGTTCATCCCCTCACGTTATGGTATGACAGACCTGCTACGGCCCAGCAATCCGACAATATCTGGATGGAATATTCGCTGCCCATCGGCAACGGCCAGCTCGGTGCCTGCCTGTTTGGAGGAGTGGGTTGCGACGAAATCCAGTTCAACGAGAAAACCCTGTGGACGGGTGGTCCCTCGGACATGGGCGAGTATGGTTTCTACAGGAATTTCGGGTCCGTGCTGGTAGAGGACCTTGACGGTGGCACCGACAGCAAGGCTGCCGACTATGTGCGTTACCTCGATTTGGAGGAGGCCGTGGGCGGTGTGGACTACCGTCTGAACGGCTACAGCTACTCCCGTCGCTACCTTGCCTCCTATCCGGATGGTGCCATTGTGGTGCGCCACACCACCACGAATCCTTCGGGCCTGCATCTGCGCATCTCCGTCCAGCCCGGCAAGGAACTGGGCGACCCCGTTGTGGCCTATGCAGGCAGCGATGCCCATTTCTCGGGCAAGCTTACCACGGTGAGCTACGATGCCCGCTTGCGTGTGGGCACGGAAGGAAAGAAGGCCTCCCTCTCGGCCGGTCCTCGCGGCATGGAGGTGCAGCATGCCCAGGAGGTGACCCTCGTCCTGGTGGGTGCAACCAATTATGACGCAGTGGCCCCTGATTTCGTCTCAGACCCCAGCCAACTGGAGCAGTCGGTGGCACAGCGTGTGGACAAGGCCAGCAAGAAGGGATGGAAGAAAATACACAAGGCGCATGTGAAGGATTTCACTGCCTATATGGGGCGTGTGGACCTCCAGCTGGGCAAGGCTGCCAGCCAGCTGCCCACCGATGCGCTGGTGCGCCATTATAATTCGGACAAATATGTGACGGGCCGCGAGCCGGATGTGCTGTTCCTGGAGCAACTCTACTTTGCCTACGGACGCTATCTGGAGATTGCGTCGAGCCGTGGTGTGGATGTGCCCAGCAACCTGCAGGGCATCTGGAACAATGTGAGCCAGGCCCCCTGGCACAGCGACATCCATTCCAATATCAACGTGCAGATGAACTACTGGCCGGCCGAGCCGACCAACCTCTCCGAGATGCATCTGCCTTTCCTTAATTACATTATTAATATGGCAGGCAGAGACAACTGGCATCGTGCCGCCACGGAGTATGGGAAGGTGAAGACGGGATGGACCTGCTTCACCGAGAACAATATCTTTGGCGGAATGAGCACATGGGGCAACAACTATTTTGTGGCCAATGCATGGTATTGCAGTCATCTGTGGCAGCACTACCGTTTCACGCTGGACAAGGCATTCCTGAAGCGAGCCTTCCCCGTGATGTGGACCTGTGCCCAGTTCTGGATGGAGCGGATGATTGCGGACCGGGGCAGCGAACGCTGGGGCTTCAAGCCCGACGGCACGTATGTGGCTCCCGATGAGTTCAGCCCCGAGCAGGGCGATTATCCCAAGGAAGACGGAACGGCCCATGCCCAGCAGCTCATATACGCCCTGCTGCAGAGCGTAAAGAGCAGCGTGGACATCCTGGGCCCCGAAGCGTGCGGACTGACAGCGTCCGACGTACAGCGGCTTGATTCCTATCTGGAAAAAACCGACCGCGGCCTTCACACGGAAACCTATACTGCCCATCAGGAGGCGGACCGTGCATGGACCAATCCCAGGAATGGCGTGAAGAAGGGTGAAACCTTGCTGCGCGAATGGAAATATGCCACCTATGATGTGACACACGATGCCTCCCACCGCCATATCAGCCACCTGATGGCACTCTATCCCCTGAGCGACATTACCACGGACAGCGAATATTTCGGGCCCGCCGTCAATTCGCTCAAGCTGCGTGGCGACGAGGCTACCGGATGGTCGATGGGATGGAAGGTGTGCCTTTGGGCAAGAGCACTGGACGGCAACCATGCCCACAAGATTCTGCGCAATGCCCTGCGCCATTCCACCAGTTTCGGTGTGAACCAGTATGCCGGCGGTGTCTATTACAACCTGTTCGACTCCCATGCCCCCTTCCAAATTGACGGCAATTTCGGAGTGTGTGCGGGTATGGCCGAGATGCTCCTGCAAAGCCATTCGGGTGTGATACAGCTACTTCCGGCCCTGCCCGACAACTGGCAAGACGGTCATGTGAGCGGCTTGTGTGCCGTGGGTAATTTTCAGGTGGACCAGCAATGGGCCGATGCACGGCTGACAGAAGCTACGGTGCTGAGCCGCAGCGGTGGCACGTGTACGCTTCGCTACAAGGGAATCTCCCGTGCCCAGGTGAAGGGCAAGAAGGTGCAGGTGAAGGTGTTGTCGGATGATATGATTGAGTTTGCTACCCAGAAGGGTGGAAAATATAATATTCTGTTCTGATGAGATATTTAATGGTTTTGATGTGCGCCTTTGCCGGTCTCATGGCAAAGGCACAATACAAGGTGTATGTGACCCCTGTGGTGCCGCTGCATACGGCGGTGTCGGGTCATTTTGCCGGTTTGCATAATGGGATGCTGCGCACGTGGGGCGGATGCAATTTTCCCGACCTTCCACTGGCCGATGGCGGGCAGAAAAGGTTCTACCCAGTGGCCTACGGTGCTTGTGTGCCCGTGTCGCAGGGCACGGTGTGTGTGGGCGGCACGGCTGATGGCGTGACTTCGATTGCCGAGGTGACGATGGAGCGCAATGTCACCTATCGCAAGACGCAATCTTCACAATGGGATTTCGACCGTGGTGCCCGGGCCTTCTTCCCCTCTCTGCCCAAGGGACTGCACAATCTGGGCGGAGCCTTCTGGGACGGTTATGTGTATGTGGCCGGCGGTCAGTCGGACAGCGTGCCCAATTTCGACGTGTACCGGCTGGAATGGCCCAACGGCAAGGCTTGGGAGAAGGTGGGCGAGATGCCGGGTGATGCCCGCATCCAACCCGTAGTAACCATCCAACGCAATCCCTGGGGCGCCGGACTGTATGTGATGGGCGGCTTTTCGCCTGCCACCCCCTCGGCCAAGGGCTATGTGCATCGCGACGGACTCTGCATGGACCTGCGCACGCAGGAATGGCGCCGTCTGGAATGGAAGGACAAGGATGTGACCGACCTGCCTACGGTGGGCACGTGTGTGCGTACCGAGGGCGCTACCACGATACTGGTGGAGGGCGGTGTGGATGCTGCCATCTTTACCGATGCCATCAACACGCCCCAGCTGGCAGCTACAGGCTATTTCCGTCATGATGCCTCGTGGTACAAGTTCCAGCCCAACCTGTTGGCATATAATACCTTCACCGATTCATGGACCGTCATTCCCGGTCATCCCTCACTGGCACGGGCCGGAGCCACCTGGACCAAGATAGGCGACTTCTGGTTCCTGGCAGGCGGTGAACTGATGCCGGGCATACGCACCAGCGATGTGTCCTGTGTGGAAGTGGTGCGCACACGCGGCTTTCGTACCGAAGGCCTGCTGGTGGTCTGTGGTGTAGCCTTGTGTTTTGTGCTCCTTGTCGTGGGCATGAAGCGTAGGTCCGCCTCGGCCGATGTGCCTGCCTGCCGGTGGCTGCAGTCGTTGTCCTTGCTGGCCACCTTGTGTGGCGGCTGGTTTATGTGGCTGCTTCCCACACTGGTGTATCTCCATGCGGGTGTGGTGCCGTTGCTGCTGTCAGGCATAGCCTATGTGTGGTGTACGTCCCGGCTGCTCCGGCGTCGTCTGCGCAAGCCCGAAGTGAACGCTCCTTCCCTTTGGACGCGCTTGCTGGCTGTGTGTGGGATTGCCTGGTGGCTGTTTGTGCCCGCTTTCCTGTTGTCCCAGGCTACAGGCTATCCGCTGTGGAGCTATGCCCTGCTGACGGCAGTGGTGTCGGTGCTATTGGTGCTGTGCGGGAAACGCAGCATATTGTGGTCCAATCTGCTGCAGCTTGCCTTCCTGCTGGTAGCAGTTGTGGCAGTAACGGGAATGGCCCTCTGTCAGGGATGGACAGGCGGCACCTCGTTGTTCTCCGCATTGGCTGATGCCCAGGGCTTGTATGCCTGTGGGGCGGTTCATCCGTTATGGGTGGGCTTTGTGCTGTTCTCCCTCTGTCTGCTTTCCACTGCCATGTATGTGCCCATGCCCGCAGCAGGCGGGGCCGCTTTGAGCGGTTACCGATGGATGGGTGGATTGTGTGTGGTATTGTGTCTGGTGATGGGAATGGCGATGTATGGCTGCATACGTATGAATGGTGTGGGGGCCGATATGTCGCTCGATGCCGTTTATGCCATACTTCCCTCGTTTATGGCCTCTGCCTCCTCTCCCTGGCTCTCCGGCCTCCTGGTGGGAACATTGTTGTCCGCCTCCTGGTGTGCCGTCACCCGCCTGCTGGGCAGGTTGTGGTGACGGTGTGTGGGATTATCTTCTTTTCTTCCGGAAAAGGCTGAGGACGGCATGCACGAAACTGCTTCCCATCCGTATGCCTTGGTACACTGCAAGTCCGTTGCTCACCAGGTTGCTGAACGTAAAGATTCTGTTCTCGGCCTGGGGCAGCGGCTTGAAGATGTCGTTGGTGGTGTGCCCAATCTCGGCACCCGCCTCATGAAGCTGTCTGAGGATGCGCGCTTTCTCCTCCCTGAGCGCCTGCAGGGCATCTATTTGCCCGGCTATTCGGTCTGCTTTGTTCATATTGTCTGTGGATAGCGTGGGGGTTCAACGTGAATCACAATGTCTGCTCCTGGGTCTCCTCCTTGCTCACGAACAGGCGGACGATGGCACGGGCCAGTGGCTGTATGATCCACTTGTTGCGGTTGCGGAAGAAGAGCACGAGGATGGCCAGATGGAGAAGGGCAATGCACAGGAACCCCAAGGGCACATTGTCTGTGACGGCTCCAATCCAGTGGGCCAGGGCAAAGGTGAGGAAAAACAGGGCCATGGCACCCAGCACGAAACAAACAACGGCGATGGCCACGGATGACAAGATGACGATGAGCTTGTCGGCCGTGTCCATCAGCACATACTCCTTCTGGAGGCTCAGGTATTGCTTCACCTCCTGAATCAGATGCCCGAAGAGGCTTGTATAGCTGGTGTTATCCGCCATATCTCCGGGGATGAGGGTTAGTCTTCCTTGTTGCTCTGCAGTTCTTCTGCAATTTCATCAACGAGGTTGTCCATTTCCTTGCGGTTGAGACGGATGCCACGCTTGCGCAATGCCTCGGCGATTTTTTCGCGCAGGTCGCTTCCCTTCTCGGGGGCAAAGAGTAGACCACATGCAGTGCCGATAGCGGCACCGCCCAAGAATGCAACGAGATAGTTCAATGCTTTCATAATTTATTGCAGTTTATGGTTAGTAACAGTGCAAATATAGTGCTTTTTTTTTGATTGGGGCACAAGATGCAACTATTTATACTTAATTTAACTTTTTTTTGTGCCTTTCGTATGGTTAGTAGAGGGAAATGTGTTACCTTTGCAGAGGTTTTAGTGAAATTGATTTCAAAATAACATACATTACAGACAAATGAAAAAGTATTTATGGATGGGCGCAGCCCTGGTTATGGTGTTCGCCATGAGTTCCTGCAAGAGCAAGGAGAGTGCTTACAAGAAAGCGTATGAGAAGGCTAAGGCGCAACAGACCGAAGCCGCTGTTGTGGGCAATCAGCAGACTACGCCTGTGAGCGTGACCCCTGTGACTACCACCACGACGACTACCACCACCCCTACTCAGGATTACAGCAATGTGAGCGTACGTACGGAGAACGTCACCCTGGTATCAGGTGCTCCCCTGAAGGCTTATAGCGTGGTTGTAGGCAGCTTTGGTGTAAAGGCTAATGCCACCGGCTTGGCAAACACCCTCAACGGAAAGGGCTACAGTGCACGTGTGGTACAGGCCAATACCGCCAGCAACGGCGTGATGTACCGCGTATGCGCCACCAGCTATGACAGCAAGGCAGAGGCTGCACAGAGCCGCAACAGCCTTATCGGCCAGTATCCTGGTGCTTGGTTGCTGTACCAGAAGTAATCCAGGATGAGCCGAGTCCTGTCTATTGACTATGGGGTCCGTCGCACCGGTTTGGCTGTGACGGACCCTCTTCAGATAATTGCGGGCGGACTGGCCACCGTGTCCACTCCTTCGCTGATGGATTACCTGAAGGCATACGTGGCTCGTGAACCGGTGGAACGGTTTGTGGTGGGACTGCCCAAGCAGACCAACGGCCGTGACAGTGAGAACCTGCCCCGTGTGAACCAGTTTGTGAAACAGCTGCAGCGTGTGTGGCCCCACATACCTGTGGACATGTGGGATGAGCGCTATACCAGCGTGCTGGCCCACAAGGCCATGCTGGAAAGTGGCATAGGACGCAAGGCCAGGCAGAACAAGGCCCTTGTGGACGAGATAAGTGCCTGCATCATCCTGCAGGGATGGATGGAGGCGCATCGGAAATAAGCGTTTATACCCTAATACATTTATATATTAATATGATTCTACCAATTTACACATACGGACAGCCCGTGTTGCGCCAGGAGGCTGAGGAGATAGGCGAGGACTATCCCGACCTGGCCGGCCTTATCCAGAACATGTATGACACGCTGGAACGGAGCGAGGGCATCGGACTGGCTGCTCCCCAGGTGGGGCTGCCCATTCGTCTGGTGGTCATCAATCTGGACGTACTCGGCGAGGACATGCCCCAGTACAAGGGTTACATCCGCACCTTCATCAATCCCTATATCGAGGAATACGACGAAAGCCAGACAGAGGTGATGGAAGAGGGCTGTCTGTCGCTCCCTGGCATTCATGAATCGGTGCGCAGGCCCACGCGTATCAGAGTGTCTTATCAGGACGAACAGTTCCAGCTTCACGACGAATGGGTGGACGGGTATCTGGCCCGTGTGATGCAACATGAGTTTGACCACCTCGACGGGACGGTGTTTACCGACCATATCAAGGGGCTGCGTCGCCAGCTCACGCAGGCCAAGCTGAAGAATATTGTAAAAGGCAACTTCTCCTGCAACTACAAGGTGAAGCCCAAACGATAAGGAGGCCGTCGAATGTGCAGAACCGTCACAGACGGACGTGCTTCGACCCGCGAAGAGGAAAGGATTGCAAGAAGGATATGAGATATTGCAAGATGCTGCTGGCTTTCGCATGGCTGACAGTCTGTTCGCTGCAATGGACAGGCCATGCCTATGCCCAAATCAACACGGACCGTGTGATGCTGATGGGACGCAACGCACTCTATTACGAGGACTATGTGCTTGCCATCCAGCGCTTCAATATGGTCATCAATGCCAAGCCCTGGCTGGGAGAGCCCTATTTCTTCAGGGGCCTGGCCAAGTATTACCTCGAGGACTATACAGGAGCAGAGATAGACTGCACGTCGGCCTTGGAGCGCAATCCCTACCTGTCGAACAATTATGAGCTGCGGGCCCTGTGCCGCATCAATCAGTCGCGCTACCAACTGGCAGAGGAGGACTACCGCCATGTGGTGGAAATCAGTCCGATGAACAGAGGGTGCTGGCACAATATGGTGTTGTGCCAGCTGGAACAGGACGCCTATGAACGCGCCGACTCCACGCTGGACCTGATGATAGCCCGTTGGCCCAAGGAGGCACAACAGTACACGCTGAAGGCACAGGTGGCCTTTGCACGGAAAGACACCCTTCAGGGAGAGCAATGGGTGGACCGTGCCTTGCAGACCGACTCGTTTGAAGGCAATGCCTGGGCCATGAAGGCCATGCTGCTGTCGCAGCGGATGGAATACAGGCAAGCCGAACAGGCACTGGACAGGGCCATCTTCCAGTCGCCACGCAATGCCCCCCTGTATGTCAACCGCGCACTCACCCGCTACAACCAGGACAATCTCAGAGGTGCCATGTCGGACTATGATACGGCCGTAGAGCTGGATGCCGGCAGTTATCTGGCCCATTTCAACCGTGGTCTGCTACGCGCTTCGGTGGGGGAGGACAACCTGGCCATCGAAGACTTCAACTTTGTGCTCGAACGAGAGCCGGACAACATGATCGCCCTTTACAACCGTGCCTTGCTGCTCGACAACACGGGCGACTATCACGGTGCCATCCGCGACATCAGTGCCGTGATAAAGGAATATCCCCAGTTCTGGGAGGGCTACCGCCGAAGGGCATCCATCCGCCGGAAAGTGGGCGATGTGTATGGGGCGGAACGAGACGAGTTCAAGGTGCTGCAGGCACAGATGGCAGTGGCGGCAGGTACCTACAAGGCCGGCAAGACCCGCAAGCAGAGCGACCGCACCATTGAGGACTACAACAAACTGGTGGAGGAGGATGAACACGAAACCGAGCACGAATATGCCAGCGAATACCGTGGCAAGGTGCAGAACCGCCATGCTGAACTCAGGCCGCAACCTGTGTACGTGCTCACCTATTACCGGCAGCCCAGTCAGACCAAGGGCTATGTGGCCTACTGCGACCGTGTGGATAGCGTGAATGCGGCCAAGGTGCTGCCTCATGAGCTGTATCTCACCAATGATGAGGCCTCGCTTACCGAGGATGCAGTGAAGCAGCACTTTGCATGGATCGACTCCCTGGGCCGGCAGCTGCAGGCACGTCCGGACGACGAAGCCCTTCTGCTGCATCGTGCATTGGACTATTACCATGTGCGTGATTTCGAGAATGCCATTGCCGACCTCAATGCCCTGCTGCAGGAACACCCGGCCCGTGTGGTGGCCTTGATGCTCCGTGCGCAGGCAAGGCTTGCCCAGTTGGAGTCGGGCAGCCAGACCATGAGTGCCGAGGCGCTTCGCCTGGGCCGCCTGATGGTGTTGCAGGACTACAGCCGCCTTGCCGAACTGGCACCCGATGTCCCGTATGTCCATTACAACAAGGGCCATGTGCAGATGCTGCTAGGAGAGAACGAGGCAGCCCTGGTTTCTTTTACCGAAGCCTTGCGCCTGGATTCCCAGTTCCCCGATGCCTATTTCAACCGGGGGGTGGCCCATCTGCTGCTTGAACAGATGCAGGAAGGACTGTCCGACCTGAGCCAGGCCGGCGAATACGGTTTGTATCATGCGTATAACCTCATAAAACGCTATTCTGTGAAGAAGTGACCCCCTAGGACAGAAGATTTTGTGTGAAAGGCTCACTTTTTGCCCGAAAACTAGTGAGATATGATAAATTTTATGTAATTTTGCACCCTTGAAACGAGAAAACTTAAATTGCAAGCAAAAATATGATTAAGATTACTTTTCCTGATGGCTCCGTACGCGAATACGAGGCAGGCGTAACTGGCCTGCAGATAGCGCAGAGCATATCGCAGCGACTGGCACAGGACGTATTGGCCTGCGGAGTGGATGGAGAAACGGTAGAACTGAACCGCCCCATTATGCAGGATGCGAACATTGTGTTGTACAAATGGGAGGATGCAGAGGGCAAGCACGCCTTCTGGCATACGAGTGCCCACCTGATGGCTGAAGCCCTGCAGGCACTTTATCCCGGTACACAGTTCGGCATTGGTCCGGCCATCGAAAACGGATTCTATTACGATGTGATGCCTCCTCAGGGCGTTGTCATCCGTGAGACGGACTTTGCCCAGATTGAAGCAAAGATGAAGGAACTGGCCCAGCGTAAGGAAGAACTCGTCCGCAAGGACATCAGCAAGGCTGACGCCCTGCAGTTCTTTGGCGAAGGCGGCCAGCACTATAAGAATGAACTCATCAACGACCTGGAGGACGGCCATATCACCACCTACACCCAGGGCGCATTCACCGACCTCTGCCGTGGCCCCCATCTGCTGAGCACCGCTCCCATCAAGGCCTGCAAGGTGCTTTCCGTAAGTTCCGCCTACTGGCGCGGCGACGAAAAGCGTCCGCAGATGACCCGTCTCTACGGCATCACCTTCCCCAAGCAGAAGATGCTGGAGGAATACCTGCAGCTGCTCGAAGAGGCCAAGAAGCGCGACCATCGCAAGATTGGCAAGGAGATGGGCCTGTTCATGTTCTCCGAAAGGGTGGGCAAGGGCTTGCCGATGTGGCTGCCCAAGGGCACTGCCCTGCGTCTGCGTCTGGAGGACTTCCTCAAGAAGATACAGAAGCGTTATGGCTACCAGCAGGTGATGACCCCTCATATCGGCGGCAAGAATCTGTATGTGACCAGCGGACACTATGCCCACTATGGCAAGGACAGCTTCCAGCCTATCCACACACCCGAGGAGGGCGAGGAATACATGCTCAAGCCGATGAACTGTCCGCACCACTGCGAGATCTACGCATGGCGTCCCCGCAGCTACAAGGACCTGCCCCTGCGCATTGCCGAGTTCGGTACCGTGTACCGCTACGAACAGAGCGGTGAGCTGCACGGACTCACCCGTGTGCGCAGTTTTACACAGGATGATGCACACATCTTCTGCCGTCCCGATCAGGTGAAGGGTGAATTTATCCGTGTGATGGAGATTATCCAGATTATCTTTGGCGCACTGGACTTCCAGAACTTTGAAGCACAAATCAGTTTGCGCGACCCCAACGACAAGGAAAAGTATATCGGAAGCGATGAGGTGTGGGAAGAGGCCGAAAGGGCCATTGTGGAGGCCTGTGCCGAGAAGGGCCTGAAGACCACCACCGAATTGGGCGAAGCCGCTTTCTACGGACCCAAGCTCGACTTCATGGTGAAGGATGCACTGGGACGTCGCTGGCAGCTGGGTACCATTCAGGTGGACTACAACCTGCCGGAGCGTTTCCAACTGGAATATGTGGGCGAAGACAACCAGAAGCACCGTCCCGTGATGATTCACCGTGCCCCCTTCGGCAGCATGGAACGTTTTGTGGCCGTGCTCATCGAGCACACAGCCGGACGCTTCCCCTTGTGGCTGAGCCCCGACCAGGTGGTCATCCTGCCCGTCAGCGAAAAGTACAACGACTATGCGTTCCGCCTGAAGGAATATTTCGATGGCCAGGACGTGCGTGCCATCGTAGACGACCGCAACGAGAAAATCGGACGCAAGATTCGCGACAACGAAGTGAAGCACATCCCCTACATGCTGATTGTGGGTGAAAAAGAGCAGTCCGAAGGCACTGTAAGCTTCAGAAAACAGGGCGGTGGCGAACAAGGAACCCTAAAATTCGAGGATTTTGCAAAGAAAATCAACGAAGAGGTGCGAAATATGACAGAAAAATACTAAATTTGCACCCGATTTCCAGAATTGTTAATGAAGAAAGACAACATCAAGCAGCAATATCGCATCAACGAACAGATACATGTTCGTGAGGTACGTATCGTGGGGGACGGTATTGAATCCACTGTACTTCCCACCTACAAGGCTATCCAGTTAGCCGAGCAGAAAGGTGTAGACCTGGTGGAGATATCTCCCAATGCACAGCCTCCCGTGTGCCGTCTCATCGACTACAGCAAGTTCCTCTACCAGCAGAAGAAGCATCAGAAGGAGATGAAGGCCAAGCAGGTGAAGGTGGATGTCAAGGAGATTCGCTTCGGTCCGCAGACCGACGATCATGACTACAACTTCAAGCTCAAGCACGCCCAGGGCTTCCTTTCGGATGGAGACAAGGTGAAGGCCTATGTGTTCTTCAAGGGACGCAGCATCCTGTTCAAGGAACAGGGTGAGGTGCTCCTGTTGCGCTTCGCCTCGGACCTGGAGGAGTATGGCAAGGTGGAGCAGATGCCCCAGCTCGAGGGCAAGCGCATGATTATGTTCATTGCCCCCAAGAAACAGTCCGCTGCAAAGAAAGTTGCCACAGAAGCCGCAGTGGAGGAGCAGCCTCCCGTGGCTGTGAAGAAGGCTCCCCAGCAGAAGGCGCGTAAGGAATACACCGGACCCAAGGTGGAAGGTGAGGACTTTGACGACTGATGCCGATATAGGAATGATCGTGCGTAACGCCTTGGTATATGCGTTGCCACATCTATATATTAATCATTAATTAAATAACAAACAAAAAAATGCCAAAAGTAAAGACTAACTCCGGTGCAAAGAAGAGATTCACCTTCACCGGAACCGGCAAGATTAAGCGTCACCACGCTTATCACAGCCACATCTTGACCAAGAAGACCAAGAAGCAGAAGAGAAATCTGGACCACAGCGACCTGGTGGTAACAGCCAACGTAAAGCAGGTCCGTGACCTCCTGTGCAAGCGTTAAATCTCAGTCGAGAAACAGTTTTTCACTTAATTTACTAACCGGATGTGTAGCCCTAAAGACCGTACGTGATGCGGCGCTAGCATCCTAAACGAACAAAATTATGCCAAGATCAGTAAATCATGTAGCTTCAAGAGCTAAGAGAAAGAAAATCCTGGGCCTGACCAGAGGTTACTTTGGTGCCCGCAAGAATGTTTGGACCGTTGCCAAGAACACTTGGGAAAAGGGTCTTACCTATGCATTCCGTGACCGCCGCAACAAGAAGCGCACTTTCCGTGCACTGTGGATTCAGCGTATCAACGCAGCCGCTCGTCTGGAAGGTCTGAGCTACTCTCAGCTCATGGGTCTGTTGCACAAGGCCGGTATCGAGATCAACCGTAAGGTGCTCGCCGACCTGGCTGTAAATCACCCTGAGGCTTTCAAGGCCATTGTTGCCAAGGTGAAGTAAAGACGAAAAGGGTTTTCCCTCACAAGATTTCGAGAGGATGTGTCGCAGGATGCATCCTCTTTTTATGTCTGATAGAGTGAGGTGTCTATGGGATAAAGAAATGGCTGCACTGGTGATGTGATGAAACTCCTTTAAAACAGGATTTGAGGTGTCGCCTGCCTTTGTAATCCAGTTACTTTGCAGATGTGGCACGCCATCGGCAGGTAAACTTTCCTCGGTTTCAATTATTTATTTGATGAGTATCCCAATCAAACCAGTGCAGCCTATGTGTAAAGACATCGCTTTGTCTCCTTTTCTTGACACAAAGTTAATGCTATTTACGCAAAGACGCAAATTTTTGCGCCTTTTTTTTGCGAGAACTTTGCCATTTAATTTATTTTATATAAATTTGTAATCAGATTCAATGATTATACATATATTGAGCTTAAAATACGTAGACTAACATAAAGACCATGAACCTTCATTTTGCATTGCAATACCGTACGGCCTGGGGGCAACGGCTCGACGTGGAACTGACGCTCTGCAAGCACCGTGAGATAACCACGGTCGCCAGTTTCCCCATGGAAACGGATGATGGCGTGCACTGGCATGCCGATGTGAAAATGTCGGCAAAGGACCTTGTTTCCTTTGCCTACCAGTATGTGGTGCGTGCGGGAGATGAAACGCTGCGCAGGGAATGGAACCTTGTGGAACGCCGTTATCCCGCTGCAGACCTGGATTTTCATTTTCCGGACTATTGGCGTGACATTCCACGGCTCAGCCATCTCTATAGTGCGGCCTATGCTGGCTGTGTGACCCATTTTGTGCCCCAGCCGGCCCGGTTCGTCTATTTCCAGCAGACGCTGATATTCCGTGTGATGGCACCCCAGCTGAAGAAAGGACAGCGTCTGGCCATTATCGGCAGCCAGCCACCCTTGGGCGCTTGGGATGTGCACCGCTATCTGCCCATGCAGCCTGCAGGCATCAACGAATGGGTGATAAGCTTGAGCGCATCCGGGCTCTATCTGCCTTTTGAGTATAAGTATGTAGTGGTGGATGATGCCACAGGCGAACTGACAGCATGGGAGGGCGGAGAAAACAGACTCAGCCCCTCGGGCGTACTCCAGTCGGGCTCCGTGGTGGCTATCTGTGACCAGGAGGCCCGCTTGGAGGCCGACAGATGGAAGGCCGCCGGTGTGGTGGTGCCCTTGTTCTCGCTTCGCACAGCCAACAGTCAGGGCGTGGGCGACTTCACCGACCTTCGCATGATGGCCGACTGGGCACATTCTACGGGGCTGAGCGTGGTGCAGCTGCTGCCTATCTATGACACCATACAGACCCACACGTGGACCGACTGCTATCCCTACAGCAGCATCAGCATCTATGCACTGCATCCCATGTATGTAGACCTGCAACGGCTCCCGCCGGTCAACGATGCCGCCTTTATGCTGGAATATGAAAAGCAACGCCGCACCCTCAATGCCCTTCCCAAGGTGGACTATGAGGGCGTGAACAAACTCAAGAGCGATTACCTGCATCGCATATTCGACCAGCAATGGCGCCATCTGCAGCATGATGAGGAATACGACCGCTTCTGCCATGAAAATGAATGGTGGATTACCCGCTATGCCGCTTTCTGCCTGTTGCGTGACCGTTACCGCACCTGCGATTTCCGCCGCTGGCCCCGCTATTCCGAATTTCAGGAGGAGACCATCCAGCACCTGGCCGAGAAGCACAGAAAGGACATACATTATTATATATATGTACAGTATCTTCTGGACAAGCAGCTCAGCGAGGCCACTGCGTATGCCCGCAGCCTGGGCGTGGTGCTCAAGGGCGACCTGCCCATCGGCATCAGCAGGTATAGCGTGGAGGCATGGACCATGCCGGAATACTTCCACCTTGACAGCCAGGCGGGCGCACCGCCAGATGCATTCAGCGCCGATGGCCAGAACTGGGGCTTCCCCACTTACAACTGGGCACGCATGGCAAAGGACGGCTACCAATGGTGGAAAGACCGCATGCAGCGCATGGCACGCTATTTTGACGCCTATCGCATCGACCATGTGCTGGGATTTTTCCGCATCTGGGAGATTCCGCAGGATTGCGTGAATGCGTTGCTCGGCCATTTTTCTCCGGCCTTGCCCTTGACGGAGGAAGAAATCGGACAGTATGGTTTCCCCTTCGATGCTTCGGTTCATGCACAGCCCTATATCACGGACGAGGTGCTGTACAGGCTGTTTGGCACACATGCCGAGGAGGTAACCGCCACCTATCTCATGGAGCATGGCGGCAGCTACCGGCTGAAGCCCGAGTATGACACCCAGCGCAAGGTGGAGGCTGCCTTCGCCGGATGTGCCGACGACTTGTCCCTGATGGTGCGCGACGGACTCTACCGCCTCATTGGCAATGTGCTTTTTGTGGCGGACCCCCACGACAGCACGCGTTTCCATCCGCGCATCAATGCCCTGGAGACCTATGCCTACAAGGCGTTGCCCGCCGTACAGCGTGAGGCTTTCGGCCGGCTGCATGAGGACTACTTCTATCACCGTCACGACGACTTCTGGCGCGAGGAGGCCATGAAAAAGCTGCCCGCGCTGGTGGCCACTACCAATATGCTGGTGTGTGCCGAGGACTTGGGCATGGTGCCCTCGTGTGTGGCTCCTGTGATGAGCGAACTGCGCATGCTCTCGCTCGAGATTCAGGCCATGCCCAAGGCGATGGGCATGGAGTTCGGCAAACTGGAGGAGAACCCGTATCTCAGCGTGAGCACACTCTTCACCCACGACATGCCCACATTGCGGGAATGGTGGGAGCAGGATGCCGTGCGTGCACAGTCTTATTACAATCATGTGCTGCTCCACGACGGCAAGGCTCCGCAGGTGTTGCCGGGATGGCTGGCAGAGGAAATCGTGGCCCGCCATGTCTATTGCCCCAGCATGCTTTGCCTTGTCAGTCTGCAGGACTGGCTGTCTATCGATGAAACGCTCCGTTATCCCCATCCGGCCGAGGAACGCATCAATATCCCTGCCATAGCCCAGCATTATTGGCGCTATCGCATGCACCTGAATATCGAGGACTTGTTGAAGGCCGACAGTTTCAATGCACGTGTGGCCGAGCTGGTGCGGCGTGGTGACAGAAAGGGAATGTAGAGGATGAAGGAAAAAGCGACATGGCGATTGGCCTCCTTGGATGTACTGAGAGGCTTTGACCTGTTCTGCCTGGTGGGACTGGAGGGCATTCTCCATCCTTTGGCCCGGGCTGTGGACAAACCCTGGTTTGACCGCCTCATGTGGAATTTCTCCCATGTAGAGTGGGAGGGATTCTCACCCTGGGACCTGGTGATGCCCCTGTTCTTGTTCATGTCGGGGGTGTCCATCCCCTTTGCCATGCAGCGATATCGGGAGGGGGCGGAAAGGTCGGCCTTCTATCGCCGCATTCTCAAGCGTGTGGCCCTGCTGTGGGTGTTCGGCATGATGTGCCAGGGCAATCTGTTGGGGCTCAATCCGGACTGCATCTATCTTTTCTCCAATACGCTGCAGTCCATTGCCGTGGGCTATCTGGTGGCTGCGCTCCTCTATGTCCACACCTCCTGGCGCGTGCAGTTGGCCGTGGGTGCAGGTTTCCTGCTCTCTTATTGGGGACTGATGCAGGGGGTGGAGGTCCAGGG
This sequence comes from uncultured Prevotellaceae bacterium, assembly GCA_945865175.1. Lineage (GTDB taxonomy): Bacteria > Bacteroidota > Bacteroidia > Bacteroidales > Bacteroidaceae > Physcousia. The sequence goes on along the minus strand of CAMBDA010000001.1, from coordinate 96,538 downwards.
CTATGGCGGAGGACAATACACGCCCGATGCCAATCTGGCAGAATGGATTGACCGTATGGTGCTGGGTCGCTTCCGCGACGGGGCGTATGTGGAGAACGGCAATGTGGTGTTTGCTCCCTGGTACCGCTATACATGGATTCTCAGTAGTGTCAATTTTGCCGTTACTGTGATGACGGGCGTGTGGGCAGGCATGTGGTTGCGTGCGTCTCGCATCAGTGCCAGTCGCAAGGCACTCCTGCTGTGTGTGGCAGGTGTGGCCATGGTGGCAGCCGGCTGGCTGTGGCATCCCTTGTTGCCAGTCATCAAGAAGATATGGACCAGTTCGATGGTGCTGGTGAGCAGTGGCTATTGCCTGTTGCTCATGGGTGTGGTGTATTATCTGGTGGACTGCCGGGGCTACAGGCGTGGTACAGGGTGGCTCAGGGTGTATGGCATGAACTCCATTGCCGCCTATATGATGGCCCAGTGTGTGAACTTCCGCAGCCTCAGCACATCCTGGAGCTACGGACTGGAGCAGTATGTGGGCGACTTTTATCCCGCCCTTGTAGCCACTTCCAACAGCGTGATTCTCTATATCGTCCTGTGGATGATGTATAAGAAAGGCATTTTCCTGAAAGTATGATTTGTCTGTCTTTCCTCTGTCCACTATGAACAATCATCCCTCGCTCTACTCGACCTCTGTCCTTCCGGGCTACGCCCTTCAGTCAACCAGCAACAATGATAAAGACAATTTATGAAAACAATGTTCTTTTGGCGTATTGTAGCGATAGCTATGTTCGCCGTGGTTTGTGGCACGCTTGTTTCGTGTGACAAAGATGAGTCGACACCTCCAACCCCTGGTCTCACAGAGGAACTAAAGGGTGAGGTTAGTTTCTCAATTAATTTTAGTGGCAACAGTTCTGGCAATGGTTCCAGTTCTTCCCCTGTCACGGTTCAGCAAGGTGATACGCTTAATATGGCCATAAGCCAAATAAGCAAGTACACTGACCCTGATGGAAGTGTGTATACATGCGAGCCGAAAGCAGCCATTAAGCTTTCTACTCCTAATGACACACTATACGTAAAAGATTTTCAAACTTTGACAACTGTCATAGAGAAATCAAATGTTGCGTCTCAATCTAACGCTGGTGAGAAGCAAACTAAAAAAATGCTGCAGACATTTGATGTGGGCGGCAAGGAGGTTATTTTTGATGTGGCGTATGACATATTCAGTCATGTGAACTCATTGCAGCAACGCATTGAGATGCCCTATATCAAAGTAAACTCTGCCAAATATGGTGCCGCACAGCCGGAAAAGGCTGATACAAGGGCAGAAACGCCCAGTGTGTCCGTGACCGGAATGCGAATCGTTCCTCATGCGCCTCAAACGCGAGGAATAATCGTCGATTCCACAATGTATGATGTAAATGTGGCGTTTAATGTAGCGGTGGAGAGCGTGCATACAGAGAAAGAGCAAAATCAAACGCTGTCATTTGAAGTGTCTTTTTTAGCTGTGGTTGAAGATATAACTGAATATCCGGATCCGGAGATGCAGTTTAATTATGAACTTCACATCTTAGGAGGCACGAAAAGCACAGCTTCTCCATTTGTTTTAACACCAGGTGAGAAATTGTCTTTAGAATGGGCAGAGACGTGTCGGTATAACTATTTCTCCTTAAAGGATCGTACCAGTCAGACCATTCTTCGTGAACCAAAGGTTTCGGTTAACCTTGAAGCCACGAAGGATACCATTTGGGTAGCCAACAAAGAAGAATTAGAAAAGCTTGTTGCTTCGGATGTGAGCATATCACAAGATGGAGCAGCCCCGTTGATAACGAGAGGTCATAAGGTGTTTAGCATGGCAGAGCAGGCGATTACGCTGAATTGGAGCTATGATGCTTATGAAGATGTGGATGTAGAAGGGACGAGTGTGGCTATGCCGCATTTGGAACTTGGCGAACCGCAGATTGTGAGTGTTAGTGCCACAGAGCTGACCAATGCGTCTGTCCCCGGTAAGCAAGCTAAAGTTTATGCTGTGGAAGTTCGCCTGTCTCAAGAGCTCAAAAGTGTGAATGATGCTAAAGAAAGCACTGAGAGCATTGAGTATGTGGTGAAATTTATCGGAGCCATAGATGTAAAGCTTGTGAAAGTTGTTTATCGCAAAGATTGGGTGTGGGTGGATCCGCATGATAATATGATGCTTGCCTATTACCCGATGGTGCATCGTGACCGGATTTATTCCACCGGAGAGACGTTTACGGATACTTTCAGGGATTTGGGACATGTGGCTGGTAGCTATATACCATTTAGCATCGGCGGAGAGCCCATACAAGAAGTTTCAGATGGAGTTTTGGTGCGCACTAAGTGGTTACGGGAAGGACAAAATCAAGGTGACAGTATTGTTTTTCGTCCGTTTAGTGCCAGTGTTCCTAATCTGGATAAGGTTTTTGATGTGTATGAATATGAAGGTGATGAGCCTGTATCCAAATACATTACGCCCCCTCCCGGAACGTGGGATGAGTATGAAACCGGCAAACGTTACACGGATTTGGATATTTCGCTTGATGGTGTGGAAGTGGTTGGAGCAGATAGCATATCTGCGAAGCCGAGCGGCTGGTATTTCTATAGACCGGATTATGCTTATAACAGCTTTGTCTGTATCTATGGTGATGAGTTTCGTTTGTTGCAAGGAGAGATGCATATATCTTTTTATGACCAGTTTTTGGTGATAGATGGCAGGATGATAACCTTCTTAGAGTACCGAGGGCCAATGGACTTCAAGTATCATAAAGAAAATATCACCATGCCGAATGGTGCACCGGGTTTTGTCTATACTACAGAATTTAGAAGAAAATTCCTTGAGAAAAATTTCTATTTCTGCAGGATAGACTCAATTTACCAGCAAAAGCCATAAATTCGTTCTTTGACAATTCAAAAGAAGGGGTTATAGGGACAGGTACATTGATTCAATAGCATAAAATCATTGCGGGCCAGCGGAACCTGTTCCTCTGACCCCCTATGAACAATCATGCCTTGCGGGACAGCCCTCCCGGCCTGATACGCATAGCAGCTAACCATGTTTTTCGTTCAGCCTAGGCTGAACGGTAAAGTATATTAACTTCTATGCCACTTTATATTAACTTCTACGACCGTTCAGCCTAGGCTGAACGCAAATTATAGTTCAGCTTCATAATGCCACAAGTATTTCGTAATGCGAATCACATATTATATAAGTGCCCTCACATTACGAACTATGGCTACAGGGTCATGGGGACAGGTCTGAACGCTTGCGCTTATTCCCTGGTTGAGCTTGCGAAACTTGAGTAATTTATTCTTTTTCCTTTGCCGAACCGTTTTTTTGTGTTATCTTTGCTCCCGAATTGTGGGCTTATCACTCCTGCAACAGTCAGAAAACAATGGGTACATATATAAACAAAGGTAATAAAGCATTCAGAGACATCGTATCTCACGAATATGTTGACAAGACATCGCTGATACCGCTGATAAATGCGAGTCTCAACTCCGAGAACCGCTATAGCTGCGTCACCCGCTGCCGCCGATTCGGCAAGTCGATGGCAGCAAAGATGCTGTGTGCCTATTACGACAAGTCGTGCGACTCGCGAGAGCTTTTCCACGGTTTGAAGACCGAGCAGGACAAGTCATTCGAGACATATCTCAACAAGTATTATGTGATATGCGTTGACATGACTGACTTCACTACGAGATTCAGGAATGAGAAGGAAATAGTGAAGATTATGCAGCAGGAAATCATAGATGATGTTTTGAAAGTCTTTCCCGACATAGAGGTTAAAGAGAGAGATGACTTGATGAGTATTCTCTACAGCATCTGTGAGAGAACAGACGAGCGTTTCTTGATGATTATCGATGAATGGGATGCAATCTTGCGTGAGATGGGCTCGGATGACTACATCTCCACCTCATACGTTGATTTACTCCGCCGTCTGTTCAAGGGCTTGGGGTCGGACTTTGTCTTTGCAGGGGCATATCTCACTGGTATCCTGCCAATAAAGAAATACAACACTGAGTCGGCACTGAACAACTTCCGCGAATACTCCATGATTACTCCAGGCAGATTGGCAAGCTCTCTTGGATTCACACATGACGAGGTGGTTGCTCTTTGTCAGAAATATGACATGAACATAACTGACATGGAGAGCTGGTATGACGGCTATCGCATTGGTAGCGAATCTCATATATACAATCCATATTCCGTGATGAGGGCCATAGAGAATGACTGGTATCAGAGCTATTGGGCATCCACCGGTGCCTACGACTCTGTGAAAACATATATACAAATGAATTTTGACGGACTAAAGGACGACATCATACGTATGCTGTCAGGAGAGTCTATTCCTGTGATAACAACAAAATTCCAGAATGACATTAATGTCATAAACAGCAGGAATGATGTCCTCACAGTGCTCATCCATCTCGGTTATCTGGCGTATAACCGTGACACCAACAGATGCTACATTCCCAACAAGGAGGTGGCCGACGAGATGAATAATGCAGTGCAGTCAACTGAATGGTCGCAACTGGCAAAGACTTTGGAAAACTCACAACGCCTCCTCGACGCCACCATTGCATGCAATGAGCATGCTGTGGCTCAAGCCATCGACATTGCCCACGACGAGAATACGAGCATACTGTCTTATAATGACGAGAACTCACTTGTGACTTGAACTAAGAAAACTTGACACTCCCTCAAATGTGACAACGTTTTTCAGGGATAGTCACGTGAAGAAATAAAAAACGAATAAAAACAATGAACAAACTGACAACATTCCTCATTGATGAGCAACAGGCACATCGCAAGGGAGGAATCTACCATAAAACTCAGGTGCAGCTCGCCTACAATAGCAATCGTATTGAGGGCAGCAAACTGACCGAGGAACAGACACGCTACATTTTTGAGACACGCACCATCGGTTTCAAGGATCAGGAAGCTGTGCCTGTGGATGACATCATTGAAACAACCAATCACTTCGTTGCCTTCGACTACCTCCTTCGCACCATTGAGGAACCTTTGACAGAGGCAATCATCAAGGAGTTTCATCGCATCCTCAAATCTGGTACTGCTGATGCTCAGAAGTCATACTTCAATGTAGGTGACTACAAGAAACTGGCAAATGAAGTCGGGGGACGTGAGACATGCAAACCTGATAATGTTGCCAAGGAGATGCAGTCTCTCGGTGAGTGGTACAATGCCCAGAAGGACGTAACCATCCACACCCTTGCCGAATATCATTGGCGTTTCGAGAGCATCCATCCATTCCAGGACGGCAACGGTCGTGTCGGTCGCCTCATTCTCTTCCGTGAATGTCTCCGTCATAGCATCATGCCTTTCGTCATCGACATCGAGCACAAGATGTACTACTACCGAGGTTTGTCCGAGTTCAAACAAACGCCCGGATTCCTCGTTGGCACCATGCAGTCAGCACAAGACGTGTATGAAGCATGGATCAAGTACTTCAATGAAGAGTTGCTTGAAGGGCTGAGGATGGAATAATTTATAAAATCATTGAAATACAATGGCTGCAAAAACGAATCAGGGGACAGGTACCTGACCCGCTTCAGTATCGTTGGCAAAGTTAATACTTTTTTCTCAAACTCTCTCCTGAATTATGTAAAGCTTTCCATAAGTATGGATAATCGGTGAGATGGTTGCAGAGGGAAAAGACGAGTTTTGGACTTGATTATTTATAAAAACTGAGGCAAAGATTTTGGGGAAGTCGCGATTTCGGGCAATAAAAATTTCGGGGAAACAGTGATTTTAGTGCTAAAAAATTTTGGGGAAAGAAGAAATAGTTGTATATTTGTACCCGAAATCAACATATTGGCATCTATGAAGAGAGTGTTTAGACGAAAGATTTACGGGAAGATGTTGACGTGGAAGTCGGAGTCTTCAGGACGTACTGCTTTGCTCATTGAGGGAGCAAGGCGTGTGGGCAAATCTACGATTGTGGAGGAGTTTGCAAAAAACGAGTATAAGTCTTATATTCTAATTGACTTCAACAGGGCATCGAAGGATGTTAAGTCAATATTTGATGACCTGATGGATATCGACAGATTGTTCATATTCCTGCAGGCAACATACCATGTAAACCTTCATAAGCGCAACTCAGTGATAATATTCGACGAGGTGCAAAATTGTCCGAGGGCCCGTCAGGCAATCAAATATCTTGTGGCAGACGGGCGTTATGACTATATAGAGACGGGGTCGCTCATCAGTATTCGCAAGAACACAGAAAACATCACCATCCCAAGCGAAGAGGAACGTGTGCAGATGAATCCAATGGATTTCGAGGAATTCAGATGGGCAATGGGCGATGAAGTTTCCATTGACATTTATAGGCAAATGCTGGTAAAGGGAATGGAGGTCGGACCTTCGCTTAGGAGTGCGATGCGTGACTTGCGGCTGTATATGCTTGTGGGAGGAATGCCGCAGGCCGTGAATGAATTGCTTGACACTAACAACCTTCAGATGGTGGACAAGGTGAAGCGGAATATCATCAATCTATATAATGATGACCTGTTGAAGGTTGATTCTTCCGGTGTTGTGTCGAGAATGTTTCTTTCCATACCGTCGCAACTTAGCCGCAATGCCTCAAAGTATTCATTCTCTTCTGCAGTGGGTAGTATGTCAGAGAATAAGATGACAGAGGCAATGCAGTGCCTTGAGGAAAGCAAGGTGGCAAATGTGGCATACAATGTGAAAGACCCGTCGGTGGGTATGGGATTGACTAAGGATAATGGATACTTCAAGATTTACACTGCAGATACTGGCTTGTTTGTTACACTTGCATTTTGGGATAAGGATTTTACAGAGAATATTATCTACCAGAAGCTGTTAAGCGACAAGTTGTTGGCTAATCTTGGTTATGTCTATGAGAATTTAGTGGCGCAGATGTTGGTGGCAAGTGGCAACAACATTTATTATCACACGTGGGCTAAGGACGAGAAACATTATTACGAGGTGGATTTTCTGATTTCCCGTGGCAGCAAGGTGTGTCCGATTGAGGTAAAGTCATCTGGCTACAAGACGCATGCCTCGCTTGATGCTTTCTGCAACAAATATTCAGACAGAATAGGAGAGCGTTATCTCATATATACCAAGGATTATGCCAAAGACGGAGCCACCACTCTGCTTCCTGTTTTTATGACTCCGTTGATATAGTGAAATCTTTAATTAATATTTATCAAAGTTAGTGGCTACCCAGATGTATAGCCTGGGAGGGTTGTTAGTAGATAGACTTGAGTTCAGCGAAGTCGTCGATGATATGGTCGGCCCCATGCTCCAGAAGAGTGGTGCGCGAGTGATTGCCGTAGGTCACGCCACATGTGGTGCAACCGGCGTCGCATCCCATCTGAATGTCAAACCAGGTGTCGCCTACGACAAGTGCATCCTTGGCGTCAAATCCCGTTTCATTCAATATTCTCTCCACCATGTCCGGTGCTGGTTTCTTGTTTGTCACGTCTTCCTCGCAGCAGTCGGTATCTATATATTGCGCAATGTCATGCACCTTGAGGAGCATGCGGAGTGAGTCGCGTCCACGGCTTGTGGCTATGGCGGTTGAGATGCCCGATTCGTGTATTTGTCTAAGAGTCTCAGCCACGTGTGGGAACAGGGTGACGGTGCGCTCACTGATTGGCGTGAACAGTCGGCGGTAGGTGGCCACGGCAGTGTCGATGAGGCTCTTGTCGTCGGTATGCAGCAGTTGGGCGTACATGTGCGTGAGTGGCAAGCCGATGAGTCGGCTGATATCCTTCTCTTCCATTGTGTCAAATCCTAACTCCACGAGCGACTGTTGGAATGTCTCTATGATACACTCGTTGGTGTCGGCGATGGTGCCGTCGAAATCAAATATAATTATCTTGTACATTTTATAAATAGGGTTAATAAATATCACTCCTCTCTCAGCCAAATCTCTAAGAAACGGTCATACACTGAATAGCCGTCAGGAGAGCGATACACTAGTTCCTTGTCAATAAGTGCAGATAAAGCACTGCTTACCGTGCTTGCAGCCTTCAGACTGTATTTTTGGATGAAGGCTCCCTTATTGGGCGTGGCGGTCTTGCCTTCCTTTGCAAGCGCTTTCAACACTTGCAGCTGTTTGTCGGGCAACATGGCGATAGTATTCTGATACACCATTGTGTTTTCCCTCACGATGTCCCTGATGGCTTCAGTCACTTGACTCTTGTCTGTGATATTGCCGCCAGTTTCATATAGTCGGTTGAGGATGGTCTGTACATACCATGTATAATCCTCAAAACATTTATATATAAACATGAAGAGTGATTTGTCTATCGTCCTTCCACCTTCTCCAAACAGTCTGTCGGCAAATGTGTAATAGCTTTCCGGGTCTATTGTTGTTAGATTCATGATCTGAGTACTGTTGTAAAACGGGCGTTTTGCAGACAAGAACATTTCGTATATAAGATGTTGCTGACTGCCCGAGAAGATAAAGTGGACGTTATGCATAAATTGAATGCGCGAACGCAACATGGCCTCTGTTCCGGATTCTGGATAAGATGCTACCTGTTGAAATTCATCAATGGCAATATATACAGGGACTTCAGACTTCTCAAGACAATTGAATATGTCAGACAATGATTTTTCCTCCATTGACGGGGCTATGTCAATAGAGAAACTTGGTGAACCAGTCAAAGGGTCGAAACTTATTGCGGGGCGACAGCTACTGAGAAAAGAAGTCACCTTTGAAAACAATCGTTCGCTATGGCTTTGCACTGCCTCAAAGATAGCCTTTCCTAAAAGATGCACAAAATCGGCGAGGCATCTTGTCGGGAAAATATCCACGTAGATACATATTATGTTGTCTTCACTATTTCTGACTCTATTAAACACGTTATGTATAAGCCCCGTCTTGCCTATACGACGCGGGGCTGCAAGGGTCATGTTTCTTCCATTTGCCAGGGCAGATAACAATTTGCGGGTTTCTTCCTCCCTTATACTTTCATAGAATATATTTCTCTGTTCTTGCATCTCTTCCATCTTCATCTATTGGAACAGACACAGTTTGTTCATCCGCCATTATCTCATCCATCGCTTCCAATGCTCTTTTGTATTCTATGCTATCAAGCACAGATTTTTTTGACTTTATTGGATGTGAATCCATGAAGTTGCGGACAGCAGACTCAAAAAGCCCAGCAATGCTCATTCGTTTTTTTTCAGCATAGAGTATTGCCTCACTATATAAGTTATTATCTATCGTAATCGTATTCATATTTGACCTTTCTTTATTAATCACGCTGCAAAAATACGAATTATTTCCCAATACTCCAAACCTTTCCGCATATTTCTCATAAATCATTAATCATTAAATCCCCCATTAGAGTAGCGGTTTGCGCCATGTGATTCCAGCGGGTCAGGGGACAGGTACCTGAACCATCTTCTGATTGGACAGATGTCCGCAGGCGGACTATTTTGGGGAACAACTTTCGATTAATGATGAAGGATTGATGATGAATGAGGATTTAATGGATTATCTACTTTCAGGCTATAAATTATATGAAAACAAGGGTGAAACATGAAAATATGGTCAAGTCTTGACCAAAATTCAAATATAATTGTATCTTTGCAGCGAGTTTGTGATGATTTTGGTTAACACTTAACCAAATTCAAGTAGGTTGATATGGAATATTTGACCAATATGACGGAAAAACATCAATGATACTACCAAGGAAACAATCTTGGTAGGGCATGAAAAAGGGCATGAAAAGGGCATGAAAAAGGACATGAATCTGTGGCAGACTTGACATTTCCCTCTCAAAAACCGCCCAATTCGGGGCATGATATTAGGTTTTTTATTCCGACTGGCTTATAATTCGGGTTTTTTATGTAAATTTGCAGGGAGAAAACGAATAAAAGATATGGTAAAGCATACGGTTTTGTTCCAGTTGCGTGCCGATTTGGAACCGCAGCAGAAGACGGAAGTGATGGAATGCTTCCGCAAGGGCATCATGGAGTTGCCCGCACAGATTGCCTGTATCAGGCGCATAGAAGTGGGATTCAATATCAATCCGGAGGAAAAGTTTGACATCGCGTTGTGCGGCGAGTTTGATACGCTGGCCGATGTGGATGCTTATGCCCGACATCCCCTTCATGTGGCTGTGGCTGCACAGCTTAAACCCTATGTCTCTGCCCGTTCTTGCACGGATTACGAGATATAACCCAAGCATTTTTCTCAAACAATCATTTTTTTTATCAGACAACATGTTACGTATTGCCGTACAAAGCAAGGGACGACTGTTTGAAGACACCATGGCGCTGCTTGAAGAAGCAGACATCAAGGTGGGTAGCAGCAAGCGTACCCTTTTGGTGAAGAGCAGTAATTTTCCAGTGGAAATCCTTTACCTGCGCGATGATGACATCCCGCAGAGTGTGGCCAGCGGTGTGGCTGACCTTGGTATAGTGGGACAGAACGAATTTGAGGAGCGGGCCGAGAATGCCCGTGTGGTGAGACCCTTGGGCTTCAGCAAATGCCGGCTCAGCCTGGCCATCCCCAAGGCCGTGAAATATGATGGGCTGCAATGGTTTGAAGGCCGCAAGATAGCCACCTCCTATCCCAATATCCTCCGGCGCTTCATGCAACAGCATGGGGTGAATGCCGATATTCATGTGATCACAGGTTCGGTGGAAATCAGTCCGGGCATTGGGCTGGCCGATGCCATCTTCGACATCGTGAGCAGCGGCAGCACCTTGGTGAGCAATAACCTCAGCGAGGTGGAGGTGGTGATGCAGAGCGAGGCCCTGCTCATTGCCAACCGTAACCTGGATGCCGAGAAACAGGCCATTCTGGACGAACTGCTCTTCCGCATAGAAGCCGTCAAGGCCGCAGAGGACAAGAAGTATGTGCTGATGAATGTGCCCAGCGACAGGATTGACAAGGTGGTGGCCGTGCTTCCCGGTGCCAAGAGCCCCACGGTGATGCCCCTGGCCTCGCCCGGATGGAGCAGCGTGCATACTGTCATTGATGAAAAGCGTTTCTGGGAGATTATCCGTCAGCTGAAGGAACTGGGCGCACAAGGCATTCTGGTGGTCCCAATAGAAAAGATGATATTATGAGAGTATTCGAATATCCGGCCAGAGAGACGTGGGACAGCCTGCTTGCACGCCCCACACGTGACGCGGCCGACCTGAACGCCATCGTGGCCGATGTGCTGGCACAGGTGAAAAAAGGGGGTGATGAGGCTGTACGCATGTTCGAAGAACGCTTCGACCACGTAAGTCTCGACTGCCTGGCGGTCACTCCCGAGGAGATGAAGGAAGCGGAAGGACTGGTGGAGGCTCCGTTGCGCGAAGCCTTGCGTGAGGCGCATCGCAACATCGGGCGTTTTCATGCAGCCCAGCGTTTTCAAACCCACCATGTACAGGTGACGGATGGTGTGGAATGCTGGCAGGAGGCCAAACCCATCCAGAGAGTGGGCCTGTACATTCCCGGCGGCACCGCACCCTTGTTCAGCACGGTGCTGATGCTGGCCACGCCCGCCCGCATTGCAGGTTGCGAGGAGATTGTCCTGTGCACGCCTCCCGGACGGGATGGCAAGGTGCATCCTGCCATCCTGTATGCCGCCTCGCTGGCAGGCGTGAACCGCATCTTCAAGATTGGCGGTGTGCAGGCCATCGGTGCCATGGCCTACGGCACGGAGTCGGTGCCCAAGGTGTACAAGATATTCGGTCCGGGCAACCAGTTCGTGATGTGTGCCAAGCAGCAGGTGAGCCTGCATGATGTGGCCATCGACATGCCGGCAGGCCCCAGCGAGGTGTGTGTGCTGGCCGATGCCAGCAGCGACGCTTCCTTTGTGGCTGCCGACCTCCTGAGCCAGGCCGAGCACGGACGCGACAGTCAGGTGGTGCTCCTCACCACCGATGCAGCCTTTATCCCCAAGGTACAGGATGAACTGGCCGCCCAGCTTGCGCGCCTGCCCCGTGCGGAAATAGCCACGGAATCATTGGAGCACAGCAAAATTGTCCTGCTCCACAATGAGGAGGAAATGATGGAGATGACCAACCGTTATGCGCCCGAACATCTGATTATCGAGACCTCCAATTACATGGAGCTTGCTGCACAGGTGATGAATGCGGGCAGCGTGTTCCTGGGAAGATGGACTCCCGAGAGTGCTGGCGACTATGCCAGCGGTACCAACCACACGCTTCCCACATGCGGCTATGCGGTGGCCTATAACGGGGTGAACCTGGACAGCTTTTTGCGCAAGGTCACCTTCCAGCACATTACGCCAGCCGGTATTCTGGACATCGGCCAGACTGTGGTGGAAATGGCCAGGGGCGAAATGCTGGATGCACATGCACGCGCCATGTCGCTGAGAATGGAAAAGGTGAACAGAAACTGAAAAAAAGGAAGATGAAAGACTTACAGAACCTGGTGCGACCCAATATCTGGTCGCTCAAGCCCTATAGCTGTGCACGCAACGAGTTCAGCGGCCGCAAGGCGACTGCCTATCTCGATGCCAACGAGAACCCCTATAATCCCCCTATCAACCGCTATCCCGACCCTTTGCAGCGTGAGCTGAAGAAACGTATTGCGGTGGTGAAGGGTGTACCGGAGGAGTGTATCTTCCTGGGTAATGGCAGCGATGAGGCCATCGATCTCGTGTACAGGGTTTTCTGCCGCCCGGGTGTGGACAATGTGGTGGCCATGGCTCCCACCTACGGCATGTATGAGGTGTGTGCCGACATCAACGATGTGGCCTATCGGAAGGTGTTGCTCGACGATGACTTCCGGTTGGATGCCGACCGTATGCTGGCAGCCGTGGACGATTGTACAAAGGTGATATGGATATGTTCACCCAACAATCCTACGGGCAACGACATCCCCCGCAGGACCATCGACACCATCATCCGTGGATTTGATGGCATAGTGGTGCTGGACGAGGCGTATTCCGACTTTTCCCAGCTGGAAGCCTTCCGCCGTCATGTGGAGGCCTATCCCAACCTGATTGTGCTCAATACCATGAGCAAGGCATGGGCCAGCGCGTCTCTCCGGCTTGGCATGGCTTTTGCCTCGCCGGCCATTATCGAGCTCTTCAACAAGGTGAAATATCCCTACAACATCAACCTCTTGGCCCAGCAGCGCGCCCTGGAGATGCTCTCCGACCCGCTGAAGGTGGAGCGATGGGTGGCGCAAATCAAGCAGGAACGCGCCCACATGGTACCGGCCATTGCAGAACTGCCCATCTGTCGCCACATTTATCCCACTGCAGCCAATTTCATATTGGTGAAGGTGACCGATGCCGATGCCATCTACCAATATCTGGTGGAGCGGGGCATCATCGTGCGCAACCGCAACAGAGTGGAACTGTGTGAAGGTTGCCTGCGTATCACCATCGGCACGCCTGCCGAGAATAATGAACTCTTATCCGCACTCCGACAATACAGATGAAGAAAGCCTTATTCATAGATCGCGACGGTACAATCCTGCGCGAGCCCGAGGATGAACAGATAGACAGTTTCGAGAAATTCCAGTTTGTGGAGGGTGCCATCACGGCCCTTCACTTCCTGCGCCAGCACACCGACTATGAACTGGTGATGGTGAGCAATCAGGACGGACTGGGCACCGACTCCTATCCTGAGGCCGATTTCTGGCCCACCCACAATCTGATGCTCGACGTGCTGAAGAGCGTGGGCGTCACCTTTGACCGCATCCTTATCGACCGCAGTTTCCCACATGAGGGACTGCCCACACGCAAACCCGGGACAGCCATGCTCACCGACTATATGGACGGAAGCTACGACCTGGCATCGTGCTGGGTGATAGGCGATCGCCAGACCGATGCCAGGCTGGCCGTGAACCTGGGGTGCAAGAGCCTTATCCTGACCGAAGGAATGGATTGGGAGAAGGTCACTTCGGTGGTGTTTGCGGGAGAGCGTGAGGCGAGCATCACACGCACCACCCATGAGACCGATATCACGGTCCGTGTGAACCTCGACGGCAACGGCCGCGCGGACATCCACACGGGGCTGGGCTTCTTTGACCACATGCTGGAACAGATTGCCCGCCATGGCATGATTGACCTGGAGGTCTCGTGCAAAGGGGACCTCCATGTGGACGAGCATCATACGATAGAAGATACGGCCATTGTGCTGGGCCAATGTCTGGAGAAGGCACTTGGCGACAAGCGAGGCATAGAACGCTATGGCTATTGTCTGCCCATGGATGATTGTCTCTGTCAGGTGGCAATGGATTTCGGAGGACGTCCGTGGCTGGTGTGGGATGCCGAGTTTCATCGTGAGCGGGTGGGGGAGATGCCCACCGAGATGTTTCTCCATTTCTTCAAGAGTCTCTCCGACAGCGCGCGCATCAATCTGAACATAAAAGCCGAAGGCACCAATGAGCACCATAAGATAGAAGGTATCTTCAAGGCCTTTGCCCGTAGCCTGCGTATGGCTGTGCGGCGTGACGTGAACCATTTCCAGCTGCCCAGCAGCAAGGGACTGCTGTAATCCGCCGGCTATGTCAATGCAGAACTTTCCCTCCGTGCTGCTCCAGCGGGCTGTGCAGGAAATGAGCAGGCTCCCGGGCATAGGCGAGCGTTCGGCGCTCAGGCTGGTGCTTCACATGCTTCGCATGGACGCGGCACGCATTGATGCCCTGGCCGAAAGCCTGACCCAGCTGGTGCACGATGTCCACTATTGCAGCAAGTGTCACAACATCTCCGACACCGAGGTGTGCAGCATCTGCAGCGATAGGCGGAGGGATGCTTCCACGGTGTGTGTGGTGGAGAACGTGCAGGACGTGATGGCCATTGAGCACACCCAGCAGTACAACGGACTGTACCATGTGCTGGGGGGCGTGATTAGCCCGATGGACGGGATAGGGCCTTCCAACCTGCAGATACAGAGTCTGGTGGACCGCGTACAGGCGGGTGGGGTGGACGAGGTGATTCTGGCCCTGAGCCCCACAATGGAGGGCGACACCACGAACTACTACATCTACCGCAAACTGCAGTCGGCCCAGGTGCGCATCACCGTGATAGCCCGCGGCGTGGCACAGAACGATGAACTGCAATACACCGACGAGGTGACCTTGGGCAGGGCGCTGGCCGGACGCATCCCTTTCAATGTGTAGCGGGGACGACATGAGAACAACCATACATTAATATATATATAGACACTCATCATGACACGAAAAAGACTACTTCTCCTCATTCTTTGCATCTGGGCGGTTGTGGGCCTGCTGGCTTTGGTCCTGCAATGTGCAACGGGCGGGTCGAATCCCCTGCTGGGTGAGCCTTCTGCTTATCCGCGACTTTCGTATGGCCTGTCCATGGCCAGTGCCATGTTCACCATCCTTGCCTGCTACTATCTGGTGCGCAGGCAGCAGTCGGGAGGCATCTTCCAGCGTCTGTTGCTGCTGCTTGTGCCTGCTGTGCTCACGGTGCTGGACTATTATTTCTTTTTCGACTCAGGCATGATCGCCTGCCTGCCTGTGTTGGCCGTGGTGTCGGCGATGATGTTCATCAAGAAGGAATCCTGACATGGGCATGAAGCTAAGTGTGGTCATTGTCAGCTACAATGTAAAGTACATTCTCGAACAATGCCTGCGTTCTGTCCTGCGTGCGTCGGCCGACTTTCCGTGCGAGATACTCGTAGTGGACAACGACAGCACCGACGGCACGGTGGACTATCTGCGGAAACGCTTTCCGCAGGTGCGGCTCATCGCCAACAAGGAGAATGTGGGCTTCTCGCGCGCCAACAACCAGGCGATAGGCGAGAGCACGGGCCAGTATGTGCTGCTGCTCAATCCCGACACGCTGGTGGCTGAGGACACCCTGCGCAGCTGTCTGGATTTTCTGGATGCCCGTCCCACGGTGGGTGCCGTGGGGGTGCGCATGCTCAATTCGGATGGCAGCTTTGCCCCTGAGAGCCGCAGGGGACTGCCCACACCCTTCACGAGCTTCTGCAAGATGACGGGGCTGGGGACGCTTTTTCCCAAAAGCCGCCTTTTTGGCCGCTATTACATGCGCTATCTCAATCCTGACGAGGCCAATCCCATCGAGGTGATTTCCGGTGCCTTCAACATGGTGAGGAGAAAGGCGCTCGACCAGATAGGACTGCTCGACGAGGACTTTTTCATGTATGGCGAGGACATAGACCTCAGCTACCGTCTGCTGCAGGGAGGATGGGAAAACTATTACCTGCCCTGCACCATCCTGCATTACAAGGGAGAAAGTACGGTGAAGAGCAGTTTCCGCTATGTGAACGTGTTCTACAAGGCCATGCTCATTTTCTTCAACAAGCATTATGGCCCACGCCATCGGATGCTGGGCTCTTTCATCCGTATGGCCGTGTATGTACGGGCCTTCCTCGACATGGTGCAGCGGGTGGTGCTGCGTTTTCGCGCCCTGATAGGGTGCCCGGCACGCTACAAGGCTCCGGGATATCTGGTGTTTGACTTCGACACCACGCCCGTGAGCAAGATGCTGCACGACCTGAGTATGCAGCCTCATGGCCGCCGTTTCCTGCTTGAAACGCATTCCAGGCAGACGGGCATGATTATCCGTCCCGGCGGGGCGATGCCGATGGAAGGAGGTGACGCATGAACTATTTCAGAAGCAAACGGCTGGTGCTGCGGGCGGTGGAGCCTGAGGACCTGGAACTGTACTACCAGATAGAGAACGATACCGCATTGTGGCATACGAGTGTGGCCACGGCTCCATTCTCACGCTATGCCCTGCGCCGGTTTCTGGAGCAGGCATCGTGCGACGCCTATGCCGACGGCCGTGTGCCCTTGGTGGCCTGCCTGCACGATGGCACGCCCATCGGCCTCGTAGACATGTATGACTACAGTGTGGCCCATGAACGCGCCGAGGTGGGGATTGTCATCCGTACGCCCTGGCAACGCCAGGGGTATGGCCTGGAAGCCCTGCAACTCCTGTGCCGCTATGCAGCCTGCCACCTGCACCTCCATCAGCTCTATGCAATCGTGGCGGCTACCAACCAGCCAGCCATCGGACTCTTCACGAAGGCCGGCTTCCGTGCGTCGGGCCGGCTGACCGACTGGTTGCGCACGGCCACTGCGGACTATGTGGATGCCATCATTCTTCAATCCTATAAAGAAACCAAATGAACACCCATACACCGCCTGCCATCCTCCTCATCTATACGGGAGGTACCATTGGCATGATAGAGAATCCTGTGACGGGAGCACTGGAGAGTTTCAATTTCCACCACCTGCTCAGTCTGGTGCCCGAGCTGCGAAGGTTCAACTACCGTATCGATACCTATTCGTTCGACCCGCCCATCGACTCGTCCGACATGGAACCCTCCCATTGGGCACGTCTGGTACACATTATCCAGGAGAGCTACGACCGGTATGACGGCTTTGTCATCCTACATGGTACCGATACCATGGCCTATACCGCCTCGGCGCTGAGCTTCATGCTGGAGAACTTGTCGAAACCTGTCATCCTGACAGGCTCGCAGGTGCCCATCGGCATGCTGCGTACGGATGGGAAGGAGAACCTCATCACGGCCATTGAGATAGCGGCCTCGCGCAATGCAGAAGGTTATCCCATGGTGCCGGAGGTGTGTATCTATTTTGAGCGCGCCCTGATGCGCGGCAACCGCACCACCAAAATCAGTTCCGAAAAGTTCAACGCCTTCAAGAGCTACAATTATCCCAGCCTGGCCCATAGCGGAATCGACATCAAGTTTGTTCCCGACCGCATCCGTCGCAGCAATGGGATGCCGCTGAAACCACACTACCTGTTTGATACCAATGTGGTGGTGCTCACGCTCTTTCCGGGCATACAGCAGCGGCTGATAGCATCCGTATTCCACACACCGGGACTCAAGGCCATCGTGATGAAAACCTTCGGGTCGGGCAATGCTCCGCAGAAGCAGTGGCTCATCGACCTCATACGCGAGGCTGTGGAGGCAGGAGTGGTGGTGGTGAACATCACGCAATGCCAGTCGGGGAGCGTGGAGATGGACCGCTATGAGACGGGACGCCAGTTGCTGGAGGCCGGTGTGGTGGGAGGCTATGACAGTACGCCCGAATGTGCCCTCACCAAACTGATGTTCCTGCTCGGGCACCAGTTGCCCTACGAGGAAGTGTGCCGCCTGATGAACACCGACCTGGCGGGCGAGATTACAAAATAAGATGATGATGATGTCAGAGATAGAAGAACTGAAGGCTTTGTTGCCTGGTGATGTGGAGGATATGCGGCTGCTGATGTGCCAGCTTTCTCCCCGTTTGCAGCTTGCCGCTGCCCTGCTGGAGCAGGTGGTGTCCGCTCCCGACTCCCACCTGTATGTGGTGCGTCGGGAGGGACATATCGTGGCCTGTGCCACCCTGTGTGTGTTTCGTGCCCCTTCTTCAGTGAAGGCATCGATAGAGGATGTGGTGGTGCACGCCGACTACAGGGGGCAGGGATTGGGGCGTATGCTCCTGGACAGGCTGCTGTACGAAGCACGTGCCCTTTCCCCCATCGAGGTGCAGCTTACCAGCAAGCCCGCGCGGGTGGCAGCCAACAGGCTTTACCAGTCGATGGGTTTCCAGCGTAAGGAAACCAATGTATACAGACTTTCGCTCTAGCTGCCGATAGCGGCTTTACTCAGGGCTCCTGTGCCGCTTTCCTGCGCCATTCGTCGCTGCCGTATACGCCGGCCTGGGAAAAGTCGGTGGCTTCAAATCGGATGCGTTTGGCAGCACGCTTCGAGGCGAAGGTGTAGTTGTCGGCCTTGGCATCGACAAACATCGGGTCGGCACATACAGAGTGGGGCTCATGCAGTTTTTTCCATTCGGCAAAAGGCTTGCCCATTACCTGGGGCATGTCCCCGGCCGTGTTCCAGTACAGGTTGTAGTCCATGTCCGTTTTCGCCTTGTCCCATGCACCGGCCAGCACTTCACCGCGGTCGAAGAGGATGATGTTGTGCCTGAAGTGGAACGACAGATGAGGCTCGCTGCGCGTGAGTTGCACCTGATGGACATGCGAGAAGGCCAGAATGTTGTGCTCGATGCGGTTCTCCTTTCCATAGTGCTGGTGGAAGGCACCGCTCTTGCAGCGGTAGACTAGGTTGTGCGACATCTCTATCCCTGTGGACCCCTCATCGGTATAGAGCCCCCATCCTCCGTAGTCGTAGGACCACACGTCGTGTATCACGTTGTAGGATACACGTGTGTCTTCGGATTCGCCCAGCGTGTATACGGCTCCCATGTCGGACAGCTCGCCTGCTCCGATGTGGTGGAGATGGTTGTAGAGAATCAGGTTGTGGGTGGCGGGGCTCACTAGCGGACGCTTCACGGTGACGGGCCGGTTGTCATCGGTGAGCGCAGCCACGGGCTGTGGGTTGGGATTGTTGTAGCCCCAGTACCATCCCACAGAGACTGCCGAATAGAGCAGGTGTGAGATTTCGTTGTGGGTCACTTGGTTGTGTGATGTGTGGAACAGGGCCACGCCTACACCGCAGGGCAGTTCGTGGCCGGTGTCTGTGATGATGTTGTTGTCTATGACTGTGCCCGAGGTCACTTTCCGCTCCGAGGCACGCCACCAGGGCTCGCCCACCTTGATGCCTCCTGAACCCAGGTCGGCCATGTAGCAATGGGTGATGTGGTTGCGGTGGCATCCCTGGCGCAGCCATATGGCGTAGGAGCCCGTGTGGAGCAGTTCGCAGTCGTGCAGGATGCAGTCTTCTGCATAGTCCATCTGCACGGCCGCTTCGGTGAAGGCTGCCGCCTGCATGGGTTCTTCGCCACCATCGGGCAGAAGATAGGACGCGTAGCAGAACGACAGTCCTTCCAGGCGCAGGTGGCGCACAGGACGTTCCGGGCTGCCCTTGACCACCAGCCATTGGTGGAGTGCCGGAATGACACATTCCGCTTCGTTCATCTGTTCGCCCGTGCGGGGCCTGTAGTAGAGGTAGCCTTCCTTCTTGTCGAGCCACCATTCGCCCGGTGCATCCAATGCAGCATGGTAGCCGTAGAGGACATAGCGCGACCCCTTGGTGATGACGTTCCAGGGCTGCATGCCCTCTCCCTCGATCCATACGCGTGCCGAATCGGCCTCGATGTGGGCAGGGACCTTGCGGGTGATGTCCCACTTGTGGTAGAAGCGGATGGTCATGCCCTCGAGCCAGTCGGGGGACACACCCAGCAGCGTGCGCCAGTCGGCCTCGTCAAAGTTGATTTGCTGTACCGCGTATGCGGGTTTGCGTGTCCCTTTGGCAAAGGGTGTCTCGCGTGTAGATTTTACAAAAAGCCATTTGTCGTTGGGCGTGCGTGCGGGAATGGCGCGCTTCCCGTTCACATAGAACTGTTCGAAACGCATGCCATAGTGTTTTACCTCGGGCACATAGGCACGATAGAGCCCGTCCTCCTCACAGGGAGTCCATCCGTCCACACGCAGGCCGCCGATGAGGCGTGGCTTTCTGGCGTCTTGTGCACGGATGGTCAACGGACGGGCTACCGAGGGGTCGATGAGGATGGGCCGGTCCATGTAATAGTCGCCGGGAGCCACCAGTATGCACAGGGTGTCTGTGGCAGGCCCTGTGGTGGCATGGCGGCTGATGGCTTCCTGGAGGGAGGCATGGGGATGCATTCGTGTGCCATCGGCTTGGGCCGGGTTGCCTGTGGCTGAAACGTATACGGTGTCTGTATGGGCGGCAACTGCCGTGAGGGATGCCATAAGGCTGCAAAGGATGCAGATTCGGCGTGCAGCCATCCATGTGTGGTTTTTCATTTTCATTGATGGGATTAAAGTGGAATTAAAAAGGGTGTTCTATAAACCGGCACATCCGGCTGCTGAGCAGCCACGGCCCGGTTTATGGAACACCCGGAACGGTTTGTCAGGGGAGGGGACTGCGGATTATTCTTCGCAGAGCTCTGTGAGGATGCCGCAGGTGCTCTTCGGGTGCAGGAATGCAATCTGCAGGCCGTCGGCACCCTTGCGGGGAGCCTTGTCGATGAGGCGGAGACCCTGTGCGTCGCAGAAGGCCAGCGCGTCGGCTACACCATCCTCCACCTTGAAGGCGATGTGGTGGATGCCACGGCCGCCGTTGTCCAGGAACTTCTGTACGGTGCTCTCGGGACATGTGGGCTCCAGCAGTTCCAGCTTCACCTCACCCACCTTCATGAAGGCGGTCTTCACTTTCTGGTCTTCTACCACTTCTTCCTTGTAGATGTCCAGACCCAGGACATCCTTGAAATAAGGACGTACTGCCTCGATGCTCTGCACGGCAATACCAAGATGTTCAATGCGTGAAATCTTCATACTAGTTGTTGTTTGTTATGTGTTGGTTTGTTGTCTAATTGTGCACAAAGTTATGCTTTTTCGTCGAACTGGCAAAGAAATCTGCTAGAAATCTATCAGGATTCTGCCATTCAGCATGCGCCCTGTCAGATAGTTGGGTACTGCATATTGCTGATTGCTGATGTTTGTCACCCAATAATAGCTGCTCACGTTGTTCAGACCGAAGATGTTGAAGCAGTCCAGCCCCAGCCAGATGTTGCGCACCACCTTGCGCCTTCGGGCCGTGTCCTCCTCGGACAGCAGACGGTAGCTCATGCCCAGGTCCACACGCCGGTAGGCCGGTGCCCTGAACACGTTGCGCTCCAGACCGGTGTGGGGCGGGCCAAAGGGGAGCCCGTCGGCAAAGGAGGCTTTCAGGTTCATCTTCCATCGAGTGGTGCCGGGGAAATAGTCGCTGAAGAAGAAGTTGATGTTGTACCGCTGGTCGGTGGGCTGGGGGATGCTTTTCCCGTTCAGGCTCATCTGCGCCTTCATCACCCCGAAACTGATCCAGGAGTCGGTCCCAGGCACAAATTCGCCGTACAGCTTCACGTCGGCGCCCACCACATAGCCCGATGCGCAGTTGTTGCCATAGTACACAATCTTCACGTTGTCCACGTTGTAGGGGTTGAGCCGCGACTGGGCCTTGTAATAGGCTTCGGTAGTGAGCTTGAACGGGCGGCCTGCCAGCATGAACTTGTACGCTACGGCTCCCAGCACCTGGAAGGAGCGTTGCGACTTGATGTGCTTGTTCAGCAATACGGTGGTGGCCCCGTTGGTGGTGACGGTGTCGCGCAGTTCCTTGTAGAACGGACGCTGGTAATACATGCCGGTGGCCAGCCTGAACGTGAATCTGTCGTTGCCCGAGGGCACGAAGCCCATGCTCACTCTGGGGCTGAAGAGCCACTCGCTGTTCCATCCCCAATAGCTGAGGCGTGCGCCGTAGTTGAGGCTCAGTATGCCTGCCTTGCTTTCCTTGCGCCAGGTGTCTTCGGCATAGAACTCCATGAGGTGGCTGTTCACCTCGCCTCTGCTCTTCAGGTTGTAGATGACCTGAAGCAGCTGCCCGTCGTGGGGCATGCTGTAGCCGCTGGAGTCGCGGTATTCCCACTCGCGGCTGTGCTCCTTCACCATGCTGTGCTTCCACAGCAGGCCCGTCTGGAGACGGTGGCTGCCTTTCTGGTGGTCGAAGGCCAGTTTCATGGCCTGTGTGTGGCTGTTGAGCGTGTTGCGTGCGTGCTCCATGTAGGTGCCCACGCCCAGCTGCTCCTCGCTTCCTGCCTCGTCCAGCCAGTACTGGCCCTGGATGTCGTAGTTCTCATATTCGCGTGTGGTGAAGGCCGAGGCCGACAGGCTGAGCGTGCTCTGCCTGCCCCATTTCCTGCTCAGAGTGAAGGCTCCGAAGTAGGTGTCGAAGAGGTCGGCCTCCTTGCCGTCGAAATAGACCGTGAAACTCTTCACGTCCTCCAGGGTGCCGAATTTGGTTTCCCGCTCCTTGGGGATGAAGTCATACTTGTTGCGGCTGATATAGCCGATGACATCTGCCTGCCAGCGCGCGGAGGGCTGCCAGCTCAGATAGGCCTGATAGTCGAGAAACGACGGGCTGTATTCGCCTTTTGTGTCCAGGCTTCCCAGCATGTATTGGTTGGTCTTGTAGCGCAGCCCCTGTGACAGCGCCACCTTCTGGTTGCCCAGTCCCACGTATGCGCTGGCCCCGAGCAGCGAGGCCTGCAGCGAGGCTTCCGTCTTGGTGGGGCGGTTGTAGGTGATGTCGAGCACGCTGCTCATCCTGTCGCCATACTTGGCATCAAAGCCGCCGGCCGAGAAGTTGACCTTCTCCACCATGTCGCTGTTGATGACCGACAGCCCTTCCTGCTGGCCGCTGCTGATGAGCAGGGGACGGTACACCTCGATGCCGTTGATGTAGACACAGTTCTCGTCAAACGAACCTCCGCGCACGTTATACTGGCTGCTGAGCTCGTTGTGGGTGCTCACGCCGGCCTGTGTGGCCACCAGTTCCTCCACGGCATTGCCTGTAGTGGAGGGCATGCGCTTGAGGTCCTTGGTGTTGAGCTCCTGAGTGGAACTCATCTGTCTGCGGGTGTCCACCACATTCACTTCGCTGAGCTCGCTGTCCTTGGGCCGCATCACGATGTGGAGGGTGAGCCGGCCCCTGGGCTTCTTGAGCACACGCCGGCGGGTTTCGAAGCCCATCATGCTGTACACCACGACCACGCTGTCGGCCGTGTGGAACCGTATGCTGTACTTGCCGTCTGTGCCGGCCAGCGTGGAGGCTGCCTGCCCTTCTATGCGCACGAGGCACAGCGCGACGGGCTCTTGCTCATCGTCGGTCACACGGCCGTGGAGTTCCACGCCCAGCGTGTCGGGTGCGTCCTGTGCCCACAGCGTGGTGCCAACCAGGCTCATGTATACCATTATTAATATATAATATGCTCTCATCTTATATAAATAAACGAAAAAAAGCGGCCGAATTGTATATTGCTTGGCAACTTTTTCTTACCTTTGCATCAATTATTGCCCGCAAATATACAACAAATATATGGAAAAATTCAGCGAATTGATAAAAATACGCCGTTCGATGCGTAAGTTTTTGCCCGTCCCCTTGAAGGAGGACGAGCTCCGCACCATCCTGCGTGCGGCCCTGATGGCTCCCAGCAGCAAGGGTTCCCATTGCTGGCAGTTTGTGGTGGTGAAGGACAGCGACACCCTGCAGCGCCTCTCGCGCTGCAAACAGATGGGTTCCGAATTCCTGGCTGCTGCGCCCTGTGCCGTGGTGGTGCTGGCCGACCCTTCGGTGAGTGATGTGTGGATTGAGGACGCTTCCGTAGCCTCCACCATGATGCTGCTCCAGGCAGAGGACCTGGGCATAGGCAGCTGCTGGATTCAGGTGCGCGACCGCCAGAGGGCTGACGGTACGCCTGCCGAGGATGTGGTGCGCGATATCCTGCAGCTCCCCGCCCACCTGCGTGTGCTTAGTATTGTGGCCTTGGGGCAGAAGGGCATGGAACGCAAGCCCTTCAACGAGGACCGCCTCTTATGGGACAAGGTGACGGAATGGAAATAGTCTGCATCGGGGCTGGCAATCTGGCCACCAGGCTGTGTGTGGCCCTTCAGCAGTGTGGCCATCGGGTGGTGCAGGTCTTCAGCCGTACCGAAGAGTGTGCAGCCGCCTTGGCCGCTCAGTTGGGCTGCGAGCCTGTATGCCGTCTGGAGGATGTCACTCCGGAGGCCCCGCTCTACATCCTGAGCGTGCGCGACCAGGTGCTGGAAGAGGTGGCACATGGCCTCTATGCCAGCCTGCTTCGCCGGGTCGCTCCCGGACGTTCCAATGTGGGTGCCGGTGCCTTGTTCGTACACACGGCAGGCAGTATGCCCCTGGACGTGCTGCCCATGCTGCGCAGAGGCGTGTTTTATCCCATGCAGACCTTCAGCAAACAGCGTGAAGTGCCGTTTGCAGGCCTGCCTGTGTTCATCGAGTCTCCTACCGATGCCGCTGTGCTCAGGACATTGGCCGAAAGCATGGGGTGTGGCGTGTACGAAATGGACAGCGCCAGCAGGCGCTACCTGCATCTGGCCGCTGTGTTTGCCTGCAATTTTTCCAATCACATGTATGATGTGTGTGCCCGCGTGCTAGCCCGCAAGGGCATACCTTTCGAGGTGATGCTTCCGCTCATCGACGAAACGGCCCGCAAGGTGCATGCGCTCACGCCCCGTGAGGCCCAGACGGGTCCTGCCGTCCGTTATGACCAGACGGTGATGCAGCGCCATCTCGACCTGCTGGAGGATGAAGACCTGAAGCAGATTTACAACTTGCTCAGCCAGCACATCCATCAATATACCCTGTGATGACAACGAACAGAAACAACAGATACCAACAAGCATGATCAACTATGACCTGAAGAAAATAAAGGCACTCATCTTCGATATTGACGGGGTGCTGAGTGCCGAAACCATCGGGATGGACCATGAGGGCACTCCCATGCGAACGGTGAACATCAAGGACGGATATGCGCTCCAGCTGGCTGTGAAGCAGGGACTGCATGTGGCCATCATTACGGGTGGGCGCGTGGAGGCAGTGCGCCACAGGTATGAGGGCTTGGGCATCACGGACGTTTTTCTCGGATGCTCGGTGAAGCTCACAGTCTACGAACAGCTGATGCAGAAGTACGGCCTTGCCGACGAGGAGGTGCTCTATATGGGTGACGACATCCCCGACTACGAGGTGATGTGCAGGTGTGGCTGCCCCTGTGCGCCGGCCGACGCTGCTCCTGAGATTATCGGCATAAGCCTGTATGTGAGCCCCCGCAAGGGCGGCTATGGATGTGGCCGCGATGTGGTGGAGCAGGTGCTGAAGGCACAGGACAAATGGATGGCCGACCGCAAGGCTTTCGGATGGTAGCACAGCATTACATCAGACAGTTATGAACACAACAAAGAAAATATTGCTTGGCTCGGCCTCTCCGCGCAGGCGCGAGCTGCTCCAGTCGCTGGGACTCACTTTTGAGGTGGTGGCAGCCCCGGGCATCGACGAAACGTTTCCATTAGGGCTATCTTGCGAACAGATTCCCCAGCATATCGCCCTCCAGAAGGCCAAGGGCTACACGCTGGCCGATGACCAGCTGCTCATCACGGCCGACACCATCGTGTGGCTTGACGGCCAGGTGCTGGGAAAGCCTGTGGATGCTGAGGATGCATGCAGGATGCTGCGTCTGCTCAGCGGACACACGCATCAGGTGGTGACAGGCGTGGCCCTCACCACATCCCAATGGACGCGTTCGTTCTCCAGTCTCACCCATGTCACCTTTGCTCCGCTTAGTGAGGAGGAAATCCGCAGCTACGTGGATCGCTTCTCTCCTCTGGACAAGGCGGGTGCCTACGGCATACAGGAATGGATTGGCTACATTGGTGTGACACGGCTCGAAGGGTCGTTCTATAATGTCATGGGGCTGCCTGTGCAACTCCTTTATACAGAACTAAAGAAATTGAATATCATTATATGAAGAAAACTTATTTGTCTTTTGCAGCAGCAGTCTGCATGGGCCTGGGTGCATTGGCCACGTCCTGCTCCGAGTCCGACACGCATTCCTATATGCCTCTTTTCGAGGGATTCGAAGCTCCCCAAACGGCAAGTCCCTGTGATTCGGTGACGGTATTTGCCCGTCAGTCCAAGAAGGGAGAACTCATCTATCATGCCAGGTACAAATGGAGCTATTACTACGACTATGCCACGCAGAACGGCACAGGCCGTGTGGAATGTGACCCCACGTATCAGGACGTGTGCTATGATGTGGAGCCCGAGGATCCGCAGTTCAGGTTCTATGTCCCCGACAGTGCCACGAGTGTGGTGGTGACCTTTGTGGGGGACTATCAGTATAGCGCGCAGGGCGACAACCGCTACGACGGAAGCGATACGTCATCGGGTACTGTGGCCAATGGTTACATCCGTCCTGTCACCAGCAATGTGACGGGCGGCCAGAGCAAGGGCTCCGTGCGTATCAACATCAGGTAGCTCCGCACGGAGCCAGAACAAACGCGGTGTGCTCAGACGAGCAGTTGCTCGGGTACCTGGAGGGCCATGGCTTTGTAGGCTTCCTCGCTGGGATGGAGATGGTCGCCCGAATCGAAGCCGTCGGCAAAGCGGGAGGGACAGGAGGGATGGCGCAGGGCCATGTCGAAATCCACACAACCGTCGAAGAGAGGAGAGGTGCGGAGCCATTGGTTGAACTGCTGGCGCAGGTGGTCACGCTCGGGCGTATAGGTGCGCCAACCGTGGATGGGGAGCAGTGTGCCGCTCCATACATGCAGGCCCAGTGTGCGCGCATGGTCCACATAGAGGTGGGAGGTGCCCTCCACGAGGTCGGAAAGCGAAGGCATGTCGGACCACGGGCGGAACGGGTTCACCTCCACGCCTACGGGATGGATGATGTCGTTGATGCCATGCTGGATGATTACATCCCTGGCACCCGCCACATTCATCTCGATGGGAAAACGTACGGATCCCTTGAGCCCGTAGGCCTGATAGGTGATACAGTCGTATTGCCGCAGGATGCGCGTGCCGCACACCGCACGGCGGATGACGGCCACATGGCGCCACCCATTCTCCCAGGCACGCAGGGTTAGAAAATCGGGCCAGCTCTGGGCCGTGATGGAGTCGCCGTAGCACACCAGGGCACGGTTCTGCGGGAGCGTGTGGATGTCGATGGTGTTTAGGAAATAGAACCAGTTGGTCTTACGGGTCAACTGGAGGGGCAACTCTTCACACTCGGCAAAGTCACCGTAAGCATAGAAACCCTGCGAGAGTGGTCCTGTCACCAGCGTGCCGGCGTTCATCTGGGTCACCTCGCCCAGGTAGATGCTCACCTCTAGCCTGTCGCCCGGCTCCACGGAAAGCGGCACCTCGTCGGTAACCACCTCCTCGCCGGGGCGGATGGGCACGCAGGTGTGGCCCTGAAGGGTGACGGGCAGCTCCTGGCGTCCGTCACGGGTTGAAAGTCTGGCCACCCATACGCGGGTAAGCCTTACGGGCTCGGTGCCCGTGAGGTTGGAGAAGCGCAGGCGCAGGCGGTCGCCCCCGAAGCACATCTTCACGGGGTAGCGCAGGGTGATGTCCTTGGCATACACGGCCTCGCGGCGGTCGGTGATGGAGGTGGCGTTGCCCCAGCAGGCCACCCACTTGGTATATTTCCCTTTAGGCTCTGTCATTTCTGCTGCTGCTCGTCGTCGGTCTTCAGCTTGAGGCCCAGCTGGCGGATGTCTATTTCGTTGCAGATGCCGCCGCTCTGCAGCACCAGGGTGGTGGTGCGGGCTGTGGTGTCGGGGTTCTCCTCAAAGGTGAGGTCTACCTGGTTCTTGCCGGCATAGCCTTGTGTGCTGGAGAGCTTCACCCATTGGGGCTGCTGGCCGTCCTTGAAGGCAAGGGTCCAGGATTGCTTCACGTTGAAGCAGATGGAGTCGGCCGTCACGAAGGAACTGTCGTTGATGGCATAGGCCACTGAGTCGGGCAGATAGGTATTTTGCAGGAAGTTCTTGATTGTGTATTGGGGATGGGAGATGTTGAGGGTGCCCAGCTGCAGGTAGATGCCGGAGGCTTGGTAGTCGTACGAGCTCACCAGCACCGTGCCCAGACGGGAACGGCCTGTGGTGTTGCGTTCCATCTTCAGTTCGGTGCATACGTAGTAGCGCTTGAAGTTGTCGTGCACCAGGTTGCCGCTGTTGTTGCCCACCATGCTAATCCAGGATGCCATGGGGGTCACCCTCCAGCTGTCGTAGGTGTAGAAACCGATGCTGTCCTGGGTGTCGTCGGCATACAGGGTGCTTATTCCATTAGGGTAGCCCACCCACAGTTCGTGTACATCGTTTTCGCCACATGAGGCCATCCATGCGCTTCCGAGCAGGACGGAACAGATAAAAAGGGATTTCTTCATAATAATGTTTCTTTTTGTTGTTTGTCTGGGATTGATGTTTATTAATAAATTATTGTATGCATGGGAGAGGGTCAGTACCAGTCGATATTGCTGCTGTAGGAACTCTGCTTCTTCCACTTCAGGGCATCGGTGAGCGTGCTGGCATTGGCAGCAAAGGTGAAATTGTAGCTGGTGTAGGGGCTGATTACCACGCTGCAGCTCATACTGAAGCAATGGAGATCGCGGCTGAGCGACATGGTGGTCATGCTCAGTTTGTGGTAGTTGAAGTCGTAACCCGAGGAGAAATTGATGTTCCATCCCTCGGAGATGCGCAGGTTGCCCGAGAAGTTCATCGTGTGGGTGAGTTTGTAGGGATAGCGCATGCGCTTCACGTTGATCTTGGCCGAGGTGTTTTCCCTCATGGACACGCCGTAGCTCACGGTGAAGCTCCATGGTAGACTGAACTTGAGGTAGCCGTCCTCGTCCACCTTGTTGGATGTCTTCTGTCCCTCAGCGCCCTCGCGCGCCTTGCGGCGGTCGGGGTCCACATTCTGCATGTTGGGGTCGGTGTCCTCGTCGTCCTCGTCGTCGTCCTGCGTGTTCTTCTGTCCGTCATCCCCCTTCTTGCCCCCGAAGAGTTTCTGGAACGTCTGGTTGTTGATGGTATAGGAGAAGTTCTGCGACATGCCCTGGAAACGTCCGAAGCGGCCTTGCGAATACTCCGTCTTGTCGCTCACATACACGCTTCCGTTCTCGTCGAGGGCATAGGCATAGGTGGCAAAGACGGCATTCAGCGAGAAAGTGTAGCTCTTGGTGAGCTTCAGGCGGATGCGCATGTTCAGGTCGCTCCAGGGCTTGGTCTTGGCCGCCATGTTATAGCTCATGCTGGCACCCAGCTCATCGATAAGGCTTATCTTGCGGTAGCCCGTGCTGTCCTTGTCCGACCGCACCTTCATCTCCACGTTGTTGCTCAGGTCCATGTTGATGCTTCCTGTCTTGCCCTGGGGTGCCGTGCCGTAGGCACCGTTGCTGTAGGGCGAATACACCACGGTGGAGACATTGCCGTTGGCATCGGTCTTCACGTAGGAGTCCCAGAAACCGAAGCGGGACTGGCCGAAGTCGGGAGCATAGCTGAATCCCACGGTGGGTGTGATGACGTGACGGATGGTCTGTATCTTCTTGCCGCCAAACCACGGCAGGGGGGTGTAGAAGGCGTACAGCTTGGTGTTGGCGTTCAGCGAGAGGCTGTAGTTGTACACGTTGTAGAAGCCGTAGAGCGTGTCGCGCTGCAGGGCATTGGCCTCGGTGTTCCAGGACTGCATCACCTTGTTGGTGTAGGTGCGGTCGGTAAACGAGAAACTGGGCGTCACGTTGATATAGTCGAGGATGGTGAAGGTGGCGTTGATGGGCACCTGGTGGCGCATGCCGTTCTTCCAGTCCTTAATCAGGCTGCTTTTCAGAAGCAGGCTTTCTTTGGTGTTGATGCTGTTGGTGAGCGTGCCCGTGTAGCCCACGGATATCTTTTCGTACCATCGCTCCTTGCCCGCCATTTTCTTGCGTTTCAGGGGGTAGAACTTGTTGAGCGAGATGTTGAGCGTAGGCAGGGTGAGGGCGATGGAGCTGTCGCGCATGTTCTGGCTTAGGTTGAAGGTGCCGCTCAGCGTGAGGCCGATGTCGTTGAATGTCTTGCTGTACGACACGCTGCTGGTGCGGGTGCTCTGGGTGAGGCTCTCGGGGTTGTACATGCTGGTGAGGTTGTTTCGCTCATAGCTGCTGGTGGCGAAGTTCACACTGGCCGAGAAACTCTGTGAGGGGTTGGCCTTGGAATCCTGTCGGTGGCTCCATGTGAGTTTGAAGCTTTTGCTCACGTTGTAGTCGGGCATGTTCTTCTCGCCCTCCTTGGTCACCTGGTAGCTGAAGAGGAAGTTGCCGTTGAAGCGGTAGCGTTTCACGTAGTTGCTCTGGAGCGACAGGCCCCAGGAACCCTTGGTATAGATTTCGCCCAGCACGGTGGCATCCATCTTGTCGCTGATGGCAAAGTAGTAGCCGCCGTCGCGCAGGTAAAAGCCGCGGGTCGACTCGTCGCCGTAGGTGGGCATGATTACGCCGCTGCTGTAGCTGCTGGTGAAGGGAAAGAATCCGTAGGGGATGGCCAGAGGCAGGGGCACGTCCTCCACATATAGGTTGGCCGGCCCGAAGACCACGTCCTCGCCGGGGCGCACCTTGGCGCGGGTGAGGGCCAGATAGAAATGGGGATGCTTGGCGTTGCAGGTGGTATACTTGGCTTTTTCCACGTAGAGCACGCCCGTGGAGTCACGCTTGCCGTCGATGCTCTGCATGAAGCCCTCTCCCTGTTCGGTGTACACATTCGAGATGAAGGCCTTTCCGGTTTTGAAGTTGTAGGAAATCTTGTCGGGCTCGTACTGGTCCTCTCCCTGCTTGAACACGGGCTTTCCCTTCACGGCTCCTGTGGAGTCGGGGGTGCCCATGGCATGCACCAGGCTGCTGTCGATACTCATGTCTATGCGGTCGGCCGTGAGCTCCAGGTTCTGGTAGTTCACCTTGCTGTCGCCGAAGAGGGTGGCCCTCATGTTGGCATAGTCAAAGGTGATGGAGTCCTGTGCCGAATAGGTGACGGGCATGTCCAGAGCCGAGCTGCTGCGCTTTACGGTGTCGGCTGCCACGGAGTCCTGGACCGTGGTATCGGGCAGAATGGTGTAGGCCCTCAAGGGCACCGAATCGGCCTTGAGGGAATCTGTCTGCGCCATGCTGTCGATGGCTATGCTGTCCATGGCCACACTGTCCATGGCTGCTATGCTGTCAGCATCCTGCTGTGGTCTGCCTGCGGACTTTGCGGGCACGGCCCACAGTGCTGTCAGGGCACACAGTACCATCAGTAGGGTCAGGAACTTTTTCTTCACTCGAATCTATGAATTGATGTGCGCTAGAAAGCGTTCATTTACGTTTTGAGGCTGCAAAGATACGGCTTTTTGCCGAATTATCTGCTATTCTGCTCAAACATTTGGCTCCATCGCCTGAAAATTGCCACTCCCTGGGGGCCGAACTTGGCCAGACTATGCTCCACCTGCTGGCAGGTCTTCTCCATGCCGGGGCGCGATTTGGAATAGAACTTGTCGGCATAGCACACTACTTGCTCCTCGAGCGAGAGGGGGATGAGGTCCACCTGGGGCAGGGGCAGCCCGCGCTGGGCAATCTGCTGGGCCGTGAGCCCGGTGCCCGTGTGCCGCTCGGCCACTCTGGCATGGCGCACGAGGCCCTGGTGGCGCAGGATGTTGCCGCCCAGGATGCCGTGGGAGAGATAGGGGCGTGTGCCGCGACAATGGATGCCTGGAGCGTCGGTGTAGAGGATGCCGATGTCGTGGAGCATGGCGGCCTCGTACACGAATTCCGGGTCCACCCGCCACTCCGGATGCCCCTTCACGATGTCCAGGGCGCGTGTGGCCACCATACGGCTGTGTTCCAGAAGCGTCTTTTCAAGCTCCGGCTGGTTGCGATAATAGTTATGTATCAGTTCTAATGGGTCGGTCATAGGATAAGTTCTTGTCATTGACTCCACAAAGATACACAATAATCCCTCAGCATGCCCATCCTCCCTCGATTATTTATGTTTTATTCACACCTTACTGTATGTGCAACGTGGCCTGGACATCTTTCTTCACCACATTCAGCATGTATTTCAGGAGAAAGACACGAAAAAAACAGGAAAGGCAAAGAAAAAGGGAAAATCGCTAGGCCGGGAGACAATTTTTTTATAAATTTGTGGGACAATAACAAAAAAACACGAAAAAACACATCATGAAAGAACCCTCTAAGACCGTAGCCACACGCTACCGCTGGACCATCTGCAGCATGCTGTTCCTGGCCACAGCCATCAACTACATGGACCGTCAGGTGCTGTCGCTCACCTGGAAAGACTTTATCCAGCCCGAATTCCATTGGACCGATGCCGACTATGGCGACATCGCGGCCACCTTTGCGCTGGTGTATGCCATCGCCAACATTTTCAGCGGAAGGTTCATCGACTGGGTGGGAACCCGGAAAGGCTATGTGTGCGCCATTGCCGTATGGTCGGCGGGTGCCTGCATGCACGCCCTCTGCGGGCTGGCCACGATATGGCACCTGAACCTGGGCGGCACCGAAGAACTGTTCCGTGCCACGGGCACCATGGCCCTTACCATCAGCACCGTGAGCGCATGGTTCTTTATCGCATCGCGCGTGGTGCTGGCCATTGGCGAGAGCGGCAACTTCCCCGCCGCCGTGAAGGTGACGGCCGAATATTTCCCCAAGAAGGACAGGGCCTACGCTACGGCCATCTTCAACAGCGGATCCACTATCGGTGCCCTGCTGGCACCTCTGAGCATTCCGCTCATTGCCCGGTATTTCAAGCAAGCCGGAATGGGCAACGGATGGGAAATGGCCTTCCTCCTCATCGGAGCCCTGGGCTTCGTGTGGCTAGGGGCATGGCTGCTGGTGTACAAGAAACCCCACGAATGCAGCCGTGTGAACGAAGCCGAACTGGCCTATATCCGCCAGGATGCCGACCAACCGGCACAGCCGGCCGCCGCCAGCGAACCGCCCATCCCGCTGAGCCGCATCCTGAGGGTGCCACAGACATGGGCTATCTTTCTGTCCAAGCTGGTGACCGACGGTGTGTGGTGGTTTTTCCTGTTCTGGACACCGGCCTACCTGTCGGACGTGTACCAACTGCAGTCGGATGACCCTACGGCCATCATGCTCCTCTTTGTGCTCTATGCCATCACCATGCTGTCGCTCCTGGGCGGCAAGCTGCCCACGCTCATCATCGCACGCACGGGCCTGAATGCCTACGACGCACGGCTCAAGGCCATGTTCTGCTTCACCATCTTCCCGCTGTTCACCATTCTGGCCCAGCCGCTGGGCACCTACAGCTATTGGTGGCCGGTGGTGCTCATCGGTCTGGCAGGTGCCGCCCACCAGTCGTGGTCGGCCAACCTGTATAGCGTGGCCAGCGACCTCTTCCCTGCCCGTGCCATCGGTACCATCACGGGCATCAACGGCATGGCGGGTGGCATAGGCTCGTATGTCATCAACAAGGTGAGCGGCCACCTTTTCGACTATGCTGGCAACACCCACATGGTGCTGTGCGGATTCGAGGGCAAGGCAGCGGGCTACTTCATCATCTTCTGCTACTGCGCTGTGGCCTATCTCCTGGGCTGGCTGATGCTGAAGGCGCTGGTGCCCCGGTACAAGCGGGCGTTTGAATGATTTGCAACACGATTTTTTTAATGTAACCATTATATTCGTATAATTATATAATCGTATGGAAAAGACATGGCGTTGGTTCGGCCCCAACGACAAAATCACCCTGGACATGCTGCGCCAGATTGGCGTAGAAGGCATCGTCACATCGCTCCACCACATCAAGGCCGGCGTGGTGTGGAGCCAGGAGGAGGTGATGAAAATGAAACAGTATATCGAGGATCACGGACTCAGATGGAGCGTTGTGGAAAGCCTGCCCGTGAGCGAGAGTATCAAGTATGGCGGCCCCGACCGCGACCAACTCGTTGCCAACTATATCACTAGCCTGCGCAACCTGGGACGCTGCGGCATCAAGACCATCTGCTATAATTTCATGCCTGTGCTCGACTGGGCACGCACCGACCTGGAGCATCCCAATCCCGATGGCACCTCGTCGCTCTATTTCGATCAGGCTGAGTTTGCCTATTTCGATTGCCGCATCCTGAGGCGCAGGGGAGCGGCCGAGAGCTATACGCCGGAAATCCTGCAACAGATGGAGCAGATGGCCGGCCGCATGACCGAGGCCGACGAGAAACGGCTGGTGGAGAACATCATCGTGAAGACACAGGGATTTGTGGGCGGCAACATCTCGGAGGAGGACCTCGACCCTGTGGGCCTGTTCCGCCAGCTGCTGTCGCGCTACGACGGCATCTCGCGCGAGCAACTGCGTGAGGGTATGAAGTGTTTCTTGGAGGACATCATGCCCGTATGCAACGAATATGACATCCAGATGTGTGTACATCCCGACGACCCGCCCCTGCAGATTCTGGGTCTGCCACGCATCGTGTCCTCGGGCGAGGACATACAGTGGCTTCTGGATGCCGTGCCCGACCCCCACAACGGACTCACTTTCTGCGCGGGTTCGCTCAGCGCCGGGCTGCACAACGATGTGCCCCAGCTGGCCCGCAGGTTTGCCAGCCGCACCAAATTTGTGCATTTGCGCAGCACACAGGTGTTCCCCGGCGGCAACTTCAAGGAGGCCAGTCATCTGGGCGGAAGGGCCCACGTGATAGAGCTGGTGCGCATTTTTGAGAAGGAGAACCCTGGCCTGCCTATGCGGGTAGACCATGCCCCTCTGATGCTGGGCGACGAAAAGATGGGCTACAACGCCGGCTACAGTTTCCACGGCCGCATGCTGGCCCTGGGCCAGATTGAAGGCGTGATGGCTACCGTGGCCGATGAGATGAAGACTGCCTGTGGCTGCACAGGCGGATAACGTCTGGTTTACATATTAATAATCCGTATAATCATGAAAAGGAATCTATTTGACATACAGGACCACGTGGTGGTCATCACGGGCGGCACGGGCGTGCTGGGCCGCGAGATAGCCTCCTATCTGGCAGCAGAGGGAGCCGAAGTGGTACTGCTGGGACGCAACCGGCAGACGGGCGATGACATCGTGAATGCCATCCGCCAGAACGGAGGGAAGGCCTCCTTTGAAACATGCGACGTCACCAGTCAGGCTCAGGTGGAGGACGTGCGTGACCGCATCCTTGCACGCACCCATCGCATCGATGCCCTGCTCAACGCTGCCGGAGGCAACATGCCCGGTGCCACCATTCCGCCCGAGGGTACGCTCTTCGACGTGAAGACCGACGACTTCCAAAAGGTGCTGGGTCTCAATCTCACAGGTACACTCATCCCCACACAGGTCTTCCTGAAGCCCATGGCTGAGGCGGGCCACGGCGCAATCGTCAACTTCAGCAGCATGGCCGCCTTCCGGCCCCTTACCCGTGTGATGGGCTATGCCGCGGCTAAAGCCGGAATCAGCAACCTCACCGCCTATCTGGCTACCGAGGTGGCTACCAAGTTCTCGCCTCACATCCGCGTGAACGCCATTGCGCCCGGTTTTTTCCTTACCAACCAGAACCGAACGCTCCTCCAGAATGCCGACGGTTCGCTCACGGCCCGCGGCCACGACATCATACGCCAGACGCCCTTCCACCGCTTCGGCAAGCCCGAAGAACTGTGTGGCACCATCCATTACCTCATCTCTGAGGCTTCGGCCTTTGTCACAGGTACGGTGGCCGTGGTAGACGGCGGATTCAACGTGTTCTCCCTCTGATTCTTTTTTCTAAAAAAACATGCTTACCATCATGCAAACATCCTTCATCCATCCCGACTTCCTGCTGCACAACGACACGGCACGCACGCTCTATCACGAGGAGGCTGCCGGCCTGCCCATCATCGACTATCATTGCCATCTTAACCCTCAACTCATCGCCACGGACCACCGTTTTGCCACCATTACTGAGCTGTGGCTGGGCGGCGACCACTACAAATGGCGTGCCCTCAGGGCCAACGGTGTGGACGAACGCTTCATTACGGGCGATGCCGACGACTGGGAAAAGTTCCGCCATTGGGCGGCCACCGTTCCCTATACCATGCGCAATCCGCTGTATCATTGGACCCACTTGGAGCTGAAGACAGCCTTTGGCATAGACACCCTCTTGTGCGAAGAGACGGCCCGCACCATCTATGACACCTGCAACGAGATGCTGCAGTCGCCTGAATACAGTGCCCGCGGCCTCATGCAACGCTATCATGTGGAGAGTGTATGCACCACCGATGACCCTGCCGATGACCTGCAGGCCCACCGGCTCATCCGGGAGAGTGGATTCGGCATCAAGGTGATGCCCGCATGGCGGCCCGACAAACTTATGAACATCAAGGACCCGGCTGCCTACCAGGCCTACATCCTGCGCCTGGGACAAGCGGCCGGGATGGAGATTCGCACCTTCGACCAGCTGTGGCAGGCTGTGGAGGGGCGTATGGATGCTTTTGCCCAGGCCGGATGCCGCCTGAGTGACCATGGTGTGGACCACATCACGTCCCGGATGGCCACACCCGAGGAACTGGAGACGCTTTTCTGCCGTACCCTGGCCGGACAGGTGCCCACACCGCAGGAGGCGGATGCCTTCCGCATGGGCATGCTGCTGTGTCTTACACGCCTGAATGCGCGCAAGGGATGGACACAGCAAATCCATTTCGGCCCGCTCCGCAACACCAATACGCGCATGATGCGCCGTCTGGGTCCCGACACGGGCTACGACTCGATGGGCGGATGGGATGCGGCCGAAGGGCTGGCTCTCCTGTTGGACAGACTGGATGCTGACGACCTGCTGGCACCCACCATCCTCTACAACATCAATCCGGCCGACAACGACCTGGTGGCCACCATGGCCGGCAATTTCCAGCAGGGTCCTAAGCCGGGAAAAATCCAGTTTGGCAGCGGATGGTGGTTCAACGACCAGCGCGAGGGCATAGAGCGACAGCTCAACTCCCTGTCGGCCCATGGTCTGCTGAGTCGCTTTGTGGGTATGCTCACCGACAGCCGATCGTTCCTCTCCTATCCCCGTCACGAATATTTCCGCCGCGTGCTGTGCAACCTTCTGGGCAACGATGTGGAAACAGGACTCCTGCCTGCCTCCCAACTCACTCATATCCGCCAAATGGTGCGCGACATCTGTTACTACAACGCCAGAAACTATTTCCAGTTCTGACATCGATTGTGCTCGCATCATTCATTCCGTTCTGCCACGAAAGGGCTAAATGGCGGTGCATCAGCGTGAGCACGGCGGTTGGATAATCGCATCATGCCCCTGCGGGTAGGGTATTCACAATCCTTTGTTGTGCGTGTTGGAAAAGTATGTTATTCATTGGGAAAAGCCCTGCGTCCTCGGGGCGAATTCTTTGCTCCATTACGTGGGTGGCCCCGGCGGGATGTGGATATGGATTGTGTTGCCCCACGGGGCGACACAATCCAGGATAGGGCGTGAGTCCTATCAAGACGGACATACCCCACCTAGAAGCCCTGAAGGGTAGGCATATTTTCATATTCTGAAAGAGGAAGGTTATTTTGTAACCCATCCCAGATAACCGTATTATCTACTTGAAAATATTCGTGGGCAATATGGTTTCTATGTCCCCGTTGCCCAGATAGGGACCGATGGGAGCGTGCTGGCTCTCAATCTCCTTGTAGGAGAACGGCTTTTCCCATACGGGCGTAATCAGGTTGCGGTGTTTCAGGATAAAGTCGTAGGCCGGGTCTGTGGCGGCCTGCATGAGGGTGGGCATGCACAGGAATGCCAGCCACAGCTGGCGGCTGCATACCCTTTGGATGATGGTTTTTCCATGTTGGTGTGTGTTTTGGTGTGTGTGATTGTTTTAAATGTATAGAGTTTGTCGCCCTTTCCCCCTGTGTGGTAGTGGGGGCTGTCACTTGCTTTTCTTGATGTCTATCAGATAGGACAGCTTGGCGATTATGGCACCGTTGTTGCTTTTTCCGAAGGGATCCTTTTTACTGTTGCCGAAGAGGTCGCTCAGCCCGTAGAAATAGCGGCCTTCCAGAATGAAATAGTGTCCGCTCTTGGTGCTCACCTGCATGCCCAGACCGCCCGTGATGCCGTATTCGAACTTCTTTTCCACCTTCATGTCGTATTGTTCCACACGGTGGTTGGGGCGCAGGCTCAGGGTGTAGTCGCTCCATTCACCGCCCCGGTACTCCTTCTCGCTCAGGTAGAGTCCCAGCTGCGGACCCAGGATGAGGAAGCCCTGCACGCCCCCTCTCTCCTTGCCGAAGGCCATTCGGGCCAGCAGCGGAATCTGCAGGTAGTTGATGTCGCGCTTGTAGGTGTCGGTGCTTGTTTCAATGAGTTCGTTCCAACCCATCTGGGCATAGTTGATTTCGCCTTGCAGGGCACAATAGCAGGAGAAATATTTTTCGCAGATGTACCTCACGGTGAGTCCGAAGGTGGTGCCTCCGTGGAAGTTCTGCTTGATGGTGGGGTTGAAGCCTACGGTATTGAGCAGGTAGCCGCCGTTCACGCCCACGGCCAAATCGCTTCGGCTCTCGCCAATCTGGGCCTGGCAGGTGTTTGCCATGGCGCAGGCGAGGATGAGGAAAGACAGCAGTCGTTTCATTGTATC
Organism: uncultured Prevotellaceae bacterium; assembly: GCA_945865175.1. Classification (GTDB taxonomy): domain Bacteria; phylum Bacteroidota; class Bacteroidia; order Bacteroidales; family Bacteroidaceae; genus Physcousia. The sequence goes on along the minus strand of CAMBDA010000001.1, from coordinate 57,617 downwards.
ATCTCGATGGTGTTAGAAGGCGTGTAGTGGATGAGCATCGTGTTGTGGTTGAGGAATCCCATCGTCTCGCCGTTCTTCTGGAACTTGAACACATGCTGGAAGGGCTGGCATTTAAGTGTGCCCTGTTTCTGGTCGAAGAGGTCGCCCAGCCGGGCCATGCCGTTCATGAAGAAATAGCCCAGGTCGAATCCCAGCATGCCAAAGCATGGGAAGGAATAGAGCAGCTCCTTGCCGAAATGGCCGTAGAATTTCTTCTCGAAAGCCTTGTTGCGCGGGTCCACGGGATTGCGGTAATAGGAGGTGTAGATATAGGTGTCGAAGCGAAAAAACTCGTTAAGCAGCGTGGACGTATAGGTCTGCCACTCGGGGTAGCCCAGCATCGTAATCTTGTATTCGGGATGTGCGTCGGCAAAGGTCTTCATCCGGGAGAAGAAGATGTTGAGCGTCTTGATGTTGGTATTATCCGGCACGATGCAGTTTTCGCGGAAGGCGTTGAGGGCCGCCTCGTAGCTCATGTCGTCCCCATCGATGTGCATCGAGCGCATGGCTATGCCCTTTTTCCCCAACTGTGTGCTCAGCAGGTCTATCAGGTGCTTGCCTTTCTCGTCGGGTGTTTCGGTGTTCAGTACCACATAGTTGCGGTTGGAATAGTGGTTGGCCATCATCTCGGATACGTGCTGCTGTAGCATGGAGTAGGGAGTGGTCACGTTGTATACCGTGGAGCTAGTACCCGTGTGGGCGCTCAGGTTGGCAAAGGGCAGCACCAGACGGATGCCGTGCTGCTGGCAGAAGGCCGACAGGGCGGGCACCTGCGTCTGGTCGGCGGGGCCGATAATCAGCTGCATGCTCTCCAACTCGGGTTCGCCCAGTACCTGTTTGATGTCCTCGGCCGTGGATCCCGTGTTCAGGGCATACACCTCCACGCTGGTCCCTCCTGTACTCACGCTGTCCACGGCCATCAGGAATCCCTGGTAGAACTCCAGGAACTTGGCAGCCCTCTTGCTGTCCTCCTCAAAGGGGAGCAGCACGGCCACTCTCACATGGTCGTAGGCGGTGCGGATGCTTGCAGGCTGCATGGCGGCTGCGGCCTGGAACGCAGGCTCCTGCTTGGCTTTGGGTGCGGGGATGGTGAGGAACATGCCCTTTTTCACCTTGCCGTCGGCAATCTCGGGATTGGCCCCGACGAGTTCCTCCACGGTGATGCCATGATTGAGTGCGATACGATAGGCCGTATCTCCCTTTTTCACTTGGTAGATATGCTCAAGGGCTTCTATTGTCTGCTGGGCGCAGATGGAGGCCGAAAAGAGCCAGAAGAGTAGGACTGTAATATGTTTCATGATACAAAGGTATTGTCTTTTTGTCAATTTTACAACAGAATTGTGCACTATCTCGGGAAAAAGTGTTATTTTTGCAGAAAGATTGATACGCATAATGAGAAAATCGCTTTTGTTTCTGTGTTTGATGCCCCTGTTCATGGCGGCTCAGGACAAGTGGCCGTCGGTGAGTCCGTCGGCGTTGTTTGTAACCCCCGACGGGGAGGAGTATACCGAGTTGACCGAGGCTGTGGACGCTCCGCTTCAGGCCCGCTTCTTTGCAGGTAGTGCCGATGTGGGCGAATATGTGGCCCGCTACGAATGGAAGATATGGGAGGAGGGACAGCCCGACGAACTGCTGGTGCACCGTTTTGACGAGGACATCGAGTACACGTTTGTCAGGAGCGGCTCGTTCTGCGTGCAGCTCTATGCCACCTTCGTGTGTGGCAACGACACCATTTCCTATCCTGCAGAGGGGGAGGAGAACCCCATCCGTGTGAGCATCAGCGAGAGCAAACTGGAATTCCCCAATGCCTTCTCGCCCAACGGCGACGGCTACAACGATGTGCTCCGCGCCAAGGACGGCTACCAGAGCATCGTCTCGTTCGAAGCGGCCGTCTTCAACCGCTGGGGGGCCAAACTCTATTCCTGGACCGACCTGGCCGGCGGATGGGATGGCAAGTGGCATGGCAAGTATGTGAAGAACGGTGTCTACTTTCTGGTGGTGAATGCCAAGGGAGCCGACGGAAAGAAGTACAATCTCAGGAAAACCATTAGCGTGCTAACTGGTTACAAGCAGGAAAACGGAGGGGGCGGTCAGACAGATGAGTGAAAAGGGAAAAATCGTGGTGCAGGGCGCACGCGTACACAATCTTAAGAATATTAATGTAGAGATTCCGCAGCACAGCCTCACGGTCATCACGGGGCTGAGCGGCAGCGGCAAGTCCTCGTTGGCCTTCGACACCATTTATGCCGAGGGGCAGCGCAGGTATATAGAGACCTTCAGCGCCTATGCCCGCAATTTTCTGGGCAACATGGCGCGCCCTGATGTGGATGTGATTTCGGGCCTGAGCCCTGTGATAAGCATCGAGCAGAAGACCACCAACAAGAACCCACGCAGCACGGTGGGCACTTCCACCGAAATCTACGATTTTCTGCGACTGCTTTATGCTCGGGCCGCCGATGCCTATTCCTATGTGACGGGTGAGCGCATGGTGAAGTATACCGAGGAACAGGTGATTGACCTCATCCTCAAGCAGTTTTCCGGAAGGAAGGTGTATCTGCTGGCACCCCTGGTGAAAAACCGCAAGGGGCACTACCGTGAACTCTTCGAGAGCATCCGCCGCAAGGGCTACCTGTATGTACGTACCGATGGGGTGATACAGGAGGTGGTGCCGGGCATGAAGCTGGACCGCTACCGCAATCATGACATAGAGGTGGTGGTGGACCGCCTGGTGGTGCAGGACAAGGATGACAAGCGTTTGGTTCAGAGCGTGGCCACGGCCATGTCGCAGGGCGAGGGCATGATGATGGTCTATGATGTGGAGGATTCTCGGGTGAGCCATTTCAGCAAACAGCTGGTGTGCCCCACCAGCGGCATTTCCTATCGCGAGCCCGCTCCCCATGACTTCTCTTTCAACAGTCCCCGGGGGGCATGCCCTCGCTGCAAGGGGCTGGGCTATGTGAGCCTCGTGGACAAGGAGAAGGTGTTTCCCGACATGAACCTCAGTGTGCGCCAGGGCGGAATAGCCCCTCTGGGAAAAGCACGCTCTGCGATGATATTCTGGCAGATACAGGCCGTGCTGGATATTCACGGCTGCACGCTTGACACCCCTATCGGACAACTCCCTTCCGAGGCGCTGGACGACATCATAGACGGCTGCACCCAGACGCTCCGCATCCCTTCCTCCGTGGCGCACACCACCAACGATATATTCTTTGAGTATGGCGGGCTGGCCAAGTATATCTCCCAGATGCAGGACAGCGACATGAGTACGAGTGCCCAGAAGTGGGCTGAGTCGTTCAGCAAGACCTGCGTGTGTCCCGAATGCCGGGGGCAGCGCCTCAACAGGCAGGCCCTCTGTTTCCGCATGGCCGACAAGAACATAGCCCAGCTTGCCGCCATGGACCTGCGTGAACTCAGCGAATGGCTTTCCCATCTGGAAGAAAGACTGTCCCATCGCCAGCAGCAGGTAGTCACGGAAATCCTGAAGGAGATACGCGTGCGCCTGCAGTTCCTTCTGGATGTGGGGCTGGAATACCTCTCGCTCGACCGCAGCTTTGTCACTCTCTCGGGTGGAGAGAGCCAGCGCATCCGACTGGCTACCCAGATAGGCAGCAAACTCGTGAACGTCCTATATATCCTGGACGAACCCAGCATCGGCCTGCATCAGCGTGACAACCGTAGGCTCATCCGCTCGCTCCAGTCGCTCCGCGACCTTGGCAACACGGTCATCGTGGTGGAACACGACCAGGAGATGATGGAACATGCCGATTATATCGTGGACATAGGGCCCCTGGCCGGACGTAAGGGCGGTCAGGTGGTTTATCAGGGCGATTACAAGGGGCTGCTGCAGCACGACACGCTCACCAGCCGCTACCTGCAGGGCCGCCTGCGCATCCTTCCTTCCTCCACCCCACGTGAAGGCACGGGCCATTGCCTCACCATCCGCGGGGCATCGGGCAATAACCTCAGGCGGGTGGACGTGTCCTTTCCCTTGGGCCGGCTCATCTGCGTGACGGGTGTGAGCGGCAGCGGCAAGAGTTCCCTCATCAACGACACGCTCCAGCCCATCCTCAGCCAGCACCTCTATCGTTCTTTGCGGGACCCGCTTCCCTATGAAGGCGTGGAGGGACTGGAGCATGTGGACAAGGTGGTGGATGTTGACCAGTCGCCCCTGGGACGTACGCCACGCAGCAATCCTGCCACGTATACGGGTGTGTTCCAGGATATACGCAACTTGTTTGTGGAACTCCCCGAGGCCCGTATCAGGGGCTACAAGCCCGGCCGCTTCTCATTCAACGTGAAGGGGGGAAGGTGTGAGGCCTGCGGTGGCAACGGCTACCGCACGATAGAGATGAATTTCCTGCCCGATGTGTTGGTGCCCTGCGAGGAATGCTATGGCAAGCGCTACAACCGCGAGACTCTGGAGGTGCGTTACCGTGGCAAGAGCATCGCCGACGTGCTGGACATGACCATTAACCAGGCTGTGGAGTTTTTCCAGTACCAGCCCGCTATTCTGGCCAAGATAAAGGTGTTGCAGGACGTGGGTCTGGGCTATATCAAGCTGGGGCAGCCGTGTACTACCATATCCGGTGGCGAGAGCCAGCGCGTGAAACTGGCCACCGAACTGTCGAAGCGCGACACGGGACATACGCTCTATATCCTGGACGAACCCACCACGGGTCTTCACTTTGAGGACATACGCGCACTCATGGATGTGCTCTACCGGCTGGTGGACAAGGGGAATACGGTAATTGTGATTGAGCACAACCTGGATGTCATCCGTTGTGCCGACTGGATAATTGACATGGGACCCGAGGGCGGAAGCCAGGGCGGACAGGTGCTCTTTGAGGGCACGCCTGCCCAACTGGCTGCCAGCGGGGTGGGCTACACCTCCCGGTTCCTGGCCGAGGCCATGGGCATCAGCTGAGGCGGGAGGCCACGCTCTGCCAGACGGGCTCTTCGGGTACGGGGGCTATCACGTCGATAAGCTGGTGGCTGACGGGGTGCTCCATGCATATCCTGCGTGCATGCAGGCTGATGCTGCCATCGGGATTGCTCCTGGGAGCACCGTATTTCAGGTCGCCTTTGATTATACAGCCCATGTGTGCCAGCTGGCACCTTATCTGATGATGGCGGCCCGTGTGCAGGTTCACTTCCAGCAGGAAGTAACGGTCGGTCGTGGCCAGCAGCCTGTAGTCGAGCACAGCTTTCTTGCTGTGGGGCACCTCGTGGTCATAGGCCTTGGCCATGTTTCTCCTGGTATCGCGCGTGAGCCAGTTCACCAGCGTCCCCTCGTCCTGCGGCGGCCTTTTGCACACCAATGCCCAGTAGGTCTTCCTCACCTGTTCGTGGCTGGCAAACATGGCACACAGCCGGCTCAGCGCCTTGCTCGTGCGTGCAAAACAGACTAGACCGCTCACAGGGCGGTCCAGCCGGTGTACCACCCCCACGAACACATTGCCCGGGCGGTGGTACTTTTCCTTGACATACGCTTTGGCCATATCCGAGAGCGGCGTGTCGCCGGTCTTGTCGCCTTGTACGATTTCCCCGGCTTTCTTGGCCACGATGAGGATATGGTTGTCTTCGTATATTACGTTCATTCTGTCTCGTTCCTTTGTGGATAGAACAGATGTGTGTGGCTTACATGTTCATGCCGCCGTCCACCTGGATTACCTGTCCGCTCACGTAGCTCGACATATCGCTGGCCAGGAAGGTGGCCACATTGGCGATGTCCTCCACCTGTCCTCCGCGTCTCAGGGGAATCTTCTTCTTCCACTCCTCACGGATCTCGTCCGAGAGGGCTGCGGTCATGGCTGTCTCGATGAAGCCGGGGGCGATGGCATTGGCACGGATACCCTTGGGACCCATCTCCTGGGCCACGCTCTTGGCCAGGGCTATCATGCCTGCCTTACTGGCTGCATAGTTGGCCTGGCCGGCGTTGCCGTGTACACCCACTACCGATGCCATGTTGATGATGCTGCCGCCGCGCTGGCGCATCATGACGGGCACACAAGCATGGATGAAGTTGAAGGCGCTCTTCAGGTTCACGTTGATGACAGCGTCCCATTGCAGCTCGGTCATGCGCAACATCAAGCCGTCCTTGGTGATGCCAGCGTTGTTCACGAGGATGTCGATGGTGCCGAAGTCTTCCTTTATCTTCTTCACCGTGGCCTCTGTCTCGGCAAAGTCGGCGGCATTGCCGGCGTATGCACGGCAGGTCACACCCACGGCCTCTATTTCCTTGCGGGTGGCCTCCAGGCCTGCGGCCATGTCATCGTTGAGGACAAGGTCGGTAAAAGCGATGTTGGCCCCTTCCTGGGCAAAACGCAGGGCAATGGCCTTGCCGATGCCGCGTGCCGCACCTGTAATAAGGGCGGTCTTTCCTGTCAGTAGACTCATAATCTTCTTCTTTTTTATATGATATATAATTAATAATGATAGCTGCTGCTTGCTCCCGGCTTGCTTAGGGCCTTGTGGATGAGCTTCTGCACGATGGCCCTGCTGATGGTTCCCGGCAGCCCGTCGGCCAGACGGCCGTAGATATACGGGATTTCCATACCTCTCACGCTATAGTGTATGATGTCGGCCGTAAAGGGGATGTTGTCCACCTCAAACAGACCCTTTTCCACACCTTCGGCAAGAATCTGTGTGAACAGTTTGGTCTCCCTCTGGTCAAAATTCTTCCTTACCTTCGACACCAGAAACACGTTCCGGAAAAATTCTGCCCTCAGGTTGCCGTTTCGCTGCACGGCATCCTTTATCATGTTCAGGTGGGTATAGATGATTTCTACCAGCTTGTCTTCCAGTTCCATCTCCGTTCCGGCCACTTCTTCTAGTTTCACGGACAGGCGGTCCAGCTCCGACTCAATGACCGCATAGTAGATTTCGTCCTTGCTTTTGAAATAGGTGTACAGCGTACGCCTGCCTTTTCCGGAGGCAAGGGCGATGTCGTTCATCGTAGTGTTCTCCAGACCGTTTTTGGCGAAGAGTTGTCTGGCGACATCCACCAATTTTGTTCTTGTTTTATTGATTGGCATAGCGAATGCAAAGTTACACTTATTCTTCTAAATGTCCAAGAAAATGCTCCGTTTTTTGCACATTGGCCCTGTCTTTGTGCCATATTTGTTAAATTTTGGTGAATTATTCCCTAAATGTTTGGCCATCTCAAAAAAATGCCCTACCTTTGCACTCGCAAACAAGAAACATCGCGGGGTGGAGCAGTTGGTAGCTCGCCAGGCTCATAACCTGGAGGTCGCCCGTTCGAGTCGGACCCCCGCAACTAAACAAGGCCTGTCCTTTATTGGACGAGGCCTTTTTCTTTGGCGTAGGGGGCTGAGGATGCAGAGCCCCCTCAGCCCTTGTTTAGGGGGAAGAATCTGTGCCTCAAAGGGTAGTTTGTTCAGAATAGCCATTCTATTCAAGATCATTTTGGTAATCAATATTCTTCTGTATTTCATATCAACACTGTGTTCTTGACATTCCATGAGAAACACTCCAAACAGTGGAGGATATCCTGAATGGATGACATAACTTGGATCATCAAACATTTCGGATGATTACTTTATTATAGCAGTGTGGTATGTGTATATTATCTTCGTTTCCGATAAGGTTAATAACCTTTTGGCTAATAGATTATTAATCTTTCAGCTGTAAGGTTATTAACCTTATCGGAAGTGTTGTCATATTCGTAGACTATGAAAGTTATATCAGACTCTCTTCAAGAATAATAATCCATAAAACATCACTCCATATTTCGGATGAACCATAAAAGTGATGAAACGAAACGCTTACGGATTCAGGGACTAAAAGTATTTTAGGACTCTACGCTCTGCATGATTGCCGTATCACTCGAAATGTCGGATGAACCCGTAACTTAGCACAGGGCGAAGTCCTGTGTCCTATGGGTACTCCACAAGCCATAACCCTGTAAGGGTGACATAATTCCATGTCAACACCGTGCGGGTCATCGTTACTGTTTTCTAGCGTACTAGGAAAAAAAGCCCAGGGCGTGTGCCCTGGGCTAGGTGTTTCTGCCTCTTCCCTTTAAACAGGGGGACTGAGGGGAAGGGATTATTTGCGCTGGAGGGTCAGCTTTACGTAGACACCGCTCATGGTTGCTTCGGGCTTGCTGTCGCCATACATAGTCCATTCATCGAAATCGGGATAGCCGAATGTGTGGCTGTGGTGGTCGATAATGTACATGTCGAGCAGCTCTTCGTCGTCGGGGTTCACGGAAAAACCTACCAGAGCCACCTTATCCTCGCTTTCCTCGGTGGCGGAGAAATAGCGGTTCACGTTGTCCAACTCTACCATGGTGAGCATGGTGCCGCCGAACATGCCGGGAAGCTTGAAGTCTTCGATGGGCTTGAGGTTGGACTCGGGACGGAAATAGTTCTTCAGTTCGCTCTGGAGTGAGGTGATCAGCTTGTCCTCGGTGATGGTGATGACATCGGCCTCGTTATAAGTAGGCCATCCTTCGAAGGAGGTAATCATGCCGCCCCAATAATCGTTGGCAATCTGGTCGGGGGTATACTCGAATTCCTTTACCTTCCACTCGCCCACATAGATGGGAGCAGCGGCTGCGGGAGTGGCGAAGTCTATGTATTCCACATCGGCAGTGGGGATTTCCAGCACGGTGCCGTCGGTCTTGTGTACTTTGAGTGTCTGTGCAGAGGTTGTGCATACGGCTGCTGCGAGGACAGCCAGTGAGAGTAATGCTTTTTTCATTTTTTTGTGAATTTGTAAGTGGTTTTACCTGAGTGAATGATGTAGAGTCCCTGCTTGAGGTGCTTCAGGGAGAGAATGGCCTCGCCGTTGGCTGAAGCCTTGGCTGTGCCCAGCAGCTGGCCGCCTGCAGAGTGGACGGTCACAGTCTGGCCCTTGGCCAGTCCGGTGGCGGATACCTGTGAGCCGGACAGACGAAACTTCACGTTGGCTGCATCGATGTCCCGAATGGCCGACGTGGCGTCGCCGAACTTCACTTTCAGACCCTCCAGTGCATACGACACCTTCACATCGGTGGCCTCAATGACGAGGTCGGTGGCCGTGAAGGTAATCTTGGGATTGCTGCTGAACGCATATCCCACGCTTTGGCCCGATTGCTGTTCGAGCAACACTCCCTGCTCGGCTCTTGCCGCTGACGGACAGAGCAGGCCCAAGGCCAACAGGATGGGCAATGATTTTTTCTTCATGTGCATTGTGCGTTGTTTTAATGGGTTGAAAAATATGTTTGTTTGTTCTCTCTTTCTTTCTCAGATATTGTTCTTGTTCTGGTCATATTCGGCCTGCTGCCTCTCGATGAGCTCCAGATCCTCGGTGGAGAGGTCTTCGGCATCAGGCATGCGAATGTTGGTCTTGTAGCCTGCATTCACGGGGGGCTCCTTGTCGGTATCCTCGCACGAGGTGCATACGGTGAGCCCCAGGCAGCATACGAAGGCTGCCATGACGTATGGTTTATTCAACTTCTTCATATCCTGGATTTTGAATGAGTGAGGGTTGTACATAGGTGTCGGCCACTGGCAGGGGGAAGGTGTACATGAACAATCGTGTCCAGTATTTCTTGCCTTTGACGCCTACCCAGAACTCAGGCCTGCCGTTGCGCTTGAGTTCCCAGAAACGGTCTCCGTTTTCCATGAACATTTCCTTCCTGCGTTCGCGCAGGATGGCATAAAGCATGGGAGTGAGCGGTGCACCCGTGGCATCTTCGCGGATGTATTCGTCGTCGGGGATAGCAGGGAGTGTTGCGGGGGTGTAGGGCCTGGCCTGGGGGCAACGCAGACGGCGCAGACTGTTGAGCATGAGCAGGGCGTCCTTGGTGTGGTCCAGATGGTAGTGGCATTCCATGGCAATGAGGTAAAGCTCGGCCGAGCGCAGGTTGGCCCGTATGATTTTGGCGTTCTTGCGCTTTTTGGCCACAGCCAGGGCATAGCGTACGTCGGCCTTGCCCTCTTCGAAAAGGTTGAGCCAGCGCTTGCTGATGGGACGGTACTTGATCATGGTCTGTGTGCCCGACATGCCTGTGCCGCCGTCTGAGATGAGGTTGCCCATGATGAGGCGGTTGCCGGCCAGGCCGTAGGTGGTCTCCTGCATGGTGCGGTAGGCGGCACTGTCGAGCAGGGGGTGGCGATCCACCACCTCTGTGGCGGCCTCCAGGGCTTCCTGCCAGCGTCCGGTCCAATGGTAGAGGCGGGCTAGGTAGCCCAGAATTACATCGTCGTTGAAGCGGTACATCTTATCCTGGATGTGGTAGGAGAGAGCCTTGCGCAGGTCGGCTTCGGCCTGTGCCTCGGTCTGGGCATAGGTACTGCGGTCGGGCTTGGCCTCCATGTTGAAAGTGGTGACGATGGGTACGCCCAGAGTGGCATCTTCGCTTCCGGCGGGAGCACAGAACTGACGCAGCAACTGGTAGTAGGCCACGCCGCGGATGGCATGGCAGGTGCCCACGATGTCGCTGTCAGCCCGTTCCCATGTGTCGGGGCTCCATCCGTCCAGGATGATGTTGCTGGTGCGGATGAGCTCATACAGATAGTTGTATACCGACTGCCGGCCGGAGAGAATGGCTCCGATGTAGGTGGTCAGGTAGTTGCCACTGGGGTATTCGGTGAGGTTGGTTTCCAGATTGTCGGCGCATTCCTCGTAGCTGGCGCTGAGCGAATAGCTGCCCAGAAGCTGCTCATCTCCTGTGCTGCCCATGTCTATGCCGTTGAGCGTTTCGTCGAGCAGGGCTTTGTATTCCTCACGGGTGCGGGGAATGGTCTTGCCGTATGGCTTGATGTCCAGAAAGTCGCTGCATGCCGTCAGGGCAAGGGTAACCAGAAGGACGTGTAGGATGTATTGTCTCATTGTCGTATATAAATTTGTACGGTTATGTCTTGGTTAGAATCCGATGTTCACCCCCAGCGTGTAACTGCGGGCCACAGGATAGACGGCCCCGGGCGATTCGGGGTTGAGCCCGCTATATCCTGTCCAGTAGCACAGGTTGTTGGCCGTGAAGCTGATGCCGGCTGAGCTGACGGGCCCCCGGCGGAGCAGGCGGGAGGGCAGGCTGTAGGTGAGCGTGAGGCTGTTGAGCTTCAGGAAACTGCATTGCTCATAGTACACACAGTCTGTGATGGTGCTGGAGGTGGGCGACTGGGTGGTGAGGTTGAGGGCGGTGCCGTAGGCATCGATGAGCCTGGGGTAGCGCGCGTCCGGATTGTCGGGCCTCCAGCGGTCGGCGGCTGCCTGAGGCACGTTCAGATGGGCCGTGTACACGTCGTTGAGCGTGGTGGGAAGGGTGTTGGTGACCGAGCCCGAGAGCTGCCCGTAGTTAGCCTGCGGGTTGATGGTGTTTTTGACGATACCCTTGAGCTTGAAGCTGCCAGCTGCGCTCAGGGTCAGCTGCTTGTAGGTGACGGAGGTGGAAAGTCCGCCCGTCCAGGGTGCGTTGCTGGTGCCCACGTAGAAGATATAGTTGTCCATGTCTCGGAGATCGGCATCGCTGGTGACCTGCGCATCGGAGCGCAGCTGGTAGGCATAGAGGCCGGTGGCGGGGTCAATTCCCGTAGTGATGCCCGTGAAGAGCTTGCCCTGTGGGTAGCCCACGTAGATGTCGCCCAGGATGCTGCCCGTGGGGGAGACGTACTTGGTGAGAATGTTCTGGTTGTAGGCGATGTTGCCTGTCAGACGCCAAGTGAGATGCTTGTAGCGGAGCAGGGTGGCGCCCAGGGCTATCTCCAGACCCTGGTTGAGCTGCTCGCTGGTGTTATAGCTGAGGCTGGTGAATCCGGTGGTGCTCACCACGCGCACGGGGGTGACCATGTCGGTACCCTTGCGGCGGTAGAAGCTCAGGTTCAGCGTGTAACGGTCATCGAGGAAGCCCATGTCCAGGCTGCCGTTCCAGTCGTGGGTGCGTTCCCATCGTAAGTGGGCATTGGGTGCGGCTGTGATAGTCCCCAGCCTCAGCGCTTCGGCCTCGGAGTCGCGATACTGGGTGCTGTAGTTCATGATGAGCACGGGGTAGACGCTTTTGTTTACACCGCCCGTCACACCTGTGGACAGGCGCAGGGTAACTCTGGATAGCCATCGTTTCTGGGACTGCATCCATTTTTCCTCATCGATGTTCCATGCCAGACCGGTGCTCCAGGTGAGGTTGAACTGCTCCTTGGATCCGAAGTTGTTGGAGCCATCGCTGCGTACGGTGGCGTTGGCTACATAGCGGTTGTCGTAGCTGTAGTCGGCGGCACCGTAGAACGAGGCAAAGGCATTGTCCGTCTTGCTCTGCCCATTGCAGGCATTGAGGATGTTTTTGTAGAGCATCATGTCCGCCTCGGAAAGGGTGGTCTGTCCGGGTCTCAGGGCCAGGGTGGGGGTGTTGTGGTTGCCCGTCACGGGGTCGTAGCCGTACTGTTTCTGGAAGGCGGAACGGGCCATGTTCTTGCGCACCTCCGTGCCGGCCACGGCGCTCACCCTGTGGCGGCCGCCCCACAGATGGCTGTAGTTGGCCTGGGCGCGTAGAAGCCATGCCTGGTTGGTGGTCTGGGCGTGGGTCCAGTTGCCGTAGATGCGGTCCGAGAGCAGGTAGTTGCTGTCGAACGGGCGGTCCATCCATGCCGTATAGGTGTTTTGTCCCACCATGTTTTCCGAGATGTCGCTCGAATGGGTGTAGGAGGCCAGGCCATAGAGGCGCAGGTCGTCGGTTACGCGCCAGGTGATGTCGCCCCTCATGTTCACGGTGCCGCTGGTCGTCTGGTTGTCGGTCTCGTTGATTTCGCGCATCACGTTGAAGCCGTTGGCGGGCATGCGGAGCGATGTGCTTCCGTTGGCCGGAGCCAGGGTGAAATAGGTGTTGTCGGTGGCATAGGAGCCGTCCTCGTTGTAGGGCTTCTCATAGGGGTTGGCGAAATAGGCATAGCGGAAGATGTCGAAGCCGTAGCTGCTGCCGTGGCTCTTGAGGTAGTTGTAGTTCATGTCGAAGTTGTAGGACACCTTGTCCGACGGACGGCCGCTCACCTTGGTGGTGAAGTTGTAGCTGTCGCTGGAGGTGCGCTTGACGATGCCGTTGTTGGTGTTCACGCCTGCCGACACATAGTAGGTGGCCGTTTCGGAACCGCCGCTCAGGCTCACGTGGTGGCCTGTACTCACGGAATTGCGGAACAGCTCGTTGAACCAGTCGGTGCTTTGTGCCGCCTGTCCGGCCAGATAGCTGTCCTGTTCCTCGGTGGTCATGCCGGCGAACTGTTTGTAGCCGGAGCGCACCTGGCCCACCAGTCCGATGCGGGGATAGTAGCCGCCGCTGGCATATCCTTGGGCGGAGAACTCATCCCAGATGCCCTGTTCGTAGGCCAGTTTCTGGCTGCTGTTCATCAGGTTGTTGTCGCGTGTGGGCTGCGACTGGACGGTCACCTGGCCCGAGTAGTTCACACGCGCCTTTCCCTGCTTGCCCTTCTTGGTGGTGATGACGATGACACCCGCCTGTGCCTGGCTGCCGTAGATGGCTGCGGCTGCCGCATCCTTGAGCACGGTGATGCTTTCGATGTCCTGGGGATTGATGCCGGCCACGCCATTGGCATAGATGGTGCTGAAGTCGCCCGACCGCACATAGGTGCTTCCCATGGCGGGAATGTCCTTCTGGATGGGCACACCGTCCACCACCCACAGGGGCTCGCTGTTGCCCGTGATGGAGCTGATACCGCGGATGCGCACCTTGGCACTCTCGCCCGGCCGTCCGCTCACGGTGGTCACGTTCACGCCGGCCAGCTTGCCCTGCATCAGCTGGTCCACACCTGCCAGCGGCTGGTCCTTGAGGTCCTTTTCCGACAGCATCCCCACCGAACCCGTCACCTTGCGGATGTCGGTCTGCTGGTAGCCGTCCACCACCACTTGCGCAATCTGCTTGGTGTCGGCCTGCATGTATATCTTCATCAGTCCGCCCGTGCCCTTGAGGTTCTGCGCCTTGTAGCCGATATAGCGGATGGTGAGCGGTGTGCCGGGAGCCGCTTCGAGCAGGAACTCTCCGTCCATGTTGGTGGTGCAGCCTTTCTTGCCGTCGGCTGTCTTCACGGTAGCGCCGGGGAGCACCTCTCCGGTCTCGTCGTAGACAACGCCCCGGATGGCATGCTTGGTGTTTTGGGCCATGGTGGCCGTGATGCCTGCGGCGGCGAGCCAGGCCAGCAGGATGAGCAGCAGTTTTCTTTTCATTTGTGGTGCAGGATGTCTGTGTGGTTCATCTGCCGTCCGGCCAGATGCTCCAGCATGTAATAACTGATGGTGTTCTCGTAGTAGCGGTCGCCCAGGCCGTGGTCCTTGCCGGGCAGGATGAGCATGTCGAACCGTTTGCCGGCCTTGATGAGGGCGTCGGCCATGCGCAGGGTGCTGGCGGGATGCACGTTGTTGTCCATGTCGCCGTGGATGAGCAGCAGCCTGCCGTCCAGCCGGGGGGCCAGTTCCATGTTGGTGGGGATGTGGCCGCGGCCGTGGAACGTTTCGCCCCACCATTTCAGGTAGATGTTGTTGTCGTGGTTTCCGCTGGCGGCCACGGCCACACGGTAGAACTCAGGATGGGTGAGCAGGGCTGCCGTGGCCATGAATCCGCCTCCGCTATGTCCGTAGATGCCCACGCGTGTGGTGTCGGCCTGCGGCATCATGCGGGCCACCTGGCGGATGGCGGCCATGTCGTCGGCCAGCGCATAGTCGCGCAGGTTCTGGTAGCCGTGGATGTAGAAATCGTGTCCGCGGAGCGGTGTGCTGCCCCGGTAGCTGAAGCTGATGACCACAAAACCCAGGTCGGAGAGCAGCTGGTTGCCCCCTTCTTCCATCTGGAAGTTTTCGGGGATGAGGTCGGTGTGCGGACCGGGATAGGGGTTGCTGATGATGGGCAGACGGTCGCCGGTCTGCATCCACCAGGGCGTGTACACGAGGCCCCAAAGCGGCGTGCGTCCGTCGGCAGCTGTCACGCGCACCACCTGGGGCAGATTGCGTCCGGCCTTGCGTAGGGCGCTGTCGCTACAGACGGCCAGGGTGGAGAGGGCGTGGCCCTTCATGTCGTAGAGCGTGTGCACGGGCGGCATGTCCATGCGGCTGCAATGGTCCAATAGCCAGCGTCCGTCGCGGTCGGCCTGTATCTCGTGGTCGCCGGGAAGGGGCGTGAGGCAGGTGACACCCTTGCCGTCGAGGCGTACGCTGTAGTAGTATCGGTAGGAGGGGCTATAGTCAGGGTTTTCCCTGCCGTAGCCTTCCATGATTATGCGCCGGGCAGCGGTGTCGATGCGCACAATCTGGCCGGCCACCATATCGGGGGGAGTGAGGGTGTGCTTGAGGCGCCCTTCCCCGTCGTAGAGGTAGTATTGTCCGCGCCCGTTGCGCTCACTCCACCATATTACCTCCTTGCCTCCCAAGATAGGCTGGAAGTTGAAGAGCTGCTCGCACAGGTGGGGCGGGGTGCATTCGGTAATCACGGGTCTCGCCTCACCCTTCTCCGCATCGATGCGCCACAGGGTGACGGTGTCCTGATAGCGCGTCTTCTGCAGCACCCAGGCACTGTTGCCTTCCTGCTTGAGGCGTCCCAGGCGGGGAAGGTCGATGATGTCATCGGCGCGGCGGGTCAGCTGCAGCTCCTGCATGGTGCGGGTGTCGGCATCGACCAAGTAGGTACGGAAATGGCTCACAGCAGTGTCACCTGGCATGGCAAACTTGTAGGTCTCTGCCGTGGGACGCGGATGTGACAGGCTGTTCACAAGCGTGAGGGTGCCCACGCTGCGTTTGTCCTCTCGCACGGCCAGATAGCGGTGGGTGCGGCCTATCCATTGTCCGATGGGGGAAGAGGGCTGGCCGGCCTTTATGCGGTCGGTGGTACTGCTGCCTCCCATGGCAAAGCTGTTATAGTGGACACCGTCGGCCGACAGGCGCGTGCTGTCACCGCTCCTGATGTCGAAGAGCCATAGGTCATGACCGCGTGCGCTCATGTAAAAGAGGCTGTCGGCGCTGTAGTTGCGGCTGTAGTCGGCACGGCGCAGGGTATGCTCCTTGCGGGTCGGTAGGGTGTCGGTGGAGGCTGTTAGCTCCTGAGTGTGCCAGTCGTACTGCATGGGCTCCTTTTTCCAGCGGAAGGCCAGCGCGTGGCCGTCGGCTGTGATGTGCAGGTCGCTCAGGTATTTCATGTCCTTGCGGGCAAACAACCGGATGGGCGTGCGCTTCTTCAGGTCGAAGAGGTAGTGTACGGTGCCCTCGGTATTTTCCTCCTGGCGCGCATAGTACAGGTAACGCGGGTGGCCCTGCAGACCGTCGGCCTGTAGCGTGCGTCCCGGCATGAGCGAGTCGATGGGCAGGCGGTTCATGCGTTCAGCCTGCAGAAACAGACCGTCGCCATAACGGCTTTCCTTCCATGCCCTGGTAAAGGCCCGTCCGGCATCCACTAGCGAGTCGGCTGCGGTGGCCAGGATGACGCGCTTCACGTCGGCTGCCTTGAGGTCAGGGAAATAGGAGCGGATGGCCATGGCCAGGCCGGCCACGATGGGTGCGCTCAGGGAGGTGCCGTTCTGGATGTCGTAGCTACCGTTGTCGCAACAACTGGTGATGCCGATGCCTGGTGCCATGAGGTCGACTGATGCTTGTCCGTGGCAGCTCATTCCCGCCCGCTGTCCGCTGTGGTCGCTGGCGGCCACCACCAGCATGTGGGGCCACCGCTGTCCGTCCTTCGGATTGAAGGGCCGGGGATGGATGGGGCGCAGGTCATTGTCGGTACCGAAGTTTCCGGCCGACATCACCAGCAGCACGTCGTGCTCCAGGGCGTAGGCGATGGCCTCCTGCACCTCTTCAGCATGGGGGGAGTGGTATTTGCCGAAGCTCATGTTCACTACCTTGGCACCTTGGTCCACGGCATAGTGGAGGGCTGCCTTCACGTCCCTGTCGTATTCGTCACCGTCGGGGATGGCCCGGATGGGTATCAGCTGGCCCTTGGCATCGGCCATGCCCATCATGTCGGCTATCAGGCCGCACACCATGGTACCATGGTAGGGAGTGCCTTCGGTGTGGGTGTTGCCGTAGTGGAGGTGGGCGAAGTCGAGAAAGTCGTTCCCCAGCTTGTGGTGGGGGTCATCGTCGGTATCCAGACTGGCCACCCGCTTGCTGCTCAGTTCGTAGTCGTGCCTGAAGCGCTCCACGATGCTGTCCCATGGGGTCTCCTTCCCGTAGCGCAGGCAATGGGTGAGCGTCACTTCCAGCGGGGCGGTTATGCCTGTGGTGTCCTTGATGTCAATCTCGAACAGCTGCTCCAGGGTGGGGGACTGACCCGGATAGGCCTTCTTCATCAGGGAGTCGACAAACGAGACTGCCTGCCACGTGTAGGCCTGGTTCATGGCCATGAGCAGGTACGACTGGATGTGTATCTCCCGGGCCATTTGCTTGTAATGGGCGTATTCGGCCGTGTCGGCCACGGTGGAGGCATCGGTCGTGTGCTTGTATTTGGGATAGAGACGCTTGAATTCGCGGAAAGCTTCTGTACCGGCGCGGTCGAACGACTGGCCGCTGGCGTTGCCCAAGAAGTTCCAGCCCAGGGTGTCGGTAAGCGTAGCTTGGATAAAGGGGTGGTCACACCAGAATCCGCCGTCGATGACGGCCGTGCGCACAGTTCTGGCTGGCTTCAACTGGTGGCTGCGGATGAAGAGCTGCATGGAGTCTGTGTGGATGCTGCGTGCGGAATCGCTGTCCGTGTGCCACCATGCGTCCGACATGTTTTGGGCTTGCAGGTTGCTGATTGCCAGCAGCAGGAGAATGAGTGCCATCTGGCGGATGGCAAGTAATCCTTTCATAATTTGGTTTCTTTTCTGTGTCGGGGGCACTCCCGTGTCAGGAATGCCTCCTGGAGTCATGTGGTTTTGGGCGTATGTGTATGGGAGTGTCCTTGCATTGGGGATGTCCGTGCGGCAGGACACTCCTTGTTATGTCATGTAGCTTGTGTATAAGAATTCATGTCCTTCCCTCAGGAGGGTATAATCTCCAGCCGCTGGAATACTTTCTTGAGGCGCTTCACCGATTCGTCCACCTGCTCCTTGGTGTGGGTGGCCATCAAGGCATAACGCACTAGCGTGTCCTGGGGAGCACACGCGGGCGGAATGACGGGGTTGATGAAGACACCCTCGTTGAAGGCCTCGGCCACGGCCTGGAAAGTTTTGTCGGTATCGCGTACGTAGAGGGGGATGATGGGGCTTTCGGTGTCGCCTATCTCGAACCCTTCCTCGCGGAAGCGCTTGAGAGCATAGCGGGTGACATCCCACAGAGCCTGCAAGCGCTCAGGCTCCTGTTGGATGATGTGGAGAGCTTCGCGTGCGCAGGCGGTGGCGGCCGGCGTGCAGCTGGCGCTGAAGATGTAGGTGCGCACAGTATGACGCAGTACGTTGATGATGCTGCTGTCGGCGGCAATGAATCCGCCTATGCTGGCCAGGCTCTTGGAGAAAGTGCCCATGATGAGGTCCACGTCCTGGGTGAGGCCGAAGTGGTCACACACGCCGCGGCCCTGACGGCCGAAGACGCCCAGACCGTGGGCCTCGTCCACCATGACGGTGGCGTTGTATTTTTTCTTCAGCGCGATGATAGCGGGTAGGTTACACAGGTCGCCCTCCATGCTGAAGACACCATCCACTACAATCAGCTTCACGCGGTCGGGCTCGCATTTCTGGAGCTGTTTCTCCAGGTCCTCCATGTCGTTGTGCTTATATTTGAGCTGGGTGGCAAAGCTGAGTCTGCGGCCGTCCACGATGCTGGCGTGGTCTCGGTCGTCGCAGATGATGTAGTCGTTGCGGTCCACAATCTGGCTGATGACCCCGCTGTTTACCGTGAATCCGGTGGCAAAACAGAGGGCTTCTTCCTTGCCCACAAAGGCTGCCAGCTCACGCTCCAACTGTACGTGGATGTCCAGTGTGCCATTGAGGAATCGGCTGCCGGCGCATCCGCTTCCGTATTTCTGCAAGGCGGCTATGCCGGCATCTATCACGCGCTGGTCGCCTGTAAGTCCTGTGTAGGCATTGCTACCGAACATCAGGACCTTGCGGCCTTCCATTATCACCTCTGTACCCTGTTTGCCTTCAATTTCTCGGAAATAAGGGTATATGCCTTGTTTCATAAACTCCTGAGGCCTAGTGTACTTGGCGCATCTTTCTTGTAATAATCCCATAAGTCTTGACTAAAATCAGTTGTCTAAATCTGTGCAAAGGTAGCTGTTTTTTTTCAAATGACAAGGTTTTGGGTTAAAAAACGTGCAATAATTGCACAATATGGTGCCTTGTATGCAGGATTGTGAAAAAAAAGCACTAATTTTGCTCCCGAATGAAAAAGATGAAGAAAAATGTATGGTTTGTGGTCAACCCCATTTCGGGAACGAGCGACAAGCAACGCATCGTGGACCTCATACCCCAGTATCTGCCCGCAAGCGATTTCCGGGTGCGTGTGTGTTATACACAGTACAGCGGTCATGCGGCTGAGATTGCACATGCGGCCGTGAGCGGACATGTGGACGTGGTGGTGGCCGTGGGTGGCGACGGAACGGTCAACGAGGTGGCCCGCTCGCTCATCCACACGGATACGGCTCTGGGCATCGTGCCCTGCGGCAGCGGCAACGGGCTGGCACGCCATCTGTCCATCCCGCTCAGTCCGGAAGGGGCTCTGCAGGTCATCGGCGGGTGTGTGATTGGCGAGATGGACTACGGACGCATCAACGGCACGCCCTTCTTCTGCACCTGTGGGGTGGGGTTCGATGCCTTTGTCAGCAGCAAATTTGCGGAATCGGGACGCAGGGGTCTGCTCTCCTATATTGAGAATACGCTCAAGGAGGGGCTCCAGTACAGGCCCGAAACCTATGATATAGAGATTGACGACGAGAACGGAGAGCACATCCATTGCAACGCCTTCCTCATCGCGTGCGCCAATGCCAGCCAGTATGGGAACAACGTATACATCGCCCCCTCGGCCAGCATGAGCGATGGACTTATGGACATCACCATCATGCAACCCTTCACCGTGCTGGAGGCACCTCAGATTGCCATCCAACTTTTCCGCGGCACCATTGGGCACAACAGCCGCATACAGACTTTTCGCTGCCGCCACCTCACCATCCACCGCAAGCAGCCCGGGGTTATCCATTTCGATGGGGATCCCAAGCAGGAAAGCGCCGACCTGGAGATAGAACTGGTGCCCCATGACATCCGGATGGTCATCAATCCCCAGCAGAACGCCGTGTCCGCTCCCCTGCTGCAGATGTTCACCGACCTCTACAA
The DNA here is from genome assembly GCA_945865175.1 of uncultured Prevotellaceae bacterium. Lineage (GTDB taxonomy): Bacteria > Bacteroidota > Bacteroidia > Bacteroidales > Bacteroidaceae > Physcousia. The sequence continues at coordinate 37,332 of CAMBDA010000001.1, read as the reverse complement.
CGGCGTGAATGCCGAATGGATGCAGCTGCGACAGGACCTACGCGAAACGCCGCGGCGCATACGTACTATTAATAAGGAATTACTCAAAAAATTACGTCCTCAATGAAGACTTTACCCAATTGCAAAATCAACCTAGGACTGAACATCCTCTCCCGCCGTACCGACGGCTACCACAATCTCCATACCGTATTTTATCCCATCCCCCTGTGTGACGAACTACAGGTGGACGAAGCGCAGGCCGACGAAATGCTAGTGGAGGGCATTCCCCTCGATTCCACGCCTAGTGACAATCTGGTGTGGCGCGTGGTGTGTCTGCTACGCGACAAGGGTTACCACGTCCCTCCCGTCAGGGTGAGACTCACCAAACACATCCCCAGCGGCGCAGGCCTGGGTGGCGGAAGCAGCGATGCCGCCTTCATGATGAAGATGCTCAACGAGATGTTCTCGCTCCACCTCTCGGACGAGAAGATGGAGGACTTCCTCTCTTCGCTGGGAGCCGACTGTGCCGTGTTTGTGCGCAACAAACCTGTTTTTGCCGAGGGCATAGGCAACGTATTCACCCAGATTCCTGTATCCCTTGCTGGCATGTATCTGCTGCTGGCCAAGCCGTCCGACTATATCAGCACACGCGAGGCTTATGCGGCTGTCGTGCCTGCCGAACCGGCCATCCAGCTGCGTCAGGTGATGACCCTCCCCATTGCCGAATGGGCCGGTCGTCTGGTGAACGATTTTGAGCGCAGTGTGTTCCCTGGCCATCCGCGCGTGGCTGCCCTTCTTGACCATTTCTATGAGATGGGGGCGGAGTATGCATCCATGAGCGGTAGCGGAAGCGCTGTGTTCGGCCTTTTCCGCGACCCTGTTCCTTTCGATGACTCATTTGGTGACTGCTTCACTTTCTCCTGCAGGCTGCCGTTGCCCTAGGGGACGGAACAATTCCATATTCCTCACCGTACGGAGCGGTTATCATGGAATGTGCCGAGCACGGTGCTGATGTGGAGCTATTCTGCCTTACAGAGTTTGTATATGGGGACACTCGTGATACACAGGAACCGTGCCCTATCGTAACCGGTGCAGCCCTTCCCTTCAGCACAGGTAGGGGTTGTGGTTGCTTTCCCAAGCTACGTCCGTTTCAGGCCCGTGACCGGGGAGGATGCGTGTATCGGTGGGCAGGGTGAGAATCTTGTTACGGATGCTGGAGAGTTCCTGCATCATGTTTCCGCCCAGGTCGGTACGGCCCAGACTCCCCCTGAAGAGTGTGTCTCCGCTGAAGAGTACCTTATGGTAGGGTTCGTGCAGGCAGATGCCGCCGGGGGTGTGGCCGGGAGTGTGGATGACATGCAGGCGTATCTGCCCCAGTTCCACCACATTGCCTTCGCGAAGTGGTTCGCCCAAGGGTGGCAGCGGCAGGTCTAGCTGTATGCCGAAATACTTCTGCGCCATGATGGGCATCATTTCGTACACCTCCTGTTCGGCCGGATGGCAGCGGGGCGTAATGCAGTAGGCGTTGTAGATATATGAGAGCCCCATAATATGGTCGAAATGGCAATGGGTCTGTAGGGCCATGCGCAGCTGCAGGCCGTGGTCAGCCAGAAAGGCCGCCAATTGTTCGCGTTCTGTCTGACTGTGGACCCCACAGTCGATGACGGCGGCATCCAGACTCTCTTCGTCCCACAGGAGATAGGTGTTCTCCTGTACGGGATTCACGGTAAACTGCTGTATTCTCATAGGGCTGTATATACTACTTTTTTTGTCTGGAAATATTCCTCTTCGAAGCATTCGGAGAGCGGTGTGATGATCGTGCTGCTCTTGAGCGGAAGCACCTCATGCTCCAGCTCGCCGCCCTTGAGGCAGATGAGGCCGTTGGGCAGTCCGTTGAGTTGCACTTTCTTGTCAATCTTGCCGCGCACGATGCGCACCAAATCGGCCAGCGGCATTACCGCCCGCGACACCACGAACTGGTATTTTTCCTTCACCTCTTCGGCCCGGCTCCATTGGGTGGTGACGTTGTGGAGGTCCAGAGCCTTGGCTACCTCGGTGCATACGAGCACCTTTTTCTTGATGCTGTCGAGGAGATGAAACTGGCAGTCGGGGAAGAGGATGGCCAGCGGAATGCCGGGGAAACCGCCTCCTGTGCCCAGATCTAGAATGGTGGTGCCGGGCTTGAAGTGGATGATGTGAGCGATGCCGAGCGAGTGGAGCACGTGGTGCTCATAGAGGTTTTCGATGTCCTTTCGGCTGATAACGTTGATCTTGGCATTCCAGTCGTGATAAAGGGCATCGAGTGCCTCAAAGCGTTCGCGCTGTTCGCTGGTCAGGGTGGGGAAATACTTGTTGATTAGTTTCATGTGTGTATCCGGGGGATGCTGCGGGGTTACATAATAGAATTATTCTTTTTCTCCTTTTTCTTCTTCGGTGGGCTGGTTCAGTCCCTTGAATAGATTACCTAGACTGGAGTAGGGGATGGCCACGTTCACTTCGCCTGCGGCCCATGGGCCTATGTCGTAGGGGTCGTAGTGGAAGCGCACGCCATCTTGCAGGAGTAGAAAGTTGAAGTCGCTCAAATATACGTCGCCCAGCATCAGCAGACCATGCTTGTCCTGGAGCTCCTCTACACTTTTGCAGTCAAAGTCTTTGCACATCTGGTTGCGGATGAGCTCCAGCAGTTGATCCTCTTTGGTGGTATCCAGCACGTCACTGGCCTTGATGAGGTGGCCGTCGGAGGAGCGGAAGTTCATCAGCATCAGGCTGTAGCCTCCGTGGGCACCGCCCTGGAAGGTGGTGAGCGCACCTTCATATCCGATTACGCCCTGCAGGGTGCCCTCGGCAAGGCGCAGTTTGTTGTCGTAGGTGTATTCGTAGGCAAACGACATGGTGAACGACGTATCGCTGTACAGGTTGGTCAGTTCCTGGCAGTATTCCTGGCGGATGCTGTCGCCCATCTGCTGTACGGCCTGGTGGAGCGGCATTGACCCGTCGCCCGAGAGAATGGCGGCTAGTTGGGAACACAGCGTGTCGGATGCCTGTTTCGGCATGGCGGGCAGTTCCAGCAGAATGCTGACGCGGCTGGTGGGGTCACCCTCCATTTCTGTGCCTCGGATGAGGGCGGGGATGGTGTCCTGGCAGCTGTAGAGGATGGAGTCCGCCTTCACGGAATCAGATGTTTCTACTTGGCCTTGCTGGCGGCCGTCAGGGATGCATGCTCCCAGCATGAACGGAAGCAGCATGACGATGGAAGATTTCTTCATAATGTAAAAAGATGTTTATGAGGGCTACGATGCCCAGAATGAATGGATAGTATAGATAGGGGATGATGCTCAGAGGGGTGATGCCGGCCAAACCGGATGCAATCAGCAGTTGGGCCCCATAAGGGATGATGCCCTGGGCAAAGCATGAGAAGGTGTCCAGAATGCTGGCACTTCGGCGCGGGTCCACATGGTAGCGGGTGGATATCTCCTTGGCCAGCGGGCCCACCGTGAGGATGGCGATGGTGTTGTTGGCTGTGCAAAAGTCGGTGAGCACCACCAGGGCTGCAATACAGCACTCAGCCCCTTTGCAGCCGTTGATGCGGCGGGTGAGCACCTGTATCAAGTAACGTATGCCCCCCGTCTCGCGGATAATCTCTATCAGACCGCCTGCCAGGAGGGTGACGATAATCAGTTCGCCCATGCCCAGGATGCCTCCGCTCATGGCGTTCATCCATGCTTGCATGTCCAGACATCCCGTAGCGATGCCCAAAAGGCCCGCCAGTCCTGCGCCCAGGGCCAGTACGGCTGTCACGTTCATGCCCAGCAGGGCGGTGAGAAGTACAAAGAAATAGGGCACCACCAGCAGATAGTCCACCTCTCCAGGCGGAGGTACGCTGGTCTGCCTGGCCCCCATAATCAGATAGAGTGCCAGGGTGATGAGTGCTGCCGGGCTGGCTATCCAGATGTTCTTGCGGAACTTGTCGCCCATCCTGCAACCCTGCGAACGGGTGGCTACGATGGTGGTGTCGGAGATAAAACTGAGATTGTCTCCGAAATAGGCCCCACCCACGGCTATGGCCACCCATAGCGGTACGCTTTGTCCTGTCTGGCCGGCCAGGCTCACGGCTATGGGCGTGAGGGCAGCGATGGTGCCCACGCTGGTGCCCACGCAGACGGAGATGAGGCAGGAGGCTAAAAACAGACCGCCCATCACCAGACTCTGGGGTAGCAGGGCAAGCGATAGGTTGACCATGGCATCGATGGCTCCGATGGCCTTGGCTGCTCCTGTAAACGCCCCCGCCAGCACAAATATCCACACCATCATCAGCAGCCCGGGACGGCGGGCCCCCTCGGTGAGCAGGGCAAACCGTTCCTCCCACGGCCTGTGTCGCAGGATGAGGACGGCATAGAGGCAGGAGATCAGGAAAGCTACGCTGATGGGTACGGCATAAAAGTCGCCTGTAGACAGGCTGAATCCTACATAGAGTAGCAGGAATACAGCCAGCGGACTGAGAGCCTTCAGGCCCGAGAAGGTGGAGATACGCTCATTCATACGGCGAAATTACTTCTTTATTTGCTTTCATGGGTGGAATTGGGGGTTAAAAATATGAAATTTGTGAGTTTTTACCCGTAATTTTATCCTGTTAATGAATATTTGTATAATTTTGTACCTGTAATTATAAAGTAAAGTATGGCAAAGATAGTGACAATGGGCGAAATTATGTTGCGCCTTTCGTCTCCCGGACAGAGTCGTCTGGTGCAGTCGGGGAGTTTTGATGTGAATTATGGGGGAGGCGAGGCCAATGTGGCCGTGAGCCTGGCTCATTTTGGACATTCATGTTATTTCGTGAGCAAAGTGCCTGCCCATGAGATGGGGCAATGTGCCATCAATAGCCTGCGCCAGTGGGGTGTGCACACCGAATATGTGGCCCGCGGAGGCGACCGCCTGGGTATCTACTTCCTGGAAACAGGTGCCAGCATGCGCCCCAGCAAGGTCATCTACGACCGTGCGGGCAGCAGTATTGCTTGCGCCACCCCCGATGACTTTGATTTCGATGCTATCATGCAGGGTGCCGCGTGGTTTCATTGGAGCGGCATCACCACTGCTATCAGTCCGCAGGGTGCAGCCCTGGTGGAGACCGCATGCAAGGCGGCCCGCAAGTATGGGGTGACCGTGAGCTGTGATCTGAATTTCCGCAAGAAACTGTGGACTCCGCAGCAGGCACAGGCCGTTATGGTACCGCTGATGGAATATGTGGACGTGTGTATCGGCAACGAAGAGGATGCCGAGCTGTGTCTGGGCTTCAAGCCCCAGAGTGATGTGGAGGCCGGATGTACTGATGCGGCTGGCTATGAGGGAATCATGAAGCAGATGGCCTCACGCTTCGGATTCAGCAAGGTGGCCAGCACTCTGCGCGAGAGTTTCAGCGCCACCCACAACGGCTGGAAGGCCGTGATGTGGGATGGCAAGGCCTTTCTGCAAAGTCGGCGTTACGACATTATGCCCATCATCGACCGTGTGGGCGGAGGTGACAGTTTCAGTGCAGGACTTATCCACGGGCTCCTGAACCTGTCTTCCCCTCAGGAAGCCCTGGAGTTTGCCGTAGCCGCCAGCGCCCTTAAACATACTATTCCAGGCGATGTGAATCCTGTGAGCCTTTCTGAAGTGGAACAGTTGATGCACGGGAGTGGCAACGGAAGGGTGCAACGATAGGCGGGGAGATGTTATATATATTAATATGTAGAAGAACAAGGAAACGATATGGCCCAATTTGACAAGATATCCGTATTAGGAAAAATGCGTGATACGGGCATGGTGCCCGTGTTTTACCACAAGGATGCCGCTGTGGCCAAGCAGATGATAAAGGCATGTTACGAGGGCGGGGTGCGTGTGTTTGAGTTTACCAATCGGGGCGATTTTGCACATGAGGTGTTTGCCGAGTGTGTGAAATTTGCTGCCCGTGAGTGCCCCCAGATGGCACTTGGCATAGGTTCGGTGGTGGATGCCCCCACGGCGGCACTCTTTCTTCAGGAGGGTGCATGCTTCGTGGTGGGTCCCCTGTTCAACCCCGAGATAGCCGCTCTCTGTAACCGACGGCTGGTGCCTTACTGCCCCGGCTGTGGCACCCTCTCCGAGATAAGCCAGGCCCAGGCCGTGGGATGCGATGTGTGCAAGGTGTTCCCGGCCGATGTGTATGGTCCGGCTTTCGTGAAGGCTGTGATGGCGCCCTGCCCCTGGAGCAAGATTATGGTTACGGGCGGCGTGTCACCCGACAGGGATAATCTCACCCAATGGGTGCGCTCGGGTGTGTTCTGTGTAGGGATGGGCTCTCAACTATTCCCCAAGGATAGGGTGGTGGCTGAGGACTGGGACTATGTGACCCGGCAATGCCGTCAGTCGCTGACGTATATTAAGGAGGCAAGAGAAAAGGAATGAAGAAAACCAAGCGCCCTGTGTGGACGGTGCCCGAGGGCATGGAACCCACCGAAATGGATTGCCGCATCCTGGAGATGCAGGAGAAGGGCAAGATTGTGCCCTGGCGTGGCCTTATCAAGACACCCGAACAGATTAAAGGCATCCGCAAGGCAGGACAGCTGAACACGGCTGTGCTTGACTATGTGGAGGAGCACATCCGCGAGGGAATGTCCACCCTGGAAATCGATCGCATGGTGTACGACTTCACCACCCGGCATGGCGGCATACCGGCCCCCCTCCACTATGAGGGCTTTCCCAACAGCTGCTGCACCAGCATCAACGATGTGGTGTGCCATGGCATCCCTTCGGAAGATGATGTGCTGGAGGAGGGTGATATCGTGAACGTGGACTGTACCACCATCCTGGACGGATATTATGCAGATGCCAGCAGGATGTTTGTAATGGGCCACACCGACCCCCGGTGGCAACGTCTGGTGGATGTGGCATGGGAATGTCTGAAGGTGGGACAGGATGTATGTAGCCGTCCCTATGTGTTTGTGGGCGACATGGGCAATGCCATTGCCCGCCATGCCCACAAGAACCGTTGTACCATCGTGCGCGACCTCTGTGGTCACGGGGTAGGGCTGGAGTTCCATGAACAGCCTGATGTGGAACACTATGGACACAAGGGCACCGGCATGCTGCTGGTGCCTGGCATGACCTTCACCATCGAGCCCATGGTGAACATGGGACATTGGGATGTTTGTGGTGACGAATTGGACCCTACGGGATGGATTGTACTCACGTCTGACGGTCTGCCCAGCGCACAATGGGAACACACGTTTGTGATGACCGAAAACGGGGTGGAGATACTCTCCCATTGATGTGCTCCGCGGGGGAAGAAGCAAAGGAATCCCGTGCGGTGCGTTTTTTTCTTTGATTAGTATCTGAAACAGAATGAACAAGGATTGTATCATATTAGGAATAGAAAGCAGTTGCGATGATACGTCGGCTGCTGTGGTGTGCAACGGACTGCTGCTGAGCAATGTAACGGCCAGTCAGGCCGTGCACGAGGCTTACGGGGGTGTGGTGCCCGAACTGGCCAGCCGTGCCCATCAGCAGAACATAGTGCCTGTGGTGGACCAGGCCCTCAAGCAGGCGGGCGTGGAGGCTGAACAACTGTCGGCCATCGCCTTCACGCGCGGTCCCGGGCTGATGGGCTCTCTGCTTGTGGGGGTCTCATTTGCCAAGGGGCTGGCAGCCTCGCTTGGTATACCCATGATTGATGTGAACCATCTTCACGGCCATGTGCTGGCCCATTTCATCCATACGGAGGAGGATGACTACCAGTCACCTCCCTTTCCCTTCCTGTGTCTCCTGGTGAGTGGCGGCAACAGCCAGATTGTCCTGGTGCGTTCGTACAAGGACATGGAGATCATCGGACAGACCATCGACGATGCTGCAGGGGAGGCCATCGACAAGTGTAGCAAGGTGATGGGGTTGGGCTATCCTGGTGGCCCCATCATCGACCGCCTGGCTCGTCAGGGCAATGCCGACGCTTTTCATTTTGCCAAGCCGTCCATTCCAGGCTACGACTATTCGTTTAGCGGACTCAAGACATCGTTTCTCTACTCCTTACGTGAATGGGTGAAGGAGGACCCCGATTTTGTGGAGCACCACAAGGCCGACCTGGCAGCCAGTCTGGAACGCACCATCGTGGAGATACTGATGAACAAGCTCTATCATGCAGCCAAGGATCTCGGCATACGGGACGTAGCCGTGGCCGGAGGCGTGTCGGCCAACAACGGATTGCGCAATGCCTTCCATGCCTATGCCAAACGCTATGGTTGGCGCGTGTACATCCCCCGCTTCAGCTACACCACCGACAATGCCGCCATGATTGCCATTACGGGCTATTTCAAGTACCAGGACCACGAATTCTGCCCCATGGAGGCCCCTGCTTACAGCCGTGTGGCCCATTAAAATGCTCAAAAATCAAAAAAGGCAGTCAAAAACTTGTGTGTTAGGAAAAAATGCTATAACTTTGTGCCCTGTTTGGAAGAAGTTGTTGAAATAGACAAAAAAGAAAGGAAGATAGAAATGTCTAAGATTTGTCAAATTACCGGAAAAAAGGCCATGATTGGCAACAATGTTTCACACTCAAAGCGTCGCACAAAGCGTCATTTCGATGTGAATCTTTTCTCTAAGAAGTTCTACTATGTAGAAGAGGAATGCTGGATTCAGCTCAAGGTCAGCGCACGCGGCCTTCGCTGCATCAACAAACTTGGCCTCGATGCAGCTCTCAAGAATGCTGTGGCTAAGGGGTATTGTGATTGGAGAAGCATTAAAGTAATTGGTTAACATTAGTCGCTACGAATTATGGCAAAGAAAGCTAAAGGCAACAGAATACAGGTGATTCTGGAATGCACCGAGATGAAGCAGAGCGGACTGCCCGGCACTTCTCGCTACGTTACCACAAAGAACAGGAAGAACACTCCTGAGCGCTTGGAGTTGAAGAAGTACAACCCCATCCTCAAGAAAATGACTGTCCACAAGGAAATCAAGTAATAACACATCCATACACTAAGAATATACTATGGCAAAGAAAGTAGTGGCTACCTTGCGTACTGGCAAGACTGATGGCCGTTCTTACACAAAGGTTATCAAGATGGTGAAGAATCCTCAGAGCGGTTCCTACAGCTTTGACGAGCAGATGGTTCCCAACGAGGCTGTTAAGGATTTCTTCAAGAACTAAGTATCTGGTGTAATCCGTCCAGCACACGTACAATCAGCGACGGATAACATACAAGCATAAATAGCAGGCGAGGCTCATGGCCTCGCTTGCTTTGTTTTTGAGCGTAAGGTAGGGTGTTCAAATGTTCAGATGTTTTACCGAGATTGACCCTTCTATGTGGTCTCTCTGACAGGATGTTCGAAATCCTTTTCCCCATTTTGTGGGTGGCCTCAGCAGGATGCGGATATGAAACTGTATCGTCCCTTCAGGGCTTCTAGGTAGGGAATGTCCGTCTTGATAGGGCTCGCGCCCTATCCTGGACTATGTCGCCCCCACGGGGCTTTTGGGTGGAGGGAAAACTCTGAAAGGGTGGCGTAGTTTAGCACAGGGCGTGAGCCCTGTGTACCAGCGGTTCCCTTCTCCCCAAAGCTCTGAAGGGGCGGAATAGTTTCATTTCTTCATGGTCCATCCCAGTTTCAGGCCCGAATAGCTGCCCAATAGGGTGGACAGGGTGGATAGGGTGGTGTTTTTGCTGCTGGAGGAGAGTTTGGTGGCCAGTGAGAGCAGGTTGTCGGCATCATGAAGCATGTATAACTCCCCATTTTTTACGGCAGCTGTACAGGTGTAGTTGGTAAGACCCAATGCGCCTGTGAGCGTGAACTGGTGCGAATTGGTGTCGTAAGTGTAGGTGCCGGCATAGTCCCTGGAGCCTACGGTAAAAGTGTATGTCTTGTCGCTGTTGAGTGTGAGCTTGCTCTTGCTTGAGAATCCGATTTTGGAAAGTTGGTTGCTGAGCATCGATTCCATCTTGCTGCTGGCCACGGTGCTGCCCAGTTGGCTCAGGATATTCTCGCTTTCGAATACAATCTTGGGGCCGCTGTATGTCCATGTACCTGTGATGTCGGTGTTGGTGGTGAGGTTGCTCAGCAGCGAGGTGAGCACATTTCCCAAGACTGAAGTAGTGGCAACAGTCTGACTGTTGTCGGTGGCAGAACCAGCGCTTGTTCCGCAGGCTTGCAGCATCAGAGCCATGGCGCAGGCAGATGCCAGGGAATAAATTTTCTTCATTTTCCTTTTTCTATTAATGGGTTGATTGAATGCTTTCTTCGGAGGACTGGTTGTCCTGGAACAGTCGCATGAACTCCTTTGGGAAGGATGTCTCCAGTCTGATGGTTTCGCCGGTGACGGGATGGTGGAAATACAGGCGGTAGGCATGGAGCGCCAGGCGTCCGATGGGGTCCAGGCCGTTGCCGTATTTCTTGTCGCCCACAATGGGGTGGCCCAGGTCCTGCATGTGTACCCTTATCTGATTTTTCCGTCCGGTCTCCAGCCGCATCTCCACCAGACTCAGGTGGCCCTTGGTCTGCAGGGTGTGGTAGTGTGTGACTGCCAGTTTGCCGCCGTTGTCGGTAGGACTGCTGTAGGTGACGAATGCCTTGTTGTCGCGCAGCCAGTTCCTCACGGTGCCGCCCTCGCGCTCCATGATGCCGCTGAGTACGGCCACATAGCGGCGGTCGTAGACCATGTCGTGCCAGTTCTCCTCCAGTATCTGTTGCACATCCGTGTTTTTGGCGTACATCATCAGGCCGCTGGTGTCGCGGTCGAGCCTGTGCACCACGTGAGCCGTGCATTTGAACTGCCTTTTCTTGAAATATTCGTCCAGGACGGTCTTAATGCTGAACTGGGCCGCGTTCACGCCCATGCTGAGGATGCCGGGAGCCTTCTCCACTACCACCAGATACTTGTCTTCATAGACTATCCTCACATACTTGTTGATGAGTTCGGAAGATCGCTTGTGGCGTGCCACCATGACCGTCATGCCCGGCTTAAGCGGGTAGTCGTAGCGAGTGACCGACTGCTTGTCCACTGTTACGGCGCGCCCCGATAGCAGGTCCTTTACGCGGTTCTTGCTCACTCCGCTCATCTGCTCCAGCAGGAAGTCGGAGAGTATCATCTCCTTGCGTACGTGTAGCGTAATGTATTTCGATGCAGCGTATGCTCTGCCAGTAGTCTGATTCCTCATTTTGCCAATGCCTGTTTGTCTGTTGTGCTTATAATATATTAATATTGGTATATGGTAAAAAAAAGAAATCTTGGTTTTGACCAAGACTTCTTTTTTTTTGTAGCGCCTACGGGAATCGAACCCGTGTTCCATGCGTGAGAGGCATGTGTCCTAGCCGCTAGACGAAAGCGCCATGGCATCTGAGTTTTCTTTGCGGAAGCTGGGGGATTCGAACCCCCGGTACGGTAAACCCGTACGTCAGTTTAGCAAACTGGTGGTTTCAGCCACTCACCCAAACTTCCTTCCTTTTCATCCTTTCGATGTTTGCTTTGCAGCGCTCATCTCTCAAATGCGATGCAAAGGTAGAGGTTTTTTTTGAATCGTGCAAGTTTTTTCGTGTTTTTTTCCTATCTTTGTGCAAAAAAAGTGAGTATGACACAAGATAAGGCTATAATATTGCCACGCGGATGTAGGCTCATAGAGCTGCCTAACGTGGTGGATGACAGGGGAAAACTCTGTTTTTTGGAAGGAAATCATCACATTCCCTTTTCCATCCGCAGAATTTTCTGGACTTATGATGTTTTGCCAGGACAAACACGTGGTAACCATGCCCACCGCACATGCTCGATGGTGCTTTTTCCTGTGGGCGGAAGTTATGAAATTGAACTTGATGACGGTTTCATGAAAAAAGTACTGCGCATGGAGGATTCCCATGTGGGGTTGCTGGTTCCTCCGGGCGTATGGTGCAGGCTATACAACTTTTCGCCTATGGCCGCTTCGGTGTGCCTTGCCTCTGATGTTTATGATGCGGATGACTACATCCACGATTACCATGAATTTCTGAAATTTGTTGGATTATGAAGATTCTACCTTATTCTATTAATTATAGGGACGTATGGGATGAGTTTGTACGCACGTCCAAGAACGGTACGTTCCTCTTTGAACGTGGATTTATGGATTATCATGCCTCGCGCTTTGCTGACTGTAGCGTGTTGGTTGTGGACGATACCAATTTCTCGGACGAATCGGGCGAGGCCCAGCTTCAAGTGCGCAATGTGAAGGCACTCCTTCCTGCCAACTGGCATGAAGAGGAGAGGTGTGTGTATTCCCACCAGGGCCTCACCTACGGCGGACTGGTGGTTCGCGAAGGTGTCACCCAGACGGAGGTGTTGCAGATGATGCAGCTGGTGCTCCTCTATTTCCAGAACTACCTGCGTGCCCAGAAGTTTGTCTACAAGCCCATACCATATATATATACGCCCTTGCCAAGCGAAGAAGACCTGTATGCCCTGTTCAGGGCCGGGGGTCAGTTGAGCCGTCGTCTGGTGAGTACCGTGGTGAATCCACGTCATCCTTTGCGCATGCGTACGCTGCGCATACGGCAGTCGCGCAAGGCCGTCGACCACGGCTTCTACATCGACCGCCTTACGGAGGGCGACTGGGACACGCTCCGTGCCTACTGGAAACTGCTGGAGGATGTACTGCGAGTCCATCACAACGCCTCTCCCGTGCATTCGGTGGAGGAAATGCAGTTGTTGATGGAGCGTTTTCCCAGGAATATCCGCCTGTTCCTGGTGCGCCGCGACCAGGAGGTGATGGGCGGTTGCATCATTTTTGAGACCCTCCAGGTGGCCCACTTCCAGTATATCGCTGTGGGTGAGGAGGGACGCGAATATGGTGCACTGGACCTGCTCTTCCGTTATCTGGTGAATGAACGTTACAGCCAGATGGAGTTTATCGACTTCGGCACCAGCAACGAAATGGGAGGACATGTGCTCAACGAAGGCCTCATTTTCCAGAAAGAAGGTTTTGGCGGCAGGGCCGTCTGCTACGACACGTACGAGGTCCGGCTGGACGCCGATGTGCTCTCCGATATGGCTGGCGAGCATGTAGAGGAGACGGACGAGAAGGTGAAGTATCTCGACCTGAAGGCTGTCACCCAAACCTACGAGCCTCAGTTGAGCGAAGCCATCGAGAATGTGGTGAAGCGTGGATGGTTTCTGCTTGGCCGGGAAAACCGTGCTTTCGAAGAGACGTTCGCGGAATATACGGGGGCGGCCCATTGTGTGCTCACAGCCAATGGGCTGGAGGCGTTGATGCTCATCCTCAATTCCTACAAATATTTGAAGGGTTGGGCCGATGGCGACGAGGTGATTGTGCCCTCCAATACTTATATCGCCACCATCCTGGCTGTGACCAATGTGGGGCTTCGGCCTGTGCTGGTGGAGCCTTCCATGGACACCTATCTCATGGATGCTAGTAAACTGGAGGCTTTGCTCACGCCGCGCACGAGAGCCATCCTGCCCGTTCATCTTTATGGACGCGTGTGTGATATGGATTCCATCTGTGCCTTTGCACATGCCCATGAACTGGTGGTGGTGGACGATGTGGCACAGGCGCATGGTGCCGTCTACCATGGACGCAGGGCTGGCCACCTGGCCGATGCTTCGGCATTCAGTTTCTATCCGGGGAAGAACCTGGGTGCGCTAGGCGATGCGGGATGCGTGACTACCGACAACGAGGACCTAGCACGCCTCATCCGTACCATGGCCAATTATGGAAGCGCCCACAAGTATGTCAATGAGGTGAAAGGCTACAACAGCCGTTGCGACGAACTCCAGGCGGCTGTACTCAGTGTGAAACTCCCGCGGCTGGATGCCGACAATGCCCGCCGACGCCAGATAGCCCTCCTCTACGACAAGGGCATACACAATCCTCTCATCACCAAGCCCCAGATACCCAACCCCATCGAGGAGCATGTGTTCCATATCTATGCAGTGCGTTGTCCGGCCCGTGATCTTCTGCAGGCGTTTTTGGCCGAGCATGGCATTCAGACGATGATTCATTATCCCATCCCGCCTCACAAGCAGCAGGCCTATGCCGAGTGGAACCACCTTTCCTATCCCGTGTCTGAGCGCATCCACCGGGAAATTCTTTCGTTACCCATCTCCTTCATGCTCACTGATGCGCAGGTGGAGCGTATCATCAGGCTGGTGAACGAGTTTAATTATTCATAGCAATCGGGGGTGGCGGATGACCAGATAAGGAGGTCCGCATTCGTCAAAAAAAGCGAAGGGGGCGATATGGTCCATATCCATGTGGCCCCCTTCGTATGTGTCTTATGGATGTGAGGTGCTGCCTTTGAAGGTCACCACCGTGATTCCTGAACCTCCAAACTGTACGTGCTCGTCGCGTGCCGAGGCTACAAAGGGAAGTGTCTGCAGGTATTCGCGGATGAGTGTGCGCAGAATGCCGCTGCCTGTGCCGTGTAGGATGCGCACCATCGAGGACCCTACCAGCACGGCATCATCAATGTAGTAGGTGACGGCCTGAAGCGCTTCGTCGCCCCTCATGCCCCTCACGTCCAGCTGCTGGGTGAAGGAGAGATGCTTTTCGCGAACCTCGTTTTGTGTGGCGCGCGAGAGCGACGACACAGGACCTGTGGCCTCTACGGCCGTGGGCTTGGCTGCCATCAGGCGGTCCAGCTCCACCAGTGTCTTCATCATCCCGAAGGTGACGGTAGCTTTTTTTCCGTCGATTCGTTCCAATACACCCACCGAGGTCTGCCCCTTGATGCGGCAGGTGTCGCCGGGCTGTAGCGCGCGCGTGACAGCGGGTTTGGCCACCGGGGCTTTCTGCTGGTCGCCGGCCTTCTCCTGCAGTGCTTTCTGTTTGCGTTCCTCCTTGCGCTTCTTGCGGGCTTCAATCTGCGCCATCTTGCGGGCAATCATCTCGTCGTGTTCCTGCTGCTGCGTTTCCTGGAGCTGCTTGCGGAAGTCCTCGAGTTCCTGGCGCGAGGCCTTGGTGCGTGCCTTTTCGGCTTGTGCCTCTCTAATCTCGCGAATGGTGTTTTCAATCCTGGCATTGGCCTCCTGGATGATTTTCTCAGCTTGTGCCTGTGCCTGCTTCAGGATATCTTTTCTTTTCTGCTGCAGGTCGGTAATCTCCCGTTCATATTTCTCTATCGACTGCTGCATCTGCTTCTCTTGCGAGTGGATGGTCTGTCGCTTGCCCTCCCAGTAGCGTTTGTCGCGCGTGATGTCGAGCAGATACTTGTCGGCATTCACATAGTCTTTGCCCACCAGTTCGGTGGCATCGGCAATCACGTCCTCCGGAATGCCAATCTTACGGGCGATTTCCACGGCAAAGCTGCTGCCGGCGTTGCCAATCTGGAGTTGGAAGAGTGCCTGCATGTGGTGGCGGTCGTAGAGCATGGCACCGTTCACCACTCCGGGTGTATTCTCGGCAAAGTGTTTCAGGTTCTGGTAGTGGGTGGTGATGACCCCAAAGGCCCCACGGCCTACAAACCGTTTGAGCATGCTCTCTGCAAAAGCCCCTCCAATGGTAGGTTCCGTGCCGCTACCGAATTCGTCGATGAGCAGCAGGGTGGAGGGATTGGCGTTGCGCATCATGAATTTCATGTTCAGCAGGTGGCTGCTGTAGGTACTCAGGTCATCTTCGATGCTTTGCTCGTCGCCGATGTCGATGAAGATGCGCTCAAAGATGCCCGCCTTCGAATTGTCCTTCATCGGCACAGGCAGTCCACATTGGAGCATATATTGGAGGAGCCCTACTGTCTTCAGGCATACGCTCTTGCCCCCGGCATTGGGCCCGCTGATGAGCAGGATGCGCTGTTTGCGGTGGAGGCAGATGTCCAGGGGAACCACTTTTTTTCCTTGCTTCCTCAGGTTGAGGGCCAGCATTGGATGTTCTGCCATCACCCAGTCGAGCAGGGGGGCATCGGCTATCGAAGGCGTGTGGCCTCCGATGCGGACGGACAGGTGATGCTTGGCTCCCACAAATTCAATGTCGGCCAGGAATTCGAATCCACGGAGCAGTTCCTTCACATTGGGGCGCAATGTCTCCGTAAACGTGCGCAGGATGTGGATGATTTCCCTCCGTTCTTCTGCCTCCAGCTCACGGATGCGGTTGTTGGCCTCCACCACGTCGGCCGGCTCTATGAATACGGTTTTTCCGCTGGCACTCTCGTCATGTACAATGCCTCGCAGACGTTTCTTCAGGGCAGGCACTACGGGTATCACCAGACGGCCGTCGCGCAGGGTGGGCGACACGTCCTTCTCCACGAGTCCCTCGGCCTGTGCCTTGCGCAGGATAGACTGAAGGGTGTGGCTCACCGACCCTTCGGCCTGCCGCAGTTGGCGGCGGATGTTGGCCAGCTCTGGGCTGGCCTCATCCTTGATGCGCCCATATTTGTCCAGAATCTGCTCCACGCGTTTGGTCACGCTCAGGAAGGTGAACACCCCCTGGGCAAGCTGCTCCAGAGCTGGGTACTTCACGTGGCTCTCCTCGTCATTTCGGCGGATGAGCGCCACCCATGCGTGTAGCGTCTGCAGCGAGCGGTAGAGTTCCCACATCTGCTGCTCCTCCAGATAGGTTCCCTCCACGGCTATGCGGTGGATGTCGGCCCTGAGGTCGAAGAAGTCCTGCGGTGGCATCTCCGTTTCCTCTTCCATGATGCGCCCGTATTCAGCCACTTGGGCATGGAGCTGTCTCACCACTTGCGGGCTGGTGACAAACTGCATGTCCTCCACACGCCCCTTGCCCATGGGACTGAGACAATGTGCCTGCAGGAGCTGACGGATTTCCGTGAATCCCAGTTTCTGCTCAATCTTTTGCGGGTATAGCATTGTATCGTTTTTCGGCTTTGTATGCGTGGAGAGAAGGTTATTTCAGGTTCTTGGGCGGATACATGGTGTCCCACCAGGTGGCGTCGTCCTGCAGCCATTTGGCAAACCAGGCATAGTAGGTGTGCACCCATTTAATGCGCTTTTCGTAGTCCAGGATATGATGGTTCTGTCCGTCTACGGTCACAAAGGCACATTCGCGGCCCAGGATTTTCAGGGCGTTGAAGAGCTGGATGCTCTCGTTGATGGGCACATTGGTGTCGGCGTTGCCATGGAGGAAGAGGATGGGGGTGTGAATCTTGTCGGCATTGAAGAGGGGAGCGTGGCCGGTGAGCAGTTCGGGATTGTTCCAGGGATAACTGTTGGCTGCGCTGATGGCGCTGTAGCTGTAGCCCCAGTAGCCGAAGCCCCAGTAGCTGGCAGGATTGGAGATGCCTGCGTGGCTCATGGCTGCGGCAAAGATGTCGGTCTGCGTTTGCAGGTACATGGTCATGAATCCGCCGTACGAGGCACCCAGGCAGCCTATCTTCTTGTCGTTGACCCATGTGTGTTCGCGGCAGAACTGCTTGGTACCCTCGATGATGTCGGAAGCCGTATAGTCACCGTATGCGTTCACATGGCGCGCGGCAAATTCCTGTCCGAAGCCCGTGCATCCACTGGGCTGGATTACGTATACCACATATCCCATGGCGGCCCATCCGTGGAAGTTGTAATAGCTGTCCAGATTGGTGGTCACGGGAGAGCAACCGCCGTAGTAGTAGACCAGCATGGGGTATTTCTTGGTCTCGTCGAAATAGGGAGGCAGGTAGTAGCGGCCCGTGATGGAGTCGCCGCGGCTGCTCTTGAAGTTCCAGGTCTCGCATGTGCCCAGGGCCACGTCGCCCATGATGGCCTTGTCATAGTCGCGCACCAGTTGTTCCTTGGTGCCCTTGAGTTGCACGTTGTACACGCGGCTGCTGTTGCTTTCGCTCTGTCCTGTGTAGCAGAGCATGGGCTTTTCAGCGGCCAGGGCAAAGTTGAAGACCACGCTTTCCGAGAGTTTCAGCTCTGTCCATTGTCCCGATTCCAGGTCCAGGCAGAAGATGTTCTTGTGGTCGCGGTTCTCGCAGAGGGCATACACTTTGTTTTCGCACTGGCTGCATTCCCATCGGGCGATGTTGGGATTGAAGTCGCGGGTGAGCGAGCGTACTTCATGTGTCTGGCCGTTCATCAGGAACAGTTCGGTCTGTATCATGCTGGGAATCTTGCCTGTGGGGTCGTTGATGCCAATGCCTCCAAAGGCTTCGGGGCTGCCGCTCACCAGGATGTCGCGTCCGTTGGGGGCAAACTGGGCCTGTCCGATGAAACCATCGCGTCTCACCAGCGTGTCCACCTGCATGTCCTCGAGGTTCACCATCAGCAGCGTGTTGAACGAGAAGGGACGCTCCGTGATGCAGTTCTCGCTCACGGTGAGCAGCATGCGCTTGCCGTCGCGCGACACGTCGGCCGAGGCATTGTGCTGTCCCTGTGTGAGCTGTGTGAGCCTTCCGCTCTCCACGTCCATCAGCATCACGTTGTAGCGGTTTCGCCATCCGGCCATGCGGTCGTCGGGCTCCAGCACCTGGAACACCTGCTTGTCCTCCTTGGGGCCTTCGTTGAGGTCATAGATGACCATCAGGTGCTCGTCGGCCACGAATTCACCGCTCTTGCCGCTGTAGTCGGTCAGCAGGGGGGTGGTCTCGCCTGTAGCGGGGTCTACATATTCATAGATGGTGCCCAGGTCGGTGCCCTTTCGCTCGCTGATATAGCGGTCACCCTTGGATGCCCATTGCTTGAAGTTCAGGGCGGGCAGCTGGGTGCCGTTTTTCAGGTCGATGATGAGCTGGCGGTCTTCCTGCTGGTTGTTGCGGCGCATGGTATAGTCGCGCAGTAGCATGTAGCGGCCTGTGCTGCTGAGCGAGGCGCTTCTGGGACGTTGTCCGTAAAGGTAGTCCTCCAGCATGTACAGCCTTTTCCCCTTGGGGTTGAGGGTGATGTATTTCTCCTGTTCCGAGATTAGCTGCGCCTTGAGCGTGTCGGCTTTTCCAGCTTTCTGTAGCACCTTCATCACCACCTTGTGGCGTCCGGGGGTCAGGTTCTGGCTTGCTCCCTCCTTGCCGTCGATAAACACCTTGTGCTCGGCTGCTCCCTGCAGTTTCACCTCGCATTTGGCAAAAAGCGTGTTCTCCACCTCAAATCCCACCAGGCTCACGCTGTTCACCTCCGTAGCGGGCAGGATGCCCCCTTCCAGCGGCTTGGCCTGGGTCCATTGGGCCGGACTTACACATTTGTCCATCAGCACATGGTCGGCATCAAACGGTTTTCCGTTCACGTCGGCCGTGTCGGTGAAGATAGCCTGTGGCATGGTGAAGGGTCCCACCACGTGCAGCGTGTCCACATCGGCTGCTGTGGCAGCCAGACTGATGGCCGCCATGGCCATGCAGCACATTCTCTTAACTTCTGGATACATTCTTTATTCCTTTTACTGTTTTTAGTTTTTTGATGAGTTTTTCCAATTTTCCCGTATCTTCCAGCATCACAGTGAGCGTGCCGCTGAAAAGTCCGTCATAGCTGTCTATGCTGATGCTCCTGAGCAAAATCTTCTCCTCCTTGGAGATGATGCTGGTGATGTTGTTCACGATGCCCAGGTCATCGTTGCCCACCACCTTGAGCGTGATGGGGTATTGCGTGCCTCGCTTGCCTGCCCAGCGTGCTTTCACGATGCGGTAGCCGAAGCGTTCCCTCAGCTGGGGCGCGTTGGGACAATCCGTGCGGTGTATCTTGATGCCGTTGCCGTTGGTGACAAATCCAAAAACCTCGTCGCCATACACGGGCTGGCAGCACTTGGCCATCTGGAAATCGATGCCTTTCAGGTTCTGGTCTATCACCATCACGTCATCGCCTCCGCCCAGGAGTTTCTTTTCGTCCTCGGGCTGCATCACATAACCGCTGGCACTCTGCACGGGCGTATTTCGTTCCTCTTCGCCCTTGGCGCGCCTGAGGTTGGCGGCATACTGCTCCAGCACCATGTTCAGGTCAATCTTCTCCCCGGCCAGGTCGGCATAGAAGTCGGTCACCACCTTGTAGCCCATGCGGGTGATGGTGTGCATGAAGGTGGCTTCGTCATATTCAATCTTGCGGTTGGTCATCCTGCGCTCCAGTACCTCCTTGGCCATGGCGGCTTGTTTGCTCTCCATCTCCTTGAGGCTCTGTCTGATTTTCGACTTGGCCTTGCTTGTCACCACGATGTTGAGCCAGTCCTGCTTGGGCGTCTGGTTCTTGTGGGTGAGGATTTCCACCTGGTCGCCGTTTTGCAGCTTTTGTCTGATGGTTACGTTGCGGTGGCCTATCTTGGCGCCGATACATTGGTCACCCACACGTGTGTGGATGCTGTAGGCAAAGTCCAGCACCGTGGCTCCTGCCGGCAGCTTGAACAGGTCTCCCTTGGGGGTGAACACAAACACCTCGTCCTCCACCAGCTCCTGCCTGAACTGGTCCATCAGCTGCATGTCGTCGCCCGTTTCCAGGGCACTCCTCACACCGGCCAGCCATTCGTCGATGCTGCTCTGTCCGCCTTTCACTCCCTTGTAGCGCCAATGGGCCGCCAGTCCGTGTTCGGCGATGTCGTCCATGCGTTCGGTCCTTATCTGTACCTCCACCCATTTCTGTCCCGGACCCAGCACGGTAATGTGCAGGCTCTCGTAGCCGTTGCTCTTGGGCACGCTCAGCCAGTCGCGCATGCGTTTGGGGTTGCTCTGGTACATGTCTGTGATGATGCTGAACACCTGCCAGCATTCCATCTTCTCCTTTTCCAGCGCGCTGTCCAGGATGATGCGGATGGCAAAGAGGTCGTACACGCCGTCCACGCCCACATGCTGTTTTTTCATCTTCTGCCAGATGCTGTGGATGCTCTTGGTGCGTCCCTTCATGTGGAACTTTAGGCCGGCGGCCGTGAGTTTCTCCTCAATGGGCTTCACAAAGGCGGCGATGTAGGCGTCGCGGCTCTTCTTCGTCTCGTTGAGCTTCTCTTTTATATGGTAGTAGGCATCGTGCTCCAGATATTTCAGGCTGAGGTCCTCCAGTTCGCTTTTCAGCTTGTAAAGTCCCAGCTTGTGGGCCAGGGGGGCATACAGATAGGCGGCCTCCATCGACACCTTGCGCTGGGCTTCCGTGTTGGGCGTGTCCTTGATCTTGCGCATGATGTTCACACGGTTGGCAATCATGATAAGAATCACACGCATGTCCTCGGCAAAGGTCACCAGCAGGCTGCGGAAGTTCTCTGTTTCCACGGTGGCACTCTTGGTGTACAGGTCGCGGACGCGCATCATGCCGTGTACCACATGGGCCACGTCTTCGCCGAAGCTGGTTTTCACCTCATCCATGGTCACCACTCCGCTCATCACGGTGGTGCTCACCATGATGCCGATGACGGAGCCGTGTGACAGACCTATCTCCTGTGCCACCAGCAATGCGGTCTCCAGGTCGTTTGTCACGGGATTGAAGCCAAACGGGTCGCGCATCATGCTTCCTTGCTCTACAGCCCGTTGCACATAGTCCCTCACCCGCCTGATTTCCCCTGGCTGTATGAACTGGCTGGCCACGCGTGCCAGCTTCATGCTGAGCTTTACCACTTGGCTTTGCTCTTCAGATGTGAAAAATCCGTTGTTATCCATACGCATTTCGTACTTCTTTCTGTCATCGTCTGTTTTCTGCGACACAAAGTTACGTGTTTTTTCCCGTTTTCCTTGCAGAATGCAGATTTTTATTTATATTTGTGGCGTAATTTACGCAAAAACCCTAAAAATAAATATTAAATATGTTCACTTCAGAAGATTTATTACAGCTCCAGCAGAAAGGAATTTCTGCCCAGCAAGTGGAGCAGCAACTCCAGACCTTCTCCAAGGGATTCCCCTATTTGCGCCTACAGGGTGCGGCCTCCATCGGTAACGGTATCATCGCACCCCAGGACCATGAGGTGGAAGCCTACATCCAGGAGTGGGAGAACTACAAGGTGCAGGGCCACCACATCACCAAGTTCGTGCCTGCGAGTGGTGCAGCCAGCCGCATGTTCAAGAATATGTTCGAATTTCTCGACGCGCCCTACGATGTGCCCACTACCGACTTTGAGAAGGCTTATTTCAACGGCATCCACAAGTTCGCCTTCTTCGATGCCCTCAACGAGGCCTGCCAGCGCAACGAGGGCCAGGGCGTAGACGCGCTGGTGGCAGCTGGCCGCTACAAGGACGTGGTGGCCAACATGCTCCAGGCCAAAGGCCTCAACTATGGCCAGCTTCCCAAGGGACTCCTGCTCTTCCACCGCTATGCCGACGGAAGCGTGCGTACGCCCCTGGAGGAACACCTGGCCGAGGCTGCTCTCTATGCCAGCTCGCAGGGAGAGACGGAGGTCCACTTTACCGTGAGCGCCGAACACCAGCCGCTGTTCCAGCAGCTTCTGGAGCGGGTCATGGATCACTATGCCGAAGCCTATAAGATTCATTACAATGTGTCGTTCAGCGTGCAGAAGCCCAGTACAGACACCATTGCCGCCAACATGGACAACACGCCCTTCCGGACCGATGACGGTCGTCTGCTGTTCCGTCCGGGCGGCCATGGAGCACTCATCCAGAACCTCAACGACCTGCAGAGCGAGGTGGTCTTCATCAAGAACATCGACAATGTGGTACCCGATGGCCTGAAACGTTCCACCGTACTGTGGAAGCAGGTGATAGCCGGTGTGCTCGTGAATGTACAGAAGCAGGCCTTTGCCTATCTGCGCCAGCTCGATGAGAAGAAGTACACCCAGGCCGACCTGGCCGAGATGGTACGTTTTGTGCGCCATACGCTCAACTGTGATTTTCCCGACCTCAAGTACATGTCGGACGAGAAACTGCTCTCTTTCCTGCGTCGCAAGCTCGACCGTCCCATCCGTGTGTGTGGTGTGGTGAAGAATGTGGGCGAGCCTGGCGGAGGCCCGTTCCTGGCCTTCAATCCCGACGGAAGCATCAGCCTGCAGATTCTGGAAAGCAGCCAGATAGATGCCAACAACCCCGAATACATGCGCATGTTTGCGCAGGGTACTCATTTCAATCCCGTAGACCTGGTGTGTGCCCTCCGCGACTACAAGGGACAGAAGTATGACCTCACGCGCTATGTGGACCCTGCCACAGGGTTCATCTCCCACAAGAGTAAGGGCGGACGTGAACTCAAGGCCCTTGAGCTGCCCGGCCTGTGGAACGGTGCCATGAGCGACTGGAGCACCATCTTCGTGGAAGTGCCTCTCGACACGTTCAATCCCGTGAAGACGGTCAACGACCTCCTGCGTCCGCAACACCAGCAGTAAGCATACCGAAAGCGGCCCTCCTAATCGAGGGCCGCTTTCCTGTTAATCTGCCTTCTGCAAGTATTTAGTCTCTTGTTTGTTTTTTTGCTGGGTTTGGAGAGACAGGAAACTAGGGGCTTTTTGCTATCCAGTTGGCCAGCATTTTTTTCCCAGTTGGGTAGCAAATTTTCTCCAGTTGGGTAGCAAAAAGCCCCCATTTGGGCATTGGCGTGGCACCTTCCCTCCAGTTCAGGAAAAATGATGGTTTGAACCGTCTATTTCAGCACCACCCATTCGCCTGGGCGGGTGGGTGTTTCCAGCAGCTTGCCGCTGTCGGGCAGATAGTTCTTCTGCCGTATATGCTGCTTCACCCACTCAAAGCGATAATTGTTGCCCGCAAGGCTGTCGCTGGGTCTGAGGTCCCACAGGTCTGTGCGGTCGAGCGAAAGGCGCAGGGCGTTTTCCTTGCGCCACACCAAAGCCTCCACGGTGGCATTGCCCAGTGGCATGCCTTCGTCCCAGCTGGCAGCCAGGCTGTCGCTCATAAGGTCGCTGCTACAGGGCGATGTCTCGCATGTTTCCTGTGCGTAGGCGGCTGCATTCGTGGCTCCGATGGCCAGCAGGCACATGATGGACACGTTTTGTATGAATCTCTTGCAATTTGTGTGTCTTTTGTGGTATGTCATGTTGTTCCGTGTGTTTTTTTCGTTTTAGCCCCGCAGCTATCCCTTGTGTGTGGGATGGCTGCGGGGGATGTTTTTCTGTGATTCAGCAGGGTTTGGCAAATGCTAGTTTGCACTCACAAACTCGTCGAGGAAGCGTGTGTCGTTTTCGGAGAACATTCTGAGGTCTTTCACCTGGTATTTCAGGTTGGTGATGCGCTCAATGCCCATGCCGAAGGCATAGCCTGTGTAGACGGTGCTGTCTATGCCGCCTGCTTCCAGTACGGCAGGGTCCACCATGCCGCATCCCAGAATCTCCACCCATCCCGTATGCTTGCAGAAGGAGCATCCCTTGCCGCCGCACAGGTGGCAGCTGATATCCATCTCGGCACTGGGCTCGGTGAAGGGGAAATAGCTGGGGCGCAGGCGTATCTTGGTGTCAGGCCCGAACATCTCCTGGGCAAACAGGAGAAGCACCTGCTTAAGGTCGGTGAAGGACACGTTCTTGTCGATATAGAGCCCTTCCACCTGATGGAAGAAGCAATGTGCACGGGCCGAGATGGCCTCGTTGCGGTATACGCGGCCGGGACAGATGACACGGATGGGGGGCTGGTTCTTCTCCATCACGCGGGCCTGCACGCTACTGGTGTGGCTGCGCAGGATAATGTCGGGGTGGCTCTCGATGAAGAAGGTGTCCTGCATGTCGCGTGCCGGATGGTCGTCGGCAAAGTTCATGCTGCTGTACACGTGCCAGTCGTCCTCCACTTCGGGTCCTTCGGCCAGCGTGAATCCCAGTCGGCTGAAGATGTCCACAATTTCGTTGCGTACGATGGTGAGGGGATGGCGTGTTCCCAGATGGATGGGGTAGGGCGAGCGGGTGAGGTCGATGCAGGCACATTGCTGGCTGCCTGCGGCCGCTTGGCTCTTGAGAGCGTTTATCTTGTCCAGGGCTGCCGCCTTGAGTTGGTTGATGCGCATGCCCACCTCTTTCTTCTGTTCTGCGGGCACGCTTCTGAAGTCGTTCATCAGGGCGGTAATCTCGCCTTTCTTGCTCAGGTACTTGATGCGCAAGGCTTCGGCTTCCTCGGCGTTGGCAGCCTGCAGGGCCTCTATCTCGGCCATCAGTTTCTCGATTTTTTCTATCATCTTGTTATGCGTTTTGGCTGTGGTTTGTTTCAAATTTGGTGCAAAGGTAATCATTTCTGCGCGAAAATGCCTGCTATATGGAATTAAAATTGTACTTTTGCAGCGTTTTTATATGTCAGGTATCGACTATGGAATGTAAGTTTTTGGGCATGACAGCCTTTTTGTGTGTACTTTTCCTGCATTCATGCGATGCGGGAAGGACACCCGCCTCGAGTACCGACGTGCAGGCGGACGACCTGGTGGAGGACACTGTATGGACCGACACTCTGGATGCCGAGGAAGAACTGCTTAGCCTCACGGGCGAAACCCATCTCGACGAGAATTTCATGGATTTTCTTTTCTCCTTTGCACGCAGCAGGCGTCTTCAGCGCGAACGCATTTGTTTTCCTCTGCCCAGGATAGGTGCTGCCGGCGATACGGTGATGCTGTCGCAGACTGAATGGAACCCCGATTTCTCGTGGATGGAGCAGGACTACTATACCATATTATATAATAGTGTGGAGCAGATAGAGGAGGTGAAGGACAGCACCCCTTCGCAGGTGCAGGTGGAAATCTACGACCTGCCCTCGCTGGCTTTCACTTCGTATGACTTTGAGCGGAGACACGGACGATGGAGCCTGGTGGAACAGAAGGACCAGTTCATCCAGCAGTCCGAGCTGTCCGATTTTCTGGTCTTCTACCGTCATTTCAGCACGGACAGCCTTTTCCAGATGTCTTCTATCGAACAGCCGCTCCACTTCAGCTACCTGGACCCGGAGGACGAGATGACCGTGGTGGACGGCACCATCGACGTGAACCAATGGCCCACATTCTGCCCCGAGGTGCCATCGGGAACCCTTACCAATGTGAGGAGTGGCCAGACGTATCACAACCCCAAGCGGATGGTGCTGCAGAAGTGCGGTCAGGGCAATGGCCTGATGGAGGTGTTCACCTTTGAGAAGAATGGCCAGCGCTGGATGCTCACCTCCTACGACAGCTAGGCCGCCAGTTATGCGGGGGACCTGGTGCTGGCATTTGTTTTCCCTTTTTTTTTCCTTAGATTGAACGTTTATGAATAGTTACGAGGAATACTATGACTTGGTGCATGACAACACCTTCGGCATCCATGCCAAGGCGCGTTTTTTCGTGCGCTATGGCGACGAACAGGAACTGGCCGATGCCATCGGATGGCGGCAGGCGGAGGCGCGTGACCTTCCGCTCCTTCATATAGGGAGCGGAAGCAACCTGCTGTTTCTGGACGACTATCCCGGAGTGGTGCTGCAGTCGGCCATTCAGGGCGTGGATGTGATGGAGGCCGACGATGAACAGGTGGTGTTGCGTGTGGGCAGCGGCATGGAGTGGGACGCGCTGGTGGAGCTGTGTGTGACGCACGGCTGGCACGGACTGGAGAACTTGTCGCTCATCCCCGGCCAGGTGGGAGCGGCTGCCGTGCAGAACATTGGTGCCTATGGGGCAGAAGCCTCGCAGCATGTGGTGGCGGTGGAGTGCGTGGACCTGACGGACGGTACTGTCCGCAGGTTCGAGGCCGCCGAGTGTGACTACGGTTATCGCACCAGCGTGTTCAAGACCCGCCTACGTGGCCGCTATGCCGTGTCGCGGGTGTGGCTGAGGCTGAGCCGCCGTTTTGTGCCCGACACCACCTATGGTGGCATAGCCGAGATGCTTTCGTCCCAGGGCATTCCTGTGGATGAGGTGACTGCCTCCCAATTGCGAGATGCCATCATACGCATCCGCCGGCACAAGTTGCCCGACCCTGCTGTCCAGGGCAATGCGGGCAGTTTCTTCATGAACCCCGTGGTGGATGAGGCTTGCAAGGAACGGCTCCTGGCCCAATATCCGGCCATGCCCCATTATGCAGCCGGGCAGGGACGCTGGAAACTGTCGGCCGCTTGGCTGATAGACCAGAGCGGGTGGAAGGGGAAAAGCCTGGGCCCTGCAGGCGTGCATGACAGGCAGGCGCTGGTACTGGTGAATCTGGGTGGTGCCAGGGGCATGGATGTGGTTCGGCTGTGCCAGGCCGTACGGCAGGATGTGGTCCGGCAGTTTGGCGTGACGCTGATGCCCGAAGTGAACTTTATTCCAGACATTCCATTGGATAAACTGTCCTTATAGATTAAAGATGATGAAGATAACCCTTCTGGGCACAGGCACCAGCTGCGGTGTGCCCCAGATAGGCTGCCATTGCAGCACATGCATGAGCAACGACCCGCGCGACAAACGCCTCCGCTGTTCGGCCTTTTTCCAGACCGATGAGGCTGCCCTGTTGGTGGACTGCAGTCCCGACTTCAGGGAACAGATGCTCCGGATGGACTATGACGGCATGATTGATGCGGTATTTGTCACTCATGAACATTATGACCATGTGGGGGGCATAGATGACCTGCGCCCCTTCTCCTATATGCACGACCTGCCCCTCTATGCCGACCCCTATGCTGCCGAACACCTGCGCACACGGCTGCCTTATTGCCTGGTGGAGAACAAATATCCGGGCGTGCCCCAGCTACGGCTCCATACACTCCATCCGATGGACCGCGTGAGGGTGAAGGGCGTGGAGGTGACTGCCCTTCCCGTGATGCACGGCAGGTTGCCCATACTGGGCTACCGGATAGGCGATGTGGGCTATCTGACAGACATGACCCAGGCCGGAGAAGGCACCCTGGAAGCGCTGCAGGGCGTGAGACTGCTCATGTTAGGTGCCTTGCGCCACGAGCCGCATCCCACCCATCAGACCATCGAGCAGGCTGTGGAAATGGCACGCTCCATTGGAAACCAGCCCACCTACCTCATCCACATGAGCCACCACATAGCACCGCATGCCAGGGAGCAGGCACTCCTGCCCAAGGACATTTTCCTGGGCTATGACGGACTGGAACTGCGCCTCGACTGACGAACGGCCCGGCCTTTCACTTATCCCTCTCCCCATTCATCTCTTATCACACCACTCATGGACAACTATCAGCTCACATCCGCCTTCCAGCCCACCGGCGACCAGCCGGAGGCCATCGCACAGCTCACCCAGGCCCTGAAGGAGGGCGTCAGGGCGCAGACCTTGCTGGGCGTGACCGGCAGCGGCAAGACTTTCACCATAGCCAATGTGATTGCCAACTACGGAAGGCCCACCCTCATACTGAGCCATAACAAGACGCTGGCCGCCC
The DNA here is from genome assembly GCA_945865175.1 of uncultured Prevotellaceae bacterium. Taxonomy (GTDB): domain Bacteria; phylum Bacteroidota; class Bacteroidia; order Bacteroidales; family Bacteroidaceae; genus Physcousia. The sequence continues at coordinate 9,270 of CAMBDA010000001.1, read as the reverse complement.
AGCTCTATGGCGAGATGAAGCAGTTTTTCCCTCACAACGCCGTGGAGTACTATGTCAGCTACTACGACTATTATCAGCCGGAGGCCTATATCCCCACCACCGACACCTATATAGAAAAGGACCTGGCCATCAACGACGAGATAGACAAACTCCGGCTGGCGGCCACCAGCGCCCTGCTGAGCGGGCGCAGCGATGTGATTGTGGTGAGCAGCGTGTCCTGTATCTACGGAATGGGCAATCCTTCCGCCTTCTACGACAACGTGATAGAGGTGGCCGTGGGCCAGCGTCTGGACCGCAACCAGCTGCTGCGGAGGCTCAACGACAGCCTGTATGTGCGCAACGATATGGCTCCCGCTCGCGGGCAGGTGAGAGTGAAAGGCGACACGGTGGACGTGGCGCTGGCCTATGGTGACAACCTGCTGCGCATCACCTACTGGGACGATGAGATAGAGAGCATCGAGGAACTGGACCCCCTCACCATGGCCCGTGTGGACCAGTTCGACAAGTACCGCATCTATCCCGCCAATCTGTTCATGACCAATCATGACACCCAGGAACAGGCTGTACGCCAGATTGAGGAAGACCTGGCCGTACAGGTGGCCTATTTCATGGAGATGGGGAAGGAACTGGAGGCCAAGCGGCTGCATGAACGGGTGACCTACGATGTGGAGATGATTCGCGAGCTGGGCCATTGCTCGGGCATAGAAAACTACAGCCGTTATTTCGACGGACGGGCTCCGGGCACACGCCCCTATTGCCTGCTCGACTTCTTTCCCAAGGACTTCCTGCTGGTCATCGACGAGAGTCATGTGTCGGTGCCTCAGATAAGTGCGATGTACGGAGGTGACCGCGCCCGCAAACGCAATCTGGTGGATTATGGCTTCCGTTTGCCTGCCGCCCAGGACAACCGTCCGCTCACTTTTGATGAGTTTCAGGGAATGGTGAACCAGGTAATCTACGTGAGTGCCACACCTGCCGATTATGAGCTGGAGCAGAGCGGGGGTGTGGTGGTGGAGCAGCTCATCCGGCCTACCGGACTGCTGGACCCCGTGATAGAGGTGCGCCCCACGATGAACCAGGTGGACGACCTCATGGAGGAGGTGCATCGGCGGATAGAGCAGAAGGAGCGTACGTTGGTGACCACCCTCACCAAGCGCATGGCCGAGGAACTGACGGAGTACCTGCTGGGCCATGGCATCTCCACGGCCTATATCCATAGCGATGTGGCCACGCTGGACCGTGTGCGCATCATGGACGAACTGCGTGCGGGCAAATACGACGTGCTGGTGGGCGTGAACCTGCTGCGCGAAGGGCTGGACCTGCCGGAAGTAAGTCTGGTGGCCATCTTTGATGCCGACAAGGAGGGCTTCTTGCGTAGCCACCGAAGCCTTACGCAGACTGTGGGCCGGGCTGCCCGCAATGTGAACGGACGTGCCATCCTCTATGCCGACCACATCACGGAATCAATGGCCAAGACCATCGAGGAGACCGACTATAGGCGGCACAAACAGCTGCTCTACAACGAAAGCCATCACATCGTACCGCAGCAGATACGCAAGGACCGCACCATGGATGACCTGCTCGCGCGGCAGCAGGCAGGCGAGACGCGTGCCTATGTGGAGCCTGAGCATACGGTGGACCAGGTGGCTGAGCCCACGCTGGAACTGATGACACCCGAACAGCTTCGCAAGGCCATTGACTCCACCCGCAGGCAGATGCAGGAGGCTGCCCGCAAGCTCGACTTTGTGGAGGCTGCCCATCTCAGGGATGAGATGCTTCGCATGATGGCCGCGCTGGACGAAAAATAGCGGAATCAACGCGGCTTTTTCTGAAAAAAACATTAAAATGAAGGCGGAAAACAAAAATTGGTGTCCGAGAGTGGGGCTATGTGCGGAAAAAGTTGTAATTTTGCAGGAGATTATGTGGAATAGACTGTTCAAATATCCTACAATATGCCTGCTGCTGGCCCTGGGGCTGGCAGGATGCGGCGAATACCAGCGCGTGGAGAAGACCGGCGACATCGAGTATAAGTACGAGGTGGCCAAGGCCTATTATATGGATGGCCATTATGGCCGTGCCAGCCTGCTGCTGGGTGATGTGTTGGCTGCCCTCAAGGGTACGCCAAACGGTGAGGAATGCCTGTACATGCTGGCCATGTGTTCCTATCAGACACGCGACTACGAGTCGGCAGCCTCTTATTTCAGGAAATACTACCAGTCCTATCCCAAGGGCGAGTTTGTGGAGCATGCACGCTACTATGCCGGCATGTCGCTCTATAACCAGACCCCCGACACCCGTCTCGACCAGACCGTTACCGAAGAGGCCATCACCGAACTGCAGTCATTCCTGGACTTCTATCCCACCACACGGCTCAAGGATGCCACCCAGGACATCATCTACAAGCTGCAGGACAAAATGGTACACAAGGAACTGCTGGCCGCCCAGATGTATTTCGACCTGGGCACCTATATGGGCAACAGTGCCTATGGAGGAAGCAATTACGAGGCATGTGTGGTGACAGCACAGAACGCCCTGAAGGACTTCCCCTATGCCCTTCCCGAAAGGCGCGAGGAACTGTCGATACTGATTCTCAGAGCCAAGTACCATCTGGCCATGGAAAGCGTAGCGGAGAAGCGTGCCGAGCGTTTCCGCAATGCCATCGACGAATATTATGCCTTCGAGAACGACTATCCCGAGAGCAAGTATATGGCCGAGGCCAAGACAATGCTTAGCCATGCAGAACGCATCGTGAAGCGCAAGCATGTGAACCTGACTGAGGAAGATGCCGATTGACACAGACCGAAACAACATATTCATATATAAAACAAGTTATGGATTATAAGAAATCAACTGCACCCACCAACACCGTCACACGCAATGTAATGGAATTGTGTGACGAAACAGGCAATATCTATGAGAGCGTGGCCATCATCGCCAAGCGTGCCAATCAGATATCTGCTGAAATCAAGGGTGAACTGAGTAAGAAACTGCAGGAGTTTGCCAGCGTGTCCGACTCTCTTGACGAGATGTTCGAGAACCGTGAGCAGATTGAAATCAGCCGCTTCTATGAGAAGTTGCCAAAGCCGACCCTTATGGCCACGGAGGAGTTTGTAGAAGGTAAGGTGTATTTCCGCAATCCCAGCAAGGAGAGTTTTGTAGAGTAGTACCCGGCGAAGCATCCTTACAGCCTATGATTCAGCGAATACAGTCCATCTACTTGCTGGCAGCCTGCATCCTGTGTGTGGCTACCATGAGCACGGGCATCGCACATTTCCACACCCTTCAGGGAGAACCTGTGGCCGACATGTACAACCTGTGGTTCACCATGGCCGACGGTCAGCACGACCTGCGTCCGTGGTCACTTTTCGTATTGTTGCTGATTGTGTCCACCCTTAGTTTCCTTGACATCCTGCTCTTCCGCCGCAGGGCGTTGCAGATGAGGGTGGCCAGTTTCTGCATGATTCTGCTGGTGGGATGGTATGTGGTGTATGGCTTTTTTGTATGGGAGGCCGTGGAGTCGTTTCATGCAAACTTCCGTCCCACTGTGGCTGCGGCCCTTCCCTTTGCTGCCTTGGTGGCCCAATGGCTGGCATTCCGCGGTATATTGCATGACGAGAGATTGGTAAGGTCGTCCTACGACCGCCTTAGATAAAACACTTTTTCATCTTGTGCGGGGAGTCTGCATGCCTGTAGAGGCAAGGCTCCCTGCATGTTTTTAAAACGGAACCCTGGACGACAGGACCCTTGAATCGTAATCAGAAACCGAAAAACATAAGTAGACACATGAAGAAGACCCTTTTGACAATTGTTGCAGCTGCCATGTTCTCGATGGCTTCTGCGGAGGAGAAGATGGTTGCCTACCTCTTTACCTATTTTACCGGTAACGCGCCTGACCAGGAGCAAATCTGCTATGCACTCAGCGATGACGGTTACAACTACACGCCGCTGAACGGGGGCTATCCCGTGATTAGCAGTGACACCATCGCCTTCACCCAGTGTGTGCGTGACCCTCACATCCTGCGTGGGGAAGACGGCAAGACGTTCTACATGGTGGTCACAGACATGCGTTCGGCCCACGGATGGGCCAGCAACCGTGGCATGGTGCTGCTCAAGAGCACCGACCTGATTAACTGGCAGCATTCGGTGGTGAATTTCCCCACCAAGTATCCCAAGGAGTGGGGTAATGTGATACGCGTGTGGGCACCCGAAACCATCTATGACCACAAGGCAGGGCGCTACATGGTGTTCTATTCGCTGCGCACCAGCGACCCGAAATCATTCGACCGCATTTATTATTCCTATGTAAACGACGACTTCACCGACCTCCTGGGTACACCCACTTTCCTCTTCGACAACGGTTCGGCCACCATCGATGGTGACATCGTGTTCAATCCTGCCGACCAGCAGTACCATCTCTTTTACAAGAGTGAGGGCGGACGGGGCATCTTCCAGGCCGTAGCCAGGCAGCTGACGGCTGAGGCCGGACAGGTGGACGGTAGCCAGTGGACCAAGCTGGATGCGCATGTGGACCAAACGCAGGAGGCTGTGGAGGGTGTAGGCGTGTGCCGCACTATCGACGGCCAGTCCTGGATAGTGATGTATGACTGCTATTCCAATGGGCACTACCAGTTCTGCAAGAGTACCGACCTGAAGAATTTCCAGGTGGTGCAGAACACCGAGACAAAGGGCAAGTTCACGCCCCGCCATGGCACCATCATCCCCATCACACAGGCCGAAAAGGACCGCCTGCTGGCTGCCTATGGCAACCACACCAACCCCATCCTGCCTGATTTCCATGCCGACCCGGAGATTCTGTACTCCCAGCAGACAAAGCGGTATTATATCTACAGCACGACCGACGGCATGCCCGGCTGGGGCGGCTACACTTATCATGCCTTCTCCTCGGCCGACCTCAAGGAGTGGACCGATGAGGGTGTGGTGCTGGATGCCAAGAGCTGTCAGGTGGCCTGGGCCGACGGCAACCTGTGGGCTCCTGCTGCCATTGAGGTAAAGCAGAAGGACGGCAGTTTCAAGTACTATCTCTATTTCAGCGCCAATGCAGGGGACAGGAAGAAGATAGGCGTGGCTGTGTCCGATTCGCCCGTGGGTCCCTTCGTGGATGCTGGTGCACCCATTGTGAGTGATTCGCCCACCGGCAAGGGACAGCAGATTGATGTGGACGTGTTTTTCGACCCCAGGTCGAAGAAGCATTATCTTTATTGGGGCAATGGCTACATGGCTGGTGCGGAGCTGCAGGCCGATATGCTGGGCATAAAGTCTGAGACGGTGAAGGTGCTCACCCCGGCGGGTGGTGACCTGTCTACCTGGGCCTATCGCGAGGCGCCTTATGTCTTCTATCGCAAGGGTGTGTATTATTTCACCTGGTCGGTCGACGACACGGGCTCGCCCAACTACCACGTGGCCTACGGCACATCCAAGTCGCCTCTCGGACCCATCCAGGTGGCCGATGAGCCTGTTATCCTGAAGCAGCAGCCCGAGGCCGGCATCTATGGCACGGCCCACAATTCGGTGCTCCAGGTGCCGGGAAAGGACGAGTGGTACATTGTCTATCATCGCATCAACAAGCATTTCCTGCATCCAGACAAGGGGCCTGGCATTCATCGCGAGGTGTGCATCGATCGTATGACCTTCGACAAGAAGGGCCGCATTCTGCCGGTAGTGCCGTCCCACGACCCCTTCTGAATCTTTTTGACATCTCTTCTGATGCGTTTCCATCCCCATCTGTTCTCTTTGCAGGTGGGGATTTATTGTTCGATGAGGTTCCTAACTATTCCGCATTTCTCCTTCAGATGCTGGCTGAAGAACAGAAAAAACAGTAGAAGGGAACAATTTTCAGCCATTTGTTTGTGGTATATTGCAAAAAAACGCTATCTTTGCAGGGCAGAAGGATAGTTTGTGCATGCACATGCAGCACATGCGCGGATGACTCCTGCTGTATGGAGCGGCCGAGAACGGATTCGGCCTGCCCATCATTCATCACCCTTGCTGCTATGTGATTCTATAACCCATTTTTTAACCATGCGGAATATGTAACAGGCTTATATCCATAGACCTCAGAAAGACTCAGCCTCTCCGTGAGGTCAAGACATCATATACTTGGACTTTGTCCTTGTTTCTCGTCAGTCGAAACCGCCAATATTCAACCAGTGAGAACAAGCGACGAGGGTTCACGTCCATCACGGGCGTGAACTGTTCGTGCTTTTCAACTGGTGAGGTGCTTGGCGGTACCCGATTGACGGAAAAGCGTAGAGCAGTTCCGCCCTTTATTTTATTTATGTATTATGAGACATTTTACAATGAGAGTGTTTACCGCCTGCCTGCTCTTGATGGCGAGTTTGGGGGCAAGGAGTGAGATTATCGAGGCTACGATTGATGGATTTGATTACTGGTTGGACACGGAGAAGAGTGAAGCAACAGTTATACAAGGAAACTATAAGGGCTATGAGGGGGATATAGTTATACCAAAAAGCGTGAAATATGAAGGCTCTGGCTTTTTAGTTACTTCGATTGGGGAAGGGGCCTTCGCTAGTTGCTCCAGCCTGACCTCCATAACGATTCCCGAGAGCGTCACTTCGATTGAGATGTCTGCCTTCTATCGTTGCATCAACCTGACCTCCATAACTATTCCCGAGGGTGTCACTTCGATTGGGTATTCTGCCTTCAGTAATTGCTCCAGCCTGACCTCCATAACTATTCCCAGAAGTGTCACTTCGATTGGGGGTGATGCCTTCGCTGCTTGCTCCAGCCTGACCTCCATAACTATTCCCGGGAGCGTCACTTCGATTGGGGGTTATGCCTTCGCTGAATGCTCTAGCCTGACCTCCATAACTATTCCCGAGGGTGTCACTTCGATTGAGGGTTCGGCCTTCTGGGGTTGCTCCAGCCTGACCTCCATAACGATTCCCGAGGGTGTCACTTCGATTGGGAATCATGCCTTCTGGGCTTGCTCCAGCCTGACCTCCATAACTATTCCCGGGAGCGTCACTTCGATTGGGGATTGGGCCTTCTATGGTTGCTCCAGCCTGACCTCCATAAATATTCCCGAGGGTGTCACTTATATTGGGAATGAGGCCTTCGATGGTTGCGCCAGCCTGACCTCCATAACTATTCCCGAGGGTGTCACTTATATTGGGACTTATGCCTTTTCTGGTTGCTCCGGCCTGACCTCCATAACTATTCCCGGGAGCGTCACTTCGATTGGGTTTCGGACCTTCTATGGTTGCTCCGGCCTGACCTCCATAGTTATTCTTGAGGGTGTCACTACGATTGGGCTTTGGGCCTTCGAGGGTTGCTCCAGCCTGACCTCCATAACTATTCCCAGAAGTGTCACTTCGATTTGGGATAATGCCTTCGATGGTAGTTATAACAATATTGAGTCAGCTGTGATTCATCCTTCTATTGATAATATATCAAGCATATTTAATTTTACGAATAACGAGAATCTAAAATATGTATCGATTGGAGGCGGCATTCAAACAATACCAAATAGTATGTTTTTGAATTGTACCAATCTGAATAAAGTGGAGTTGCCAAATGTGTCTACAATTGATGCAAATGCTTTTCAAGGTTGCTCCAGTTTGACCACTCTCGTATTCGACAATTCCTTAAAGACCATTAATGAGTTTGCATTCAGTGATTGTACAAACCTCACATCCCTCTCCTTCCCAACCCGTTCTATTGAAAACATTGGGAATGGTGCCTTCAAGGGATGCTCAGAATTAGAATCTGTGGATTTTGAAATAAGTTTCCAGAATCCTACATTTACTGTGGGAGATGAGGCCTTTATGGGTTGTACAAGCCTTTCATCCTTGGATATGTCGTATGTGTCTGCTATCGGGAAAAGAGCTTTCATGGGAGCCGCAAACTTGCGTACTCTGTCAATAGGCACACGTATACAGTCTTTGGGAGTGAAGGCATTCTGTGATTGTGAAAACCTTAACATGGTGACAATCCATGGAGATCTTGAAGCAATCAGCGACTCAACTTTCTATGGCTGTAGGGGGCTTCGTTCTCTGACTATCACAGGAAACGTAAAGACGATAGGAAAATATGCCTTTAAGGACTGTCTTAACCTGCGTGCACTGACGATCCCCAATTACGTAAACAAGATAAAAAACGGGGCCTTCTATGGTTGTGGCAATCTGGCCAGCTTAACTTTGGGAAATCACCTGCTGGATATAGGGTCAGAAGCTTTCTATGGATGTACATGTCTGAAATCGCTGGACATCCCGTCATCGGTGGGCATGATAGGGAGCAAGGCATTTTATAACTGCCAGAGTCTTGAATCTTTGCGGTTGAGTGCTTCACTCTCTTCAATTGCAGCTGATGCCTTTTACGGTTGTAAAACCCTCAGAAGATTGACGATTCCAAGTTCCGTCACTTCAATTGGAAATAATGCATTCTATGGTTGCAACAATCTCCATTATTTGAAGATTGGACGTAGAGTATCTTCTATAGGTGCAGGGGCATTTTCGGGGTGCGGACGACTTACTTCCTTGGATATTCCCAAGTCTTTGACAACTCTAGGCAACAATGCCTTTTATGGCTGTAGCAAACTTGCCTGTTTGGTTATTCCAGACAATGTGACGTCGGTTGAATCGGGCTGTTTCAGCGGTGCCTCAAGTTTGGAACAGGTATATAGCCTTGCATCTGACCCGCAGAATTATGGAAGAAGTTTTCTTGGTGTCGCTGATAATGCAAATCTCCACGTTCCTCTGCATTCACTGGAGAGCTATGGCGTATGGTCACCAGACTTTAGCGAGATACTCCCAGGCGACCCCGAGCAGGCTACGGCCGTAGCCAACAAAGGGTCGAACACTCACTATTCATCCTTCAGCAACCCCTATTCCGACATTGAACTGACTGTGGAAGCGGGTAAGACCTTGACGCTTTACAACGTGAAGGTGGTAGACGGGGAGATGGTGCTTTTGGATCGTGCGGACAACAAGGTGGCCAAGGGAGAAGGCGTGCTGGTGTGCACGGATGCTGCGGACATTGTGGTGAATCCGCTGGCCACGACCGACCTGGTACCTGCCGAGGACAACGACCTGGTGGCTACCTCTGTGCTGCCCAATGATACGGTGTATGCCGAAGTGGGCCATGTGCTCTACCGCCTCACCTATAAGAACGCTTCCAGCGAGAGTGGGCTGGGATTCTATCTGGGTGTCCTGAAGGACCAGGACGGCAATGTGGTATCGGCCGACGGCTCTGCCCTGCCTACAACTGCCTTCAAGGCCTATCTGAGCGTTC